>NZ_JBHLUH010000004.1:0-696958 GCF_042433955.1 Phytohabitans kaempferiae | reverse complement strand
CACCGGTGCGCCCAACCCATGACCGGATCGAGCGAAACAAGGGTGCACCAATGAGCGGGAGTCGCGAGGCTACGGGCGCTGACCGCGACGGCGGTCGAGCGCCGAGCGACGGAGCGAGGTAGGCGTGAGCGGGAGTCGCGAGGCTACGGGCGCTGACCGCGACGATGGTCGAGCGCCGAGCGACGGAGCGAGGTAGATACGGTGAATGCCGTGTACCAGCGCAACGAGACCGTCGTCTCCGAGCCGGCGTGGGCGGTGGGGCTGACGTGGGTGGGCCTGCCGCTCGCCGGTGCCGGCGCGGGGTGGCTGCTCCAGGCGCTCGCCGGCTGGCTCGCCGACCTGCCGTGGATCCCGTTCAAGGGCCCGATCGAGCTGCTCGCCTCGGTCGCCGACAACGAGCCGCTCGCCACGATCGTCAGCCTCGCCGTGGGCGCGGTCGTGGGGCTCGTGCTCGCGTTCATCGGGGCGATGGAAACGCTGCGCGTGGCGATTACCGACAGCGACGTGACCCTGCGCCGGGGCGACGCCAAGCAGACGGTCAACCGGAGCGACGTGCGGGCGGTCTTCGTCGACGGCAAGCAACTGGTACTGCTCGGGCGGGAGTCCGAAGAGCTCGCGCGGGAAGGCTTCGACCTGGGCGCCGACCGGATGCGGGACGGCTTCCTCGCACACGGATACCCGTGGGCGGCGGCCGGCGACCCGCACCGCGACGAGTTCCGCCGGTGGGTCCCGGACGATCCGGAGCTGCCGGGCAGCGCCGACGCGCTGCTCAAGGCCCGCGCCAAGGCGCTGGAGAAGGGCGAAAAGACAGATATCGCCGAGCTGCGCAGCGAGTTGGGCAAGCTCGGCGTCGTCGTGCGCGATGAGTCAAAGCGGCAGTACTGGCGGCGCACGCACCCCACCTCCGGCTGAGCAGGGGGTATCCCGGCCTGGGACGGCTGGGCTAGCCTGTGGCCCGTGACCGCCACGGGGGGAGTGGCGGCGCCGCCGCTGCCACCGCGGCCGCGCCGCTATCGCACGTTCACGAGCGCCGTCGTCGAGACCGGCGCGGTGCTGGCGATGGCGGTCCGGCTGCTCTGGCGGCACTGGCCGGTGCTCTTCGCGCTCTACTTCGCGGGCGCGGCCGCGCGGGCGTTCATCCTGATCGGGGCCGTGCAGGCGAGCAAGGTGCACGCGGCGCTCGGCATGATGGTGGTGATTCTCGGCCCCATCGCCACCCTGAGCGCGCTGGTCCTCATGCTCCGCGTGATGCGTCCATCGCTGCCCTGGCTGGCGGTCGCGACCGCCGACCCGCCCGACTCGGACACGTTGGAGGGTGCGGCACCGCGCCGGTCGACGCTGTTGGACCACATTGCCAGCGCGCTGGTGCCGTTCCTCGCCGTGTACGCGTCCTGGGGCTACCTCACCCAGGACATCTCCGACTACGTGTACGAGGTCTGGAGGGATGCGTCGTTCAACGACGCCCGGGTCTTCGACGACCCCACCGTGCTCAGTCGGGAGTTGGACGAGCGGCTGCCGTTCGACATGACCATCGGCCTGATCGTCGTGATCGTCTTCGCCGTGCTGCTGCGCTGGCTGCTGAACACCTGGCGTGGCGGGGGCAGATGGCCGGCGCTCGGCATCGTCGGCGCGTACATCGAGGTCGCGTGGATCCTCGTGACGGTGGCCGCGCTCAACCAGGCGCGGACCCCGATCACCGACTGGGTGCAGGGGCGCAAGGTTGTGCAGTGGCTGCTCGACGTGTGGAACGGTGTGGTCGAGGCACTCGGGCCGCTCACCAACCTCGTCCGCAGCACCTCGGAGTGGCTGGTCGGTGCCATCGCGTCGGCCGACAGCGTGATCGTCGTACCGCTGGCGTGGCTCGCGGTCGGCGCTGTCGTGTACGGGCACAAGCTCGCCCCGCCCGCGCCCTCCAGCTCCGAGCTGCTCCAGCGGGCGGGCAAGCGGTGGAACGCGCTGCCCAAACCGGTACGCGTCGTCGGGGCCAACGTCTCCTCCGACATGCGCGACCGCTTCACGCCGCTCGTGCACGGCATCCGCACGCTGGCCCAGGCCGGCCTGGCGCCGATGCTGTTCTTCTGCATCGCGTTCCTCGTGGCGCAGACCGCGAGCGACTGGTTGTGGGAGGTGGAGCGGCTGATTATCGGCCCACGCGAGCTGGGCGCGGTCTGGATACCGATCTCCGGGCCGCTCAGCCTGCTCAACGACGCCGTGGGCATGGTGCTGCTCGCCTGCCTGCTGGGGGCGGCGGTCGACCGCGTGCTGCGGCTCCAGCCCGCGTCCACTGAGTCATCTCCAGCCGACTCGGAGAGCCCTGACTCGTCCTCTGTCGGGGATGGTGTTCAGGAGGCGGGCAGCCGGGCGTAGCGCGGCAGCTGCGTGGCCCGCAGCACCCGCACAGCCGCCGGTTGGGCCGACTCCGGCGTCACGAAGTAGAGCTGCACCTCCCACGGCGACGGCGCGTTGTCATCTTCCGGCGTACAGGCGGGAAAGCGCGAACGCGTGCCGCTCAGCTCGGTGGGATTGGGGCTGAAGAGCCGCCCTTCGCTGTCTTCGAGCGACAGGTTGCAGCCGAGGACCGCCTCCTTGTCGGCCGCCTCGAACGCGATCGTGGCCCGCCATACCTTGGTGTTGGTTGGTGGCGTGAAGGGATCGCCACTGTACGTCCGCAGATCTGTCGCCGGCCCGAAGTCCACGAGCCGCATCCGCGCGTCGGCGTACGCGACCCAGCCATCCCCGCCGGGAAGGACCGCTTCGTGCGCATCCAAGCGGTTGTACATGTCCAGCCCATCCTTGACGCTCGGGGCGAGGGCGAGCGCGAGGATCGGCAGGAGCGCGATGAGCCCCCAGAGGTTGCGCCGCCACCACCCCTTGGCCGCGCCCCCGGTCGGTGGCTGCGGCGGCGTCTGGTGTCCGTGCGGCAGCGCTCGTGGCGGCCGCGCGTGCCCGTGTTGCGGTGCTTGCGGGCCGTGCGGTGACGGTGGGAAGCCGTGCGGCGGCGGTGCGGACGCGCCGTTCCCAGGCGTCTGCGGCGCGAACCCTTGCGGCGGCGCCAGCGTGCTGTGCGGCGGTGGGGGTGCGCCGTTGGCAGGCGTCTGCGGCGGTGCGAACCCTTGTGGCGGCGCCGGCGTGCCCGGCGGCGCGAAACCTTGCGGTGGTGGTGGCTGTGGCGGCGGGAACCCTTGCGGCCACGCGGACGTGCCAGGCATCGATGGCGGGAAGCCTTGTGCCTGCTGGTACGCGCCCGGCGTGGATGGCGCGAGGCCCTGCGGTTGTGCCGGCCCGGGCGACGAAAATCCCTGCGGCGGCGGAGGCGCGCCAGGCATTGGAGGCGGGAAGCTTTGCCCCTGCGCGTAGGTGCCCGGCGTCTGTGGTGACATCGCCGCACCGGACCCGAACGACTGCGGCGACCCAGCAGGGCTGTGCGTGATCGGCTGTGGCTGTGGCGGCGCGAAGGCCTGCGCGCGCACGGGCGGCTGCGGCGTCGAAGTGCCGACCGGCTGCCCGGGAGCAGGCGCCAGGCCCGGCAGCGCGGGCGTCGAATTCCCCGCTTCCCGGTGCGGCTGCGTGCTCGCGAGCGCCGATCCGGCGCCCGGCACCGCGCCTCCCGACCCGATCGGCTCCTGGTGCGGCGGGCTTGTCGGTGCGGCCCACGGTGAGGGCGACGTCTGCGTGTTGGCCCAGGACGCCGGAGCCTGCTGGTCGTGCGGCACTGCCCCGGCCGGGTGGTGCGGCGCGTGTGGTGCTCGCTGCTGCGGCACTGTCTGGGCTGCGTGGTGCGGCGCTGGCTGGGCCGCCGGCTGTGGCGGATGCGGTGCGGCCCGCGGCGGCGCTTCGGGCGGCATCTGCGGCGCCACCGAATCCGCCGGGCGCCCCTGAAACGCCGCGTTCTCCCGTGCCGGCGCGCGGAAGACCGCCGTCTCCGGCTCTGGTTGGAAGACCGCGTCCTCCGGCGGCGCCGCGTGCCGTGGTGCCGGTGGCGGCCCGTCCGGCGGCCGCGCCTCCGGTTGGGCCGACGGTGTCTGTCGTGGCGCTACGCCCGTCGGCGGCTCACCGGCTGGCGTCGGCGGCGGCGCGGTCCGCGTGACCAGCGGCTGTGGCGCGGTGACCGCTTGCGGCCCGTGCGGCACGGCCACCGGCTGGGGCGCGGGCGGCTCCGGCTGTGGGCTCGTGTTCAGGTAGCCGGTTGCCGGCGGCTTGGGCAGCGGGTTGAGCATCACCGGCGGCTTCGGACCGAGCGGTGGTGCCGGACGTTCCGGCCGGCCCGACTGTGGTGGCTCCTGCGGTGACGAAAGCGCTTGTTGCCCAGCCGCCCGCGAGCCATGCTCGGCGACGTGCGGATGCGCCGCGGTATCCGCCTGGCTCGGATCGCCGTACCCGTTCACGTGGAAAGCGGCGGTGTCGGGCTCGACGGCCGGGATGATCGCGGTATCCGACTCACGTGCGGGAGGCGGATCGTCCTCGCGCGGGGGCCAGGCGGATTCGGCCGGTGCCCACGGGGAAGGTGGCTGGGTCACGGCACCACCTTCGGGCTCTCCATGGCCGCGGGCTCCTCCTGCGTCGCCCACGCGTCCACAGTGGCGGTGTCCACGCTCGGCAGCTTGATCTCGGCCATGCCTTCCATCCGCTGGTCGACGATCGGCGTCGCCAGGCGCAGGCGCAGCGAGGTGGCCACGTCACGCGGCACCTCGAACGCGATGTCGCCCTCCACCGGTATCCCCGGCTGGAACGTGCGCGACCCGCCCGCGAACAGTTGCGTGAACCGGTTGCTCACCAGGAACTCGCGTTCCTTGTCGTCGATGAGCGCCGAGTATCCGATGACAGTGTCCTCGGTCGTGGCGGTGACTCGCACGCGAACCACAATCCACACGCCGCCCGTCTCGTAGCGCTTGCTGCGTACATTGAGCAGCTTGGCGCCGCGCACACCGACCAACCGCGCCTCGAACGTGCGGGCCGAGACCGGCTCATTGATCTGGCCGGCGGCGATGTACGGCCGCTCGCGGATGTCGGCACGGTCACCATCGATGGGACGCCAGTTGGCCACCACGCCGCCGACCGCCAGCGCCGCCACCAGCAGCATGCCGACCCGCGCCCGCTTGCCGACCCGCTCGACCCGTCCAGGCGGCGCCCGGTGGCTGCGAATCTCCTCCCCGGAGGGTGCCGCGCCGCCGCCGGCCGCCGTCACGACAGCAGCACCAGGCGAGGCCACACCGGGCGGGAACGCACCTCCGGGCGGGACCGGCCCTGACGGGCCACCGGCGGACATCGCGCCCGGCAGAACACCGCCAGGTTGAACGCCCTGCGCGGGCATGGCGCCCGGCGGGATCGCGCCCGCCGGCCGACCATGCGGTGGGACAGCACTCGGTGAAAGGCCAGGCTGCGGGACCGCGCTCGGCGGGAGTCCGGGCTGCGGGACCGCGCCCGGTGGGAGGCCAGGCTGTGGGGCCGGGCCTGGAGGGGAGCCACCTGGCGGGACCATGCCAGAGGGGAAGCCGCCTGCTGGGAGCGCATTAGTGGGGAAGGCGCCGGGCGGGATCGCAGCCGGGGGAACGGATCCGGGCGGGACTGCGCCACGAGGCGGGACCGAGGCCGGCGGGACTACGCCCGGCACGCCACTGGCTGAAGGAACGGGGCCGCCATGCGGGACCGCGCCGGGCCGGCCGGTGGTCGCCGGGCGGGGAGTGTTGAGCCGTCCGCCCGGCGGTGGGATGGTGATGCGTGGGGCGCCGAGTGGTGGCACTACCGGGCGTGGGGGCGGTGGGGGGAAGGCCGGCTGCCCACCAGGCGAGGGCGCACCAGCGGGCCAACCACCAGCCGGTGGCCAGCCGCCCGAGGCGGCCGGCCCCGATGGCGGCACCTGCCCCGTAGACGGCAACGGGCCTGGTGGGACGGCGCCGGGCGGAGGCCAACCGTCCGGGGGGTTGGGTTGCTCGGACGGGGTCACTGGTCGCGCCGATCCTCGACGGGCACGGTCAGCTCGGCGCGAGGTTCGAGGCCGAGCCAGGCTTTGTGGCCGGCCAGTGAGTCGATCCGGTAGGTCTTCTGGTTGATTGTCACCTTTACCTCGGTGGGCACCGGGGCGGTGCTCTCCTGCTCCCAGAAGTAGGCGAGCTTCTCCGGCATCGACGGCTGGAGATAGGTGACCGATACGCCGTCGCGCAGCGCGATGATGTAGCCCGGGTCGAGCCGGCGGAGTGCGGGGTCCTTCACCAGGCCCTCGACGCCCGAGATCTCTAGGACCTCGCGCATGTCGTTGCGGCTCGTCGGCGCGGTGACCTCGACCGTGGCGAGCACGACGACCCAGCGGTTGGCGGGGTTGTCCAGCCGGATGCCGGGGAGGCCGTCGCCGACGAGGCGGGCGCCGGTGATGGTCACATTCCAGGGCTCGCCCTCGCTGAGCTCGTTGACCTGGACGGGGGGCACCTCGGGCTTTTCTGCCGTCTCCAGCCCGCCGAAGAGCCCGGACGCGGCGAGGGCGGCGACGCCGGCACTCAGGCCGAGCCATCGCAGTGGGATAGCGACAATGCGGGCGCCGAGCCCTCGCGGGCCCGCGCCCGGCCCCCCGCCGACGCTAGACACGTTTCCGGAGCATAGGCGCAACCAGCCAACCGGGCTAGGGCTGTCCTGCCGATCGTCGCTGGGCTGCGATCTGCCCGGACGACGACCGGCGACGTCCGGCGAAAAGTCACCAGGGAAGGGGCGAAAGGTCACCGTGAGACAGGCGAGGACCACCGGGCGGAAGGCCACACACAACGCCCGTATGCGACCTTCCGCCCTACTGCCCCTGCGGGTACGGCCAGCCGTTCGGCACGCAACCGCCCATGCCGTAGATCTGCTGCTGCATCACCGGCGCCGGCCGGCCCTTGCCGGGGCACGACGCGTGGCCGTGTCCCAGGAAGTGGCCGACCTCGTGGTTGACCACCAGATGGCGGTACATGTCGACGTCGCCGGCGTAGGCGGGCGTGGCCAGGATCCAGCGCTTGACGTTGATGACGACGTTCTCCTGGCCGCGGCAGGAGACCTCGCCACCGGTGTCCAGGCCGTACCGGCCGCAGATCTCGTCGACGGTGTCGGGGCTGGCGAGCTTCACGATGAAGTCGACCGGTCCGCTGGCCGGCCGCTGAAACGCCCACCGTCCCCGCGCGGTCCAGCCTCGGGGGTCGGCCAGGACGCGGTCGACCCACTGCGCGAACTCGCCCGGCTCCTGCCCCAGGCCCCGCTCCACCTCTACCCGGTAGCGGAGCAGGCGACCGGTGCCGACGCGCTCGGCGTCGCCGGTCGCGCGCCGGAAGGTGCCCTCGCCGCTCTGCGGGAACGTCGGCGGAGCCGTCGTGGGCGGCGGTGCCTCCGGGGTCTCGACGGTGGTTGGGGGTGGGAGGGTCGGAGCCGCGGTCCAGTTGGTGGGCGTACCAGATGAATTGTTGCGAATCGCGAAGCCGCCGGCCGCGAACATCAGCCCGCCCACGACGGCGCCCACGCTGACCACGACGTAGACGAGTGCGCGGTTCTCACGCCGCATGCCGCTGGTCCTCCGCGGCTGCCGCGGCGGCCCGGCGCAGGGCGAGCGTCTCGCGGATCCGCCGGCGGGCGGCGCGGCGCCACCGTTCCTCCTGTTCGCGTCCCATGGGCGGCACCGTACGGAGGCGGTCGTGAAGAACCATTGAAGAAGCCGTCTGTCTGCCGTTCTTCACTGCAACTTCATCGCGGCGCGAGGCAGTATGGGTCACCATGAGCGCGCGGATCCTGGTCGCGGAGGACGACCCCAAGCAGGCCAACCTGATCCGGGTCTACCTGGAGCGGGAGGGTCACAGTGTGCTCGTCGTGGGCGACGGGCGCACGGCGCTGGAGCAGGCGCGCGCTCGCAAGCCTGACCTCGTGGTGCTCGACGTGATGATGCCGCAGGTCGACGGCCTCGACGTGTGCCGCATCCTGCGTGGCGAGTCAGCGGTGCCGATCCTGCTGCTCACCGCCCGCACCACCGAAGACGACATGCTGCTCGGCCTCGACGTGGGGGCGGACGACTACATCACCAAGCCCTACAGCCCTCGCGAGCTGACCGCGCGCGTCCGCGCGCTGCTCCGCCGCGCGGGCGCGGTCACCGCCGGCAACCAGGCCGTCCTCAAGGTGGGCGACCTGGAGATCGATCCAGGGCGATTCGAGGTACGGGTCGGCGGGCGGCCCATCGTGCTGACGGCGAAGGAGTTCGGCATCCTGGAGGTGCTGGCGGGCGAGCCGGGGCGGGCGTTCACGCGGGCGCAGATCATCGACCGGGCGTTCGGCTTCGACCATTATGTGCTGGAGCGCACGGTCGACGCCCACGTCATGAACCTCCGCCGCAAGATCGAGGAAGACGCCGCCGAGCCCCGCTACGTGCAGACCGTCTACGGCCGCGGCTACCGGCTGGCCGAGTCTTGAGCTTCCGCGTCCGCGTGCTGGTGCTGGTCACGCTCGTGGCCGTCACCGCCGTGGGCGCCACCGCCTGGATCGTGCTCCGCCAGGCGTCGCAGCAGATCACCGAGTCGCAGACCGCCGACCGCGCGGTGATGGACCGGGTCACGACGCCGCTGCTCGAGTACGGGCAGACGCACGGCACCTGGGAGGGCGTGCCCAACCTCGTCTACGACCTCTCCATAAGTACCGGCCAGCGCATCCACCTGGCCACCGAGTCGGGCATCGTGGTGTCCGACACCGACACGCTTCAGGGGATCACCGCACGCGATCTCGGCCCCTCGGCGTCGCTCGTCGACCCCCGCCCCAAGCTTGATCTGAGTGCGGCCGATGACCCCTTCGGCATAACGACCAAGGCAGCGAGCGGATACCGGGCCGGGGTGCGCTTCGCGGCCTGCGTCACCCGCCGCGGATACCCGGTCCAGAAGATCAATGGCACCTTCGGGGTACCCACCTTCAGAGCGCCGGACGCGGATCCCCGGGCGGTGGCCGATTGCCGGCAGAAGTCGGCCGAGTCGCGGCGCGACCTGGAGTTCGGGGAGCAGCGGATCTCGGCCTGCAAGGAGCCCGGGTTGGTCGGAGTGGCCTTGGAGAGCTGCCTCTCGCAGGCGTTCACCGATGTCATCAGCGAGGTGGCGGCGCCCCCGCTGCGGGTGACGCTCGGCTTCGCCGGCGAGCAGCCGTCGCCGCTCGCGGTCGCCCCCATCCTCGCCGCGGCCTCCGGCATCGCCCTGCTCGCGCTCGCCGGCACCGCCGTGCTCAGCCGCCGTGTACTCCGCCCCATCGCCAGCCTCACCGAGGCCGCCGGCCGGCTCGGGCGTGGCGACCTCACCAGCCGCGTCGCCGTCGTGGGCAGCGACGAGGTGGCCGAGCTGGGCCGCTCCTTCAACCGCATGGCCGACTCCCTCCAGCGCGGCGAGGAACGGCAGCGCCGGCTGGTCGCGGACGTCGCGCACGAGCTGCGTACACCGCTCGCCAACCTCCGCGGCTACCTTGAGGCGCTCAAGGACGGTGTGATCGCCCCCGACCCCGAGCTTTTCGCGTCGCTGCACGAGGAGGCCGTACTCCAGCAGCGAATCGTCAACGACCTCCAGGATCTGGCGCTGGCCGAGGCGGGCACGCTCGCGTACCACCGCACGCTCATCGACCTGGCCGAACTCCTGGAGACCAGCCGCGCCGCCCACCACGCGGTGGCCGAGGCCGCGGGCGTGCGTCTGGTGGTGGCGGTGCCGGGCCCGGCTCAGGTGTACGCCGACCCTGACCGCCTGCGGCAGGTGCTCGGCAACCTGGTGACCAACGCGCTGCGTGCCACATCCTCCGGCGGCAGCGTGACACTCACGGCCGCGGTCGACGGCACGACCGCGGTGGTCCGGGTCGCCGACACGGGAACGGGCATCGCGCCGGCCGCACTGCCGTACGTCTTCGACCGCTTCTGGCGCGCGGACTCGGCCCGCGGCCGCCGCACGGGCGGGAGCGGGCTGGGGCTGTCGATCGCCCGCCAGATCGTCACCGACCACGGCGGCACCATCACGGTCGCGAGCCAACTCGGCGTGGGCACGACCTTCACGATCACCCTCCCAGCCGTGCACGGCTAGACGATCTATGCCAAGGGAGGGATATGGGCTGCCGCGATGCCCGTCGTGGTCCAGACCGCTGCGGCGCGGCGGTGCGTGGGGCCTATGAGCGATTGTCGGTGCTTCGCGGAGGTTGATCTGCGGCCAGGGGCCTGCCGGCCGGTGCCCCCTGCACGGTCTCCTAGCTGGGCTGCTCCTCGGGGTGTGTGGCCGGTTTGCGGGCTGCCAGCCGCTCGACCAGGCCCAGCCGGAAGCGGTCGTGACCCTCCACAGTGAACCCCATCGCCTCGACCTGGCGGATTGGGCGGCGGCGCCAGTACTCGCCGGCCGTGGGTACGGTCACCAGTTCGAGCAGCCACTGCACCGCGCGCAGCGTCCTCGGGCCGGCCTCGACGTGGTCCGCGAGCAGGAGCAGGCCACCGGGGCGGAGCACTCGGGCCATCTCCGCCAGCGCCTTGCGGTCGTCGGGGATGGCGCACAGCCCGAAGGTGCACACCACCGTGTCGTACGCGGCGTCCGGCAGATCCAGTGCCTGGGCGTCGCCCTCGCGCAGGTCGACCGCGCGGCCCAGTTCGGCGGCGCGGCGGCGGGCGTTCGCGAGCATGCCGGGGCTGAACTCCACACCGGTCAGGCGCACGCCCCCGGGGTAGTGCGGCAGGTTGAGACCGGTGCCGATCGCGACCTCGAGCACATCGCCGGTCGCCTGGCCGCAGACCCACTGCCTCGTGTCGCCGAAGAAGCGGCGGTCGGCGCGGGTCATGCTGCCGTCATACGAGCTGGACATGCGGTCCCACCGGCGGCGGAGCCGGTCGGTGCGGCGGTCGTCCTCCATGCACTCGACGCTAGCCGGTCACCTGACCAGCGTCTGCCGCGTGCGCACGGGCAGGCCCTAGCGTGGAGCCGCGTACCGGAGGTGGGGGCGGGTCCGCAGGCGGATGGTGGAGAGCACGGCCACCAGCGCGGTCGCGAGCACGCTGACCAGGATGCCGTGGGTCAGGCCGCGCACCAGAAACTCCGAACCGGTGTCGCCGACCGCGTAGGTGGCGATCTCACGGCTGGCCCAGAAGGGCGTCAGCCTGGTGAGCGAGTCGGCGGGGTCGATCATCATCGTCAGGCTGATCGTCACCAGCAGGATCAGCGTGCCCTCCAACTCGCGTGGCACGAGCGCGCCGATCAGCAGGCCGAACGGGGCAGCCACCGTGACCGCGAGCGCCATCGCCGCCGCCACCGCACCGAGGCGCACCTCGCCGCCATGGTCGAGTGCGATCAGCGCGAAGAACGGGGCCGCGACCACCACGCCCAGCAGCCACATGGCGGTGAGGCGGCCGAGGTAGAGGTGGTGGCTGCGGTAGCCGGACAGGCGCAGGCGCGGCTCGATCTGCCGGCTGCTCCCGCTGGCGAAGAGCGCCGCCGTGCTCACCGCCCACGCGAGGCCGAGCAGGAGGAAGCGGATCGACTGCCCCACGTGGTCGTGCCGGACCAGGTAGCTGACCAGAGGGAGGGTCAGGAGCAGCAGGAGTACGCCACGGCGGCGCAGCAGCTCGCGCAGCGCCATCTCGGCGACGGTGAAGAGCTTCATGCGGCGACCTCCCGCGCGCCCGGGTTCAGGTCGAGCACCTGGTCGACCTGGTCGAGTTGGTTGAGCAGGTGGGTGACGACCACTACCGCCCGGCCCTCGTCGCGCCACCGCCACACGTGCTGCCAGAAGTCGAGGTATGTGCCACGGTCGAAGCCCTGGTAGGGCTCGTCGAGCAGCAGCACGTCGGGGTCGCCGAGCGAGGCCATCACCAGGTTGAGCTTTTGCCGCGTGCCGCCGGAGAGGTGGCGGGCCTGCGTGCCGTCCGGCGCCCACTGCAGGGTCGCGGCGCCCGCGCGCCCCAGCCGCCGCGCCTGGGCACGGTCGATGCCACGGCCGGCTCCCACGAGTACGAAATGCTCCTCGGGAAGCAGGAAGTCGTAGGTGCCACCATCTTGCGGGCAGTAGCCGAGCCGCCCGTCGATCACCACCTCGCCGGAGTCGGGCGACAGCAAGCCGGCGCAGATGCGCAGGAACGTGCTCTTGCCCGAGCCGTTGGCCCCGACGATCGCGGCCACCTCGCCCGCGTGGACGGTCAGGTTGGTGGGCGACAGGATCACGCGGCGCCCGTACCTCTTGGTGATTTTGGTGGCCTGGAGGCGGACGCGGCCCGGCGGACGCCGTGGTGGACGGCGCTGGCTGGCGAGGCTGTCGGCGACGGCGGCCGCGTATCCCTGCGGCGTGCCGAAGGCGCGCAGCGCCGGCTGTCCGCTGTCGCGCAGGTGGGCGGCGGCCTCGGCCACCACGTGGCGCATCACCTCCGGCGCGAGCTGGTGCCGGGCGAGCTCCTGCCCCAGCGCCTGCAGCCACCTCTCGTCGATCATGGGCTGGTCACCTCTTCCATCGCGGGAACAGCAGCTCGTCGACCCGGCCGGCAAACCCGCGCCAGTCGGCCGACAGTTGGCGCACCGCCTCCTCGCCGGAGGGAGTGAGCTGGTAGTACTTGCGCGCGGGGCCCGCCTCGCCGTCGCGCCAGTGCGCCGCGACGAGGCCGGTGCGCTGGAGCCGCAGCAGGACGGGGTAGAGCGTGCCGCCCTGGATCTGGCCGAGCCCCGCCCGATCGAGGGCCTGGGCGATCTCGTAGCCATAAGACTCGCGGCGGCCGAGCAGGGCGAGCACGCAGACGTCGAGCACGCCTCGCAGCCACTGTGCCCGCCGCTCCTGATCCACGCCGGAGAAGGTAGCACAGCTACCTAGATGGCATCGCCATCTAGCGAGCGCCACTCGTCCGGACCGCTCAGCAGCGCGCGGACGGTCTCGTACGCCTCGTCCTCGCTGTCGTACTCGTAGAAGCGGGAGATCCCCTCGGCCCCGCCCGCGCGCTGCTCCACGAACCACTGGTCGGCATCGGCGCGCAGGTACACATCCCGGCGCGCGAGCCGCCCCCATTTGCCGTTCCACCAGTGCTTTCGCTGTTCCATGCGGGGCACTGTATAGAACAGATGTTCGACTATCGCTGGCTGGGTCGATCCCGGTTGACGAGGTTGTCGACGGCGCCGAGGTGCTGTTCGGGCACGCGCGAGGCGAGCAGCGCGTCGCGGATCTCGGTGAGCAGCTTGACCTCCTCGCTCGGTGCGGCCGGCGGCGGCTCCTCGCCGCGGCGGCGGCGCTCGGCGAGCTTGTTCATCGGCAGGACGACGAGGAAGTAGAGGGCCGCGGCGGTGAGCAGGAAGGTGATCACGGCGTTGACGAACGCGGCCCAGTCGAAGGTCGCATCGCGAACGGTCCACTTGCCCGACAGCTCCTGGCCGCCGCCGAGCAGTTGGATGAACGGTTCGAGGAAGGAGTCGGTCAGCTGCGTCACGACCGCCGTGAACGCGGCACCGATGACGATGCCGACCGCGAGGTCGACCACGTTGCCGCGCATGATGAAGTCTTTGAAACCCTTGAGCATGCCCAGCACCGTAGTGGTCTTGGCGTCATACCTCCAGAAATGCCCCAGCCTCGGCGGCTGCCAGCGTGGCGTCGCCGGCCCGGATGGCCTCGACCAGGCGGTCGTGGCCACCCCGGTCCTCGGAGTGCAGCTCGTCGCCCACGAACGCGGCGATCGAGGGGCGCAGCATCGTCTTGGCGAACGAGGCGTACAGCTCGGCCAGCATCGTATTGTGCGCGGCGGCCACGATCGCGATGTGGAGGACCGCGTCGGCCTCGACGAAATCCTCGACCCGGCCCGCGCGCCACGCGGCCTCGCGGTCGGCGAGCGCGCCGTCGAGCGCCGCCATGTCTTCCGGGGTACGGCGTAAGGCCGCCAGCCGGGCCGCCTCCACCTCGAACGCCCGCCGCACCTCGACGGCCTCGGCCGCCTGCGCGCCGGCCAGCCGGCGGGTCACCGCGCCGGTCATCTCGTCGGCCGAGATCACATATGTCCCCGAGCCCTGGCGGCACTCCAGCACGCCGGCGTGGACCAGCGCGCGCACCGCCTCGCGCACCGTATTGCGCCCCACGCCGAGCGCCTCGACCAACTGCGGCTCGGTCGGGATGCGACTGCCCACCGGCCACTCGCCGCTCGCGACCTGCTCGCGAAGCTGGTCGATCACCTGTCGCACCAGCGTGGGACGCGAGCGCGTGGCGAGTGTCATCGGTTACATCACCCGACCATAAATCATCCCATGATTTTAAGATGGAGGCCGTGGCTCCGCCAGCATCGACCCTCGCAGCCCCTGTCCCCGCCGCCATCCAGACCGGTCCAGCCGCCCGCCCGCGCGGCACCGCCCTGATCCTCGCCGGCATCTTGCTCGTCGCGCTCAACCTGCGAGTAGCGATCACCAGCCTCGGCGCTCTGCTCGAGGAGGTGCGCACCGGCCTGCACCTCTCCGGCGCGATGGCGGGGGTGGTGACGACGATGCCGACGATCGCCTTCGCCGCCTTCGGAGCGCTCGCGCCCTGGCTGGTCCGCCGCTTCACCGCTGGCCGCATCGTGCTCGCCGCCATGGTCGCGCTACTGGCCGGCGAGGCGGTGCGGGTCGCCACCGGCTCGACGGTCGTCTTCATCGCGACGAGCGCAGTCGCGCTGGCCGGCATCGCGGTCGCCAACATCCTGCTCCCTCTGCTGGTGCGGCAGCACTTCCCGCACCGGACCGGGCTGGTCACCGGCGCGTACACGGTCTCGCTCACCATCGGCGCCTCGGTGGCCGCCGCCTCCGCCGTGCCGATCGCGGACGCCTTCGGCTCGTGGCGGGCCGGGCTCGGCGCGTGGTCGCTGCTCGCCGTGATCGCGATGCTCCCGTGGCTCCCCGCGGTCTTTCGCCGCCGCACCACGCAGGCCGCGGTCGCACCGCTGGCCGCCCGCGTGCGCCCGGCCCGCACGCGAGTGGGGTGGGCGATGGCGATCTACTTCGGAGCGCAGGCGCTCAGCGGCCACGCGACGATGGGCTGGCTGGCCCAGCTCTTTCGCGACTCCGGCTATCGGCCGCAGACCGCCGGCCTGCTGCTCGCCGGCGTGACCGCGGTCGGCATCCCGGTGGCGCTGGTGATGCCCGCGCTCGCGATGCGGCTGAACAACCTGCGGCCGCTCGTGCTGGGCCTGTCGGCCACGATGATCGCCTCCTACGTCGGCCTCGCCATCGCCCCGCACGACGGCGCCGTCGTCTGGGTCGTGCTGCTCTCGATCGGCCAGGGCGCTTTTCCGCTGGCGCTGGTGGCGATCGGCCTGCGCGCCCGCACGCCCGAGGGGACCGTGGCGCTCTCCGCCTTCACCCAGTGCCTGGGGTATCTGATCGCGGCGCTCGGCCCGCTGGTGGTCGGCGCGCTGTATGAGCTGACCGGCGGCTGGAACCTCCCGCTCGGCTTCCTCATCGGCGCGGCTGTCGTCCAGATCGTGGCGGGTCTGGCGGTCGCCCGCCCCCGGTTTGTCGAGGACTGACCTCCCTCGCGCGTCGCCTTTCCCGGCGTGCCTTCGCGGGCTTGCTTCACCGCGTGTGGCCGGTCGCCGCGTGTGGCGAGCAGCAACTGGTGTGCCGGTCATGGAGTGGGGGTCGCGGCCGGACGGAGCACCTCGCATGCCTTGATGGCTTCGGCGACCTCGGGGTCGGTGGTGCTCGGATTGGCCCGCAGGTCGACGCCGCGGTCGGCGAGACAGTTGCGGTAGGCGGCGCCGGCCTCGCGGTTGGCTCCGCCGGGACCGCCGCCCGGTGCGCCGCTCGGCCGCGCCGAAGCGCACGCCTCCTGCGCCTTTTGCCAGGTCGCGTCGTCGACCCCCTCGGGCCGGAAGCCGCCCATCCGCCCGGGCGGTGCGCTGCCGACCGGACCGCCGATACCTCCCGGCGCGCCCGACGGCCGGTCGCTCGGAAACGCGGTCGGCCGGCCCGACGGGAAGCCGCCCGGGCGGCCGGACGGCAACGTGTCCGGAACGTCGATGCCCTGCTCTCGAAGGCAGTCGAGATATGCCGAGGCACCGCCGGGGCCGCCGCCCGCGTCTGCGCCGGAGTCATCGTCCGAGCCGCATCCGGCGGCGAGGAGCAGGGCCGCCGATCCGGCCGCCAGTGCGAGCGTCCATCGCGTGCGCAGAGACACGTGGGTCCTCCATCCTTTGTCGTGCCGCGGATCGGGGGCCTCTACGGCACGCCGGGATATACAACCGCCTGTACCTTCACGCCCCGTCAGACCAACCTCAGAAAACGCTTCGAATCGACTCTGAGGAAACTCCGAGGTACGCCTCAGCCCTCTGCGAGGTGAGCCGTCGAGACTGACGACCCATGGGCGTTCGCCGGAAGAGATGGCGCGGCCGCACACGGTGGCTCGTGTGCGGTCTTGTCGTGGCAGCAGTCGTCCTCACCGGGGCGGGGGCATACGCGCTGACCGCCGGTGAGCCGGCGCCGCCGGCCCAGAGCGGCACGGCGCGGGTCGACCGGGGCGATGTGGCCACGGCCGTCGCGACCACCGGTTCGCTCGAGCCGGCGCAGACCCGCACGCTCGGCTTCGCCACCGACGGCACGGTGACCGTGGTCGGCGTGCGTGCCGGTGACCAGGTCGAGACCGGCCAGGTGCTCGCGGAGATCGACGCCACCGAGGCACGCGAGCGGGTCGACGACGCGCGAGAGGCGCTCGCCGAGGCAGAGGACGCGCTCGCCGAGGCGGAGGCGGCGCTCGACGGTGGCTCGGGCACCTGCGCGGTCTCGGCCACCGGCACCGCGGCCGTCGTGCCGGTGGCGCTGACCGGCGGCACCACCCCGACGCCCGGCCCGAACCCGACGGCGTCCCCGTCCCCGTCACCGAGCGGCCAGCCGTCCACCTCCCCGTCGCCGTCCCGCTCCGTCGTGCCGCCAGCGCCGAGCCAGCCGTCACGGTCCAGCCCGCCGGCGAGCCCGGGCAGCACCGCGCGCCCCGGTGGCGGTTCCGTGCCGGGCGGCGGAGCGAGCCCCGACTGCGGCGGTGCGCGGGGCGCAGACGCGGTGCTCGCGGCCCGGCAGCGGGTCACGAGTGCCGAGTTGGCGCTCGCCGAAGCCGAGGACCAGTTGGCCGGCACGAAGATCACAGCGCCAATCGGTGGCAAGGTGCTGTCGGTGGCGGGCGCGGTCGGTGCCGAGGTCACCGCGCGGCAGACCTTCGTCTCCCTGGCCGACGTGGCCGGCATGCAGGTGTCCGCCGACTTCCCCGAGGCTGACGCCGGCCACCTCGCCGCCGGGCTGAGCGCCACGGTCACGCTCGCCAACCGGCCCGGCGAGGAGTTCGCGGCGCGCGTCGTCCGGGTCAGCCCCGTCGGTGCCGTCGATGGCGACATGGTGCGATACGGCGCGGTGTTCGCCTTCGAGGAGGTGCCGACCGACCTCCTGGTGGGGCAGAGCGCGAGCATCCGGGTCCGGACGAGCGAGGTCACCGGCGTGCTGCGCGTGCCATCGACGGCCGTGCGCGGCGACGGCACCGTCCTCGTGCGCACGGCCGCGGGCGACGAGACCCGCGCGGTGCAGGTCGGGCTGCGCGGCGATCAGCACACCGAGATCAAAAGTGGGCTCATCGAGGGCGATGAGATCGTCATAGCTGGTGCCTAGGAAGTTCCCAGCAAACTCTGAGGCAGTTCCCGTAGAAGGGTGATGTGGCTGGCAAGTTGACCCGAGTGCTCGTCGTCGACGACGAGCCCAATATCTGTGCCCTGCTCTCCGCGACGCTGCGGCTCATCGACTTCGAGGTGCGAGTGGCGAGCGGGGGGCACGAGGCGTTGGCCGTCGCGGCCGAGTTCGAGCCCGACCTGGTGGTGCTCGACGTGATGCTGCCCGACCTCGACGGGTTCCAGGTCGCCCAGCGCCTGCGCTCCGGCTCGGGCGTGCCGGTGCTCTTCCTGACCGCCCGCGACGCGGTCGAAGATCGCATCTCCGGGCTGACGGTCGGCGCCGACGACTACGTCACCAAGCCGTTCAGCCTGGAGGAGGTCGTGCTCCGCATCCGGGCGATCCTCCGCCGCAGCCGCATCGAGCCCGACGGCGAGGGCGACCAGGGCATCCTGCGCTACGCCGACGTGGAGCTCGACGAGGACGCGCACGAGGTGCGCCGCGGCGGGCGGCTGGTCGACCTGTCGCCCACCGAGTTCAACCTGCTGCGCTACCTGCTCGTCAACGCCGGGCGCGTGGTCAGCAAGACACAGATCCTCGACCGTGTGTGGAGCTACGACTTCGGCGGCGACGGGCGGATCGTCGAGTCCTACGTCTACTACCTGCGCAAAAAGATCGACTGCTGGGAGCCGCCCCTCATCCACACCGTGCGGGGCGTCGGATACGCGCTGCGCCTGCCCCGGGCGCCAGACGAGTGAGACTGCCCAGGTGGCGGCACTGGACGCTGCGGTCCCGCCTCGTCGTCGTGGTGGCCGCGCTGACCGCGGTCGCCCTGATCGCGTCCAACGGTGCGGGCATCCTGCTGCTCCGGCAATACCTCACCAACCAGATCGACGACCAGCTCACCGGCATGAGCCGCATGGAGTCGGTGTCCCGGCCACCGCAGGCGCGGCTGGTGCGCCCCGATCCGTTTCCGCGCGGCCGCTTCGATCCGTACAAGACGATGCTCTCCTACGACGCGGCGGGCAATCCGCTGCCGACCTCCGACGTCGAGGGCATCTCGCCGCCCGACGTCGGCGCGTTCACCGAGCTGCTGGAGCGGGCGGGCGGCGAGCCGTTCACAGTGGAGTCGGTCGACGGCGAAGACCACTGGCGCGTGGTGGTGGTCGAGCGCGTCGACGGCACCGTGGCCGTGCCGGCCGTCTCGCTGCGGCAGGTCGAGGCCACCGCCGACCTGCTGCTGGTCATCGACCTGATCGTGATGTTCGTCGTGCTGCTCCTGCTCGGGCTGGTCGCCGCGTCGGTGGTGCGGATCGGCCTGCGCCCGCTGACGCGGATGGAGCGCACCTCCACCGAGATCACGGCGGGCGACCTGACCCGCCGGGTCGACGACGCCGACCCGCACACCGAGTCGGGGCGGCTGGGCATCGCGCTCAACTCCATGCTCGACCGCATCGAGTCGGAGGTGGCCGCGCGCACCGCCTCCGAGCAGCGGATCCGGCAGTTCGTGGCGGACGCGTCGCACGAGCTGCGCACGCCGCTCACCTCCATCCGGGGCTTCGCCGAGCTGTACCGGCGCGGTGGCGCCCCGCCCGGCCCCGGGCTCGACGAGACGATGTCGCGCATCGAGTCCGAGGCCGCGCGGATGGGGCTGCTGGTCGAAGACCTACTGCTGCTGGCCCGCCTCGACCGCCAGCGCGAGCCGCAGCGCCGCCCGGTCGACCTGCTCGCGATCGCCGCCGACACGATCCGCGACGCGCATGCCCGCCGTCCCGACCGGCCGGTGCGGCTGGCCGGGTTCGGCGGTGACGACGAGTGCGGCTTCGAGCCGGTGACCGTGCTCGGCGACGAGCACCGCCTCCGCCAGGTCGCCACCAACCTGGTCGCCAACGCGCTCCAGCACACGCCGCCACAGGCCGACATCACCGTGCGCGTGGGGCGGCTGGGGGCCTATCGACCGCCGCGCTCGCTGGCCGCCTCGGTCGGTGGCGACCTGCCCAGGCGCTCGCCGGTCGCCGTGCTCGAAGTGTCCGACAACGGGCCGGGCGTGCCCGCCGAGCACGCGGGGCGCATCTTCGAGCGGCTCTACCGGGCCGATCCGAGCCGCGCCCGGCGCAATGGTGGCTCGGGGCTCGGTCTGTCCATTGTGGCGGCGATCGTGAGCAGCCACGGCGGTCGCGTCGAGCTGGACACCAGGCCGGGGCGGGGGTCCGCGTTCCGCGTGCTGCTGCCGACAGGTTCCCAGGCAGCTTTGAGCTAGCCCAGGGGTTGTTCCGAGCCGGCTCCTTCAAGCTGTCGCCCATGCTCCGCTCTCTCCCGAGGTTGAGGCTGTCGCCGGCCGTGCTGGTCAACGCTGTGCTCGCGCTGGCCGTCGCGGGCGCCGCGACCTGGGCCTACACCTCGTTCGCCAGCGCCGAGGCGGCCGAGTCGGGCACCGGCAGCACTCGCACGTTGCCGGTGGCCCAGGGCACTGTCACCGCGACGGTCACCGCGTCCGGCACCGTGCGGAGCGCATCGACGGCAAGTGCCTCGTTCGGCACCTCCGGCACGGTGACCGAGATCCGCGTCCAGGTGGGCGACAAGGTGAGCAAGGGCCAGGTGCTGGCCACGGTCGACGACAAGGCGGCGCGGCGGCAGCTCGACGCCGCGGAGGCCAATCTCGACGCCGCGGAGGACGCGCTCGACCGGGCCGAGGAGGCCGGCAGCGACACGTCCGAGGCCGAGGCCCAGGTGAGCCAGGCCGAGCGCGAGGTCGAGGAGGCCGAAGACGGTGTGGCCGGCACGACGCTCAAGGCGCCAATGGCCGGCACGGTCACCGCGGTCAACGGTTCGGTGGGCGGGGCGGCCTCGGGCGGTTCCACCGGCGGGAGCAGCGAGAGCGGGTCCGGCTTCATCGAGATCGCCGACCTCGGCCGGCTGGAGGTGTCCGCATCGGTCGGCGAGGCCGACGCCACCAGGCTCAAGGCCGGCCAGACCGGCGCCGTCACGTGGAACGCACTCCCCGGCACGGAGGTCGTCGCCAAGCTCGCAGCCATCGACCCCAATGCCACCTCGCAAAACAACGTCGTGACCTACGGCGTGACGTTCTCGCTCGACGAGCTTCCCGAGGGGGTGCGCGCGGGGCAGAGCGTCTCCGTGTCCGTGACCGTGGGGCAGGTCGACAATGTTGTGTACGTCAACCCGGCCGCCCTTACCAGCGTGGGCGGCCGCCACATGGTGACCGTGGTGGAGGGCGGCCAGCGGGTGACCCGGCCGGTCGAGATCGGGCTCGAAGGCGACAGCGCCACGGAGATCACGTCGGGTCTGACCGTCGGCGAGCAGGTCGTGATCAACATGCCGACCACCTCGACCAACCAGGGCGGCCTGCCCGGCGGCGGCTTCCCCGGCGGTGGGTTCCAGGGCGGCGGTGGCCCGCCCGGCGGCGGTGCGCGGCTCGGGGGTGGCCGGTGAGCGTGCTGGACGTCCGCCAGGTAACGAAGGTCTACGGCGAGGGAGTTGCCACCGTGCACGCCCTGCGCGGAGTCTCGCTGACGGTCGAGCGGGGCGAATACCTGGCGATCATGGGCTCGTCCGGCTCCGGCAAGTCCACTCTGATGAACATTCTCGGTTGCCTCGACATCCCCTCCGCCGGGCGATACCTTCTCGACGGTGTCGACGTGAGCAGGCTAAACGACCGCCAGCTCGCGCTGGTGCGTAACCGGCGGATCGGCTTCGTCTTCCAGTCGTTCAACCTCATCCCGCGCACCACCGCACTGGCCAATGTGGAGCTTCCGTTGGCGTACGCGGGGGTGAGGGCGGCGGAGCGCCGGCGCCGGGCGCGGGTCGCGCTCGACATGGTCGGGCTCGCCGACCGGGCGGATCACGAGCCCAACCAGCTCTCCGGCGGCCAGCAGCAGCGCGTGGCGGTGGCCCGGGCGCTGGTGACCGAGCCGGCGCTGGTGCTCGCCGACGAGCCCACGGGCAACCTCGACAGTCGCTCCACAGAGGACATCCTCGGCATCTTCGACGCGCTGCACGCGGCCGGCCGCACGATCCTGCTGATCACCCACGAGGAAGACGTGGCCGCGCGGGCAAGCCGGCTGATCCGGCTCTTCGACGGTCAGATCGCCACCGACGTGCGCCAGGAGCGTGTGCTGACATGAGCATCTTCGAGGTGTTGCGCTTCGCCGTGCGCGGCATCGGCGCCAACAAGCTCCGTTCCGGCCTCACCATGCTCGGCATCCTGATCGGCGTGGCGGCGGTGATCCTGCTCGTCGCGGTGGGCAACGGCTCGGCCCGCCAGGTCGCCGAGCGGATCGAGGCGCTGGGCACCAACACGCTGACCGTGCAGGCCGTCGGCGGCAGCGGTGCCCTCACGCTCGACGTCGCAGAGGCGCTCGACGACCCGGTGCTCGCCCCCGACGTCGCCTCGGTCTCGCCGGTGACCAGCACGCAGGCCACGCTCACCTACCAGGGCACCGATCATTCGGTGCAGCAGTTCGTGGGCAGCTATCCGAGCTACTTCGGCGCCTCCAACTCGCCGGTCGGCCGAGGAGCCGGGTTCACCGCTGACGACCTGGAGCGGGGCCGGCGCGTGGTTGTGATCGGGCAGACCGTGGCGGAGGAGCTTTTTCCTGGCACCGACCCGCTCGGGCAGGAGATCACCGTGAGCGGCGCGCTCTTCACAGTGGTGGGCGTGCTGGAGCAGAAGAGCAGCGCCAGCGGCTTTCTCGACGCCAACGACGTGGCGATCGCGCCGCTCACCGCGGTGCGGCAGGCCCTGACCGGCTTCGGCCCGCTCAACTCGATCGTGATCGAGGCCACCGGTCCGGGGAAGGTGTCCGACGCGCAGGCACAGATCTCGCTGATCCTGTCTCAGCGGATCGATGTGCCCGCCTCCTCGACGACCCAGCCCTACCGCATCCAAAACGCGTCGCAGCTGCTGGAGACCCAGACCGAGACCGCTGACACGTTCACGACGTTGCTCGGGGCGGTCGCCGGCATCAGCCTGCTCGTGGGCGGCATCGGCATCACCAACATCATGCTGGTCACGGTGACCGAGCGGACCCGCGAGATCGGCATCCGCAAGGCGCTGGGCGCGCCCCGGCGGGTCATCCTGACCCAGTTTCTGGCCGAGGCGACGATGCTGAGCCTCCTCGGTGGCGGGCTGGGAGTGGCCGCCGCCCTGATCGGCAGCAACTTCACGATCGTGGGCGTGCGGCCGGTGGTCGTGCCCAGCTCGCTCGCGCTCGCGCTGTGCGTGTCGGTGGCGATCGGGCTCTTCTTCGGCAGCGTGCCGGCCAACCGAGCGGCCGGCCTCCGCCCCATCGACGCCCTCCGCTACGAGTGACCCGGGAGCCTGTGTTGACCACCTCCACATTGGATGCCGAGCTGGCCGCCGCCGCGAGCCGCCGCTGGTGGAACCGGTGGACGATCGTCCTCGCCGTGGCCCTGGTGCTGGTGGGCGGCTTCGTGGCCGGCATCGAGGTCCAGAAGGCGTGGGGCGAGACGCCGGCCACCGCGACCGGCCCGGGCGGCGGGCTCCGCGGGCAGGGCGGCTTCACCCCTCCGACGGCCTATCCAGGCGGCGGCCGCAACGGCACGCAGGGCGGCACCGGTCCCCAGGGCGACACGCAGGCGCCGACCACCGGGACGGTGAAGCTGGTCGACGGCACGACGGTCTACGTGGAGACGGCGTCGGGCGAGCTGGTCACGGTCCGCACCAACGGCGACACCGACGTGCGCGTGCCGGGCGCCCTGGAAGACCTCAAGGCCGGCGACAAGGTGAGCGTGGAGTCCGGCGCCGCCGACGCCGAGGGCACGGTGACCGCGTCGACCGTCACCAGGACCGAGTAGGGGCGGTGACGGCTGGCGGGCGACGAAGGCCGCTAGACCAGCGGCGCATCCCGCGCCGGAGCCCGCGAGGCGTCGTCCCAGCGCGGCCCGACACCGCCACATGCGGGAGCCGAGGGGCCGCGCGGAGAAGACGGCGGCGCCTGGCAGCATGGCGCACGTGGTGGATGTGACGGTCGATCCTGTTTCCGGTCCTGGCGAGCCCACGCTCGTCGCCGTCAAGCTTCAGGCGTCGGGCTGGGAGCTCAACCTCCGTGCCACGCCCGCCGCCCTCGCCACGCTCGGTCAGATCCGGGAGGCGGACTGGGCGGCGCGACGCTGCTTGCACGTGGGGGAGTCGGCCGGCTCGCGCGTGCACTGGGCCGCGGACGGCGACACCGCGACCATCATGGTCGGGCACGACGACGAGACCTGGGACATCGCCATGTCGCTGCCGGTGACCGCCGTCGATGCGATCGTCGCCGCGGTGCGCGGGCGTCAGTGAGGTTGGATCCATACGTGTCCGGGCGCGGCCGCATGCCAACTCCGTTCGGCCGTTTCCTGCCCACGGCGGGGCCACCTGAGCCGGCTCAGGCCGGGGCGGAGACTGTGGAGGCCGGAACCTGAAGGAGAACGAGCATGGCTGACTTCGTCGCCGCGGTGGACCAGGGCACCACGAGCACGAGATTTATGGTCTTCGACCACAGTGGCAACGACGTGGCGCGCCACCAGCTCGAGCACGAGCAGATCCTGCCCCGGGCCGGCTGGGTCGAGCACAACCCGGTGGAGATCTGGGAGCTCACGTCCGCCGTCATCCGCACCGCCATGAACAACCGCGGTCTCCACGCCTCCGACCTGGCCGCCCTCGGCATCACCAACCAGCGCGAGACGACCGTGGTGTGGAGCCGGCGCACCGGCCGGCCGTACTACAACGCGATCGTCTGGCAGGACACGCGGACCGACCAGATCGCCGCGGCGCTCGACCGCGACGGACGTGGTGACGTGATCCGGCAGAAGGCCGGCCTCCCCCCGGCCACCTACTTCTCCGCCGGCAAGATCCAGTGGATCCTGGAGAACGTCGACGGCGTCCGAGCCGCGGCGGAGAGCGGCGAGGCCCTCTTCGGCAACACCGACACATGGCTGATGTGGAACCTCACCGGCGGGGTCGATGGTGGCGTGCACATCACCGACGTCACCAATGCCAGCCGCACGATGCTGATGAACCTGGAGACGCTCGACTGGGACGACGAGCTGCTCTCGTTCTTCGGCATCCCGCGGGCGATGCTGCCGCGGATCCGCCCGTCGTCCGACCCCAGCCGCTACGGCGTGACCCTGCCCGGCGGCCCGTTCGGTGGCGAGGTGCCGCTCACCGCGGACCTGGGCGATCAGCAGGCGGCCACCGTCGGCCAGGTCTGCTTCGCCGAGGGCGAGGCGAAGAACACTTACGGTACGGGCAACTTCATGCTCCTCAACACCGGTACGTCGCTCGTCCGCTCGAAGTCCGGCCTGCTCACGACGGTCTGCTACAAGTTCGGCGACGCGCCCGCGGTGTACGCGCTGGAGGGCTCGATCGCGGTCACCGGCTCGGCCATACAGTGGCTGCGTGACCAGCTCGGCATCATCAGCGGCGCAGCGCAGAGCGAGACGCTCGCCGCGCAGGTCGAGGACAACGGGGGCGTCTACTTCGTACCGGCCTTCTCGGGGCTCTTCGCGCCGTACTGGCGGTCCGACGCACGCGGCGTGATCGTCGGGCTCTCCCGGTACAACACGAACGCCCACCTGGCCCGCGCGACGCTGGAGGCGATCTGCTACCAGAGCCGCGACGTCGCGGTGGCGATGGAGCAGGATTCCGGCGTACACCTCGACGTGCTCAAAGTGGATGGTGGCGTCACCGCCAACCGGCTCTGCATGCAACTCCAGGCCGACATCCTCGGTGTGCCGGTGAGCCGCCCGGTGGTCGCCGAGACCACCGCACTCGGCGCGGCGTACGCGGCCGGGCTCGCGACCGGCTTCTGGAAGTCGACCGACGAGCTGCGCCAGAACTGGAACGAGAGCGAGCGGTGGACGCCGACCTGGTCGGAGGAGCGACGCGAGGAGGGGTACGCGAAGTGGAAGAAGGCGGTGCGGCGGACCCTGGACTGGGTCGACGTGTGACCGCCCTCGCGCGGCAGGCTCACCGGCCGTATCCGGATCTCGATCGAGGTCTTCGACCGGGGGACGTGGCGGCGCGGCCGGCCGCCGACCTGGTGGTCGGCTGGTCACCCGAGCGGGTCGATGCGGAGGTGGCGCACTGTCACGCGCGAAACGCGCCACACAGGAGCAGCACGACGGGACGCCGAGCGCCCTGAGGGTCGACCAGCGCTCAGTCGGCAGCGGGCGCCGCGGCCCCCGCCGCCAGCGCATCCTCGACCGTGGGGTAGGTCTCCAGCACCTCGACCAGCCCGCTGACCTCGAGAATCCGCAGGACACCCCGCTGGGGCGCGGCCAGCCGGAAGATGCCGCCCGCCTCGTCGCAGTTGTTCTTCGCGCGAACGAAGACGGAGAGGCCGGTCGAGTCGCAGAACGAAAGCTCGGCCAGGTCGAACACCAGCCGGCTGCGCCTCTTGTCGAGCAGGTCAGTGATCTGGTCCTGCAACTGCGGCGCCGTGCCCATGTCGAGCTCACCCGCAACCGTCACGACGACCGTGTCGCCCTGCTGCACCGTGCTCACCGTCAAGGACATTCGCTACCTCCCGTACGGGGACGAAGGTACTCCACCGGCTGCCCTCGCGCAGGAGAGGGGGACCTACAAGGTCACTCTAAGCCCGGCCGAGTCCTCCGACTCGTGCAGCTCCAACTCGGCGATGTGTCTGTCCTGCGGGATGTCGTACACGACGACGCCGGTCACCCGGTTGCCCGGATTGATCTGGTTCTGGAAGAGCTGATGTTCGGAGTTGGCGAGGATGCCGGCGGCACTGTCGGCTGCGTAGCGGGCGCCGTCTGGGCTGTATGCCCGCTGGAGCGCGTCCTCGAAGATCGCGGGGCGTTTGCCCACGTTACGCACGGTCAGCTCGGCCAGGCAGTACTGCCCGATCGCGGTCTGGTTGACGAACGAATCGCCGATCTGGGCGATCCCGCAGTCGATCCGGCTCACCGTGAACTCGAACGCGCCGTCCCGCCCGGCCTGGCCGAGGGCCACCGTTTCGCCGCGGTCGTGCACGAGCCGGCGGTAGACGTCGTCGCCCCAGGTCACCACCGCTGCGACCGCGGCTACGCAGGAGCACAGCGAGACGAGCACGATGGCCGCGCCGATGAGCACGGCGACACGCGCGCCGCGACCCGACTCGCCGTCCGATGGTTCCATTGGGTGATTCTAGGCTTTTGTCCTATCTTGCGGGAGCCGCTTCGTGATAAGCGGGCGGCCCGGCCTCGGGGCGGCGGCCACCTCCGGGCACTCTGTACACCATGCAGCTGATCTCGCTCGACGACGTACGCGCCGCCGCCCGCGACATCGCGGGGGTCGCCTTCCGCACGCCGCTCCTGCCGGCCAGGTGGGACGAGGAGCTATGGCTCAAGCCGGAGAGCCTCCAGCCGGTCGGCTCGTTCAAGCTCCGTGGCGCCACCAACGCGGTCGCCCGGCTCAGCGAGGAGCAGCGAGCCCGTGGAGTGATCACGCACTCGTCGGGTAACCACGGGCAGGCTCTCGCGTACGCCGCCCGTCGCGCCGGCGCCCCCTGCGTGGTGGTCATCCCGGACGTCGCGCCGGCCGTCAAGATCGAGCAGGTACGTGCCCTCGGCGCCGAGGTGGTGCTGGTGCCGCCGCCGGAGCGGCTGGACGTGGCGCAGGAGCGGGCGGCCGAGGACGGGCTGGTGCTCATCCCGCCGTACGACCACCGGGACGTCATCGCCGGCCAGGGCACGGTCGGGCTGGAGATCGCCGAGGACCTGCCGGACGTCGACGTGGTGCTGGTGCCGGTCGGTGGCGGCGGGCTCGCCTCGGGCGTGTCCACCGCGATCACCGCGCTGCTGCCGCACGCCAAGGTGGTCGGCGTCGAGCCCGAGCTGGCGGCCGACGCCCGGGAGTCGCTGGCCAAGGGTGAGCTGGTGGCCTGGCCGACCGAGCTCAACTACCGCACGGCGGCCGACGGAGTGCGGGTCAACCTCTCCGAGCTGACCTTCGCACACCTGCGCGAACGGCTCGACCGCATCGTGACCGTGAGCGAAGACGAGATCCGCGCGGCGATGGCCCGGATCGTGCGGGAGGGGCGGCTTGTGGTCGAGCCGACCGGCGCGATCACCGCCGCCGCGCGCCTCTTCCACGGCGACGAGCTGCCGCCCGGGCGTACCGTCGCTGTGGTCTCCGGCGGCAATGTCGACCCACAGCTATTGATCACGTCACTTTCCTGATCATATTGGGACCTGTCCGAGTTTACGGCTTCCGCCCTGACCCTCATAATATGACACATCTCTATGGATGTGTGTTCCGTCCGGTGGAACGCGGCTCTCCCGGAGGGAAGCATGAGGGTGATCCATGCCCACGACCTGGTCGCGGTCGCCACCAAGGTGCTGCTCGCGGCCGGCGCCACGCGGGCGGGGGCGGAGGTGGTGGCGGCCGCGATGGTCGAGTCCGACCTGGTCGGCCAGGAGGAGTACGGCGTGCGCCGGCTCGTGCCGTACCTCGAAAAGGTGCGCACGGGCGAGATCGACCCCAAGGCGGTCCCGCGACTGGGCGGGGTGCGTGCTGCGGCGGCCGTGGTGGACGGGCTCGGCGGCTTCGGTGAGCTTGCCGGGCGGGCGGCGGTCGAGCACGTGCGGCGGCTGGCCCGGCAGTACGGCGTGGCCAGCGCCACGGTCGGCAACTGCGGCGACGTGGGGCGGCTGGGCGGCTACGTGCGGGCGCTCGCCGTCGAGGGCGCGGTGGGCGTCGCGATGCGGCCCGGACGACCGCTGGCCTGGGCCGCGCCCCGCGCCGCCGGCCGATCCCCGCTGGTCGCGGACGTCGACCCCGCCGCCAGCCTGGCCCTCATGATCCAGGTCATGGCCCTCACGTCGGGGTACGAGGAGAGCGGCGGCATGGTCGTCGTAGCGATCGACGTCGCCGCGTTTCGGCCGGTGGAGGAGTTTCGCGAGCACGCCGAGCGGCTGTGCGCGCTGCTCGCGGCGGCCGCCGTGCCCGGTGAGGCGGAGGCGGCCACACGCGCGGCCCGCCTGCGCGACGGTGTGCCGGTCGACGGCGGGCTCTGGTCCGAGCTGGCCGCCCTGCCGGGCGGCCCAGCCCGCTTGTGATCTCCCGGCGCCGCTGCCTGGCCGGACCGGCGTTCATGCCTCAGGCCCGGCGCAGCCGGTCGAGGATCCATGCCGCCACGAACGCCTCTTCCTTCCAGGCGTCGTAGCGACCGCTCGGGCCACCGTGTCCGGCGCCCATCTCGATCTTCAGCAGGTATTCGCCGCCCGGTGCCGTGGCGCGCAGCCGGGCGACCCACTTGGCCGGCTCGTGGTAGAGCACACGCGTGTCGTTGAGGCTGGTCACCGCCAGGATCGCCGGATAGTCCGCGGCGGAAACGTTCTCGTACGGCGTGTACGACTTCATGTACGCGTACACCTCGGGGTCGTCGAGCGGGTTGCCCCACTCCTCCCACTCGGTGACGGTGAGCGGCAGCGACGGGTCGAGGATCGTGTTGAGCGCGTCGACGAAGGGCACCTGCGCCACCACACCGGCGAACGCGTCTGGCGCGAGGTTGGCCACCGCCCCCATCAGCAGGCCGCCGGCCGAGCCGCCCCGGGCGACCAGCCGGTCGGTGGCGGTCCAGCTCGTCTTGACCAGGTGCCGCGCGCAGGCCACGAAGTCGGTGAAGGTGTTCTTCTTCGCCAGCATCTTGCCGTCTTCGTACCACCGGCGCCCCATCTCGCCGCCGCCCCGGATGTGCGCGACCGCGAAGATCACGCCACGGTCCAGAAGGGACAGGCGGGGGATCGAGAACCAGGGGTCCATGCTCGCCTCGTACGAGCCGTAGCCGTAGATGACCGCCGGGGCCGAGCCGTCCTTGGGCGTGCCGGCGCGGCAGACCAGCGAGATCGGCACGCGCGTGCCGTCGTCGGCGAGCGCCCAGTCGCGGTGCTGCTCGTACGCCTCCGGGTCGAAATCGCCGAGCACCGGCCTCTGCTTGCGCAGCACCATCCGGCGGGTGACGAGGTCGTAGTCGTAGACCGAGTCGGGCGTGACGAACGAGGCGTAGTGCAGGCGCACGGTGGACGTGCCGTACTCCGGGTTGGCCTCCAGGCCCACGCTGTAGATCGGCTCGGGGAAGTCGATGTCGTACGTGTCGGTCGAGCCCACCGGCAGCACGCGCAGCCCGGTCAGCCCGTCTTTGCGCAGCGAGACCACCACGTGGTTGGCGAAGGCGTCGACGCCCTCCAGTCGCGTGCCGGGGGAGTGCGGGATCATCGTCGCCCAGTCGCCCGGCGCGTCGGCCGAGGTGTACGCGAGCTCGAAGTCTTCCGCGCCGTCGTTGTGCAGGATCAGGAAGCGGTGGCCGTGGTGCTCGATCGAGTACTCCACGCCCTGCCGGCGGGGCGCGATGATGGCCGGCTCGCCGGTGGGGTTGCTGGCCGGGATCACCCGCACCTCGCTCGTGATCTTGCTGTGCGCGTCGATCACGATGAACTTCTCCGAGCGGGTCAGGTCGACACCGACCCAGAAGCGCTCGTCGCTCTCCTCGTAGACCACCACGTCGTCGCTGGCCGCGCTGCCGATGGTGTGCCGCCACACGCGGTTTGGCCGCCACGCCTCGTCGACGGTCAGGTAGAAGAGTGTCGAGCCGTCGGCCGACCAGGCACTGCCGTAGAACGTGTCGGGCACCTCGTCGGCCAGTACCTCGCCGGTGCTCAGGTCTTTGACCCGCAGCGTGAAGCGCTCGTCGCCGGCGAAGTCGGTGGAGTAGGCCAGCCACCGCCCGTCGGGGCTGATGTCGAACGTGCCGAGCGCGAAGAAGTCGTGCCCCTCGGCCAGCGCGTTGCCGTCGAGCAGGATCTCCTCGCCGTCGAGCGGCGTGCCGTCCTCGGTGGACGGTGGCTCGCTCTCGCCGTCGCGCACCTTCCGGCGGCACTGGATGCCGTACTGCTGGCCCTCGACCGTGCGCGTGTAGTACCAGAAGTCGCCCTTGCGCGTGGGCACCGACAGGTCGGTCTCCTTGGTGCGCCGCCGGGTCTCCTCGAAGAGCGTGTCGCGCAGGTCGGCCAGGTGTGCCGTCGTCGCCTCGGTAAAGGCGTTCTCCGCCTTGAGGTACGCGATCGTGTCCGGGTCGTCCTTGGTGGCGAGCCACGCGTACTCATCGACGACGGTGTCGCCGTGGTGGGTGCGCTCAGCGGGGAGGCGCTTGGCGACGGGCGGGGTCGCGGCGGTTTCGGTCGTCACGGACGCCCACGTTACCGGGCGTCATGAAAGTGTCGGCGGGCTGGCGCGAGGGCCGAGGTTATTCGTACACTTGTTCGATGACGACGCGTGGCGCCCTTTTCCGGAGCCTCGTCGACATCTGCGGCATGCGCTTCGCGCGGCTCGGCGGGCCGGCTGACACGGTGGCCGGCACGCCCGCGAGCTGGGTCGCCGCACCTCCGACGATCGACGGCGTCGCGGCCATCGTCCGCCTCGCCGTCGAGCATGATCTGGCGGTGGTGGCCCGGGGCGCGGCCACCAAGCTCGACTGGGGCTGCCGCCCGGCCCGCGCCGACCTGCTGCTCGACACCGGCCGGCTGGCGGGGGTGTGGCACCACGCGCCGGCCGAGGGAGCGGCTGAGATCGGTGCAGGCACACCACTGCGCGCCGCGCGGTCGGCCCTCGCCCGCGGTGGCTGGCGGCTCGCGCTCGACGGCCCGTCGACGGGCGCGACCATCGGCGGCGTCATCGCCAGCGACGAGGCGGGCCCGCTCGCCCACCGCTACGGGTCGGTCGCCGACCAGCTCGCCGGGGTCAGCTACATCAGCGCCGCCGGCGTCCTGACCCACTCCGGCGGCCGGGGCGCGGAGGGCGCGCCCGACCGGGGCATGGGCCGGCTGCTGAGCGGCTCGTCCGGGGCGCTCGGCGTGATCGTCTCGGCCACGGTCAAGGTGCTGCCCGAGCCCGCGTCGCGGGCCTGGGTGCGGCGCTCGGTCTGGACGCCACTCGAGCTGTACGACCTGGTCCGTCCCGTGCTGCGCAGCCGAGTGAAGACGGCGGCGGTCGAGCTCGACCTGCCGGCCAGCCGGCCCGTGCTCGTGCCCCGCCAGCGGGCGCCGCGCGGGCCGGGCACGCTCGCGGTGCTGGTGGAGGGGGAGCCAGGCGAGGTGCTGGAGCGCTCGACCCGGGTCGCCGACCTGCTCGGCGGCGACGCCTCGATCCGCTCCGAGCCGCCGCCCTGGTGGGGGCGCTATCCCTTCGGCCCCGACGATGTCGCGCTGCGGGTCACCGTGCCCTCCGCCGACCTGCACGCCGCCATCTACGCGATCCGCGACGCGGCCGGCGCGGCGGTGCCCGTGCGCGGCTCGGCCGGCACCGGCGTGATCCACGCGGCCCTTCCCGGCGATGCTCACCCCGATCGGGTCGCCGCCGTGCTGGAGGCGGTGCGCGGCGTGCTGCTCGCCCGCGCCGGCTCGTGCGTCGTGGTCTCCGCCCCGCCCGCGATCCGTGACGCGGTCGACCTCTGGGGGCCGATGGCCAGCCCCGATCTCGTGCGCCGGGTCAAGGCGCGCTTCGACCCCGCCGGCCGCCTGGCGCCGGGCCGATTCTTCGGCGCCTGATTTTTCCCGGTCGTGTGTCGATCGGCGTGCGCGTCGTTCGACGCCCTGGTAGAGCCATTGGTGGCCAGGGTCTTTCTCGCGGACCTCGTCTCGTTCACCGAGATCCGGGAGACAGGGTCCAGGGCCTGTATTGCCGGGCCGTGCCGGGCCCAGGCGTCGCCAGGGGCCGCCTGGAGTCCGGCCCGCAACGGCAGAGTCTTTGGTACGGGCCCAAGAGTGACGACGAAGGAGTCGAACGATGCGATTCATGCTGATCCTCAAAGGTGACCCGCCGCCGCCCGAGAGTGGCGATCCCGACGCCATCAGCCAGCCGCCGGAGGAGCTCATCGCCGCGATGGTGAAGTACAGCGAAGACATGGCGAAGGCCGGCGTCCTCCTCGCCGGGGAGGGGCTGTATCCCAGCTCGGCCGGCGCCCGCGTGATCTACCGCGACGGTAAGCGCAGCGTGGTGGACGGGCCGTTCGCCGAGGCCAAGGAGCTGATTGCCGGCTTCTACCTGATCCAGGTGCGGTCCAGGGAGGAGGCCATCGAGTGGGCCTCACGTTGCCCGATGGTCGGCATCCCACAGGGCGAGGAAGCCGTGGTGGAGGTGCGCCAGATCGGCGAGAGCGACGAGCTGGTCAACTTCACCGAAGACCAGCGGGAGCGCGACCGCCAGGTCTGGAGCCAGGTCTCCGAGCGCTGAGGTCACGCCTCGGGCTCGTTGCGGAGCACCAGGATCGCGATGTCGTCGCGCGGTGCTTCGGCGGAGAAGCCCATCGTGGCCGTCCGGAGGCGGGCGGCCACGATGTCGGCGGAGTAGCCGGCCAGCGGCGCCGCCGTGTCACGCAGCCGCTCCGGGCCAAACAGCTCGCGCCCGCGCCGCCGTTCGGTCACGCCGTCGGTGTAGAAGACCAGCGCGTCGCCCGGGTCGAGTGGCACGGTGGCGACCGGCGTCGCGATGGAGTCGAGCAGGCCGAGGGCGGTGCCGCCGGTGCCCACGAAGGAGGCGCGCCCGTCGGCCCGTACGAGGACCGGGCGGTCGTGCCCGGCCAGGTGCAGGGAGACGTCGAGCTGGTCGCCGTCGCCCCGGCCGACCGCGGCGAGGGCGAGCGTGCAGTATCGCCCGCCGCCCCGCTCGACGAGCGTGTCGTTGAGCCGGCCCAGCGCTTCGGGCAGCGGCTTGCCGTCGCGTACGAGCACGCGGATCACGTCGCGGACGAGGCCGGTGACCGCCGCCGCCTGCACGCCCTTGCCGGAGACATCGCCGACGACCACCAGCCACCGCTCGTCGGGCAGCGGGACCACGTCGTAGAAGTCGCCGCCCACCTCGGCGGCGTCGCCGGTCGGTACGTACTCGGCGGCGAAGCCGATGCCCTGCACCACCGGGAGTACGGGCGGCAGCAGCGACTGCTGGAGCGTGTGCGCGACTCGGCGGCGCTCCTCGTGGATACGGGCGTTGTCGACGGCGAGCGCGGCTCGGCGGGCGACGTCTTCGAGGATCGCCACCTCGTCGGCGTCGTGGCGGTGCCGCTGGTGACGGCCGACCGCGAGCGTGCCGAGGCGCTGCCCGCGCGCGGCGAGCGGCACGGCGAAGCCCTCCAGCGGCGGGCCGAGCGGTACCTGCGAGCCGCTGCGGGACGCCTCCCGCAGCCGCGTGATCGGTGACTCCGGGCCGGTCTCCTGAAACATCGCGTGCAGTTGCGGCAGCGTGGACTCGTCGGCGTGTGTGGCCGCGGCGAGCTGGAGCCGCCCCCACTCGTCGGTCGTGTGCACCGCGCACCACTGACCGAGCCGGGGCACGACGAGCTGCGGGATTAGCGCCAGCGTCAGGTTGACGTCGAGCGACTGGGCGAGCAGCTCGCTCGCCTCGGCGAGGAAGGTCAGCCAGGTCTGGCGGCGTACGTCAGCCCGCCGCAGCCGGTCGTTTTCCAGGTGCAGGGCGAGGCGCTCGGCGGCGAGTGAGGCGAGCGGCCCGGCGTATCCCGAGGGCGCGACGTCCAGCTCCAGCTCCCCCGAGTACGGGCGGTTGACCGCGAGCGGCACGCGCAGCAGCTCGGCGCCGGGCCGGGGCAGGCGGCCGTACCGGGCCAGCAGCTGCGCCCCGCCGCCCTCGCCTCGGTCGAGGCGGATGGCACCGCCGGCGGCGCCCACCAGCTCGGCGACCCGGGAGAGCAGGTGCCCCGCGAAGTCGCCGAGCGCGTCGTCGGCGTGTGGCTCGGGCACGATCTGGAGCAGCGAGGTGAGCACGCTGGCGGTCGGGGTGGGCGACTCGGCGGCCGTCTCGGCGGACGGTACGTCCTTGCGGTCCAGCCGGAACCAGACGCCCTTGCCGGTCGGCATGTGTGTCGTACCCCACCGGCTGGCGAAGTGGTCGACTAGCAGCAGCCCGCGCCCGCGTTCCGATACGTCCGAAATGTCTATTTCCTTGTTACGTGGGCCCGCCGTCAGGCTCTCCGACGGACTGGCCTCGTAGTCCGTGACCGTGACCATCAGCCCGGTCGAGCCCGCGATGACCTCGATGTCCAGCTCCGTGCCCGCGTGTACCACCGCGTTGGTGGAAAGCTCGGTGGTCAGCAGTAGGGCTTCGTTGAGCAGTTCGTCCAGGTCAGCCTCGGCCAGCACCGAGCGCACCACGGCCCGGGCCGCCGCCGGAGTACGCCGGTCCGCGGGCAGCCTGACCCGGCGGACGTGCTCCGCCACCGGGGCGTTGCCGCTCGGCGCACGCTTCGCCCATGCCTGCCCCTGGTTTGGGGACCCCCCTCTGGCCTCCGCTGACACGCTTGCATCCTCTACCGCCTGACCGGGTTCATCCAAGCCTGGCGCTCGCTTCTGCCGTCCACGACGCGCCATGATGTGGGGAACCACCCAAGGTGAGCGAGGATTTGCATGACCACGGCAAAGCAGGTGAGCACCCGGCCGGCTTCCGACGAGGCCGCCGTTCTCAATGAGCTGGCCGACGCGCTGCGGCGGGTGCGTCGCGGCGACCTTAAAGTACGCCTTCCCCGCCGGGCCGGAGTGGCTGGCGAGGTCGCTGACGCATTCAACGACGTGGTGGCGCTTCAGGAACGGCAAAACCTCGAGGTACGCAAGATCAGCCGGATCGTGGGACGGGACGGCCGGCTCACCGAGCGCCTGGACGAGGAGGGCGTCGACGGCGCCTGGGCCGACCACGCCCGCGCGATCAACTCGCTGATCGACGACCTGGGGCGCCCGACCACCGAGATCTCCCGGGTCATCGTGGCGGTGGCCGACGGCGACCTCTCCCAGCACATGGCGCTGGAGATCGACGGTCGCCCGCTGCGCGGCGAGTTCCTCCGCATCGGCCGCACGGTCAACACGATGGTCGACCAGCTTTCCTCGTTCGCCGACGAGGTGACGCGCGTGGCCCGTGAGGTGGGCACCGACGGCGCGCTCGGCGGCCAGGCGGACGTGCGCGGCGTCGCCGGCACCTGGCGCGACCTCACCGACTCGGTCAACACGATGGCTTCCAACCTCACCAGCCAGGTGCGGTCGATCTCGCAGGTGACCACGGCGATCGCCCGCGGTGACCTCTCCCAGAAGATCACCGTTTCGGCGAAGGGCGAGGTCGCCGAGCTGGCGCACACGATCAACTCGCTCACCGACACGCTGCGGACCTTCGCCGAGCAGGTGACGCGCGTGGCCCGCGAGGTGGGCACCGAGGGCAAGCTCGGCGGTCAGGCCGAGGTGCCCAACGTGGCGGGCATCTGGAAAGACCTCACCGACAACGTCAACTCGATGGCGTCCAACCTGACCGCGCAGGTGCGAAACATCGCGCAGGTGTCGACCGCCGTGGCGAAGGGCGACCTGTCGCAGACCATCACGGTGGCCGCGCAGGGCGAGATCCTCGAGCTGAAGAACACCATGAACACGATGGTCGACCAGCTTTCCTCGTTCGCCGAGGAAGTGACCCGTGTGGCCCGTGAGGTGGGCACGGAGGGCAAGCTCGGTGGTCAGGCGCAGGTGCGCGGGGTCGCGGGCACCTGGCGCGACCTGACGGAGAGCGTCAACCAGCTCGCCGGCAACCTCACGGCCCAGGTGCGAAACATCGCGCAGGTGTCGACGGCGGTGGCGAAGGGCGACCTGTCGCAGAAGATCACTGTGGACGCGCGGGGCGAGATCCTTGAGCTGAAGAGCACCGTGAACACGATGGTTGACCAGCTCTCGTCGTTCGCCGACGAGGTGACGCGTGTGGCCCGTGAGGTGGGCACGGAGGGCAAGCTGGGTGGTCAGGCGCAGGTGAAGGGTGTACTCGGCACCTGGCGCGACCTCACCGACAACGTCAACTCGATGGCCTCCAACCTGACCTCCCAGGTGCGAAACATCGCGAGCGTCACCACGGCGGTGGCGAAGGGCGACCTGTCGCAGAAGATCACTGTGGACGCGCGGGGCGAGATCCTTGAGCTGAAGAGCACCGTGAACACGATGGTTGACCAGCTCTCCTCGTTCGCCGACGAGGTGACGCGTGTGGCCCGTGAGGTGGGCACGGAGGGCAAGCTGGGCGGTCAGGCGCAGGTGCGCGGGGTCGCGGGCACCTGGCGCGACCTGACCGACAACGTCAACTTCATGGCCTCCAACCTGACCTCCCAGGTGCGAAACATCGCGCAGGTCTCCACCGCCGTGGCCAGGGGCGACCTCTCCCAGAAGATCACCGTCGACGCGCAGGGCGAGATCTGGGAGCTGAAGAACACCATGAACACGATGGTCGACCAGCTCTCCTCGTTCGCCGAGGAGGTCACGCGTGTGGCCCGTGAGGTGGGCACGGAGGGCAAGCTGGGCGGTCAGGCGCAGGTGCGCGGGGTCGCGGGCACCTGGCGCGACCTGACCGACAACGTCAACTTCATGGCCTCCAACCTCACCGCCCAGGTCCGCAACATCGCGAGCGTCACCACGGCCGTGGCGAAGGGCGACCTCTCACAGAAGATCACAGTGGACGCCGAGGGCGAGATCCTCGAACTCAAGCAGACCGTCAACACGATGGTCGACCAGCTCTCCTCGTTCGCCGAGGAGATCACCCGGGTCGGTCGCGAGGTTGGCATCGAGGGCAAGCTGGGCGGTCTGGCACGGGTCAAGGGCGTCTCGGGTACGTGGCGCGACCTCACCGAAAACGTCAACCAGCTCGCCGCGACGCTCACCACGCAGTTGCGGGCGATCGCGCAGGTGTCCACATCGGTCACCAAGGGCGACCTGACCCAGCGGATCACGGTCGAGGCCCAGGGCGAGGTCGCCGAGCTGAAGGACAACATCAACCAGATGATCGTCGCGCTCCGCGAGACCACGCGGAAGAACGCCGAGCAGAGCTGGCTCGACTCCAACCTGGCCCGGATCGGTGGCCTGCTCCAGGGCCAGCGCGACCTCGGCGAGGTCTGCCGGATGCTGATGGGCGAGGTCACGCCGCTGGTCGAGGCGCAGTTGGGCGCGTTCTTCCTGGTCGACAACGACGAGGCGACCACGCGGCTGCGGTTGGCCGCGTCGTACGGCTACGTGACCCGTACCAACGAGGTGGTCTTCGGCCCCGGTGAAGGGCTGATCGGCCAGGCGGCCGTCTCGCGCCGGATGATCCGGGTGAGCACCGACGCGACCGGCGCACTGACCCTGCGCTCAGGGCTGCTCACCACCAAGCCCCGCGACGTGGTGGTGCTGCCGATCCTCTTCGAGGGCGAGATGCTCGGCGTGATCGAGTTCGCCTCGGTCAACGCCTTCTCCGACCTGCACATCTCGTTCCTGGAGCGGCTGGTCTCCACGATCGGCATCGCGCTCAACACCATCCAGGCCAACCGGCGTACGGAGGAGCTGCTCTCCCAGTCGCAGCGGCTGGCGCACGAGTTGCAGGAGCAGTCGGCGGAGCTTCAGCGCACCAACGCCGAGCTGGAAGACAAGGCACAGCTGCTGTCCGAGCAGAAGGCCAACATCGAGACGAAAAACCGGGAGATCGAGCTGGCCCGGATGGGTCTGGAGGAGAAGGCGCAGCAGCTCACCCGGGCGTCGGCGTACAAGTCGGAGTTCCTCGCCAACATGAGCCACGAGCTGCGTACGCCGCTCAACTCGCTGCTCCTGCTGGCCCGGCTGCTCGCCGACAACCCCGAGCACAACCTGACCGACAAGCAGATCGAGTTCGCCCGCACCATCCACAGTGCTGGGTCCGACCTGCTCTCGCTGATCGACGACATCCTCGACGTGGCGAAGATCGAGGCGGGCCGGATGGACGTCGAGCCCACCGAGGTCAACCTCCAGGACATCCGGGGGTACGTGGAGCAGGCGTTCACGCCGCAGGCCGAGGAGAAGGGGCTCGACTTCGCGGTCACCGTGGAGCCCGGGCTGCCCGCGGCGGTGGTCACCGACGCGCAGCGGCTCCAGCAGATCCTGCGCAACCTGCTCTCCAACGCGGTCAAGTTCACCGACAGCGGCTCGGTGACACTGCGCATCGCGCCCGCCGCACCGGAGGAGCAGACGGCGTCGTCGCGACCGCTCGTGGCGTTCACGGTCGCCGACACCGGCATCGGCATCTCCGAAGACAAGTTCGACCTCATCTTCGAGGCGTTCCAGCAGGCAGACGGCACGACCAGCCGGCGATACGGCGGCACCGGCCTCGGGCTGTCGATCAGCCGTGACCTGGCCCGACTGCTCGGCGGCACGATCACGGTCTCCTCGACGCCGGGCTCCGGCTCGACGTTCACGCTGCTGCTGCCGGACGTGTTGCTGCCGGAGTCGGTGCAGACGCCGTTGCCGATGACCCTGCCGGTGACCAGGTCCAACCTGCCGGCCCTCGCCGACATGCCGATGCTGCGGCAGCCGGAGGAAAACGAGCGTCCGGCCACGCCCGCGGCCCGCCAGCTCGACGGCGCCACAGTGCTGATCATCGATGACGACGTGCGTAACGTCTTCGCCTTGACCAGTGCCCTGGAGCTGCACGGCATGACCGTTCTCTACTCGGACAACGGGGTCGATGGCGTACGGTTGCTGGCGGAGCACCCGGAGGTGGACATCGTGCTGATGGACGCGATGATGCCGGACCAGGACGGCTACGAGACGACCCGTGCCATCCGCCGCAACCACCGCTTCGCCGAGCTGCCGGTGGTCTTCCTCACGGCGAAGGCGATGCCCGGCGACCAGGAGTCGGCGATCGGCGCCGGTGCGAGTGACTACATCACCAAGCCCGTCGACCTCGACGAGCTGATCGAGATGATGGCCGCCTGGGTCAACGGTGGCGGCCGCGATGGGTAACGTGGGTGAGCGGCGGAGACGGGGCTCATGCGGGCCGACGTCGAGCGAGCGAGCAAAGGAAGGCTCTGCCTGATGGGTGTCGCCAAGGCACTGCTGGTCGACGACCGGCGCGACAACCTCGTCGCGCTCGAAGCCATCCTCCAGGGCCTGCCGGTGCACACGGTGGCGGTGGAGAGCGGCGAGGCGGCGCTCAAGCAACTCCTCGTCGACGACTTCGCGGTGATCCTGCTCGACGCGCAGATGCCAGATATGGATGGTTTCGAGACGGCCAGCCACATCAAGCGGCGGGAGCGCACCCGCCACGTGCCGATCATCTTCCTGACCGCCGCCGACCGAGACGCCCAGCTCGCCCTGCGCGGCTACTCGGTCGGGGCGGTCGACTACCTGACAAAGCCGTTCGACCCGTGGGTCCTGCGGGCCAAGGTCTCGGTCTTCGTCGACCTGTGGATCAAGACGCAGCAGCTCCAGGCGCAGTCCGAGGTGGTACGCGAGCGTGAGGCGCAGTGGCGCGCGCTGACCGAGGCGGTCGACGAGGCGACCGCCCTGCTCCGCTCGTCCGACCCCGACAGTCGCGACCGGGCGGTGACCTTGCTGGAGCAGGCCCGCTGGGGCTAGGCAGCGCTTCGTCGCGTGCTCACGGCACTACCTGCCGTGAGATGCGCGGGTCAGCGGATCGTGAGTGCCGACCGCAGGCCGGTGATGTCCAGCACACGCAGCAGGAAGTCGCCGACGTTGGTGAGCAGAAGCACACTCTGCGTGTGGCTCGCCTTCTTGGTCAGCACCACGATCGTGCCCAGACCCTGCGAGTCACAGAACGTGACGCCGGCCATGTCGAGCACGATTCGCACGGGCGCTTCGGTCAGGATCTCGTTGACGATGCTGGAGAGTCGGGCCGCGGTGAGCATGTCGATCTCGCCGGCGAGCTTGAGCATAGTCTCGTCGGGATCGCGCAGCACCGCGATGGACAACTCCGGACGTTCCACCCGATCAGCCTATCGTGATCTAGTGGATGTCGCCCGGCGGTGCAGCCCAGTACCGGGGTGCCCTGCCTCCGCTCCAGGTACCGCTGTCAGAATGGCTGCACTGTGAGCGAGCTTGCGAGCGACACGCCGGCATCCAATGCCCTCTTCGACCGCGCCCGCGCCATCGTGCCGGGCGGGGTCAACTCACCTGTGCGCGCGTTCCGAGCGGTCGGCGGCACGCCCCGCTTCATGATGCGCGGTGACGGTCCGTGGTTGTACGACGCGGACGAGCGTCGCTACGTCGACCTGGTCTGTTCGTGGGGGCCGCTGATCCACGGCCACGCGCATCCCGAGGTGGTCGGTGCCGTGCAGACGGCCGCCGCCCGGGGCACCAGCTTCGGCACCCCCACGCCGGGGGAGGTCGAGTTGGCCGAGGAGATCGTCGCCCGCACGCCGGTCGACCAGGTGCGCCTGGTCAACTCCGGCACCGAGGCGACCATGTCGGCGATCCGGCTGGCCCGCGGCTTCACCGGCCGCTCCAAGATCGTCAAGTTCGCCGGCTGCTACCACGGGCACGTCGACGCGCTGCTCGCCGCCGCCGGTTCGGGCGTCGCGACGCTCGGGCTGCCCGACTCGCCGGGGGTCACCGGCGCGGCCGCGAGCGAGACGATTGTGCTGCCCTACAACGACATCGCCGCCGTCGAGGCCGCCTTCGCCGCCGACGGCGAGCGGATCGCGGCCGTGATCACCGAGGCGGCGCCGGGCAACATGGGCGTGGTGGCGCCCCGCGACGGCTTCAACAAGGCGCTCGCCGAGATCGCCCACCGGCACGGCGCGCTGCTGATCGTCGACGAGGTGATGACGGGGTTCCGCGTGGCTCGGGGCGGCTGGGCCGAGCTTGAGCCAGTCGACGCCGATCTGTACACGTTTGGCAAGGTCATGGGCGGCGGCCTGCCCGCGGCGGCCTTCGGTGGCCGCGCGGAGATCATGGCGCGCCTCGCCCCGGCCGGGCCGGTCTACCAGGCCGGCACGCTCTCCGGAAACCCGCTCGCCTGTGCCGCCGGGCTGGCCAGCCTGCGCCTCGCCGACGCCGAGGTCTACCGCCGGCTCGACGAGACGGCCACCGTCGTGGGCGGGCTCGCGAGCGAGGCGCTGACCGCCGCCGGGGTCCCACACCGACTCGCGTACGCGGGCAGCATGTTCTCGATCTTCTTCACCGCCACTGACGTGGTCGACTACGACAGCGCGAAGACGCAGGACGTGGCCGCGTTCAAGGCGTTCTTCCACGCGATGCTGGACGGGGGCGTCTACCTGCCGCCCAGCGCGTTCGAATCATGGTTCGTATCCACCGCGATCGGCGACGACGCGTTGGAAGTGATATCCGCGGCGCTGCCCGCAGCGGCGGCCGCGGCGGCAGCGGGGAGCGGGTCATGACCAGCAAGACCGTGGTGCACGTGCTGCGGCACGGGGAAGTCCACAATCCAGACCGGGTTCTGTACGGCCGGCTGCCCGGCTTCCGCCTCTCCGAGCTGGGCGGGCAGATGGCCAAGGCGGCGGCGCAGGCCCTGGCCGATCGCGACATCTCGTACGTGGTGGCGAGCCCGCTGGAGCGCGCCCAGGAGACCGCCGAACCGATCGCCGCGCAGTTCAAGCTGCCGGTGGCGACCGACGAGCGGCTGATCGAGAGCGCAAACTGGTTCGAGGGCAAGCGGGTCGGGCCGGGCGATGGCTCGTTCCGCGACCCGCGCAACTGGTGGGTCCTGCGCGACCCGGTGACCCCCTCGTGGGGCGAGCCGTACAAGCAGATCGCCGAGCGCATGTTCGCCGCGCTGCACGCCGCCCGAGTAGCGGCCGAGGGGCGCGAGGCGGTCTGCGTCTCGCACCAGCTGCCGGTGTGGATCCTCCGGCGGTACGTCGAGCGCAAGCGGCTCTGGCACGACCCTCGCCGCCGCCAGTGCAGCCTGGCCAGCCTCACGTCGTTCCACTTCGAAGACGCGAAGATCGTCGGCGTCGGCTACTCGGAGCCGGCCGCGCACCTGGTCGCGATGTCCCCGGGCGCCCGGACGGCCAAAGGCGCCTGATGCGTTTCCGGGCCCCGGCATTCGTGCTTGCCGCGCTCCTCGCCGTCACCACGCTCACCGCGTGCGGTGGGTCCACGTGGGAGGACGACTGCGCGGCCAACTCGGCGGGCTACATCGAGTGCGCCGCCGACAAGCGCCCGCCAGCCCCGGCGCTCAGCGGTGAGCTGCTCGACGGCGGCCGGTACGACCTCAGCCAGGATCGCGGCCAGGTCGTCGTGATCAACTTTTGGGGCTCGTGGTGCGCGCCCTGCCGGGCCGAGATCGACGACCTGGAGGCGACGTACGAGGCCACCAAGGGCCAGGGCGTGCGCTTCATCGGCATCAATATCCGCGACGACCGTGACCGGGCGAAGGCGTTCCAGGACGGCCGGGTGAGCTATCCGAGCGTCCTCGACCCGTCCAGCAAGCTCGCGCTCGACTTCGACATCCCGCCCAACACCATCCCGGCCACCATCGTGCTCGACCGCCAGGGCCGGATCGCGGTGGTGATCCGGAGCGCGGTGCAGCAGGCCGAGTTCGAGCCGGTGGTCGCGCGTCTGGCGGCCGAGGCGAGCTGATGGGCGAGACGTTCCGGCAGTTGGCCAACGGCGGACCTCTCGCGCTGGCGATCGGCGCGGCGGCCCTCGCCGGCCTGGTCAGCTTCCTCTCGCCGTGCGTGCTCCCGCTGGTGCCCGGCTACCTGTCGTACGTCACCGGGCTCTCCGGCGCCGAGCTCGACGCGGGCACCGAGCGGACGCGCCGCGTGCTCGCCGGCACCTCGCTCTTCATCGCTGGCTTCACGGTCGTGTTCACGCTGACCGCGGTGCTCTTCACCAGCGCCACCGGCGCGCTGCTGGGCAACCGACGCGTGCTGGAGATCATCGGCGGCGCGTTGATCATCGTGCTGGGGCTGGCGTTTCTCGGGCTCGTACCAGGGATGCAGCGCGAGTTCCGGATCAACCGGCTGCCCAACGCCGGGCTGATCGGGGCACCAGTCTTCGGCGCGGTCTTCGCCCTCTCGTGGGTTCCCTGCGTCGGCCCGACGCTCGGCGCGGTGCTGACGATGGCCAGCGTGAGCGGCAAGACCGACCGGGCCGTGGTGCTGGCGGTGGCGTACTGCCTGGGACTTGGCCTGCCCTTCGTCGCCTTCGGGCTGGGCTTCCGCCGGATGCTCGGGGTCGTCAAGGCGATCCGGCGCAACAGCCGCTGGGTCACGCGGGCCGGTGGCGCGCTCCTGATCGTGGTCGGTCTGGCGCTGATCACCGGCGGTTGGGAAACCTTCCTGATCTGGTTGCAGACCACGGTCGGCGTGGGAGAGGTCAGCATCTGACATGGACCTCAAGAAGACGCTCCCCGGGGACCGCCCGGTCGCGACCGAGGAGCGCACCTCGGCGGGGGCGCCCGGCCCGCGGCGGGTCCATCCCGTGCTCGCGCTGCTGCGCAACTCGTGGCGGCAGCTCACCAGCATGCGGACCGCGCTGATCCTGCTCTTCCTGCTCGCGGTCGCGGCGATCCCCGGCTCGGTGCTGCCGCAGCGGAGCGTCAACATCGAAGACGTCAACCGGTACTTCATCGAGAATCCCGACCTCGCGCCGGTGCTCGACCGGCTGGGCATGTTCGAGGTCTTCGCCTCGGTGTGGTTCTCCGCGATCTACCTGCTGCTCTTCACGTCGCTGGTCGGCTGCGTGGTGCCGAGGCTGGCCGAGCACTGGCGGGCGATGCGCGGCGCCCCGCCCGCCGCGCCGGCCCGGCTGGAGCGCCTGCCGCAGCACGCGACCCTCACCGACCCGGTGGGCGGCGCCGAGGAGATCGGCGCCGTGCTGCGCAAGCGCCGCTGGCGGGTCGCGGTCCGTGGCGACACGGTCTCCGCCGAGAAGGGGTACCTCAAGGAGAGCGGCAACCTGCTCTTCCACTTCGCGCTGCTCGCCGTGCTGGCTGGAGTGGGCTTCGGATCCTGGTACGGCTGGCACGGCAACCGGCTGCTCGTCGCCGGCCAGGACACCGCGTTCTGCAACACGCTCCAGCAGTTTGACGAGTCGGGGCTCGGCCCGCGGGTGAACTCGGCCGACCTGCCCCGCTTCTGTGTTGAGCTGACCGACTTCGAGGCGGAGTTTCTGCCGAGCGGCCAGCCCTCCTCCTTCAAGGCGACCGTACGGGTCGACGACGGCCCGCCGCGCGCCTTCTCGGTCAACTCGCCGCTGCGGCTCGACGGGGCAAGCGTCTACCTGCTCGGCCACGGGTACGCGCCGGTGGTCCGCTACACCGACCGGTACGGCCAGGCGCAGACCACGGTCGCGCCGTTCCTGTCCATCGACGGCATGCTGACCAGCGAGGGCGTGGCCGCGTTCCCGGACGCCAACGTCGACCCGAAGGCCGGTGGCGAGCGCGACCCCAACGCGCAGGTGGCGTTCGAGGGCCTCTACCTGCCGACCGCGCCCGACGAGCCGCCGTTCACCCGGTCGGCGTACCCCGCCGAGCGCTCGCCCGCGCTGATGCTCTGGGCCTACCGGGGCAACCTGGGGCTCGACGCCGGCATCCCGGGCTCGGTCTACCGGCTCGACCAGCGGCAGGTCGACAGTGGGCGGCTCAAGCGCGTGGGCGAGGCGAAGCTGCTGCGGGTCGGCGAGAAGATGACGCTCGACGATGGCAGTTCGGTCGAGTTCCTCGGCACGCGCGAGTACGCGACGCTCTCCGTCCGGCACGACCCGGGCGAGGAGATCGCGCTCGGCGGTGCCGCGATCGGCCTGGTGGGGCTGCTGCTCTCGCTGGTCGGCAGGCGCCGGAGGGTCTTCTTCCGGGTGACTTCCCCTTCAACGACGGGACGTAGTAGTTTGGTCGAGGCCGGTGGATTGCCGCGCACCGACTACTCCGGCTTCGCCGAGGAGTTCAAGCAGATCATCGAGGCTGTGGAGCGAGCGGGGACGGCGGCGCCCGCACCCGACGGCGGTGAGCGAGCGATGAAGGAAGGCAGCGTGAAGCGCTGATGTCCGCACTGTCCGATCAGCTCCTGGTCGTCGCGATCATGTCCTACGTGGCGGCGATGGTCTGCCACGCCGCGGAGTACGCGTTCGGCAACCGCAGCCACATCGGGCGGGCGGCGGCGCGGCCGGCGCGCGAGCTCGTGGCGGTCGGCGGCGGGTCGACCGCCCTGGCCGAGGAGTTGCCGCCGGTCGTCGAGGTCGCCGAGCCCGCACCTCGCCGCGACCGGGCCACACTGGCCGGTTGGGCGGCCGTGGCGGTCACCGCCCTCGCCGCCCTCGTCCACCTCGGCGCGCTCGTGACCCGCGGTATCGCGGCCGACCGCATGCCGTGGGGCAACATGTACGAGTTCGTGCTCTCGGTGACGTTCGTCGGCACCGCCGCCTGGCTGGTCGTGCTCTCCCGCCGCCCGGCGATCCGCCACCTCGGCCTCTTCGTCGCCACCGCGATGGTGGTGCTGCTCGGCATCGCCGGCATGGTGCTCTACACCGAGGTCGCCCCGCTGGTGCCCGCGCTCAAGTCGAGCTGGTTCATCGTGCACGTGGCGGCGGCGGTGCTCTCCTCCGGCATCTTCCTGCTCGGCTTCGTGCCGGCCGCGATGTTCCTCATCCGCAGCGGCTACGACCAGGGCAAGCGCAGCTTCCCGTACACGCTGGGGCGGCGCGTTCCAGAGGCCGCCGCGCTCGACCGGCTGACCTTCCGGCTGCACGCGTTCGCGTTTCCGATCTGGACCTTCGGCGCGCTGATCGCCGGGCCGATCTGGGCCGAGGCGGCGTGGGGGCGCTACTGGGGCTGGGACCCCAAGGAGGTCTGGGCGTTCATCTCCTGGATCGTGTACGCCGGATACCTGCACGCCCGCGCCACGCCGAGCGTCAAGCGCACGACGGCGACGTGGATCGCGATCATCGGCTGGCTCACCATGCTGATGAACCTCTTCGGCGTCAACATCTTCTTCACCGGCCTGCACTCGTACGGGGGTTTGTAGCCCGCATCGAGCTAATCGGACCTTTCGTCCGTGTAAGACATCGAGCCTTCGCTATATTGACGCATGGTGATCGCGCTGTCACGGTATTGAACGCAGCGATGGTGCGCGGTGCGCGGGGCTGGATGATGCCGCTCGGACGCTCGCAGCGACAGGCCGTGGTTGGCCTGTTGGCCGTTCACCCACCGCTTACGAGGTTGCGGCCGCCTGTCGCTGCGAGCGTCCACTTCGGATACGTCAGCGTGGAAGTGGATCGCCGGCACCGGCAGGGTGCTTGAGGCTGGTGCGGCGGCCAACCTACCGAGGTTGACAACGCGTACTTTGGAACGCTGGATCGTTAAGAACTACGGGTAGCCACACCTGGCTGTTCGACACGGCCAACTGCCTCGACCGACCCATCCATCGCAGCCGCCCTGCAATCCGCCCGGCGCGATTCCCGCCAATGGGACCAAGGCATTCGCGGTCACCAGTGGAGTAGTGCCAGCGGGTGCGACCGCCGCGTTTCGTAAATCTCACGGTCTTCGGCGCGACAGCTGGAGGCTGGGTCGCGGCATACCCAGCGGGCGGCACTGGTCTGCATAGCGTGATGGATTTCGTGACCGGCGCGGCGTCAAACGTAGTTTCGTTGAAGCTGCCGGCGAATGGCGAGGTCACCTTCGCCAACCACAGCAGCGCGCCCATCGAGCTGAGGGCGAACGTATCCGGGTACGCCACGGCGGGCCCGACGACTGGTGCGGGGTATCGCCGAGTGACGGTGGACCGGTTGCTGGACAAGCGGATCGGCGGGGGCAACGGGGTAAGGGCCGGATCCGGCGGCGTCCGACCCGACGGTGGCACCGGTCACCAACTCTGGCGGTCAGACGTGGCTGGTCGTGTTCCGCAACGTCAACGACGCTACCCGGGTCTACGTGCGGGACCAGTTGACACTCTCGGCCGCGTGGGCACGGCGGGCGGCGGAGTTCGTCGGTCACACCCTGCCGACACCACCGGCGCAGCGGGAGCATGGGCGGCGCGCTTCGGACCACGGGCCGGCGCGCCGCCCTTGCCAGGCGTCAGCAAGTGCCGGCGTTCCAGGTGTCGAAACGGGTGGCCCAGTCGAGGCAGTAGCCGCCCGAGCCGCCCCCGGTGGCCGTGCGCACGTCGGCCTCGCGCCAGTACCGGACCGCGTCGCCGTCACGCACCTGCACGTTGTCGACCGTGATACGGGGTACGGCGATGCTCCCCGCACCGTCGACGTGCACTTCCACGTACTGCTCAAGGTGGGCTCGCGTGGTGCGCAGATGCTGGCTCGTCAGCAGGTGCCAGCCGTCTCGCCACCAGAGCCACGCCTCCCACACTCCGTCGCGCGTGGTGTGTACGGAAATCCATATCTCATCGCCGTCCCGGAGCGGGTACTGGTTGTAGAAAGTCCACGCGCGGCGGTTGGTGTCGTACGTGTAGACGCGTTGTCGGCCGCCCCCGGACCAACCGGTTTCCGCCCATCCCGCTTCGAGCCAGGCGGTCTGTCCGTCGGATTCCCGCTTTGCCATGAAGCGGGCGGCGACGAAGTCGTGCGTGCCCGCGCGTACCTCGGCGTCGCGTACGGTCAGCCTCCCGACCACGCCGGTCCATTCGTCGATGGTTCCGGCGCCGAGATGATGGTAATAGCCGGTGCCTGTCGACTCGGCGGGTTCGGCGACGACGAGCATCGCGATGCACAGCCCGCCGATTGCGAGGCGCCGCGCCGCACGGCGCCACCTGACATGTCCCACATTTGACAAACCGACAATAGCGTTCGCGGTGATTCACCCAATGGGCTGTTTCCGTTCAGCGCGGTTCGTCCGAACGGCTGAGCCCTTGGTCGGTTTCATAGACGAAGATGGGCTTCGTCTTTTGCCGGAAGGCAGTGTCGGTCCACCCCTCTACAGTGGACGCTGATCCTACGGGGAGTCTGTCGTGTCTCATCTTCGCCGAGCGCGTCGCTCGGCTGCGGCCGGAATCGTCCTTGCCGCCATGGCGACGTCTGCGAGCGTTGTCGTGGTCGGTGCTCCGGCCCTCGCTGATCCGTCTGACCGTGGTGGTGTGCAGCGGCCGTCGGCCGTTCACCCCGACAACGGAAAGGTCATTCCGGATAGCTACATCGTGGTGCTCAAGGACAGCAAGGCAAAGCCGGCCGAGGTTACGGCCGACACCAAGTCCTTGACCCAGGCATACGGTGGCACCGTCCGCCACACCTTCACCAAGAGCGTGCGGGGCTACGCCGCGAAGATGACCTCGGCGCAGGCAAAGCGCCTGAAGAGCGACCCCGCGGTCGCGGCCGTGCACCAGGACCGCTGGATCTCCACCACGGACACTCAAAACCAGACGCCGTCCTGGGGCCTCGACCGGATCGACCAGCAATGGCAGCCTCTCGACCGGTCGTACACCTACCCCAACACGGCGAGCAACGTGCGCGCCTACGTCATCGACAGCGGCATCCGCATCTCGCACGAGCAGTTCGAGGGACGCGCCAGCTACGGCGTCGACACCGTGCCCGACGACGGCGACGAGGTCGCCGACGACTGCTACGGCCACGGCACGCACGTCGCGGGCACGCTCGGTGGCCGTGACTACGGCGTGGCCAAGGGCGTCCAACTGGTCGCCGTGCAGGTTTTCGGCTGCACCAACCTCGGTCGCACCTCCGACATCATCGCCGGTGTCGAGTGGGTGACGGCCAACGCGATCAAGCCGGCCGTGGCCAACATGAGCCTCGGCGGCGGGATCGACCCGGCGCTGGACGCCGCGGTGCAGGCGTCGATCAACTCCGGCATCACCTACGTGATCTCGGCCGGTAACGGCGACGCGCAGGGCTACCCGCTCAACTCCTGCAACGTCTCGCCCGCGCGCGTGCCGGCGGCGATCACCGTGAGCGGCACCGACGAGGCCGACTTCCGGATGTCGTGGGCCAACAACGGTAGCTGTGTCGACATCTTCGCGCCGGGCAACAACATCGTCTCGGCGATCAACACCAGTGACACGGCGACCGCCCGCGCCACCGGCACGTCGATGTCCAGCCCGCACGTCGCGGGCGCCGCCGCGATGGTCCTCGCGGCCAATCCGGCGCTGAGCCCGCAGCAGGTCCGCAACACGATCGTCGGCGGCGCCAGCCGCGCGGCCGTGCGCAACCTGGGCTCCGGCACGACCGACCGCCTGCTCCGGATCGGCACCGGGCTGCCGGCGACCACCGGCTTGCGCGCGGTGGCCAACGGCAAGGTCGTCTCGACGCCGGGCGGCGGCGCCTCGGCGCTGATCGCCAACGCCACCGTGGTCAACACGTGGGAGCAGTTCGACGTCATCCAGAACAGCGACGGCACGATCTCGCTCAAGGCCCGCTCCAACGGCAAGTACGTCTCGGCGGAGAGCGCGGGCGCCAAGCCGCTGATCGCCAGCCGTCCGGCGATCAATGACTGGGAGAAGTTCCAGCTGATCCGCAACGATGACGGAACGGTGAGCCTGCTGTCCCGGGCCAACGGCAAGTACGTCTCGGCGGAGAGCGCGGGCACCAAGCCGCTGATCGCCAGCCGTCCGGCGATCGGTGACTGGGAGAAGTTCAGCTGGGCGGCTCCGGTCTCCGTGATCAGCCTGCGGGCCGAGGCCAACGGCAAGATCGTCTCGGCGGAGAGCGGCGGCACCAAGCCGCTGATCGCCAGCCGCACCGCCGTCGGCGTGTGGGAGAAGTTCGACATGATCGACCTGGGCGGTGACGCGATCGCCCTGCGTGCCCACGCCAACGGCAAGTACGTCACCGCTGAGGCCGCCGGCGCCAGCCCCCTGATCGCCAGCCGCACCGCGATCGCCGATTGGCAGATCTACTGGTACTACCACCTCGGCGATGGCACGATCGCGCTCCAGTCGTGGGCCAACGGCCTGATCGTCTCGGCGGAGAGCGCGGGCACCAAGCCGCTGATCGCCAGCCGCACGGCATTCGGCGTCTGGGAGTCCTTCTTCTACGTCTACTGAGCACCGCGTTCCACCTCGGGTGGCCGTCGGGTCAGGTGTCGCACCTGACTTGGCGGCCACCCGCGTCGTGGGGGTTTCGTACCGGTAGGCGAGACTGGCAGCCATGGCGGTACGCGGATTCCCGTACACGGGGCTGAAGGACTTTCTCGCGGCGCTCGAGCGGGCCGGTGAGCTGCACCGGGTCACGGTGCCGGTCGACCCGACGCTGGAGATCAGCGAGGTGGTCACCCGCACGGTGGCCGCACGCGGGCCGGCGCTGCTCTTCGAGCGCCCCACACGCGGCGAGATGCCGTTGGCGATCAACCTCTTCGGCACGAAGCGGCGCATGGCCATGGCGCTTGGCGTGGAGAGTGTCGACGAGATCGGCGACCGGATCGGCGAGTTGGTCAGGCCGGAGCTGCCGGTGGGCTGGTCGGGTATCCGCGAGGGCCTCGGCAAGGTCATGCAGCTCAAGTCGGTGCCGCCGAAAAAGGTCAAGACCGCGCCCTGCCAGCAGGTGGTCTACCGGGACGGCGACGTCGACCTGGGGCGCCTGCCGGGCCTGCAGACCTGGCCAGACGACGGCGGGATCTTCCACAACTACGGGCTGACGCACACCAAGCATCCGGAGACCGGCAAGCGCAACCTCGGCCTGTACCGGCTCCAGCAGCACTCGCCCACCACGCTGGGCATGCACTGGCAGATCCACAAGGACTCGACGGCCCACCACGCGGTGGCTGAGCGGCGGGGCGAGCGGCTGCCGGTGGCGATCGCCTTCGGCTGCGACCCTGTCGTGTCGTACAGCGCCTCCGCACCGCTGCCCGGTGACATCGACGAGTACCTGTTCGCCGGCTTCCTCCGGGGCGAGCGCGTGGAGATGGTCGACTGTCTGACCGTGCCGCTCCAGGTGCCCGCGCACGCCCAGGTGGTGCTGGAGGGGTACGTCGAGCCGGGCGAGCGCCTCCCCGAGGGACCGTTCGGCGACCACACCGGTTTCTACACGCCGGTCGAGCCGTTTCCGGTGCTCCACGTCCAGTGCATGACGACGCAGCGCGACCCGGTCTACCACTCGATCGTGACGTCGAAGCCGCCGCAGGAGGATGGGCCGATCGGGCACGCCACCGAGCGGATCTTCCTGCCGCTGCTCAAGCTGCTCATCCCCGACATCGTGGACTATTCGATGCCGGAGGCGGGCGTCTTCCACAACTGCGTGGTCGTCTCGATCCGCAAGCGGTACCCGAAGCACGCCCAGAAGGTGATGTCCTCCATCTGGGGCGCCCACCTACTCTCGCTCGCCAAGCTGATCGTGGTGGTCGACGACGACTGCGACGTGCACGACTACAACGAGGTCGCGTTCCGGGCGTTCAGCAACGTCGACTACGACCACGACCTGCTGCTCACCCAGGGGCCGGTCGACCACCTCGACCACGCGTCCTACCAGCAGTTCTGGGGTGGCAAGGCGGGCGTCGACGCGACCCGCAAGCTCCCCACCGAGGGGTACACGCGCGGCTGGCCACCGGAGGCGGTCATGTCGCCCGAGGTCAGGGCGCTGGTCGACAAGCGCTGGAAAGAGTACGGGATCTCGTGACCGCCGTCGGCAAGACGCGGCCGGGCTCCGGCGTGAAGGCGTTCCTCCGCCTCGTCGCCATCGAGCACTCGGTCTTCGCACTCCCGTTCGCCCACCTCTCCGCGCTCGCGGCGATGCGCCATGTGGGCGGCGGGGTGCGCTGGGTCGACCTGCTGCTGATCACGGTCGCGATGGTCGGGGCGCGTACGTTCGCCATGGCCGCCAACCGGATCATCGACCGGCGGATCGACGCGCAGAATCCCCGTACCGCCAAGCGAGAGCTTGTGACCGGGGCGGTGAAGGTCCGCACGGCCTGGACCGGCGCGGTGGTCGCGCTCGTGGTCTTCCTCGCCGCGGCGGCGCTGCTCAACCCGCTGTGCCTGGTGCTCTCGCCACTGGCGGTGGTGCCGCTGGTCGTCTACCCGTACGGCAAGCGGTTCACCGACTGGCCGCACGCGATCCTCGCGCTCGCGCAGGCGGTGGGGCCGGTGGGCGCGTGGCTGGCGGTGACCGGCACGTTCGAGGGCTCGTGGCCGGCATGGGTGCTGGGCGCCGCGGTGGGGCTGTGGATCGGCGGCTTCGACCTGATCTACGCCTGCCAGGACACCACCGTGGACCGGGAGATCGGGGTGCGCAGCGTCCCCGCGCGGTACGGGATACCGTTTGCTCTCGGCCTGTCCACAGTGGTGCACCTGGTGACGTTCGCCCTGTTTATCTACTACGGCGAATTGGTCGGTTTCGGCTGGCTATGGTGGGTCGGGCTGGCGCTGACCGCGGTCGCGTTCGGCTACCAGCATGTGGTGGTCACGCCCACGGACCTGTCCCGGGTCAACCGCGCGTTCTTCACCGCGAACGGGTTCGTGGGGATCGCACTCTTCGCGTTCGCCCTCCTCGACTTCGTCGCCTGAGCCTGTAGCGCGCTCTCGACTGCGTCGCCTGATCCACGGCTCAGCGGGAGCGAACGCCAGTCGCGGCTCAGGTGTAGCGGGCGCTCTCGAAGGACCAGTCCATCGTGCCGCGCACCCCGTGCTCCACCCCGTCCAGGTAGGTGCGCCCGGCCGGGCCGTGTGGCGGCACCGCCTCGCGGAGGGCGGGAAACTGCCGCATGGTCCGGTGCCACCGCTCGCGGGCCACGCTGGCCGCCTCCTCGATCGTCAGGTCGCGCTCCGTGGCCAGGGCGAGTACGAGGTTGTGCCCGCCCGCGGTGGCCGCATCCCGTTCCAGCGACAGCAGATCGTTGAACCAGGAGAGCAGGTCGTTGCCCGTACGGCTGAACGCCCGCACGGCCGGGTGACGGTAGAACGACTCGCTCAGCAGCTCGCCGCCGGCGAAGTCGATGAGCGTGTGGGACACGTACGCGGCCGAGGTGGCCCGGCGCAGCTCCACGTACTCCTCGACGCCCGGTCGGTGGCCGCTCGCCTTGTTGCGAGCCTCCACCACCACCCCGCCGAGGTGATGCTCGACCGCGCTGACGAAGCGGGCCTGCCACCGCGCCGGCATACGGCGGTGTGGCTCGCGCCAGGCGTCGGCGAGCATGGTCCCGAGCGGGCCGGGCAGCTTGCCGGTGCCGGTGCGGAGCAGGGACAGAGCGCCGCCGACGAGTGCGCGTACTCGTTCCGGCTCGGGCACGCTGGCCCGATCGCACTCGTCGTCGATGAGGAAGAACCAGGTGAAGAGCGCGGAGAGCACGCGCAGGTCGCTCGCGCTCGCGTCGGGGTAGAGGCGGGCCGCGTACCGGGCGATGCGACCCTCCGCGAGACGGTCGGCGTACACGTCGGGGATTCCGTGCTCGCGGGTCCAGCCGTCGAGCCACTCGTGGGCATCTTCGGCGTAGGGTGAGATAACCGGATGAATCGGGCAGTGGAGATCGAGGGGTATCGACGACAACATCGCAGCCTCCTGCTGTCCGGCCAACATCAGCTTTGGCCGACGTTAGCCCTAGGCTGGATCAATGCGGAATCCGTGGATCGTCGGTGTTTCTGGTGCATCAGGCACGCCGTACGCTGCGGCGGTACTCCGTGGGCTCTTCGACGCGGGCGAGTCCGTCGATCTCGTGGTGTCCCGCGCGGCCCGGCTGACGATCCTCGACGAGACGGGCGCGCCCTTCCGCGACGCCCACTGGAAGGACGATCTGGCCGCTTGGCTGGGGCGGGACCTGGGCGGCGCCGACGTGCTGCACTGGCCGGCCGGCGACCTGGCGGCGGGGCCGAGCAGCGGCTCGTACTCCGCCAGGGGGATGGTGGTCGTCCCAGCGAGCACCGCCGCCTGCGCCGGGATCGCCATCGGTCTGTCGAAGGATCTGCTCCAGCGGGCGGCCGAGGTCAACCTCAAGGAGCGCCGCCGGGTCGTCGTGGTGCCGAGGGAGACGCCGGTGACGCGCAGCCACCTGGGCCACCTCATCGCCCTCCACGACGCCGGTGCGGTGGTGCTGCCGGCGAGTCCGGGCTTCTACGGGGCGGGGGCGTCCGCGTCCGCGCAGCAGCTCGTCGACTTCGTGGCCGGCAAGGTGCTGGACGCGCTGGACGTACCTCACTCACTCTTCCGCCGCTGGCGAGGTGAGCTCGGCTCCTAGCGCGCTGCCCCGCGACCGAGGGCTGCGGGGCAGCGGCGCCTTCGCGAAGCCGGCCATCACCGGCGTCGAGTGCAGGTCCTTAGGGTCCCGGGTCGATGAGGGGCGGATCACCGCGCGACCCGCTCCGCGTCCAGCGGGTTCAGCGCATGTTGACGCTGCCGGGGCTGGGCGTGTGGTGCCCAGGGCTGCGTGGCGGGCCGGAGTGTGCGCCAGGCCCGTCGTTGCGGGGGCGGTTGGCGGCGGGAGGCGGCTGCTCCTCGCGCAGCTCCTCCAGCTCGCCCTCGCCCTCCAGTAGTGCCCGCACCTCCGACTCGCGGAAGCGGCGGTGCCCTCCCGGCGTGCGGATGCTGCCGATCCGGCCCGCGGCCGCCCACCTGGTCACGGTCTTTGGATCGACGCGGAACAGCGCAGCCACCTCGCCCGGCGTCAGCAGACGATCTCCAGTGTCCACGGCCCCTCCCTCGCGTCGCACGATGGCTGTAGGTATGCCCGACAGCCTCGATAGGGACGTACGGTCATTACAGCACCGCGAGCGTGCCGTGTCCGGGAAACAGGGAAAACGCACTGTCTGGGAAGTTAGGCAGTAGGATTTGCGAGCCTTCCTCACCTCCCCGACTGTTAATGTCTACCACCGGTGGACGACATCGATCTGAGGCTTGTGGAGCTATTGCGGGCGAATGCCCGGCTCTCCTATGCCGAGTTGGCCCGGCAGGTCGGCCTCTCCGCCCCTGCGGTGCACGACAGGGTGGGAAAGCTGGAGAGCGGCGGGGTGATCCGTAGCTACCGCGCGGATGCTGAGCCGGAGGCGATCGGGCTCGGCGTCACCGCGCTGATCGGCCTCGTGCAGGACTCCGGCGGCGACACCGACGACGTGCTCGAGGCGCTGCGTGGGATACCCGAGATCGAGTCGTGCTACTTCATGGCCGGCGTCGAGTCGTTCCTGCTGAAGGTACGCGTGGGCACGATCGCCGAGCTGGAGAGCCTGATCGTGCGGCTCAACCGCACCGCCGGGGTCGCCTCCACGCGCACCGCCATCGCCCTGTCCACCAAGTGGGAGGATCGGCCGCAGCCCCTGTTACGGTCCGAGGATGGAAACCCTCGATCGGTGTAATGACTCCGATCGCGCCTGGGTCACCGACGCGATCGCCAAGGTCGAGGCCGACGCCAACCGTTCCGCCGACACGCACCTGCTGCCGTTTCCCCTCCCCGGCGACTGGGGCATCGACCTGTACCTCAAGGACGAGTCCGTCCACCCCACCGGCTCCCTCAAGCATCGGCTCGCCCGCTCGCTCTTCCTCTACGGGCTGTGCAACGGCTGGATCGGCCCGCGTACGACGATCGTGGAGGCGTCGTCCGGCTCGACGGCGGTCTCCGAGGCGTACTTCGCCCGCATGCTCGGCCTCCCCTTCATCGCCGTGATGCCCGCCTCCACCTCGCCGGAGAAGGTGGCGCTCATCGAGTTTCAGGGCGGCAAGTGCCACCTGGTGGAGGACCCGACCTCCGTCGTGCTCGAGGCCCGCTGGCTCGCCGAGGACACCGGTGGGCATTTCATGGACCAGTTCACGTACGCCGAGCGGGCCACCGACTGGCGCGGCAACAACAACATCGCCGAGTCGATCTACGCCCAGATGGCCCTGGAACGGCATCCGGTGCCACTCTGGGTCGTCGTGGGCGCCGGCACCGGTGGCACGAGCGCCACCATCGGCCGATACGCCCGCTACTGCCGGCACCCCACCAAGGTGTGCGTGGTCGACCCGGAAAACTCGGCCTTCTATCCCGCCTGGGAGGCGGGCGACTGGAGTCACGAGACGGGGCTGGGCTCGCGGATCGAGGGGATCGGCCGCCCGCGGGTGGAGCCGTCGTTTCAGCCCACCTTGGTAGACCGGATGGTGTGCGTGCCGGACGCCGCCTCACTCGCCGCGCTGCGTGCGGCCTCCGCACTGCTCGGGCGCCGCGTCGGCGGATCCACGGGTACGAACCTGTGGGGCGCCTTCGGCCTGATCGCCGAGATGCGGGCGGCCGGCGTGGAGGGGTCGGTGGTGACGCTGCTCTGCGACGGCGGCGAGCGGTACGCCAACACGTACTACTCGGACGAGTGGGTCGCCGCGCAAGGGCTGGACCTTGCGCCCTATCTCGGCGTGCTCGACCGCTTCCTGGCGACGGGGGTCATGCCTTCCGTGCCGCCAGGCCCGGATAGGTGAGCACATAGCCCTCCTGGTCGACCGCGAGATCGGCGCCGAAACCGTCGATGTCGAAGCGGATCGTCCGCTCGTCGACCACGCTGTAGACCTGGTCGCTCGGCAGCACCTCGAGGCTGGGCACCAGGACCCACGCCATCGTGAGCTTGTGGCTCGTGCCGGCCGGCGCGTCGAGCAGCCCCAGCCGCCGGATGGGCAGCGTGTTGGGCAGTGGGGCGCCGGCGAGGTCGACGTCGATCGCGCCGTGCAGCCGGTCAGGCTCTTCGGTGCCGGGCAGCCCGGCCGGGGCGTGACCGGCCTGGGTGAGCACTCGGTCGAGGTCACCCTGCTCGGCGGTGGTGACCCGCCACCGGCCGGCGGCCCGCTCCAGCCGCAGTGTGCGCAGCCAGCCGGCGCCCTCGACGCTCACGTCGAGGTGGGCGGTGCTCCAGGTCTCGTCGGTGACTAGCTCGTAGCGGCAGACGAACGGGATCGGGTCGGTCGCGGTCGCGACACCACGCGCGTGGAGCCCACGCCGGTCGTCCACGAGCGCCAGGTCGGTGCCGGTGGTGTCGGTGCGTTGCCACAGCAGTGCTTTGGGTAGCGTCGCCATGCCGCAGACGCTACCGCCGTAGCGACGACCGCGTCGCCCTTGCGCCGCCGATCAAGGCGTCTCCGACGGGCGCAGCGGGTCGAGTGCGGGCGACCCGCCCTCGCCAGAGCCGCCGCATGGAAAGCCGATCATGGTTTCCGCCGCAGCAGAAACCATGATCGACTTGGTAGGACTAGCGGGTGCGGGCCGCCGGGCGACGGTCGTTGTGCCGCCGGTTGCCGTGCGGGCGCTCGCCCCGCGGATGGTCACGGTGGTCACCCCGCGGGTGGTCACCGCGCGGGCGGCCGTCGTGGCGGAAGCCGCGCGGACGGTCGGTCCGGCGTGCCGGCGGCGGCGTGGGCTCCTCGACCACAGGCACGCCGCTCGGCTCCTGGGCCCCGGTCAGCTCGGCCAGCGCGGGGTCGCCAACCCGCACGCGGGCCTGGCCCGGCTCGACACCGGCCCGCTGGAGCATCGCCAGCGTGGGCTTGCGCTGCTTGGGCAGCACGAGCGTCACCACCGCGCCCGACTCGCCGGCCCGCGCCGTGCGACCGGCCCGGTGCAGGTAGTCCTTGGCGTCCTTGGGCGGGTCGATGTGCACCACGAGCGAGATGCCGTCGACGTGGATGCCGCGGGCGGCGACGTCGGTGGCGACCAGCACGTTGGTGCGCCCCTCGCGAAACTCGGCGAGCGTGCGCGTGCGCGCCCGCTGGGTCTTGCCGCCGTGCAGTGCGCCGGCCCGCACGCCGACCGCCGCGAGCTGCCCGACCAGCCGGTCGACGCCCATCTGCGTACGGGCGAACATGATCGTCCGACCCTTACGGGCGGCGATCGCGGCGGTCACGCCGAACTTGTCGTGCGGCGGGATCAGCAGCAGGTGGTGATCCATCGTGGTGACGGTCGCCACCGGCGGGGCGGTCGAGTGCGTCACCGGGTCGGTCATGAAGCGCTGCACGAGCGTGTCCACGTCGCCGTCGAGCGTCGCCGAAAAGAGCAGCCGCTGGGCACGCTCGGGCGTCTTGGCGAGCAGCTCGGTGACGTCGGGCAGGAAGCCCATGTCGGCCATCTGGTCGGCCTCGTCGAGCACGGTGACCGCGATGTCGTCGAGCGAGCAGGAGCCGCGCTCGATGAGATCCTTGAGGCGGCCGGGCGTGGCCACGAGCACCTCGACGCCACGGCGCAGCGAGTCGATCTGCCGGTCGTACGGCACGCCGCCGACCGCGGTGGTCAGGAAGACCCCGACCGCCCGGCCCAGCGGCCGCAGCGCGTCGGCGACCTGCATGGCCAGCTCACGCGTGGGCACGAGGATGAGCGCTCGGGGGCGGCGCGGCCGAGCCCGCTCGCCCTCCGCGACGCGAGCGAGCAGCGGGAGGCCGAAGGCCAGGGTCTTGCCGGAGCCGGTCTGCCCCCGGCCGAGCACGTCGCGGCCGGCCAGCGCGTCGGGGACGGTGGCCGCCTGGATCTCGAACGGAGTGAGGATGCCCTCCCGGTCCAGCTCGCGAACCAGCGGCAGGGGGAGGCCGAGGTCGGCGAAGGTGGTCTCGGTGGAGGACTCGAAGACGGATGGGAACGTGCTGGGATCAGCGAACGTGGTCAAGTAAACCTCTCAGCGGGGGGCGATTCTTCGCGTGGCCCCGCCACGGCCATGATCGGCCGCCGGTGATTCGCCCCAAAGAACGCCCAAGGACGCGCCATCGTCGAGCGCGCAGGGTCAGTAGATCTCGACAAGTGTACGGGCAGCCGCGCGTACCGCCACACGCAATACCCCGGGCGTGGGGAGGCTCACCAATCGGAATAATCCGGCGGCCGGGAGTGGCGCGGCTGATCAGCTGTTGAGGAAGCCGTCGAACAGGTCATTGAAGGCGTCTCCGGTGGCGAGGACCACCAGCGCACCGACCACGACGAGGAAGCCCAGCACCAGTGCCATGACCAAAAAGACCTTGGCGGTATTGGCGGTGGGCGCGGGGCCGTCGCTGTGCCCCTGAGAGAGGATGTGGCCGGTCAGTGAGCCCGAGTTCTCCAGCGGGCTGGCTCCGGCCGGGACCGCCATGGTCATCTGGGGCGGACCGGCATCTGAGCCGCTGTAGACCGTCCCCGGTGGACGCTGCTCGCGCGCCCACTCCCCGTACTCGGAGGAGGTCGCTACCGGCGGTGCGCTGCTTAATGGTGGGGGAGGTGGTTCTGGGGGAGGCTCCGGCTTGGCGGCCGGCGGCGGCGAGAAGAGCGGGGACACCGATTGCGGCGGCGGTGGACCGCCCGACTCACGGACCGGCGGCGGCTCGTCGACCGCACTCCACCGGCCCGGCGCGGTCGGGTTACCAGCCGGCGGCCAACTCGGCAGGGCAGCCGCCGGCACCACCGGCGACCCATGCAGCGACCCGCCCTGGTGCGGCGGCGTGACCTGCGGCAGAGGGGTTGCGGCGTGCGGCGAGGCGGCATGTGGCGGCAGCGCGTGAGGTGACGGCGCGTGCGGCCGTGCCCCGTGTGGCAACTGGGCGCTGTGTGGCGTCGCGGCGTGGGGTGGCGTCGCGGCGTGGGGTGGCCCGGCGTGCGGCGGAGGTGCCGCGGGCTGCGGTGGCGCGAAGGGGTACGGCGCGGGCTGGGGTGGCGTGGCCGACCCGTGGGGCGCCGCCGCTTGTACCGGTGCGGCCGGCGGCGGAGGTACCACCTGCGGCACCGACATCATCGGCGGAGGCGGCGGGAACGGCGGCGGTGGCTCCGGCTGCGGCGGCCCTGGCCTCGGCCTCGGTGCGGGACCAGGCTCAGGTCCGGGCTGCGGCGGGATCGGCACCGGCGGTACCGGCTCCGGCTGCGGGAACGGGTTGGGCGCCGGCCCAGGACCGGGCGGCTCCGGCGTGGGCGCTGGGGGCGGCTCGGTCGGCTCCGGGCGCGAGGGCTCGGGCTCGGTGGCACCGGCCCGGTAGACGCGGGCACGCCCAGAGGAGGGCGGCGTGGCCCCGGCCGCCTTCGCCGCTTCCTCGGCGGAGACCTGACCCAGGCCGGGCACACTCGCGCGGGCCCGCGCACCGATGGCGGAGATCAGCGAGTCAGCGCGTGGCGCGGAGCGCTGCGGCGGCACGAGGTGTTCCGACTCGCCCGCCTGTCCCGCGCCGGTGCCAGCCGCGCCGGCCGGGGCTGGTGAGGTCGGTGGTGGCGGTGGGATCAGCGCGCCACCGGGCGGCGTCGGCGTGGCGGAGGGCATCGAGTAGGCGGGCGTACTCCGAGCGGGCGGCGGCTCCGGCGGCTGCGCCTGGCCCACGCGCTCCTCCTCGGGCTGCTGCCCACCACGGGACCCGCCGGCCGAGTCGCGCCACGGCACCTCGAACGCCGACCAGGGCGAGTCGGTCTGCGGCACCTTCGGCTGGCGCCGTTCGAGCGGAGGCCCGGAAAGGGGCGCCTTCACCGGGGCGGGCAGCCCGGCCGACCCGGCGGGGGAGCCGGACACCGGCTGCGCCGGCGAGCCAGCGTCGGTCGGCGCCGCGAACCCCGACGAGGCGGCAGGTGCCTGCGCGGCAGCCGAGTACGCCGATGGGACGGCCGGCGGCAGCGTGGCCGGCGCGGGCGGCGCCGAGCTGGGCAGTGCCGAAGCGGGCAGTGCCGCTGGCGAGACGGGCGACTCACCCGCTGAGGCACTTGACTCACCCGCGCGGTATGTGCGCCCGCTCGCAAATGACGCCGGGACCTCGGCGAGGTCGGAAGGGCTGACCGGACCCGAGCCGGATACCGAGGCGCGCCCCACGATCCCCGGGCGCGGGCGCAGCACCGGCTCCGGCGGGTTGTTGGGCGTCGGGTTGGTCCACGCTGGCCCGCCCGGCCCCGCTGGCTGCGCCGGCCCCGCCGAAGGGTTGGGCCAGACCGCGGACGCGCGCCCCGAAACCGGCGGCACGCCCGCGGACGCGGGCGGGGCACTCACCGAAGCCGACCCCCGGACCGGCGTGGCAGAGCCGCCATCCTGTCCCACCGGCTCCGCCTCGGGAGCCGGCGCGGCGAAGCCGGGCCAAAGGGCGCCCTGCGGTGGGGGTGGCGGCATCTCGTACGCCTCCGGCAACTGCTCTCCTGAGGGCTCGGGCAGCATCGTGCCCACCGGTGGGGGAGGGGGTAGGGGCGGCAGCTCAGCCCCGAGGCCCGTCGGTTCGCCGGTCTTTCCGGCGGCCGGCGGATCGTGTCGCTCGTCCATCATCGCCTCCCGATCCCCCGCCGCACCGGACCGGTGACGGCCGGACCGGAGCGTCCTTCAGGTTTACCGTGCCACATCGCCCGGCGCGCGGACACCCGGAGTCGGGTAGTGGGCGTCTACCTGCCCGACCAGCCGACACACCGCGCTCAGGGGTCCACAATGCGGACAGGCGCCGAGGTGACGGCTCATCCGCCAGTGGTTGCCTCAGCGGACGCACCGGAAGAAGCGGACCCACTCGGCTCGGGCTCGGACGTCGCGGGGACGGCGCTGGTGGTCGACGGCGGGTTGGACGGCTCCTCCGCCGGATCGGTCGGCGGGTTGGGCGTCGGCTCCGGCGTGGTCGGCTCCGGGTCCGGCGTGGGTGTGGGCGGCGTCGTCGGCGGCGTGGTCGGCGCGGTCGTGGGCGGCGTCGTCGGCGGTGTCGTGGTGGGCGGCGGAGTCGTCGGCGGCTTGGTGGTGGCCGGCGGCGTGGTGCGCGGCGGGGTCGTCGGCGGGGTCGTCGGCGGCGTGGTGGGCGGGGTCGTCGGCGCGGGGACGGCGCCGTAGATCCGCGTGGCCGCGAAGAGCCGCGAATACCAGACGGTGGAGACCTTGACCACGTCGCGGCTGTTGGGCGAGTGGACCATCTTGCGATCGCCGATGTACATGCCGACGTGGTGGATACCGCTCGCCGTGCCGTTGGAGCTGAAGAAGACCAGGTCGCCGGGGAGCATCGCGGAGGTGCTGACGACGCGCGAGCGAGTGCCCGCGTACTGGTCGCGGGAGACCCGGGGCAGCGTGTAGCCGGCGTGCCGGTAGGCGGCCCACATCAGGCCGGAGCAGTCGTAGGCGTTGGGACCCTCGGCGCCCCACACGTATGGCTTGCCGAGCTCGCCGAGCGCGAAGTTGACCGCTTTGATCGCTCGCGGGTCGGCGGCGAGCCCGGCGATGTTGTCGCTGTTGAGGAAGTCGGCGCCGAGCCGGGCCTCCTGGGCCTCACGCTCCCGCTCGATGACCGCGAGCTGGGCGGCGTTGCGCTCCTTGACCTCGAGGAGCGCGGACTCCTTGGTCTTGAGCGTGGCCTCGAGGGTGGTGAACTGGCCGACGAGCGTCTGCTCCTTGGCCAGCGCCGTGTTGTACGCCTCCTGGGCGACCCGCTCGGCATCCTTGGCGCGGGACACCCTGTGCTCGGCCGCGTCACTCCCGGCGGTGGAGGACTCGCCGCGCTGGATGCGGGCCAGCTCGCTCAGACCGTGCAGGTCGGAGCCGAACGCGCCGGGCGGCAGCTCGGCCGCCTCCTTGATCGCCCGGGCGGCGGCGCTCTCCGCATCCGCCTCGGCCTCGGCGAGCGCGGCCCGCGCCTCGTCGAGCTGGCGGTGGGCGATGGCGAGATCGGTGCGGGCGAGCGCCTGCTCCTCGCGCTTCTTCAGCAGGTCTTCGCTGAGCAGGCCCAGCTCGACCTCGGCGTTGTAGATCTGCGTGGCGAGCGGCCCGGTGACCGTGGAGGGCGGCGTGAAGCCGCTCCCGGTCGCCGGCGCGGTGGCGCCGGGCAGCTGAAACGAGCCGACGGTCGCGGGGCGCGAGCCGGCGTCGGGGATCGTGTTGGGCGTCGGGTCGGCGTAGACCGGAGCGGCGAACGCGGCCGCGGCGGCAGCGCCGAGCATGGCCGACCAGGCGACGGGCCGGAGGACAGGGCTGATGAACCCGTCACGACGGCGCGCCGGTTGCCTGCCCTTGCGCTTCGCCATTCGCGCCTCCCCAAGCCGCTCGCGGTCCCATTCTGTCCTACCGCACGGCAGCAACGATGTCGATCGGCGAGGAGGTAACGGGTACCTGAGAACTCGTTAACAAACGGGGGGTGGCGAGTGTCCACAACAGCCCTGATGTGCCAAGACACAGATCAGGGCTACCGCGATGTCCATCGTGGGCAAGACCGCTGCTCCCGCAGCCTCACCCTCCGCGGTCCACATGCCCGCGGCGGCCCGCGCGTCCGGCGATCGAGGGCTTCGGCGTCGGCCCCGGTTGGCGGTACCCCTCCAAAAAGATCCTCTAGGCTCGGCGTCATGGACGCGGCGCGCAGAAAAGAGATCGAAGAGCGTGTTTACGCAGGTGACCGGGTCACCGGTGGGGACAGCGAGGAGCTCGCCGGCAGCGACGATCTTGCATGGCTCGGCCGGCTCGCCAACGATCGACGCGCGGCTCACCACGGCGACCGGGTGACCTTCCTGATCGGCGGTGGTCAGATTCCTGACAGGGAGCCCACCTCGCCGGCCGAGACACTCCGCGAGTTCGCGGTGGCCCGGCTGGCGATCATCGGCCCCCGCCATGTGACCTGCTCGACGGCGGTCCACACACCGGCCCTGGCCCAGTTGGCGCTCAACTTCGGCGTCGACGACCTGGTCGCCCCGCCCAGCGCCGACCGGGAGGAGATCCTCCATCTGATCTGGGACGCCGGCTTCCGCCCGGTCGAGCGGGACGCGGACGACAACGTGGTGCGCGTGTACGACCCGCCGCTGCCACTGGCCGAGCGGCGTGCAACCCCCCAGCAGGTCTGGGCCTGAGGGCCGGGCGAAACGGTCGAAACAGCACGGGTACGGCCTGGTCACGAGGTGTCGCGGCGGCGGCAGTACCCTCGATGGGTCATGACTGAGGCGCAGAGCACCTTTCCCCGGCGCGACGCCGACGGGCGCATCCTCGCCGTCACCGACCTGCTGGGCCTGGTCCTGGCCGGCCTGGTGATCGGCGTCCTCGCGCTGCTCGTCTTCGATGGCGGCTTCGCGCTGCTGGGTTTCGGTGAGTTCGGCAGGGCCTCCGGCTGGCTGGCCGTGATCCTGCCGGCGTGGGCGTTCGTGGAGGAGTTCCGCGCCTGGTCCTACGGCGCCGTCCGGGTGGTCGTCGCGCTGGTCGGCGCGGCGGTCTCGCTCACCTTCGGGCTGCTGGTCGCCGGCCTGTTCAACGAGGCGGGGCAGCTTTGGTCCGGCGCGCTGGCCGCGACCGCGTTCGCACTGGCGTACGCGGTGATCTGGTTCTACGGCATCCGGTGGCTGGCCCACCGGACGGGTTAGGAAAGGGCATGAGCCCGGTAATCAAGTACACGCTGGCTCGCGTCGGCCTGTTCGTGGCCGTCTTCGCCGCGCTCCTGCCGATCGAGCTCGACATCTTCATCAAGCTGATGATCGCGCTGGTCGCGTCGGCGGGTTTCTCGTTCCTCCTGCTGCGCGGGCTGCGCGACCAGGTGGCCAACCAGATGGCCGGGGCCGCGGAGCGGCGCAAGGCGGAGAAGGAGCGCCTCCGCGCCGCGCTGGCCGGCGACGAGGAGTCGAAGGGCGACGCCTAGCACCGTCCGGCACCACGACCGGCGACGCCGGGCGAAAGGTACCGGTATCCGGCCGTTCGCCCGACGCCTCCGAGATGTGGAGCGTCAGGGCGTACGCGCCACGACGCCGCCGCCGGTGACCGCGACGAATGCCTCGGGCCGGATCGTCATCACGACCCGCACGGGCGCGTCGCGGATCGGGTAGTCCATCCCGTACCGGTGCTGGAGCTCCTTGTAGAACGACGCCTCGGCGTCGTCGTCCTCGATGCTCTCGACGACGCCGCGCACCTCGAGGAAGCGGTAGCCGTCTTCGGGGTCGGCGATGCTGAGCGCGACCCGCGGCTCGCTGGTGAGGTTGCGAAACTTCTGGCGGGTCTTGGTGTGCGTCATCCGGATGCGCCCGCCGTCCCAGCCGAACCACATGACGCTGGTCTGCGGTGCGCCGTCGGGGCGCACGGTCGCCAGGTGCGCGAAGAGTGGGCGGTCGAGGAGGTCGGCGTGGCTCTCGGGCGGTTGAACGTCGGTCATGGTCAACCCAATACACCAGTGGGCGGGCCCGCCGCCAACACGACAGGCCCGCCACACCGCCCTAATGCGGCAGGCCCGCTACCTGCGGCCAGGGCTTCCACCACGGCTTGATGAGGTACGCGATGCCGCCGCTGCCGCCGGAGACACCGCCGGTCGCGTTGATCCGCTTGGTGCGCAGCCACACGGTTTCGAACTGCTCACGGGGGTAGACGTTGCGCACCGCCTCGTTGGAGGAGGAGGCCGGGTCGTTGACCACCACGTCGCCGTCGGCAGTGAAGCCCACCACGACGAAGAGATGTCCGGCGGTGCCGTAGTTGGCCCCGTCCAGCTCACTGGCGAGGAACGACTGGCTGGTGATCACCGGGATACCGGCGCGGATGAGCCGCTCCACGTCGTCGAGCGAGTGCAGCCGGGTCACGAAGCCGTCCAGCCCGGGGTACGTCGCCGCGTACGCGGTGTTGAAGGGCCAGTTGCCGGCGCCGTCGTACGTGTAGTCGTAGACCATCCGGGCCGCGTGGTTGACGGTCGGGTCGGGGTACGTGGGATCGACCCAGGCGGTGTCCTCTTCGGACGGGCCGCGTCCCCAGTACTCCACCACCATCTCGGTCGAGGTGGGCGAGCACCACGCCTCCCCGCCGCCGTCGTACTCGGGGTAGTGGCCCTCGTGCACGTTCTGCGAGTACCGAGGCACGGGCAGCTCCCGCCCCCACGCGATGCGCCCCTTGCTGAGCGGCACGGTGAAGCGGTCGGGCACGTAGGAGCTCATCGCGCCGACCATCCACACGCGGGGGGAGCGCCACTGTTCGGGCGCGCGGTAGAGGGTGAGGCGCAGCTGGTACGCGCGGAGCATCACGCCGTTGGCCACGTCGTCGATGGAGAACGTGTCGGTCCAGATGGTCGACCACGGGTCACCCTGGCGGTTGACGCTCGTGCGGCGGATGTCCTGGTCGCCGGAGGCCCAGCGCCCCATGACGTACCAGGGGGTGCGGTCGCCGGTGTTGTACGTCCCCTGCATCTCGATCTGGACCCAGGTGCCGGCGGGCGTCTCCGCGTTCCAGGAGGCGACCAGCTCGCTGGCGTCGAAGCCGACCTTGCGGACCGGTGACGTCCAGGTCGCGTACGACCAGGTCTTCGTTGTACCGGTGTGGGGATCGGTGTAGTCGTAGGTGCCGGCCGGGCGGCCGATGGTGATGCCCGTACGCACGCCGGGAAGGGCCAAGGTGCCCTCGTGCGTGCCGCCGCGCCAGTCCTGGTACGTGGACCAGCGCTGGAAGGTGATCTGTTCGTCGTGGCTCGTGGCCCCTCCGGCGACGGCCGGCACCGCGGGGGCGAGCAGGGCGAGGGCCGTGACGGCTACGGCGGTGGTTCTGACCATCCCGTCACTATCCCGTTTGAAGGGAAGTTTCGCCATAGTCGGATGCCCGGTAAATCTTTGTCGGCGGGACGACCACATTGGCATGACGGTCCGAGGGCGCGGATGTGGTGCAGTTTCCTCAACGAACCTTCTCGACCCCCGCACGGTCCGCGGACCGCACGGGGAGGACGCGGGGCGTGGGGCGCCGCGCGGTCCAGTCCAAAGAGGCTCGGAACACATGGGATCTCCCCAACCCCAGGAGGTCATGAATGTCCATCCGTCTGAAGCCCCGCCGCGTCGTCGTACTCGGTGCGACCCTGGCGGCCGGGCTACTGCTGATCACCAGCAGCCCGGGTAGCGCCACGCCCGATCCCGGCCCGAAAACGGCCGAGGTGGCCGCGCAGTACACAGTGGTCGGTCCGCGCACCTTCGCGGACCGCGACGCGATCGCCCGCACCGGCGCGGCCATCGACTACATCGAGCACGGGAAGATCTACGTCTCGGCGATCCAGTCCGAGGTGCTGGCGATCCGCAAGCTCGGCTTCCAGGTCGTGCCCGTGCCGGTCGCGGCGCCAGGCGGCATGACCACGCTCGACTTCCCGCCGGCCGACTCGGCGTACCACAACTACGCCGAGCTGAACGCGGTGGTCAACCAGGTGGTGGCGGACCATCCGAGCATCGCCCGCCGGATCACGCTGGGCAACTCGTACGAGGGCCGCGACATCATGGCCGTGAAGATCTCCGACAACGTCGCCACCGACGAGGCGGAGCCGGAGATCCTCTTCAACTCGCAGCAGCACGCGCGCGAGCACCTCACCGTGGAGATGGCGATCTACCTGCTCAACCTCTTCACGGACAACTACGGCTCGGACTCGCGGATCACCAACATCGTCAACACGCGCGAGATCTGGATCGTGCCGACGGTCAACCCGGACGGCAGCGAGTACGACATCGCCACCGGCTCGTACCGCTCGTGGCGCAAGAACCGCCAGCCCAACTCCGGCTCGTCCAATGTGGGCACCGACCTCAACCGCAACTGGTCGTACAACTGGGGTTGCTGCGGCGGCTCGTCCGGCTCGACCGGCTCCGAGACGTACCGCGGCCCGTCCGCCTTCTCCGCGCCGGAGACCCAGCGGCTGCGCGACTTCGTCAACAGCCGCGTGGTGGGGGGCGTACAGCAGATCAAGGCGAACATCGACTTCCACACGTACTCGCAGCTGGTCCTCTGGCCGTTCGGCTACACGACCGCCAACACCGCGCCGGGGCTCAACGCCGACCAGGAAGCGGTCTTCCGCACGATCGGGCAGCAGATGGCGGCCACCAACGGGTACACGCCGGAACAGTCCTCCGACCTCTACATCACCGATGGCGACAGCATCGACTGGATGTGGGGGCAGCACGGCATCTGGGCGTACACCTTCGAGATGTACCCCGGCTCGGCGGGCGGCGGCGGCTTCTACCCGCCGGACGAGGTCATCCCCGCGCAGACCTCGCGCAACCGGGAGGCGGTGCTGATCCTGAGCGAGTACGCCGACTGCCCGTACCGGGCGACCGGCAAGCAGGCGCAGTACTGCGGCACCGGCGGCGGCACGACCGTGTGGTCGGACACGTTCGAGACGAACACGGGCTGGACGGTCAACCCGTCCGGCACCGACACGGCCACGCTGGGCCAGTGGGAGCGAGGTACGGCCCAGGCGACCAACTCGAGTGGCGCCAAGCAACTCGCCCCGTTCGCCGGGAGCAACGACCTGGTGACCGGCCGCCTGGCTGGCACGAGCGCCGGTGACTACGACATCGACGGCGGCCTGACGAGCGCCCGCTCGCCCGCGGTCACGCTCCCGTCGAGCGGCACGCTGTCACTGTCGTTCGCCTGGTACCTGGCGCACGGCTCGAACTCCTCCTCGGCCGACCTCTTCCGGGTCAGCGTGGTGCACTCCGGCGGTACGACGCCGGTCCTGACCCAGGCGGGCGCGGCGAGCAACCGCAACGGCTCCTGGGCGACGGCTAACGTCAACCTGACCGCGTACGCCGGCCAGTCCATCCGCATCCTGATCGAGGCGACCGACGCCTCGACCGCGAGCCTTGTGGAGGCGGCGGTCGACAACGTCACCATCACCTCGTCGTAGCCAGCAGTTCCCACAGGAGTGGGCCCGGGGCCGTCAAGCCCCGGGCCCACATCCGTCGAGGGGCGAGGCGAACGCCACTGACCAGGGGGTCCGGGTTCCACGCTGAGGTACGGTGCAGTCGACCAGCCGCAGCGAATCCGGTGCCCAAACCGGAGCTGTCCCGCAACTGTGATGCCGTACCGGTGCAAACCGGGCGGACTAGCCAGGTCGCCTGCGGATGGTCGCGAACAAGCGCTCTCGAGGAAGGGCGCCTCGCGGGCGGAGTGGCACCTCTTTCTCCTGTCGGCGAAGCACCGGATCCTCGACCGACAGGAGGACAAGTGAAGAGACAGTTCACAGCGGTCGTCGCCGCGGTCGCCCTCGCGCTGGCCGGATGCGCGAGCGAAAACGAGGAGCCGGGCGCCGCAGGCGCGGCCGACGCCCCCGCCGCCTACCCCGTGACGGTGGGCGACATCACGCTCGACAAGCGCCCCGAGAAGATCGTGTCGCTCTCGCCGAGCGCCACCGAGATGCTCTACGCCATCGGCGCGGGCAGCCAGGTCACGGCGGTCGACGACAACTCCAACTACCCGCCCGAGGCGCCCAAGTCCGAGTTGTCCGGCTTCCAACCCAACGCGGAGGCCATCGCGGCCAAGGCGCCCGACCTGGTGGTGCTCTCCAACGACACCAACAAGGTGGTCGACCAGCTCACCACGCTGAAGATCCCGGTGTACGTGGCGGCGAGCGCGACCACGCTGGACGACACCTACAAGCAGCTCACCGACCTCGGCGAGCTCACCGGGCATCCGGACGAGGCGGCCGACACCGTGCGGCGGATGAAGGACGACATCGCCAAGCTGGTCGAAGGTATGCCGCAGCGATCGACCAAGCTCACCTACTACTACGAGCTCGACCCGACGCTGTACTCGGTGACCAGCAAGACGTTCATCGGCGCGCTCTTCTCGCTCGCCGGGCTGGAGAACATCGCCGACCCCGCCGACGCCGACGGCAAGAAGGGCGGCTACCCGCAGCTCTCGCCCGAGGCACTGATCAGCGCGAACCCCGACCTGATCTTCCTGGCCGACACCAAGTGCTGCCAGCAGTCGCTGGAGACGGTCAAGGCGCGTACCGGCTGGGCGAACATCACCGCGGTCAAGAACGGCGACGTGATCGCCCTCGACGACGACATCGCGTCGCGTTGGGGCCCGCGCGTGGTCGACCTGGTGAAATCGATCACGGACGCGGTGGCCAAGGCCCCCGCGTGACAGCTTCCTGGGAACGCCGGGCCGGCTGGATCGTCGCGGGCGTCGTGTCCGTCGTCGTCGCGGCCCTCGCCGGCCTGGCGTTCGGCCCGGTCAACCTGCCTCCGGGCAGTGTCGCGGCCGAAGTGCTCAACCTCATCCCCGGCGTACACCTGCACAGCGGGCTGGACGAGCGGGAGATCGCGATCGTCACCGAGATCCGGCTGCCGCGCGTGGTGCTGGCGCTGCTCGTGGGCGCGATGCTCGCGATCGCCGGCGCCTGCTACCAGGGCGTCTTCCGCAACCCCCTGGCCGACCCGCACCTGCTCGGCGTGGCGGCCGGCGCCGGGCTGGCGGTGACCGCGGTGATCGCGTTCCGGATCGGCACCGGGTCGGCGGGCGGCGACGTCACCTCGGGGCTCCCGCTCACCACACCGGTCGCCGCGTTCCTGGGCGCGATCGGGGCGGTCCTGCTCACGTACCTCCTCGGCGTCACCGGCGGCCGCGACCGCTCGCCGGCCACGCTGATCCTCGCCGGCGTGGCGGTCTCCGCCTTCCTCGCCGCCGGCCAGACGTACCTCATGCAGCGCAACGTCGACGCCATCCGCGAGGTCTACTCCTGGCTGCTGGGGCGGCTGGCGACCGCGGGGTGGCACGACGTGCTGGTCATCCTGCCGTACGCGGTCGTCACCGGCGCGGTGCTGCTGATCTTCCGGCGTGAGCTCGACGTGTTGTCGGTGGGCGACGACGAGGCGAGCAGCCTGGGCCTGCATCCGCAGCGCTCGCGGTACATCCTGCTCGCCGCCGCCAGCCTGGGCACCGCCGCCGCCGTGTCGGTGTCCGGTCTGATCGGGTTCGTGGGCATCATCGTGCCGCACACGATCCGGCTGCTCGCTGGCGGCAGCTACCGCGTGATCCTGCCGCTGTCGGTGCTCTTCGGGGGCGCGTTCCTCGCCTTCACCGACCTGGTCGCGCGCACTGTCGCCAGCCCCGCGGAGATCCCGATCGGCGTGGTCACCGCCTTCTTCGGCGCGCCCTTCTTCGTGCTGGTGCTGCGCACGACCAAGCGGGTCGCGCTGTGACCGCCGAGGAGCAGCCGGCGCACGCCGTGGACGCGCTCGGCGTGCGGGTCACCCTCGGTGGCGCCACGATCCTGGACGGCGTCGACCTCACGGTCGCCACCGGCGAGTGGGTCGCCGTCATCGGACCCAACGGCGCCGGCAAGTCGACCCTGTTGCGCGCCGTCGGCGGCCTGCTCCCCGCCGCTGGTGCCATCTCTCTTTTTGGTACGCACACCGAGCGCATGCCGAGGCGACAGCGGGCCCGGCTCGTGGCGACCGTCGCCCAGTCACCGGTGGTGCCGGCCGGCATGGCCGTCTTCGACTACGTGCTGCTCGGCCGCAACCCCTACATCCCGCCGCTCGGCCGCGAGTCCACCGCCGACCTGGCCGCCGCCGGCGAGGTACTGGCCCGACTCGACCTCCAGCGCTTCGCGAGCCGCCAGCTCGCCACGCTCTCCGGCGGCGAGCGGCAGCGCGTGTTCCTGGCCCGGGCGCTGGCCCAGGGCGCGCCGCTGCTGCTGCTCGACGAGCCGACCACCGCACTCGACATCGGCCACCAGCAGGATGTGCTGGACCTCGTCGACGAGCTGCGCCGGGACCGTGGGCTGACCGTGCTCGCCACCATGCACGACCTCTCCATCGCAGGCGAGTACGCCGACCGGATGGTGCTGCTCGCCAACGGCCGTGTGGCCGCCAGCGGGCCGCCACGCGAGGTGCTGACCGAGGAGCTGCTGGCGGCCCACTACGGCGCGCGCGTACGCGTCATCGACGGCGATCATGGGCCGCTGGTCGTCCCGGTACGCTCGTTCCCGCACAGCACTTGAGCCGCCCGCGCACGTCTTGATGCGGTTGGCTACCTTGATCCCCGAGGTGGTGACGGTGACGACTCTCGTACGCGAACCGGCAACCCGGGCACCGGCCGCCGCACCCGCGGCCCGGCTGCGCAAGCGGGCGGCGGGACGATTCCGGGGTACCCCGGGCCGGTTGAGGCTCGCCACCGTGGCGCTCGTCGTGCTGGGCCTGGCGACCGGGGTCGCCGGTGCGGTCGGTGTACGCCAGCGGGCCGACCTCGTCGATGGTGCGGTGGCGCGCAGCGGCGAGCTGACGGTCGCGGCGCAGCGGCTCTACCGCGCGCTCTCCGATGCCGACGCGACCGCCGCGAGCGCGTTCCTCACCGGTGGCGTCGAGCCGGTCGCGCTGCGTGAGCGTTACCAGGCCGACATCGCCGACGCCGCGGCCGCCCTAGCGATCGTTTCCGGCGGTGGCGCGGGCGACGGCCGGGGCGCCAACGCGGTGGCCCGGATCGCCGCGCAGCTTCCCGTCTACACCGGCCTGGTGGAGACCGCCCGGGTCTACAACCGCCAGGGCGTACCGGTGGGCGGCGCGTACCTGCGCGAGGCGTCCGGCGTGATGCGCGAGCGGCTGCTCCCCGCCGCCCAGGAGCTGTACGACGCGGTCTCCGCCGAGCTGGACGAGGCGCGCGACGACGCGGGCGCCTTCCCGTGGTTCGCGGTGGCGCTCGGCGTGCTGACGATCGCCGCGCTCGTGGTGGTCCAGCGATATCTGACCAGACGCACCAACCGCGTGTTCAACATCGGATTGGTGGTGGCCACCGTCGCCGCCGTCGCGGTCGTGCTGTGGCTCGGCGTCTCCGCGCTGGTGATTGCGGGGCGGCTGGAGGCGAGCCGCGACCAGGGTTCGGAAGAGGTGGCCCGCCTCGCAGACGCCCGCATCGCCGCGCTCCAGGCCCGCGCCGACGAGTCGCTGACGCTTGTCGCGCGGGGCAACGGGCAGGCGTTCGAAGACGACTACGTGCGGGTGATGGGCGAACTCGCCGGCCCCGAGGGGTCGGGCGGACTGCTCGCCCCGCTCGACGCGAACGGGCCCACGCGAGAGGCCCTCAACGCCGCCCTGGCCGAGGCGCGAAACTGGCTCTCCGCACACGAGCAGGTGCGCCAGCTCGACAACGACGGCCGGTACGCCGAAGCGGTCACCGCCTCGGTCGGTACCGAGGAAAACAGCACCGCCAGCATCGCCAACCGCCTCGACGAGCAGCTCGCCGGTGCGATCGAGCACAACAGCGAGATGTTCCGGCAGGAGGTGCGCGGGGCGGGCAACTCGCTCGCCGGCGCCGACATCGGGGTCGCGGTACTCGCCGCGCTGCTCATGATCGGCGCGGCGGTCGGCATCCAGCGACGACTGGCGGAGTACCGATGAGTAAGCGAACGAGTGTCCGTGCCGCGGCGGCAGTGCTGGCCGCCCTCGTACTGGCCGGCTGTGGGGGCACCGAGCCCTTGCCGTCCGGCCCCGACCCGGCCGAGCCCGCGCGCCCGGTCGGCGTACAGGACCCGGCGGTGCTCCCCACGAGCCCTGTGGCACCGGCCGGCTCGTGCGACCCGCGGGCCAGCTTCCGCCCGACCGGCGCGCTACCGCCCGCGGGGCGGATGCCGTCGGGTTCGACGATGGCGCGGATCCAGCGGGCCGGTCGTCTCGTGGTCGGCGTGGATCAAAACAACTACCGCTTCGGCTACCGCGACTCGAAGACCGGCAACCTGGTCGGCTTCGAGATCGACCTCGCGCGCGAGCTTGCCCGGGCCATCTTCGGCAGCCCCGACAAGGTGCTCTTCCGCACGATCACCACGGCCGACCGGGAAGCCGCGATCCAGGAGGGTCGGGTCGACATCGTCATCCGCAGCATGACGATGAACTGCGACCGGTGGGAACGGATCGCCTTCTCCACCGAGTACTTCTCGGCGGGGCAGGCCATCCTGGTCGCCGGTGACTCGCCGATCAACGGGATCGAAGACCTGGCCGGCAAGAAGGTCTGCGCCGCCACCGGCAGCACCTCGATCCGCAACATCGCCGCGAAGGCGCCCGACGCGCTCCCGGTCTCCGCCAGCGACGCGCTCGACTGCCTGGTGTTGCTCCAGCAGCTTCAGGTGGAGGCGGTCTCGACCGACGACGCGATTCTGGCCGGCTTCGCCGAGCAGGACAAGGGCACGAAGATCCTGCCGGAGCGGTTCACCGAGGAGCCGTACGGCATGGCGATGAAGCAGGGGGCCACCGACCTCGTCCGGTTCGTCAACGGAGTGCTCGACCAGCTCCGCTCGAACGGCACCTGGACCCGCGTGTACGAGACGTGGCTCTCCTCGCTCGGTGACACCCCGCCACCACCCGCGCCGCGCTACCGGGACTGACCGTGTCGACGCCGCCGCTGATGAGCCGCGACGAGGTCGATCGGGCCATCGTCGGGCTCGTCGCGGCGTACGACCGCATCTCCGCCGCGATGTTCGAGATGGACGCGCATCCCGCGCTCGTACTGCTGCGCGGTGGCGGGCTGCGCGGGCGTACCGCCGAGGTGGCAAACGAGGTGCTGGCCGCCGTCGAGGTGCTGTGGTCGCAGTTCACCGCGCTCGGCGCCCAGCTCGACCGGGCCAAGACGGTACGCGCGGAGCGCTCCCGGCCTGGTGACAGCGAGCTGCGCCTGCTCACCTCGGTGCTGCGGCATCCCATCGTGGGGCTGAGCGCGTCGGGCCTGGTGCTCGACAGCCTCGCCGGGGGTACGCCAGCGTCGTGGCAGACCGTACCGGGGCTCGCCAGCGACCTGGAGACGGTGGCCGACGAGGTGGTGCGCGCGCTCGGCGAGGTCGACGCGGCCAGCGCGCGGATCGCCACCGCCTACGCCCAGCCGCTGAGCGCGCTGGAGAAGGCCCGCGCCGGTGCTGTGGACCTGGGCGGCGACGCGCTCAAGGGCTCCGATGTGGACGGTCTGGCGCAGAAGCTGAGCGACGCGCACGCCGAGGCGCTGCTCGACCCGATCGGGGCGAGCGCTCCGCCGCCCGGGCTGGTCTCCGAGATCGAGGCGCTGACCGCACGGATCGCCAGCTTGGCGGCACTGCGCAGCGCGTACCCGGATCGGATCCAGAGCCTGACCACGGCGGTGGACGAGGTGGCCGCGGCGGAGGCGAAGACGCGCGAGGCCTATGCCATGGCGGAGGCCAAGATTGCGAATACGGGCCTGCCGCCGGCGCCGGACGCGACCGGCGGGCTCCGCGCGCACCTCGCGCAGCTCGGGCAGTTGCAGCGGGAGGGGCGGTGGCTGCGGCTGGTCGACGAGCTGTCCATTGTGGAGCGTTCGGTGGCGCGGGCGAAGGAGCGCGCGGCGCACCTCTTCGAGGCGGCCGACGGGCTGATGCAGCGCCGCACCGAGCTGCGCGGCCGGCTGGACGCCTACCGGGCGCGGGCCGGTCGGATGGGGCTGGTCGAGCATGACGAGCTGGCCGCCAAGCACCGCGCCGCGCGGGACCTGCTCTACACCAGCCCCTGCGACCTGCCCGCCGCCACGCGTGCGGTGGTCGCCTACCAGCGTTATCTCAACCAGCTCACGGAGAGGGGCAATCCATGAGGTGTGTCCGGTCCGGTTGCTCCGGCTCGTACGGGGCCGAGGGCTACTGCGACGAGTGCGGGCGGCGGGCGCCGGCCGGCGTGGTGCCGGCGCAGGCCAGCCCGGCGTCCTCCGCCACGCCCCCGGTGAGCGTCGCGACGGCGTCCGGCTCGATCGCGACGGCGACCGGGCGGGGCTCGACGCGCGGCTCCAGCCGCAGCCGCGCCGCCTCGCGCGGCGGGCTGGGCGCGGGCCTCATCGAGCTGCCCCGCGTGCCGCTGCGCGACCCGGCCACCGCGGTCATGCGCGAGCCCAAGGTCTCCGAGGGGCGCCGCTACTGCAGCAAGTGCGAGGAGCCGGTCGGGCGCGGGCGCGACGGCAAGCCGGGGCGGAGCGAGGGCTTCTGCCCCAACTGCGGCACGCCCTTCTCCTTCCTGCCCCGGCTCAACCAGGGCGACCTCATCAACGACCGGTACGAGGTGCTCGGCGCGCTCGCGTACGGCGGACTGGGCTGGATCTATCTCGCCCGCGACCGCAACGTCAGCGACTCGGTGAGCGACCGCTGGGTCGTCCTCAAGGGACTGATCAACACCGCCGACGCGGACGCGATGGCGGCGGCGGTGACCGAGCGGCGCTACCTGGTCGAGATCGACCATCCCAGCATCGTGAAGATCCACGACTTCGTGCAGCACCCCGACCCGAAGACCGGCCAGCCGGTGGGCTACATCGTCATGGAGTACGTGGGCGGGCAGTCGCTGCGTGACATGCTGATGGCCCGCCGCTCCGAGGGGCACCGCGTGCTGCCGCTCGCCGAGGTGCTCGCGTACGGCGCGGAGGTGCTGCCCGCCATCGGCTACCTGCACGGGCGCGACCTGCTCTACTGCGACTTCAAGCCGGACAACGTGATCCACGCGGAGGAGCAGCTCAAGCTCATCGACCTCGGTGCCGTACGCCGGATCGACGACGACGTGAGCGCGGTCTACGGCACGCCCGGCTACCAGGCGCCCGAGGTGGCCGACGTGGGCCCCTCGATCCCCGCCGACATCTACACCGTCGGGCGCGCGCTGGCGGTGCTGAGCTTCGAGTTCCGCGGCTTCTCCAGCACGTACGCCGGGAAGCTGCCGGATCGCGGCGACGTGCCACTGCTCGTCCAGGAGGAGTCGTATTACCGGCTGCTGGTCCGCTCCACGCACCCCGACCCGGCCCGGCGCTTCCAGTCCGCGGCCGACATGAGCGACCAGCTGCTCGGCGTACTCCGCGAGGTGCTCTCCGCCAACGACGCGGTGCCCCGGCCGGTGGTGTCCCGGCAGTTCACGCCGGAGCGGCGGGCGTTTGGCACGGCGGCCGGCGAGGTGGGCGGCGAGGCGGTGGTGGTCGACCTCCAGCCCGCCGGGGTCGCCGCCGCGCTGCCGCTGCCCCAGGTCGACGTGCTCGACCCGGGCGCCGGCTTCCTCGCCACGCTCAGCAGCACCGACCCGGCCGAGCTGGTGCGCCAGCTCGAGTCGCCGCCCGTACACAGCACCGAGGTGGCGCTCCGCCTGGTCCGCGCCCGCATCGACGCCGGCGACCTGGCCGGGGCGGTGGCCGGGCTGGATGAGCTGGCCGCCGCCGACCCGTTCGACTGGCGGGTCGACTGGTACCGGGGCATCGCCGCCATGGCCGCCGGCCGTCCCGGTGACGCGCGGGTCGCGTTCGACGCCGTCTACAGCGAGCTGCCCGGCGAGCCCGCCGCCCGGCTCGCCCTGGCCGCCGCGATCGAGTGCACCGGCGACAGGGAGGCGGCGCAGCGGCTGTACGACCGCGTGTGGCGGGTCGACCGGGGCTTCATCAGCGCCGCGTTCGGGCTGGCCCGCATCCGGCTCGCCGCGGGCGACCGGGGCGGCGCGCTGGCCGTACTCGACCAGGTGCCGGACAACTCCAGCCACCACGTGACCGCGCAGGTCGCCGCCGTACGCGCCAGCCTGCACGCGGGAAGCCAGCCGACGCACGCCGACGACCTGCTGCGCGCCTCCGGGCGGCTGGAGCGCCTCGGCCTCGACGTCGAACGGCAGGCGCGGCTGACCGTGGAGATGCTGGAGGCCGCGCTCGCCTGGCTCACCGCCACGCACCTTCCGCCGCACCGGCTGCCGACCGGCGCGCGAGTGCTCGGGCACGAGCTGTCCGAGCGGGGGCTGCGCTTCGGGCTGGAGCGGGCGTACCGGACGATGGCCCAGATCGCCCGCGACCCGGACACGAGGATCGCGCTGGTCGACCGGGCCAACAGCGTACGCCCCCGGACGCTCGTATGAGAATGTGCCCGGAGCACGGCCCGCCCAGCGAGCCGGAGCACAAGTTCTGCGAGGTTTGCGGGCGCAACCTGATGACCGGCGAGGCCGCCCCGGTCGAGCCCGTACCCACGGTGTGGCTCTCCTCGCGCGCCGGGCTCGCCTGCGTGGGGTGCGGGGCCGCCGGCACGGAGATGTACTGCGACAACTGCGGGCGGCGGCGTTCGGTCGGCCGCGACCACGCGGAGCTGGACCTGACCACGGTCGGTGCGGTCACCGACCGGGGACGGCGCCGCCCGCGCAACGAGGACGCGGTGGTGATCGGCCGGTACGACGGCGGCCTGGTGTCGGTGGTGTGCGACGGGGTCTCCACCTCGACCCGGTCCGACGCGGCGTCACACCGTGCCGCCGAGGCGGGGGTCGCCGCGCTGCTCGACGCGCTCACCTCCGGGGCCGATCCCGCCGATGCGACCGTGCTGGGCGCCCACGCCGCCGCGAAAGCAGCCCGCGCGGCGGCCGGCACCGATGCGAGCGACACGCCGCCGAGCTGCACGTACGTCTCCGGGATCGTCACCGCCGACGCGGTGACTGTGGGCTGGATCGGCGACAGCCGGGCGTACTGGCTCGGCCCCGAACCCGACTGCCTCACCGTCGACGACTCGATCGCTGGCCAGCTCGCGGCGGGGCGGCCCGCACCGGCCACAGTGGAGGCCGACCCCACGTCCCGCGCGCTCATCCGGTGGCTGGGCGCCGACTCTGACGACGCCGAGCCGCAGGTGCGCTCGCTGCGGCCGAGCGGGGAGGGGCGGCTCCTGCTCTGCTCGGACGGGCTGCATCACTACCTCTCTGAGCCAGCGGAGCTGGCCGCCGCCGCCACCGGTACCCCGATCGAGGTGGCCCGCCACCTCACCGCCGTGGCCCTCGACGGCGGTGGCCACGACAACATCGCCGTCGCCGTACTCTCCTTCCCCGCCTTAGGAGGATCCGCCCCATGACCGCGCAGTTCACGGCCGAGGTCGACCAGAACGAGTACCTGCCCGAGGGCGGCCGCGTCGTCGACGCGATCGTCACGGTGACCGCGCAGGGCGGCGACCTGCGCGAAGCCTCGACGGCGCTGAGTGCCGCGCAGGTCATCCTGGTCGACACGTCGGGCTCGATGGCGATGCCCGGCACGAAGATCGCCGAGGCCAAGAAGGCGACCGCCGTCGCGATCGACACGCTCCGCGACGGCGTGGCGTTCGCGGTCGTGGCCGGCACCGCCGGCGCCCACATGATCTATCCGGGCGAGACCCGCATGGTCCCCGCCAACCCCCAGACCCGTGCCGAGGCCAAGGCCGCCGTCTCCCGCCTCCGGGCCGACGGGGGTACCGCCATCGGCCGCTGGCTCGACCTCGCCAACTACCTCTTCGCGGGGCAGAACGCCGAGGTGAAGCACGCGATCCTGCTCACCGACGGGCAGAACCAGCACGAGACGCCGACCGACTTCCAGCGGGTACTCGACGCGTGCGAGGGGAAGTTCATCTGCGACAGCCGGGGCGTCGGTACCGACTGGGTCGCCACCGAGCTGCGCAAGGTGGCCTCCACGCTCCTCGGTACGGCAGACGGCCTCGAAGACCCGTCCGAGCTGCCCGCCGCCTTCCGCGCGATGACCGAGGCGGCGATGGGCAAGTCGGTCGCGGACGTCTCGCTGCGTGTGTGGACGCCGGCCGGCTCGAAGATCCGCTTCGTCAAGCAGGTGTACCCCCAGGTCGAAGACCTCACCGGCCGCCGCGCCGAGGTCAGTGCCCGCATCGGCGACTATCCGACCGGCGCGTGGGGCGCGGAGAGCCGCGACTACCACATCTCCGTGGAGGTCGAGCCCGACGTGGTCGGCGAGGAGGTGCTGGCCGCGCGGTTCAGCCTGGTGAGCGGCGGCTCGGTACTGACCGAGAAGCTGGTGCTCGCCCGCTGGACCGACGACACCGCGCTCTCCACGAAAATCAACCCGCAGGTCGCCCACTACACCGGGCAGGCTGAGCTGGCGGCGGTCATCCAGGAGGGTCTTCAGGCTCGCGACGAGGGCGACGTGGAGAAGGCCACCGCCAAGCTGGGCCGCGCCGTGCAGCTCGCCAACGAGTCCGGCCACGAGGGCACGGCCAAGCTGCTCGCCCGCGTGGTGGACGTGGTGGACGCGCCCACCGGCACCGTACGCCTGAAGCGGCAGGTCGCCGGCGTCGACGCGGAGCTGACCAACGTGCGCAGCACCAAGACCGTACGCGTGAAGAAGAAGCAGCCGGAGGAGGGCTGATGGCAACCTGCCCCAAGGGCCACGACTCGGCAACCCTCGACTACTGCGAGGTGTGCGGCGCGCGGATTGGTGGCGCCCCGGCCGCTGCACCTGCCGCGCCCCCGGCGGCCGCCCCCGCGGAGACCCCCGCGGCCGGTGACGCGGGTACGCCCTGCCCGGTGTGTGGGACGCCGAAGACCGGCCGCTTCTGCGAGGAGGACGGCTACGACTTCCTGCTGGCTCCGCCGGTGACGGCCCAGTCCACGGCGGAGTCTTCCGCGCCGGCCGTGTCCTCGGCGGCGGCCTCCGGCTCCGGCCCTGCCGCGCCCTCGGCGGCGGCTTCCGCCGCGGGTCCGGCTTCCGCGACGGCTTCTGGCGCGGCTTCCGCGCCGTGGCAGGTCGTCGTACGGGCGGACGCCGCCTACTTCGAGGTCGTCAAGGAGATGGGAGGCGAGGACGCCGGCTCGCTGGCGATGCCCCGCTTCGTGGCCGAGCGCCGCTTCGACCTGACCGGCCAGCAGATCGTCATCGGCCGGCGCAGCCGTTCGCGCGGCGTCAACCCGGACATCGACCTGGTCGGCCCGCCGGAGGACCCCGGCGTATCCCACGTGCACGCGCTGCTCGTGCCGCAGGAGGGCGGCTGGGCCGTGGTCGACATGGAATCCTCCAACGGCACGTACCTCAACGACCCCCGCTCCAACCCGATCGACCCCAACGTCCCGGTGGCGCTGAAGGACGGCGACATCGTGTACCTCGGGGCCTGGACCGCCCTGACCGTCCACACTGTCTGACCCGGCCCGCGACCTGCCGTACCGGCGGGTCGCGGACCGCAGGGCGTCAGTAAGCGTGGAGACGCGCGATGTTGTCCTGCGGGGGCGCGGTCTTCGGGGCGACGTCATAGTCAAGCAACCGCAACACTTCGGTGACCTCGGGGCTAGTCATCGCCGAGGAGGTAGTCGATGCTCCGGACGAGCTCGTAAATCTTGCGTTGCTCGGGCTGGAGGTCGAAGTCGCGGCCGAGGTCGTACAGGCGTTCCTTGGACATGCCGACCTGGTTGAGCAGCCGGTCACGCCACTCCAGCAGCTCCTCGCGCGTCTTGACGATCGCGGTGGACATGGCGGGCCCTCTCGCTGGCGGTGACGCTATAGCGCCCATGCTAGGCACACCCCCTGGCGGTGTCACTTTAAGCAACGGTATGGCCACGAAAATGTGGTGGCTGATGCCTCAGTGTTCCGGTAGGTGACGCGGACCACACCAGCCGAACGGGTAGAGGGCTGTCAAGTCTCGGACGGAGCGCCTGTCACAGGGCGATGTGCCCGCCCCGCCCAACCTGGAGGGCGGACGAGGCGGGCACGGAGGGTCAGCAGCAGCTCGCCGTCGGGTTTTCGTCGCGGCGGTCGGTGCGGCAGCGCTCGAACTCGCGTCGGGACATCAAGGGCTGGTCGGGGTGGAGGCGGCCGTGGCGTTCGACGTAGTGGTCGTACTGCGCCTCGCCGGTCAGCTCGCGGAGGTACCAGCGGACGGCCGCCAGGGCGCGCCTCATGTGCGTTCCCCGGGGGATGTCGCCGCTGCGGCGGCCATCTCGCGTTTCTCCTCGGCCGTGGCGAAGAGGCCGGCCGGGGCGACGATCTTCGACTTCACGTACGGCGCCTCGGTGGTGGGGAGTGGCGCGCGGGCGCGGATGGCCTTCCAGCAGATCCAGGCCGCGTTCGCGATCACGAGGATGACCAGGATGGCGAAGAACGCCGACAGGATTCCGTCCACAGTGGAGTTGGTGACCACGGCCCGCATGTCGTCGAGGTTCTTGGCGGGGGCGAGCACCTCGCCGCGGTCGAGGGCTTCGGCGAAGCGTTCGCGCTGGGCGAAGAAGCCGATCGCCGGGTTGTCGGAGAAGACCTTCTGCCAGCTCGCCGTCAGCGTGACAGTGGCGTCCCAGGCCAGCGGGATGCCGGTCACCCAGGCCCATTTGAGGCGGCCGCTCTTGACCAGGATCGTGGTGGCCACCGCCAGGGCCACGGCCGCCAGTAGCTGGTTGGCGATGCCGAAGAGCGGGAAGAGCTGGTTGATGCCGCCCAGCGGGTTGGTCACGCCGGTGTAGAGGAAGTAGCCCCAGGCGAGTACGACGACGGCGCTGGTGGCCCACAGGCCCGGCTTCCAGCTGACCCGGCCGATCGGCTTCCAGATGTTGCCGAGCGTGTCCTGGAGCATGAACCGGCCGACGCGTGTGCCGGCGTCCACTGTGGTCAGGATGAACAGCGCCTCGAACATGATGGCGAAGTGGTACCAGAACGCTTTCAGCCCGTCGCCGCCGATCACGCTGGAGAAGATCTCCGACATGCCGACCGCCAGTGTGGGCGCCCCACCGGTGCGGGCGACCAGTGTCTCTTCCTCGACCGCGGCGGCCGCGGCGCTGAGATCCTGGGGCGTGATGGTGAAGCCCAGGTTGGCCACCGCCGTTGATGCGCTCTCCACTGTGGAGCCGAGGAGGCCGGCGGGCGCGTTCATGGCGTAGTAGAGGCCGGGCTCCAGGATGCAGGCGGCGATCAGCGCCATCACGGCGACGAACGACTCCATCAGCATCGCGCCGTAGCCGACGAGGCGTACCTGCGACTCTTTCTGGATCATCTTCGGCGTGGTGCCGGACGAGATCAGCGAGTGGAAGCCGGAGAGCGCGCCACACGCGATCGTGATGAAGACGAACGGGAAGAGCTCGCCGGAGAAGACCGGACCGTTGCCCTCCCGGGCGAAGTCGGTCACCGCCTCGGTCTGGAGCACCGGCGCGGCGATGATCACGCCGACGGCGAGCAGCCCGATCACGCCGACCTTCATGAACGTGGAGAGGTAGTCGCGTGGTGCCAGGAGCATCCAGACCGGGAGTACCGAGGCGAAGAAGCCGTACACGATCAGGCAGATGGTGAGCGTCTCCGGGCTGAGCGTGAACGTGTCGGCGAGGCCGGACTCCTGTACCCAGCCGCCGGCCACGATCGCGAGCAGCAGCAGCGCGACGCCGATCGCGGTGGTCTCGATGACCCTTCCGGGGCGGAGCATCCGCAGGTAGAAGCCCATGAAGAGGGCGATCGGGATGGTCATCGCGATGGAGAACGTGCCCCACGGCGACTTGGCGAGCGCGTTGACCACCACCAGCGCGAGCACCGCCAGCAGAATGATCATGATGGAGAAGACCGCGACCAGCGCGGCGATGCCGCCGACCGTACCGATCTCGTCGCGGGCCATCTGGCCGAGGCTCTTGCCGTTGCGCCGCATCGAGAAGAACAGGATCACCATGTCCTGCACGGCGCCGGCGAAGATGACGCCGAAGATGATCCACATGGTGCCGGGCAGGTAGCCCATCTGCGCGGCGAGCACGGGACCGACCAGCGGCCCGGCGCCGGCGATCGCGGCGAAGTGGTGGCCAGCCAGGATGCGGCGGTCGGTCGGCTGGTAGTCGATGCCGTTGTCCAGCCGCTCCGCGGGCGTGGCCCTGGTGTCGTCGACCTTCAGCACCTTGCGGGCGATGAAGCGGGCGTAGAAGCGGTACGCGATCGCGTACGAGGCGAGCGCCGCCACCACGAGCCAGATGGCGTTGATCTCCTCACCGCGGGACAGGGCGAGCACGCCCCAGGCGATCGCGCCGGCGATGGCGACGGCGGTCCAGATCGCGACCGATCTCGGGTTGAGCCGGCGGGCGGGGGTGCTCGGCGGGCTCGTGGGCGTAGTGGTCGTCACAGGGGGCCTCCAAGAGCTAGCGGCGCAGCAACAGGTAGGCGGTGAGCATGAGTAGAACACTCAAAGGGATCCAGAGCATCTGATACCAGTAGAAAAAGGGCACACCGGCGAGGGAGGGACCGCCGCCGGTGTAGAAGGGCACCCACAGCAGGGCGACGAACGGCGCGGCGAGACAGCCCGCCGCGATCACCCGTGCGGTGTTCCACGTCACATGGCAGAGTTGCCCAACCAGCGCATTCGGTTTACCCGATGTTTCAGGGAGATCTCGTGCTCGCCACCGTGGCCGCGTTTCTCGCCGTTGTCGGCGGTACGTCACTGGTGGCGGTCGGTGCCCGCTGGTTCCGGCGGGACGACTCGCTGCCCACACTGGAGGGCTGGGCGCTGGCTGGCCGGCAGTTCGGCGCGCCCACCACCTGGCTGCTGCTCGGCGGGACGATCTACACGGCGTACACATTCGCGGCCGTACCGGGGATGGTGTACGGCGCCGGCGCGCTCGGCTTCTTCGCGCTCCCGTACACGGTGATCGTCTATCCGCTCGCGTTCGTGCTGCTCCCGCGCTTGTGGACAGCGGCCCGCGACAACGGCTACATCACGGTCGCCGACTACGTGAAGGGGCGGTACGACTCCCCGCCGCTCGCGCTCGCGGTCGCGCTGACCGGGATTCTCGCCACGATGCCGTACATCGCGCTCCAGCTCCTCGGCATCCGGGCGGTGCTCACCGCGGGCGGGCTGTACCCCCGCGGGCTGGCCGGCGACCTCGCGCTGGTCGCGGTGTTCGGGGTGCTGGCGATCGCCACGTACCGGCACGGGCTGCGCGCGCCAGCGGTGATCTCGATCGTGAAGGGCGCGGCGATCTTCGGGGCGACGCTGGCGGTGGTCGCGGTGGTGTTCGACGAGATGGGCGGCCCGGGGCGGATGTTCGAGACGGCGGCGGCCCGGCACACCGCGCTCGCGCTGGAGCCCGCGCTCTTCCCCGCCTTCGCCACGCTCGCGCTCGGCTCGGCGATGGCGCTGCTGGTGTACCCGCACGTGCTCACCGCCGCCTTCGCCGCCTCCGGGCCGGACACGCTGCGCAAGGTGACCATCGCGTTGCCGGCATGGACCGCGGTGCTCGGCCTCTTCGGCGTACTCGGCATCGCCGCGCTCGCCGCCGGCGTGGACGCGCCACCGGGCAACGCCGAGTCGGCCGTACCGCTGCTGGTGGAGCAGCTCATGCCGGCCGCGCTGACCGGCGTGCTGTTCGGAGCGTTCGTGGTCGGCGCGCTCGTACCGGCGGCGGTGATGTCGATCGCGGCGGCCGCCCTCTTCGTCCGGAACGTCTACGTCGAGTACTTCCACCCCACCGCCACCCCGAAGCACCAGACCCGGATCGCCCAGGCGGTGTCGCTGACCGCGAAGGTCGGCGCGGTGGCGTTCGTCTTCGGCCTGCGCAACCAGGACGCGATCAACCTGCAACTGCTCGGCGGGGTCTGGATCCTCCAGACGTTCCCGGCGGTGGCGATCGGCCTCTTCACCACCCGGCTGCACCGGTGGGCACTGCTCGCCGGCTGGGCGGTGGGCATGGCCACCGGCACGCTGCTGGTGGTCTGGGGCGGCTTCTCCTCGGTGGTCTCGGTCGGGTTCGGCGAGGTGCAGGTGCCGGTGTACGCCGCGGTGGTCGCCTTCGCGCTCAACATGGTCGTGGCGGTCGGGCTCACGCCGTTCTTCGCCCGCTCGGAGGAGGCGGTGCGCGCATGACACCACTGACCCAGGCACAGGCCGCCGCGCGAGCCGCCACCGAGGCCGACGCCGCGCTGGCGGGGCTCTTCCAGACGCAGTACGCCGCGATGGTCCGCCTCGCCGTACTGCTCGGTGCCGACGACGCGGAGGACATCGTGGCGGAGGCGTTCTACCAGCTGTACCGGCGGTGGAAGAAGCTGCGCGGGGCGGATGCGGCGGTGCCGTACCTGCGTTCGGTGGTCTGCAACCTCACCCGGATGCGGCTGCGCCACCTACAGGTCGTACGCAAGCACAGCACCCCGGACGCGGCACCGCAGGCGGGCAGCTCGGCGGAGGCGGAGGCGCTGCTCCACGACGACCAGCGGGCCCTGGTCGCGGCCCTCAAGGAGCTGCCCGCACGGCAGCGGGAGGCGCTCGTCCTGCGACACTGGCTGGGTCTGCGGGAGGCGGAAATCGCCGAGGCGATGGGCATCTCGGCCGGCGCGGTGAAGTCGCACACGTCGCGCGGGATGGCCGCCCTCACGCGGGTCCTGGAGGAACGCCGATGAGCCGGAGCACGGAAGAGAGACTGCGGGAGACGCTCGGCGCGCTCGCCGCGGGGATCGAGGCCGCGCCGCCCGCGTACAAGAAGGCGCGGGCCGAGTGGCGGCGGCGCGAGCGCCGGCGGCGGCTCATCCTGGCCGTGCTGATCGCCATCGTCTTCGCGCTCGCCGACCTGATCGGCCTCTGGGCGCTCAACCAGACCCGCGACCACGACCCGATCATCTTCGACGACCGCTCCCGCATCAACCAGCCGGTCCCGACCGCCACCGGCGGCGTGATCCCGCCGTAGGCGAACGGACCGGCGGCAGGTCTACCACGCCGAGCCGGGCAGCCCTTCCGGTCGCGCGCTCCAACTGCTCGGCAGCGCCGCGGCGGAGGTCACGGTGCCAGCCCACGAATGGAGTGGTCCAGCAGCTCCACCGGGTGCATGATAAGCGGGCCGTTCTCGGCGTACCGGCGGATCTGCAACAGGCATCCGGCGTTGCCGGTCACGATCACGTCGGGGCGCGCGGCGGCCAGGTTTTCCGCCTTGCGCCGCCCGAGCTGCTCGGCGGTGTCCGGCTGGAGCAGGTTGTAGACGCCCGCCGAGCCGCAGCAGATCTTCTCCTCGGCCACGCCGACCAGCTCCACGCCCGGGATCGTGCGCAGCACGTCGCGCGGCTCGCGCGTGATCTGCTGCGCGTTGGCCAGGTGACACGCGTCGTGGTACGCGACCCGCAGCGGCAGCGGATGGCGCTCCGCGACCGGTTCCAGCTCGGCGAGCACCTCGCTCACGTCACGCACGCGGCCGGCGAAGGCGGCTGCCCGCTCGGCGTACTTCGGGTCGTCGCGGAGCAGCTCGCCGTACTCCTTGAGCACCGAGCCGCAGCCCGCCACGTTGACGACCACCGTCTCGTACCTCTCGAAGGCGTCGACCGTGCGGCGCGCGAACTCCCGCGCCTCCGCGTCGCGCCCGGTGTGCAGGCTCAGCGCACCGCAGCAGCCCTGCCCCTTGGGCACGGCCACGCGGCAGCCCTCGGCCGCGAGGACCCGCGCGGTCGCGTCGTTGACCGGCTTGAAGAAGACCCGTTGGGCACAGCCCGCCAGGAGGGCCACGTCGCGTCGTGGTGCGGCGTGCGTCGTTTCCCTGGTACGACCCAGCAGGTCCCGCACGCGCACGGGCGGGAGCAGTCCTTCGAGCGCCCGCAGGCGTGCCGGCATCCGGCGCAGCAGCCCTGAGCGGCGGGTCAGCCAGCGGAGGCCCAGCCGCTCGTAGAGCACTCCGGCGAGCGCGGCGACACGCAACCGCCGGGGGTATGGGAAGAGCGCGAACACCATCGAGCGGAAGAACCGGTCGCGGGGCACCTCGCGGTCGAGCTGCGGTCGGGCGGAGTCGATCAGCGCGTTGTACTTGACGCCGGACGGGCAGGCGGGCACGCACGCGAGGCAACCAAGGCAGGAGTCGAGGTGGCGGGTCACCGGCCCGTCCACCGGCGCCTCACCGCGCGTGGCGAGGTCCATGAGGTAGATGCGGCCACGCGGCGACTCGGCCTCGTCGCCGGTAATCACGTACGTCGGGCAGGTGGGCAGGCAGAAGCCACAGTGGACACACTCGTCGAGCAGCGCCAGGTCTACGTCGAAAGCCACCGCACCTCCCTCAGAACCACGGCGCGAACCGTCCCGGGCCGAGCCGGCCCTCCGGATCGAATCGCCGCTTGACCGCGCGCATCAGCGGGACGGCCGCGTGCGGCTCGCCCCAGGCGGGGATGCCCGGCGCCCGGCGGAGCACCGTCACCTGTGCGAACTCCTCGCGCAGCCGGCTCACGTCGGTCACCGCCAGCGTGTGTACGCCCACCGCCGCGCTGCTGGTGAGAGAGGTCGCGTGCTTGGCGACGGCGGGGAGCTGGCTGGGCCGGCTGCCACAGCGCACCACCAGGTCGCCGTCGCTCACCGCGGCCACGCGCCGCCAGGCCGCCTCGGCCTCCAGAAAGGAGAGCATCGTGCCACCGGGCGTGGCCGCCGCGCGCCGCTCCACACTGGACTCCACGCCCTCGTATCGGGCCAGCAGCTCGCCGCCGCACCACTCCAGCGCGGACGGCTCCAACCGTGCCTCCAACACGCGTCCGGTGATCTCCACGGCCTCCGCCGCGTCGCAGGGGATGGAGACGGTGCGGGCGGCCGGCGGCAGCGGATGTACGCGGAGCACCACCTCGGCGATCACCCCGAGCGTGCCGAACGAGCCGCAGAGCAGCTTGCCGAGGTCGTATCCCGCGACGTTCTTGATGACGTGTCCGCCGGAGCGGGCCACCGTGCCGTCGGCGAGCACCACGGTAACGCCGATGAGCAGGTCGCGCGGGCCGCCGTACGCGTGCCGCAGCGGTCCAGAGTCGGCGGTGGCGACCAGCCCGCCGACCGTCGCACCGGCGGGCGCGCGGGCCGGGTCGAGCGAGATCCGCTGTCCGCTCGCCGCCAGCTCCCGCTGAAGCGTGGCCAGCGGCGTGCCGGCCCGCACGGCGACGGTCATGTCCGCCGGGTTGTACGTGACCACGCCGGTCAGCCCGGCCGTCTCCAGCACGTGGTCGGTCGCGTCGGGCGCGCCGGCCCAGCCCTCGGCGGTGCCCGCGCCACGGACCAGCAGCGTGCCACGCGTGTCCCGTACGGCGTCGCGCAGCTCGGCGAGGGAGGTGGGCCTCATAGCCGCTCGATGACGCCGGCCGCCTCCAGCGGATGCGGGCGGTACGGCCCCGGCCGCTCCCCGCACAGCCGCGGGGTCGGGAAGACCTTGCCCGGGTTGCAGAGCCCTTCGGGGTCGAACGCCGCGCGCAGCCGCTCCATCGTGGCCAGGTCGTCTTCGGAGAACATCCGCGGCATCGAGCACGCCTTGTCGGTGCCGATGCCGTGCTCACCGGAGAGCGAGCCGCCCAGCTCGACGCAGAGTTCGGCGATGGCGGTCGAGAGCGCCTCGGCCCGATCGTGCTCGCCGCGCGCCTCGCTGTAGAGCACCAGGGGGTGGAGGTTGCCGTCGCCGGCGTGGAAGACGTTTGCCACGCGGATGCCCGCCGCGTCGCCCATCTCCGCGATCCGCGTGAGCGCCTCGCCCAGCCGCGTACGCGGGACGACCCCGTCCTGCACGAAGTAGTTGGGGCTGAGCCGCCCCACCGCCGCGAACGCCGCCTTCCGCCCCTGCCAGATCTTCGCCCGGTGCTCGGCGTCGCGCGCGATGGTCACCTCGGTCGCCCTGGCGCAGAGCCGAGTGAGGTCGGCGAAGCGGGCCTCCACCTCGTCGGCCGGCCCGTCCAGCTCCACGATCAGCGCGGCTGCGGTGTCGGGGTCGAAGCCCGCGTCGACCGCCGCGTTGACCGCCTGGATCGCGAGGTTGTCCATCATCTCGATCGCCGCCGGCACGATGCCCTCCGCGATCACCGCGGTCACCGCGTCACCGGCGTCCTTTGTGGAGTCGAAGTTGGCGACGAGCGTGCGGACGGTCGCCGGCGTGTGCAGCAGGCGCACGACCACGCCGGTCACGATGCCGAGCGTGCCCTCGGTGCCGACGAACGCGCCGAGCAGGTCGAACCCCGCCAGGTGCGGCGCGTCTCCGCCGAGCCGCGTGGTGCTCCCGTCGGGGAGGACGACGTCGACGGCGAGGATGTGGTTGACGGTGAAGCCGTACTTGAGGCAGTGCGCCCCGCCCGAGTTTTCCGCCACGTTGCCGCCGATCGTGCAGACCTGCTGGCTGGACGGGTCGGGCGAGTAGTAGAGCCCGTACTTCGCGGCGGCCCGGCTGATGTCGAGGTTGGTCACCCCGGGCTCGACGGTGGCCCGCCGGTCGACCGGGTCGACCTCCACCACGCGCCGGAGCCGCTGGAGCGAGATCACCACGCCGTCGGCGACCGGCAGCGCCCCGCCGGAGAGGCCGGTGCCCGCGCCCCGGGCGACGAAGGGCACCTGGTACCTCGCGCAGGCCCGCACAGCGGTGGCGACCTCGGCGGCGTCGCGGGGGAGGACGACGAGGGCGGGCACGACCCGGTAGCCGGTGAGCGCGTCGCACTCGTACGTCCGCAGGTGCGCCGGATCGGTGACCAGCCCGTCGGCGCCGAGGCGGGCGGTCAGCTCGTCGCGCAGGTCGGCGAGGGACATTCGGGGGCCTCCTCCCTGCCCAGACGCTAGCAGTCGCACCTGATGTTGACCATGGTCCGCGCACCGGATATACCGCTAATTGCAATATGGCGATCAGGCGTATTGCAATTCGCATTGACAAGCGTGGCACATGAATGTCGGGAAGGCGGCTTTCATTAATCGCTCATGCCTCCGCACTGGCAACCTTGCGGAGGTTAGCACACTATGTACCCATGGGGTGGGACAGTGTCTGGTGCAAAGGCTTTCGATCGGAAACGGAAGATCGGTCGGCGTCCGACCGGGAATTGTATTTCGAGCTGCAATTGCAGTCTACGGTGGCTGCTGTTCCGGTCGCGGATGCAAGTCCTGGATTCGCTACGGAACGACCATGACCGCGCGCTCGAAGGGTCGGGAGGCGGGTCTCGAAGCGGCGGTCTACGCCGGGAAGTGGATTGGGGTCGCCGTGCTGGTCGTGCTGGCTATCCTGCTGGTTGGGCTCGCGGCTGTGGCTTCCCTGCAAGGCTTTGGCACACCGACCGGCTGGGCCGACCGGGCAAACGTCGGCGACAGTTTCGGTGTGGTCAACGCGATCGTGTCCGGACTGGCGCTGGCGGCACTGGTGGTTACGCTGTGGCTGCAATCAAGGGAGTTGGCGCTGCAACGGGCCGAGCTCGCCATGCAGCGCGAGTCACTCAATCAGTCTCGTGTGGAGTTGCATCGCAGTGCCGAAGCCAGCCTGCGAATGCTCCATGTGGATCTCATCCGGATGAGCATCGATGATCCTTCGCTGGCGGCCGTGTGGCCACCGCTTGATCCCAGTGCCTCGCACGAGAAAGAGCGGCAGTACCTGTACGCCAACCTGATCTATCAACATATATGGCTGGGCTTGCGTATCAGCGACTACACCGACGGGCAGATGCAGAACCACCTGCGCTACATCTTCACCAGCTCGTTGATGCGCGAGTACTGGCGTGCCGCGGCCAAGGCCCGCACGTCGTTGGTGCCCGGCACACCGGAGCACACCTTCGCCGAGGTGGCGAACCGCATTTGCGGAGAGTACGACGACCTGGTCGCCGCGGCGCGTTCCACCGATCTCGGGCGTGAAGCGGAGCCCAGGCGCTGGGAGCGACTGGACTCGGATGCGCCGTCTGTGACGAAGCCGTCCGGCTAAAGGTCAGGGATGTCGCGTTTGGCGTGCAGAAGTGTCTCCCGGCTGATTACGACGATGCGCTCGTGGCTCGCCCGGCCCGCGTCGGAGGGTAGCTGCCCCTCCAGTTCGGCCGTGGCGTCCGTGCCGATCACGGCGTACCGCCCGTCGTTCAGCAGGAAGATGTCAGGACAGGTCCCGTTATCGACACTGCCTCGCTCGCGTGGGGTCGAGCCCACGCGCTTTTCGATCTTGCCGAATGGGCCGCCATTGTCAAGAGACACAAGGCCTGAGATTACCGATGGCACAAGCCGGTGATCCTCCAGGGTGGACAGTGATTCAGCCGTGCCGCTGGAGGGGCAGGCCAACGTAGTTCTCCGCCAAACTGGTGGCCGCCGCCTCCGAGGTGGCGACGTACCGGAGCTGGGCGAGTTGCAGCCGCCGCTGAAACTCGTCCGCATCCGGCGCCCGGTGCAGCATGCTCGTCATCCACCACGAGAAGTGCTCGGCCCGCCAGACCCGGCGCAGGCAGGTGTCGCTGTACGCGTCGAGCAGGTCGGTGCGCCCCTCCCGGAAGTACGCGCCCAGCGCCTCGGCCAGTACCCATACGTCGGCGATCGCCAGGTTCATGCCCTTGGCGCCGGTCGGCGGGACGATGTGGGCCGCGTCGCCGGCGAGGAAGAGGCGGTCCTGGCGCATCGGCTCGGTCACCACACTGCGCATCGTGGTGATCCCCTTCTCCAGGATCGGGCCGGTCGCGAGCGTGAAGCCGTCCGCCGCCAGTCGCCGCCCCAGCTCGTCCCAGATCCGGGCGTCCGGCCAGTCCTCGATCCGCTCGTCGGGGGCGACCTGGAGGTACAGGCGGGTGATCTCGGGCGTGCGCATGCTGTGCAGTGCGAAGCCCCGGTCGTGGTACGCGTAGATCAGCTCGCTGTGCGACGGCGGCGCCTTGGCCAGCACCCCCAGCCAGGCGAACGGGTAGTCGTGCGCGTGCACGGTCGCCTCGACCCGGCCGGCGCAGACCCCGTGCGACCCGTCACAGCCGGCGACGAAGTCGCACTCCAGCCGCTGGGGCGTGCCGTCGGCATCGGTGAACGTCACGAGTGGTGCCGCCGCGTCCACCACCACGTCGGAGACGTCGAAGAGCAGCGGCTCGCCGGCACCGACCCGGGCCGCGATGAGGTCCTTGACGACCTCCTGCTGCCCGTACACGGTGATGCTCTTGCCGGTGAGGTCGGTGAGCGCGATGCGGTGATCGGCCCCGTCGAAGCGTAGCGATATGCCGTGGTGCGGCATGCCCTCGCGGTCGAGGCGGTCGGCGACGCCCGCCTCCCGCAGCAGCTCGACGGTGGGGTGTTCGAGCACGCCAGCACGCACTCGCCGCTCGACGTGGTCGCGCCCGCGCCGCTCGATCACCACGGAGTCGACGCCGCCGAGCTTCAGGAGGTGGGCCAGCATCAGGCCGGCGGGCCCGGCGCCGACGATCGCAACCTGGGTACGCATTCCAGCATGCTGCCCTCGATCGGCCCGGCAGCGGTAGGTCCTTCCGTCGTACGGAAGCCTAGGAGACCTCGGGCCCCCGCTTGCCACACAATTACATTGCAACGTTCCTTACACAAGGGCGGCCGGAAGCGGCTCCGCGTGCACCACCGAGAGGCGCGAGACCGCCCGGGTGAGCACCACGTACAGCCGGTGCAGCCCGCGCGGCTCGGCGGCCACGATCTCGGCCGGCTCGACCACCACCACGTGGTCGAACTCAAGACCCTTCGCCAGGCTCGCCGGCACCACCGTGACCCGCGTCGTCTCGTCATCGAGGCCAGACACCTCGACCCCGGCCTCGGCGAGCGCCGCCCGCAGCCGGTCGGCCGCCGCGTCCGCCGCGATCACCGCGATCGAGCCCTCGTGGGCCAGCGCCGCGCGGACCTCGCCCACCGTCGTGGCGTCCAGGTCGGCCGCCGCACGCAGGATCAGCTCGCCGTCGTGGCGGAGCGACCGCGCCTCGGGTACGTCCACCGCCAGCGCCGGCAGCAGCCGGTTGGCGAGGGCGACGACCGCATCGGGTACGCGGAAGCCGACCGTCAGCGGCACCACCGGCGCGTCCGGCTTGCCGAGGTGGCGCAGCGACTCCCGCCAGTCGATGGCGGCCCACGGCGCGGTGCCCTGGGCGAGGTCGCCGAGGAGGGTGATCGAGCCGTGCTCGCTGCGGCGGGCGATGGCCCGGCACTGCATCGCGGAGAGGTCCTGCGCCTCGTCGACCACCACGTGGCCGAAGCCGGTGGGGCGCTCGATCAGCCCGGCCGCCTCGTCGATCAGCACCGCGTCGGCGGCGCTCCACCGGGCCGCCTTGGGCGTGCGCGCCGGCTTGGCCCACAGGAGGGCGCGCTGCTCCTCGGGTGTGAACGCGTCGCCGGCCGCGCGGGCGAGCGTGCCGGCGTCGGAGAGCAGCCCGTACACCAGCCCTTCGGGGGTCGCGGCCGGCCACACCGCGTCCAGAAACTCGGTCACCGGCTTCGCCCGCCCCATCTTCCGCAGCCACGCGTCGCCCGGCGAATCCCCGCGGCGGGCCTCGCTCTGCCGCTGGAGGAGGCTGACCACGCGGGCGCGTACCCGCTCGCGGCCGGTCTCGTAGGGCAGCCCTTCCCGGCGCGCCTCGTCGACCACGCGGCGCAGCGGCTCCTCGGCGATCCGCCAGCGGTACGAGCCGTCGGAGACCACGATCGGCGCCTCCGGCTTGCGGATGTTGCCCCACAGCGCGCGGTGCAGCACCCCGGCCATCCGCTCGTCGTGCTTGAGCGCGGCCACCTCTGGGGCGTCGGTCGCGCGTACCCGCACTCGCTCGATCAGATCCTCTAGCGTGCTCTGCGCGACCTCGACCTCGCCGAGCGCGGGCAGTACCGCCGAGATGTACGACAGGAAGGCGCGGTTGGGGCCCACGATCAGTACCCCGTTGCGGCGCAGCCGTTCGCGGTGCAGATAGAGCAGGTACGCCGCCCGGTGCAGCCCGACCGCCGTCTTGCCGGTGCCGGGCGCCCCCTGTACGCAGACCGAGTCGGCCAGGTCGGCCCGCACCAGCTCGTCCTGCTCCGGCTGGATGGTGGCCACGATGTCGCGCATCGGCCCCACGCGCGGCCGCTCGATCTCGGCGGTCAGGATGCGGCTGGCGGTGCCCAGCTCCTCGCCCCGGTCCAGGTGCTCGTCTTCGAAGCTGGTCAGCGAGCCGCCGCTGTATCCGAACCGCCGCCGCACGCGTACGTCCTGCGGGTCGCGGGCGCTGGCCCGGTAGAACGCCCGGGAGATCGGCGCCCGCCAGTCGAGCACCATCGGCTCCCCGCTCGCGTCGACGACGTGCCGCCGCCCGATGTGGTGGTCGCTGTCGGTGAAGCGCAGGCGCCCGAAGAAGAGCGGCGTGTCGGGGCTGTCGGCCAGCTCGGCCACGCGGCGGGAGAGGGTACGCCCGAGCGTCTCGGCCGCGTACGCGTCGCCGGCCACCTGGTCACCGGTGGCGAAGAGTGCTTCGGCCCGCTCGCGCATCCGCTTGAGGGCGGCCCGCGAGGCGGTGAGGTGTTGTCGTTCGGCGGAGAGTTCGGTGTCCAGATCCTGTGCGGGCACGGTCATCCTTCAGCAGTGGTCCAGAGACTGCTCGCGTATCCAAGGCGGTCGGCCTCGGCGCGTAGGGACGTCCGATGCGGTGCATTCTCACCACGGCCGTCGAGCGAGGGATAGACATTACCCTCCGCGCATGGTCACTTCCAGCAGATTTTGCCTGCCCCGCACAGGTATAGCGAACGCTATACTCGTCTCGTGGTCGCGGGCGAGTGGGATGTCTTCCTGGTCGACGAGGTCCTTGAGTGGATCGGTGGGCTGGATTCGGCGACACACGCCAGGGTCGTGCAAGCCATCGACCTCCTGGCCGACATCGGGCCGACCCTCGGGCGCCCATTGGTCGATACGATCTCCGGCTCGAAGATCGTAAATCTCAAGAGCTCCGGCCGGGCACGGTCCGGATCTTGTTTGTCTTCGACCCATGGCGATCGAGCATTCTGCTCGTGGCCGGCGACAAGGCAGGGCAGTGGAATGCCTGGTATGAGAAGGCGATTCCGCTGGCCGAGCAGAGATACGAGCTGTATCTGAAAGAACGGGCGCAACGGGAGGCGTCAGGTGAATAGCTATGTGCGTTGGGAGGAAGTCCGCGCTGAGCACGTGCGGCGAGCCGGCGGCGAGGAGGCGGTGGACGCCGGCAAGGGCGAGTTGCTGGCGCAGGTCATCGGGCATCGGCTGGGCGAGGTGCGTCGGGCCCGCGGATTGACACAGCAGCAGGTCGCCGAGCGGATGGGCATCACAAAGGGGCGAGTGTCCCAGATCGAGCAGGGGCAGATCTCCGGGCTGGACGTGGTGGCCCGCTTCGCCGCCGCGCTTGGCGGACGGCTCCACCAGGCGATCTTCTTCGAGGATGGAGACGTAGCTGCCATCGCCTGAGCGGGCGAGGCACCACCATGGGCGCGACGGCTGAGCGGACCATCGCGCGCCGCAGGTGACGCGCCCCCGCGCGGCAGCTCGCGGTGCCCCCCGCGCCTGCGGCGTGGGCCACTTCTACGCCATCCGCCTGATTCCGGGCCCGTACCGGCCGATACGGTGGGGATCATGAGGCGTCCACGAGTCGGCCACATCCAGTTCCTCAACTGCCTGCCGATCTACTGGGGCCTGATGCGCTCCGGCGCTCTCATCGACGTCGACCTCCACAAGGACTCGCCCGACCGGCTCAGCGCCGCGCTCGTCGCCGGTGATCTGGACATCGGGCCGATCTCGCTGGTGGAGTACCTGCGCAACGCCGACGACCTGCTGCTCCTGCCCGGCCTCGCGGTGGGCAGCGACGGGCCGGTGCTCTCGGTCAACGTGGTCTCCACGCGCCCGCTGCCCGACCTCGACGGCGCCAAGGTCGCGCTCGGCTCGACCTCCCGCACCGGCGTGCTGCTGGCGCAGATGCTGCTCGGCGACCGCTACGGGGCCCGCCCGGAGTACTTCAGCTGCCCGCCCGACCTGACCCAGATGCTGCTGGAGGCGGACGCCGGCGTGCTGATCGGCGACGTGGCACTGCGCGCGCTGTACGAGGCGCCGCGCCGCGGGCTCTCCGTCACCGACCTCGGCCAGGCGTGGCGGGAGTGGACCGGGCTGCCGATGGTCTTCGCCGTGTGGGCGGTACGCCGCGACTTCGCCGCCGACCATCCGGGCGTGGTCAAGGACGTGCACGAGTCGTTCCTGCACTCGCGCGACCTCTGCCTCGCCGAGCTGGACGACGTGGCGGTCAGCGCGGCCAGGTGGGAGCCGTTCGACGCGGCGACCCTGGCGTCGTACTTCCGCGTGCTCGACTTCTCGCTGGGAGAGCGGCAGGTGTCGGGGCTGCGCGAGTTTGCTGGCCGGGCCGCCGAGCGGGGCGACGTGCCCGCGCTGCCGGCCGACGGACCCGCATTCTTCTCACTCTGACCCAAGAGCCGGCGAGCGCAGACCCGAGAGCGGGCGGGCGCAGACCCGGGAGCCAGGCGCAATCTGACCGGAGAGCCAGGCGCAGCCCGAGATTGGGCGACCCGCTCAGCGCTTCAACTGCTCGGCCACGCTCTGGCAGATCTCGGCGCCGTGCGTGTAGCCGAGGCTCGCCGGATAGCGGGTCATCACGCCCATCGTCCAGCCGTCGCCGATCGCGAGGCAGTTGACGTGCCACTCGCCGAGCGCGTCGCGGGTGACCCAGCCGTTCTTGATCGCGATGTCCTTCGCCGTGGCCACCGGGAACGCCTTGCGGATCCCGAAGTCGCCGACCCCGCGCACCGCGCGCATCTCGTTGATCAGCCACTTGGTCCACGTCTTGCCGGCTGCCCGGCCGTCGGCGATGCAGGCGCCCAGCCGGGCGGTGTCGCGGGCGGAGAGGCGCGTGTTGCTCCACATGTTCTTGTAGGCGCTGCTGTCGGTCAGCTTGCACGTCTTGATGAGCCGCCCGATCGAGGCGGAGCCGCCGATCGCCTCCCAGAGCGACTGGGCCGCCTGGTTGTCGCTGTCGCGGATCATGATCGTGACCTGCTGCATGCGCGCGTCGGTCGGGGTCTGGCCCTTCTCCGCCGCCCGGCGCAGGTAGTCGGCGGCGATCCACGACTTGATCAGCGATGCGGTGGTGTTGGTCTGCGTCATGTTGGACGAGCCGTAGACCTTGCCGGTGCGCCGGTCGAGCAGCGCCCACGACCACCAGCCGGAGGCGTCGATGTTGACCTCCGCCGGCTGCACGGCCAGCGGCTTGAGCGTGGGGCTGGGCGAGGGAGTCGGCGACGGCTTCGGCTTGTCGGCGGCCGCGGATGCCGAGGGGGAGACGGTCTGCTTGCGCGAAGCGGCCTCGGCGGCGATCGGGGAGCCGGGCAGGGTGCGCAGGCCGAGACCGGCGAGCACCAGCCCCAGCAGCGCGGTGCCGCCCAGCAGCCAGAAGACCCAGCGGCCGGTCTGCCGCTTACCCGCCATCGACTACCTCCGGACCAGTTGCTCGGTGATGGAGCGGCAGATGTCGGCGCCGTAGTCGAGACCGCGATCGGTCGGGTAGCGCAGCATCACGGCGAGGACCCAGTCGTCGGCCACGGCGAGGCAGTTGACGTGCCAGTTGCCATCGGCCCAGATCGACGTCCAGCCGTTCTTGATGGCGACGCCCTGCTCGACGATCTCGTCGGGGAGGCCGTCGATGATGCCCCACCGGCCCCCGCCCGAGGTCTCGTGCTGGTCTTCCGCGGCGGTCGTGCCGCGCACGAGGGTCATCTCCTTGAGGACCCACGCGGTCCACTTCGGGCCGGCGGCGGTGCCGTTCTTCACGCACTCGCCGAGCCGCACGGCATCGCGCGGGGACATCTGCGTGTAGCTCCACCAGCCAGGGCGGGCGACGCTGGTGTCGGTCAGCCCGCACATCGAGATCATCCGCTGGACCACCTCGTCGCCGCCGCCCGCGAGGTAGAGCGCCTGGGCCGCGTCGTCGTCGCTGTCGCGGATCGCGGTGCTCGCCTGGGCCAGCCGCTCGGCCGTGGGCTCAGGGGTGCGCCGTAGGTAGTCGGCGACGAGCCAGACCTTGACCATCGACTCGGTGGAGCTTGTCGCCGTCATGTTGTCGGAGCCGGCGATCTCGCCGGTGGCTCGGTCGAGCAGCGCCCACGCTGCGAAGCCGTCCACGGAGACCTTGACCGGTCCGGCGGAGAGGGTGGCCACGGATGTCTCCGGCGACGAAGCGAGGGATGGCGATGGCGACCTCGACGGTAGCGGAGAAGGCACAGCGCCGCCCGCGCCGGCGCCGCTGGCTGCCGGCGTCAAGGGCTCGTCACCAATCCGCGCCGAGATGGCGGGGACGGCGAACAGGGCTCCGCCGCCGACCATCAGCGCGGCGATCGCGAGCACCATCGCGCGAGGACGCATGAAGGGCTTCCATGGTGTTCAGTGCCGAGGGGTGTGCGCCCGGGGGGCGACCGTGTGGAGTCTACGGGTCCAACGTCGACTCGCGAGGGGCTCAAAGCTGGGCATTCCCTCGGAGTGCACCGTATTTGAGTGCTTATAGTCCAATAGATGTGGGTATTACCGATGCGTCCGTGACGCTGCTCACTCCACTGTGGATACTTAAGGTAATCGTACGACTACTTTCCGCGCTGACCTATTACACATGCTGGCCAAGCAATCGTTGAGCTGTAACACTGGGGAGGTGTACGGCAACGACATCCCGGACCTCTTGGGCGAGGTTGAGGCGGCCGAGGTCGCACTCCGCGAGGCGGCCGCTCGTGACACCGGGGCGGCTCACGGCGATGCGGCCTACTTCGACGCGGTGATCCAGGCGGACCAGAAGGTGGAGCCGCGCGACTGGATGCCGGATTCATACCGTAAAACGCTGATCAGGCAGATCGCCCAGCACGCCCACTCCGAGATCATCGGCATGCAGCCGGAGGGCAACTGGATAAGTCGCGCGCCGACGCTCAAGCGCAAGGCGATCCTGCTCGCCAAGGTGCAGGACGAGGCGGGGCACGGCCTCTACCTCTACGCCGCGGCCGAGACGCTCGGCGTCAGCCGCGACGAGCTGGTCGACCTGCTGCTGGCCGGCCGGCAGAAGTACAGCTCGATATTCAACTACCCCACGCTCACCTGGGCCGACGTCGGTGCGATCGGCTGGCTCGTCGACGGCGCCGCGATCGTCAACCAGGTGCCGCTGTGCCGCTGCTCGTACGGGCCGTACGCGCGGGCGATGATCCGCATCTGCAAGGAGGAGTCTTTCCACCAGCGGCAGGGCTTCGAGATCCTGCACACGCTGTCGCACGGCACCGAGGCGCAGCGGGCGATGGCACAGGACGCGATCGATCGGTGGTGGTATCCCTCGCTGGCGATGTTCGGCCCGCCGGACGCCGACTCGACCCACTCCGAGCAGTCGATGGCCTGGAAGATCAAGCGCTTCTCCAACGACGAGCTGCGCCAGCGCTTCGTGGACATGTGCGTGCAGCAGGCCGGCGTGCTGGGCTTGACGCTGCCCGACCCCGACCTGCGGTGGAACGAGGAGCGCCAGGCGCACGACTACACGCAGCCCGACTACGACGAGCTGATGCGCGTCATCAAGGGCGACGGCCCGTGCAACCGCCAGCGGATGGCCCACCGCCGCAGGGCCCACGACGAGGGCACCTGGGTCCGCGAGGCCGCCGCGGCGTACGCCAAGAAGCGAGCCGCCGATGTCTGACGGCAACTGGCCGCTCTGGGAGGTCTTCATCCGGCCCCGCCGCGGGCTGTCGCACGGGCACGTGGGCAGCCTGCACGCGCCGGACGCGGCGATGGCGCTGCGCAACGCGCGCGACCTCTACACACGCCGGCAGGAGGGCGTGTCGATCTGGGTCGTGCCGGCCGCCGAGATCACCGCGTCGAGCCCGGACGAGAAGGACGCCTTCTTCGACCCGGCCGCCGACAAGGTCTACCGCCATCCGACCTTCTACGACGTCCCCGAGGGGACCCAGTACCTATGAACGTGGACCGCCTGCTCGAACTCGGCGACGACGCGCTGATCGCCGCGCAGCGGCTCGCCGAGTGGCACGCCAGCTCGCCGGAGATGGAGGAGGACGTCGCCCTCGCCAACATCGCGCTCGACCAGCTGGGGGCGGCGCGGCTGCTGCTCACGTACGCCGGCGAGGTCGAGGGGCGGGGGCGTGACGAGGACGCGCTCGCCTTCCTCCGCGACGACCGGGAGTTTCGCAACTGCCTGCTGGTCGAGCTGCCCAACGGCGACTTCGCGGTCACGATGGCGAAGCTGCTCTTCCTCTCGGCGTACCAGTTGCCGCTCTACACGAGGTTGGCGAGCCACGAAGACCAGCGGCTGGCGGCGATCGCGGGCAAGGCGCGCAAGGAGTCCGCGTACCACCTCGACCACAGTGCACAGTGGACGATCAGGCTCGGCGACGGCACCGAGGAGTCGCACCGGCGGATGCAGGACGCGGTCGACGAGCTGTGGCCGTACACGCACGAGCTGACCGCCGGCGAGGTGAGTCGCGCCGAGTGGCTCTCCACTGTGGAGCCCGTGCTCGCCGAGGCGACGCTGACGCGGCCGGCCGACGGCTGGGCGCCGGGCGGCGGTCGCGCGGGCGTGCACACCGAGCACCTGTCGTACCTGCTGGCCGAGATGCAGGTGCTGCACCGGGCGCATCCGGGGGCGAGATGGTGAGCGCGCGCCAGGCCGCGGCGGCCGTGGTCGACCCCGAGCTGCGGGTCGTCACGATCGAGGAGCTGGGCATCCTCCGCGACGTCAGCGTCGACGAGGGCACCGGGCACGTGACCGTGACGATCACACCGACGTACACCGGCTGCCCCGCGATGGACGTGATCCGCGACGACATCCGCACCGCGCTGGCGGCGGTGGGCCATCCGGACGCGGAGGTGCGCACCGTCTTCGGTCCACCGTGGACGACCGACTGGATCAGCGAGTCGGGTCGCGCGAAGCTGACCGCCGCGCACATCGCCCCGCCCCACCGCACCGGGCCGGTCGCGCTCACGCTGAGCGTGCGCTGTCCCCGCTGCGGCTCGCCGGAGACCGAGCAGCTGAGCCGTTTCGGTTCCACCGCGTGCAAGGCGCTGTGGCGGTGCCGGGCGTGTGCCGAGCCGTTCGACCACATGAAGGCGCTATGACAGTCGTGCTCAAGAAGCCGGTGCGGCGCCGGCCGGTCTTCCATCCGCTGCGCGTGCGGGCCGTCGACCGGCTGACCGACGACGCGGTCGCGGTGACCTTCGCGGTGCCGCCGGAGCTGCGCGAGACGTTCGACTTCCGGGCCGGGCAGCACCTGACCGTGCGGCTCGCCGCCGAGGCCGAGGACGTGCGCCGGTCGTACTCGATCTGCTCCACCCCCGCCGACCTCGCCGCACACGGGCGGCTGCGGATCGGGGTCAAGGAGATCCCCGGCGGCGCGTTCTCCGCCTTCGCGGCCCGCTCGCTGCGGGCCGGCGACACGGTCGACGTCATGCCTCCGCTGGGGCACTTCACCACGGCGTTCGCGCCGGACCGGGTCCGCCACTACGGTGCGGTGGTCGCGGGGTCCGGCATCACGCCGGTACTCGCGCTGGTCGCGACCGCCCTGGCCGTCGAGCCAGCCAGCCGGTTCACGATCGTGTACGGCAACCGGTACGCGCGCAGCGTCATGTTCGCCGAGGATCTGGCCGACCTCAAGGACACCTATCCGGAGCGGCTGCACGTGGTGCACGTGCTCTCCCGGGAGCCGCGTGAGGCGCGCCTGCTCTCCGGCCGGGTCGACGGGGCACGCCTCGCCGAGCTGCTCGACACGATCGTGCCCGGCGACCGGATCGACGAGTGGTTCCTCTGCGGGCCGTACGGCATGGTCAACGACGCGCGGGCCGTGCTCGCCGAGCGAGGCGTGCCGGACCGGGCCGTACACACGGAGCTTTTCCATGTGGACGAGGCGCCGGAGCCGCCGCGGCGGCCGGAGCCCGACGGCCGGGGCGGCACCGAGGTGACGATCCTGCTGGACGGGCGGGCGTCGAGCTTCACGATGGGCGCCGGCGAGCGCGTGCTCGACGCGGCGTTGAAGGCGCGGCCGGAGCTGCCGTTCGCCTGCAAGGGCGGGGTCTGCTCGACCTGCCGGGCGAAGGTGGTCGAGGGCGCGGTGACGATGGCCCGCAACTTCGCGCTGGAGCCCGACGAGCTGGCCGCCGGATACGTGCTGACCTGCCAGTCCAGCCCGGAGACCGAGCGGCTCGTGGTCGACTACGACGCCTGAGGCTCGGCCTTCGGTTTCTCGGGCGGTGGCTCTGGACCTGACTCGGCCGTGGTCTCCGACTCGGGGCGTATCCGCCCGAAGGTCAGGCCGTAGAGAGCGAGCGCGGCGCCCAGCGAGGCGAGTGGCAGGGCGGGCATCGCGTATCTCGCCTCGTACATGCCGATCGCGACCGTGAGCAGGGTCAGACCCACTCCGGTGGAGAGCAGCAGGACCGTGTCGAGCCGGATGCGGCCGGGCACGATCGGGCCGGGCAGGCGCTGCCGGAAGACCCGTACGCCCGAGATGAGCGCCCCGATCGTGAGCAGCAGGCTGAGCGAGAGCGTGGTGGGGATGAGCCGCACGTACTTGCCGTACCAGTTCAGCGCCTTGGTCACCGGGGTTGCCTCGGGTCCGGTTTGCGGGTCGGCCGCCCACCGTTTGAAGTCGCCCCGGGCCTGGGCCGGCGGGCAGCGGTGCGGCACGGTGAGCTCGTCGCGGAACTGCTCCGGCGGTGCCCACCGCTGGCGAAGGCAGTCGTTGTCGGGGCCGAGGCGGAAGCCGGGGATGAAGTGCGCCAGGCTCTCCTTGCTGATCGAGCGGATGTAGTCGCCTGGCTGCTGGCGGATCACGGAGACCGCGAATTCGGTGTAGAGCTTGGCGCCCTCCGGCGTGTACGCCAGGTAGCGCCGCTTCGGCGGGCTGGTCCAGAAGTACGCGTCGGCCCGGTCGAAGCTGTCGGTGGGGCAGAGGTAGCGCTGCTCCGGTGTGAGGTCGAGGGTCGCACAGTCGGCGATCATCGCGGCCCGGCCGTAGAGGGCGATGCCGGACTGCGAGCCGTAGACGCTCTGGCGGTCGCCGATCCAGTTCATGACCAGCAGGTACGGGGTGAGGAACGTGACCGCGTACGCCACGAACGACCGCCAGCCGACCCACCGGATGAGCAGCAGCAGCCCGACCAGGATCACCACGGGCAGCGCGGTCGGCTTGGTGAACCACGCGCAGGCCAGCAGGAAGCCGGTGGCGCCGCTGGCGATCCAGCCGGGCTTCCTGTTCCACAGCGCGACGATGATCGCCAGGCTGAGGCAGAACGTGAGGATCAGGTCGGGCAGCAGGTAGTGCTCGACCGTGAGGAAGAGCGAGTCGAAGAGCACCGGCACGACGGCCAGGCAGGAGAGCCACCTGGGGGCGCCGCGGTGCTGGAGGAACGCGTACATCGCGACGGCCAGCACGAGCGCGCCGAAGTGCTGGAGCAGGATCAGCGACATGAACGTGCCGGTGGGCTCGAGGATCTTCAGCGCCACCACGTAGCCAAGTGCTCGCGTGGGGCTGGCGATGAGGTCCTTCTGCTCCGACATCTGGATGTACACGCCGCTGTCGCCGAAGTACCAGAACGCCGGCTTGTACGAAACCATGAAGAGCGCCCGGATGACGCCGCCGAGTGTGACTAGTGTGATCAGGGCGCTGTGGCGCTTGAGGAGCCTGCCGAGCTGCTTCAGACGCCGGCGGCGGGGCGGGCCGGCGGGTTCTGGCCCCACCTCCACGTCATTGTCGAGGGTGGCGGTCACGATCGCCTCGCTTCCGGTGGCGGTCAGCCGTCAGACTAGGAGCCAATTGCCCGGGCTTGAGGCGATTTGGGCAAGCGCGCGCGAGGCCATCGCACAGTTGACACAATGAGCCTGCGGTGCGGCGACCTTCACAGAACGCGGCGTCAGCATAACGGTGGTCTCACCTTCCCGTAGTCTCGGCTTTGTGAACGCGAGCGCCGAGATCGATGACATCTTGCAGCGGGGGGCCGGCGGCGGGCGAATCACGCCGGAAGAGGCGCTGCTGCTCTATACCGACGCGCCGTTTCACGCGCTGGGCGAGGCCGCCGACGCGGTGCGCCGCCGGCGCTATCCCGACGGGATCGTGACCTACCTCATCGACCGCAACATCAACTACACCAACGTCTGCGTGACCGCGTGCAAGTTCTGTGCGTTCTACCGCGCCCCCAAGCACGCCGAGGGCTGGACGCATCCGATGGAGGAGATCCTGCGGCGGTGCGGCGAGGCGGTCGCGCTCGGCGCCACGCAGGTCATGCTCCAGGGCGGCCACCACCCCGACTACGGCGTGGAGTACTACGAGGAGCTCTTCTCCTCGGTCAAGGCGGCCTACCCGCAGCTCGCCATCCACTCGATCGGCCCGAGCGAGATCCTGCACATGGCCAAGGTCTCGGGCGTCTCGATCGAAGACGCGATCGTGCGGATCAAGGCGGCTGGGCTCGACTCGATCGCCGGCGCCGGCGCGGAGATGCTGCCCGAGCGCCCGCGCAAGGCGATCGCGCCGCTGAAGGAGTCCGGCGCGCGCTGGCTTGAGGTCATGGAGGCGGCACACCGGCTCGGCGTCCAGTCGACCGCGACGATGATGATGGGCACCGGCGAGACCAATGCCGAGCGGATCGAGCACATGGCGATGATCCGTGACGTGCAGGACCGCACCGGCGGGTTCCGGGCGTTCATCCCGTGGACGTACCAGCCAGAAAACAACCACCTCAAAGGGCGCACGCAGGCCACGACGGTGGAATACCTGCGGCTGATCGCGGTCGCCCGGATCTTCTTCCACAACGTGGCGCACCTTCAGGCGTCCTGGCTCACCACCGGCAAGGAGGCGGGCCAGCTCTCGCTGCACATGGGCGTCGACGACCTCGGCTCGATCATGCTCGAGGAAAACGTGATCTCCTCGGCGGGCGCCCGGCACCGGTCCAACCTGCACGAGCTGATCTGGATGATCCGGTCGGCGGGGCGCGTGCCGGCGCAGCGCGACACGCTCTACCGCCACCTCGCCGTGCACCGCACGCCGGCCGACGACCCGGTGGACGACCGCGTGGTCTCCCACTTCTCCTCGATCGCGCTCCCGGGCGGCGGTGCCGGCAGCCGCATCGAGCTGCCGTTGGTGGAGACCACGTAATCCGAACGGTCGGGACTTGCCGAGCGGTTCGTTGGATCTTTATGGGACTTGGACGAGCCAGTGGCCGGATAATTCGCCATCAATGCGGACAAACCGGTACCGAGGTCACGTTCAGGTCTCCCTCCGGTAACGAACCAGGACTCGCGTGAGATCGCGAACGCCGGTTAGCGTCCTCGCGTCTGGCACCGTCCCGGTGGGCCCCCGGATGGTGTTTGTGCGTCTCGACCGTGCGCCGGTCGTTTACATAGAGCAAGACCGCCGTGGGCGAGGTGGGAGACCGCCCCGCCCACGGCGTTTTCCGGTATCCGATGATGGGACCGTGACCCGCGCAGACCTGGACAAGCAGCCGCACGAGATCGCCGCGATGTTCGACGGCGTCGCCCAGCGGTACGACCTGACCAACACGGTCCTCTCCTTCGGCCGCGACCGGGGCTGGCGCAAGGCGACCCGGGCCGCGCTCGACCTGGCGCCCGGGCAGCGCGTGCTCGACGTCGGTGCCGGCACCGGGGTCTCCACGCAGCAGCTGGCCGCCTCCGGGGCGTACGCGGTGGGGCTGGACCTCTCGATCGGCATGCTCCAGGCCGGGCGGCGGGTACGGCCGGGCGTGCCGCTGCTCGCCGGTGACGCGCTGCGGCTGCCCTTTCCGGACGCCGCCTTCGACGCGGTGACCATCTCGTTCGCCCTGCGCAACGTGGTCGAGCCGGCCGCCGCCCTGCGCGAGCTGGCCCGGGTCACGCGGCCGGGCGGGCGGCTGGTGGTGTGTGAGTTCAGCCACCCCACGCTTGAGCCGTTCCGGCAGGTCTACATGTCCTATCTGATGCGTTCGCTGCCGGCCGTCGCCCGCCGCGTCTCCAGCAACCCCGACGCGTACGTCTACCTCGCCGAGTCGATCCGCGCGTGGCCCGACCAGGCGGGGCTGGCGACCATGATCGGCGAGTCCGGCTGGGGCGGCGTGGGGTGGCGAAACCTGACCGGCGGCATCGTCGCGCTGCACCGAGCGACGCGCGGTTAGATAGCCGCAAATCGGGCATACCTGGCGTTATGCTGCGCGAATGGCGGGGGAGTACGACGCGATCGCGGACATGGTCGCGCAGATGCGGCGGCTGGCCGAGGAGCACCCGGAGGCCGCGCAGCGCTTGGCGGCCGACCTGACGGCCGCGCTCGGGCGTGCAGGGATGCACTTCGATGGCGAGAAGGTGACGGAACTGGATCCGGCGGCGGCCGATCCGACCGGCGAGGGCCCCGTGGCCAGCGAAATCGCGGCTGTCCATGAACGTTAGGGTTGCCTAACCAAGTGGGCCCCGTGGCCCGGTTCTAGACTCCATTCGGAAACGCTTGTGAAGCATTTCACGAGCGCACCGGATCGGAGGTGGCACCGTGACCGACGAAGCCGACGTCATTGTCGTGGGCGCCGGTCCGGGTGGTTCCACAACGGCGTACCACCTGGCCCAGCACGGGCTGCGCGTGCTGCTGCTGGAAAAGACCGAGTTCCCCCGGGAGAAGGTCTGCGGCGACGGGCTCACCCCGCGCGCCGTCAAGCAGCTCGTGAAGCTCGGTATCGACACCAGCCCGGAGGCGGGCTGGCTGCGTAACAAGGGCCTGCGGGTCATCGGCGGCGGCGTGCGTCTGGAGCTCGACTGGCCGGATCTGGCGAGCTTCCCCGACTACGGGCTTGTGCGCACCCGGCTCGACTTCGACGACATGCTCGCCAAGCAGGCGGTCAAGGCCGGTGCGGTGCTGCAGACCAAGGCCAACGTGACCGGTCCGGTGCTCGACGGCACCGGCCGGGCGGTGGGCGTGGTCGCCGAGGTCAACGGCGAGGAGAAGACGTTCCACGCGCCGCTGACGATCGCCGCCGACGGTGTCTCCGGCCGGTTCCCGCTCGCGATGGGGCTGGCCAAGCGGGAAGACCGGCCGATCGGCGTGGCCGTCCGCCGCTACTACCGCTCCCCGCTGCGGCACGACGACGACTACCTCGAGTCCTGGCTGGAGCTGCGCAGCCGGGAGGCGGCCGACAAGCTGCTGCCGGGCTACGGCTGGATTTTCGGGATGGGCGACGGCCGGGTTAACGTGGGTCTGGGCGTGCTCAACTCCTCGGCCGCGTTCGGCAAGACCAACTACCGGCGGCTGTTGACCGACTGGCTCGGCAGCACTCCGCCGGATTGGGGCATGGCCGACGAGGCCAACGCCGACGGCCCCATCCTCGGGGCCGCGCTGCCGATGGGCTTCAACCGGGTGCCGCACTACACCCGGGGGGTGCTCCTCGTCGGTGACTCCGGCGGCATGGTCAACCCCTTCAACGGCGAAGGGATCGCTTACGCGATGGAGTCGGGCGAGCTGGCCGCGGAGATCGCGGTGCAGGCGCTCTCCCGACCGGCCGGGCCGGCCCGCGAGCGGGCGCTCGCTGGCTATCCGGCCGAGCTCAGGGCGCGCTACGGCGGCTACTACCGGCTTGGCAACATCTTCGTGAAGCTGATCGGCAACCCGCAGATCATGAAGATCGCGACCCGGCACGGCATGCCGCACCCGACGCTGATGCGGTTCGTGCTCAAGCTGTTGGCCAACCTGACCGATCCGCGCGGTGGCGACGCGATGGACCGGGTCATCAACGCCATGACCAGGGTGGCCCCCGCGGTGTGAGCCCACACGCGGGTGAATAGTGTGAATCGATCGAAGTAGCCGCAGGCAGGGAAGGACGAGCAGGGGAAAGAGGATGTCGCTCTCGCCGTACGTACCCATCATCGGGGTCTTCGCCCTCGCCGCGGCGTTCGCGGTCTTCTCTGTCGCGATCGCGCCGATCCTCGGCCCTCGTCGCTACAACAAGGCCAAGCTCGCCGCGTACGAGTGCGGTATCGAGCCGTCGCCGGAGCCGGTTGGCGGCGGGCGGATCCCGATCAAGTTCTACCTGACCGCGATGCTCTTCATCGTGTTCGACATCGAGATCATCTTCCTGTACCCGTGGGCCGTGTCCTTCGACATGCTCGGCATCTTCGGGTTCGTGGAGATGCTGCTCTTCATTGGGTCGGTCTTCATCGCGTACGCCTACGTCTGGCGGCGCGGAGGGCTGGACTGGGACTGAGGTCTGACGCGCCATGGGAATCGAAGAGAAGCTGCCGAGCGGCATCCTGTTGACCAGCGTCGAAAAGCTGGTCAACTGGACCCGCAAGACCTCGACGTGGGGCGCCACCTTCGGGCTGGCGTGCTGCGCGATCGAGATGATGGCCGCCGGTGCGCCGCACTACGACCTGGGTCGCTGGGGTATGGAGGTCTTCCGTGCCTCGCCCCGCCAGGCCGACCTGATGATCGTCGCCGGCCGGGTGAGCCAGAAGATGGCCCCGGTGCTGCGCCAGATCTACGACCAGATGGCCGAGCCCCGCTGGGTTCTGTCGATGGGCGTCTGCGCGAGCAGCGGCGGCATGTTCAACAACTACGCGATCGTGCAGGGCGTCGATCACGTCGTGCCGGTCGACATGTACCTGCCGGGCTGCCCGCCGCGGCCGGAGATGCTGATCGACGCGATCCTCAAGCTCCGCGAGAAGATCATGCACGAGCCGCTCGGCGCCAACGGCCGCAAGATGCTTGAGGCCCGCAAGGCCCGCGGCGACGTGCCGGTCGTGCCACCCGGTTCGATGCCCTCGTCGTACCACTCCGACAAGGCCAAGCGCGCCGAGTGGACGCAGGCCGTGCGCGAGGGACGCGAGGAGCAGCTCCGCATCGAGAAGTGGATGCAGGAGCAGAGGCACCTCCAGGGTGGAGGCCGCTGGTGAGCGCGAGGACGAGCGTTCCGGGTCGGCGGCGCCTTGTAGCCGACGTGTGGCTTCCCGCGGGCATCGCCGCCGAGCCGGAATGCGAGCTTGAGCTTCGACGGCCCGCAGCGAATCGCGGAGGCCAGCAGGCGAGCCCCGCAGTCGCGAACGGAAGGTGGGCCTGGTGAGCGCGAGGAGTGAGCTTCGACGGCCCGCAGCGAATCGCGGAGGCCAGCAGGCGAGCCCCGCAGTCGCGAACGGAAGGTGGGCCTGGTGAGCGTGGAACCCAACAAGCCGAGCGAGGAGCCGGGCGGCGGCGTGCCCGTGCAGGCCACACCGGTCGGCGCCACCGCCGGGGCGCCCGCGGAGTACCCGCCGGCGAGCCCGGCCGGGCGCGGCATGTTCGGCATCCACGGCTCGGGCGACACGTCCGGCTTCGGTGGGCTGGTGCGCCGCCGCCTCCAGCCGGCCGGTTCGCCCCGGCCGTACGGCGAGTACTTCGACGACGTGTACGACGCGCTCACCGAGGCGTTCCCCGGCATCGAAGACGCGATCGAGAAGGTCGTGGTCGACCGCGGCGAGCTGACGCTGCACATCAAGGCGGAGCGGATCGCCGAGGTCTGCCAGGTGATGCGCGACGACGAGGCGCTGCGCTTCGAGCTCTGCTCCTCGGTGTCCGGTGTGGACTACTTGGGCGCTGACGAGCGTCGCCTGCACGTGGTCTACCACCTGACCTCGATGACCTACCGGCGTCAGGTGCGCCTGGAGGTCGCGGTGACCGCCGAGCAGCCGCGAGTGCCGAGCGTCACGCAGGTCTACCCCACTGCCGACTGGCAGGAGCGGGAGACGTACGACTTCTTCGGCGTCATCTTCGAGGGCCACCCCAGCCTCACCCGGATCCTCATGCCGGACGACTGGGAGGGCTACCCGCAGCGCAAGGACTACCCGCTCGGCGGGGTGCCCGTGGAGTACAAGGGCGCCGAGATACCGCCGCCGGACAAGCGGAGGAGCTACCAATGACCGCCACGCCTGGATACGCGACCGAGCGCGAGACCACCGAGGGCAAGGTCTTCAACGTCACCGGCGGCGACTGGGACACCGTCGTCGGCGGCACCGACCCGATCCAGGACGAGCGGATCGTGGTCAACATGGGTCCGCAGCACCCGTCGACGCACGGCGTGCTCCGGCTGGTCCTGGACCTCGAGGGCGAGACCGTCCGCGAGGTGCGGGTCGTCGTCGGCTACCTGCACACCGGCATCGAGAAGAACCTCGAGTACCGCAACTGGGTGCAGGGCGCGACGTTCGTGACCCGGATGGACTACCTGTCGCCGATCTTCAACGAGACGGCGTACGCGCTGGCGGTGGAGAAGCTCCTCGGCATCGAGGACCAGATCACCGAGCGGGCCACCACGATCCGGGTGCTCATGATGGAGCTCAACCGGATCTCCTCGCACCTGGTCTGGCTCGCCACCACGGGCATGGAGCTCGGCGCGATCTCGATGATGCTCTACGGCTTCCGCGAGCGGGAGTACATCCTGGAGATCTTCGAGATGGTCAGCGGGCTGCGCATGAACATGGCGTACGTCCGGCCGGGCGGCGTCGCGCAGGATGTCCCCGACGAGGCGATCGTCAAGATCCGCGAGTTCCTTGAGCTGATGCCGAAGAAGCTCAAGGAGTACGAGGCGCTCCTCTCCGGCCAGCCGATCTGGCAGCAGCGCACCAAGGACGTCGCGGTGCTCGACGTGACCGGCTGCCTGGCGCTCGGGGTGACCGGCCCGGTGCTCCGCTCCGCCGGCCTGGCCTGGGACCTGCGCAAGACGAGGCCGTACTGTGGCTACGAGACGTACGAGTTCGACGTGCCGACCACGCCGACCGGCGACGTGTGGGGCCGCTACCTGGTCCGCATGGCCGAGATGCGCGAGTCGCTGAAGATCATCGAGCAGGCGCTCGACCGGCTCCGGCCCGGCCCGATCATGGTGGCCGACAAGAAGATCGCCTGGCCCGCGCAGCTCGCCATCGGCGTCGACGGCATGGGCAACTCGCTGGAGCACGTCGCCAAGATCATGGGTCAGTCGATGGAGTCGCTGATCCACCACTTCAAGCTGGTCACCGAGGGTTTCCGGGTCCCGCCCGGCCAGGTGTACGTGGGCATCGAGTCGCCCCGGGGCGAGCTCGGTGTGCACGCGGTCTCCGACGGCGGCACGCGGCCCTACCGGGTGCACTACCGCGAGCCCAGCTTCATCAACCTCCAGGCGATCCCGGCGATGGCCGAGGGCGGTCTGATCGCCGACGTGATCGCCGGAGGCGCTTCTCTCGACCCGGTGATGGGTGGGTGTGACCGCTAGTGGGATTCAGTGACGCGACGCGCGACAAGGCGCTCGAGATCATCGCGCGCTACCCGGCCGACCGGTCGCGGTCGGCGCTGCTGCCGCTGCTGCACCTCGTGCAGTCCGAGGAGGGCCACGTCTCCCCGGCCGGCGTGGAGTTCTGCGCCGAGATGCTGGGCATCACCAAGGCCCAGGTCGGGGCGGTGGCCACGTTCTACACGATGTACAAGCGCCGCCCCTCCGGCGACTGGCTGGTCAGCGTCTGCACCAACACCATGTGCAACGTGCTCGGTGGCCAGGCGATCTACGACCGGCTGAGCGAGCACCTGGGCGTCGGGCACGACGAGACGACCAGCGACGGCAAGATCACGTTCGAGCACGCCGAGTGCCTTGCCGCGTGCGACTACGGCCCGGTGATGACGGTCAACTACGAGTTCTTCGACCGCGTCGACCCAGACACCGCTGTGCACCTGGTGGAGCAGCTCCAGGCCGGGCAGCGCCCGCAGCCCACCCGCGGCGCGCGGCTCTGCACGCTCAAGGAGATGTCGATCCAGCTCGCCGGCTTCGCCGAGCCGCGCGAGGAGGCGATGGCCGACGGCCCCGCCGGCGATCCCACTCTGCGTGGGGTTCGGCTGGCCCAGGAGTACGGCGTCAGCGTCACCGGCTTCGACCCGGACACGCCGATCAAGTCGTCCCGGGGCGATGGCGCACCGGCGGCCGAGGCAGCCGGCGTGGCGGCGAACAAGCCGGCGAGCGACCTCAAGCCCGCAGGCGACACGCCGAAGCCGCAGGAGAAGCAGCTCAAGGAGGCACGGTGAGCGCGAGGAGTGAGCTTCGACGGCTTGGCGCCGCGTGCGGGCGTCCGCTCGCGAGCCCCGCAGTCGCGAACGAAAGGCAAGCACGGTGAGCGCGAGGAGTGAGCTTCGACGGCTTGGCGCCGCGTGCGGGCGTCCGCTCGCGAGCCCCGCAGTCGCGAACGAAAGGCAAGCACTGTGAGTGCGAGGAGTGAGCTTCGACGGCTTGGCGCCGCGTGCGGGCGTCCGCTCGCGAGCCCCGCAGTCGCGAACGAAGGGCAGGCACTGTGAGCACCCCTCGCCGGGAGACGCTGGAAAAGCTGACCCCGGTCCTCACCAAGCGCTGGCTGTCGCCGGAGGCCTGGCGGATCGGCGTCTACGAGCAGCTCGACGGATACGCGGCGCTGCGCAAGGCGCTCACCGCGCACCCCGACGACCTGATCCAGCTCATCAAGGACTCCGGCCTGCGCGGCCGGGGTGGCGCCGGCTTCCCCACCGGCCTGAAGTGGGGCTTCATCCCGCAGAACGACGGCAAGCCGCACTACCTGGTCGTCAACGCCGACGAGGGCGAGCCGGGCACCTGCAAGGACCTGCCGCTGATGACGCACGACCCGCACTCGCTGGTCGAGGGCGTGATCATCGCGTCGTACGCGATCCGGGCCAACCGCGCGTTCATCTACATCCGCGGTGAGGCGGTGCACGCCGCGCGGCGGCTGCGCAACGCGGTGCGGGAGGCGTACGCGGCCGGCTACCTCGGCAGCAACATCCTCGGCTCCGGCCACGACCTCGACCTTGTCGTCCACAGTGGAGCGGGCGCATACATCTGCGGCGAGGAGACGGCGCTGCTGGACTCGCTGGAGGGCTTCCGCGGCCAGCCCCGGCTGCGCCCGCCCTTCCCGGCGACCCACGGCCTCTACGCCAGCCCGACGGTGGTCAACAACGTCGGGACGATCGCGAGCGTGCCGTACATCGTGCTCGGCGGCGCCGACTGGTGGAAGAGCATGGGCACGGAGAAGTCAGCCGGCCCGATGATCTACTCGCTCTCCGGCCGGATCGCCAACCCTGGCCAGTACGAGTGCTCGCTCGGCATCACGCTGCGCGAGCTGATCGAGCTGGCCGGCGGCATGCAGCCCGGCCACGAGCTGCGCTTCTGGACGCCGGGCGGCTCGTCCACTCCGCTCCTCACCGCCGAGCACATCGACGTGCCGCTCGACTTCGAGGGCGTGGCAGCCGCCGGCTCGATCCTCGGCACCACGGCCACGCAGATCTTCTCCGACCAGGACTGCCCGGTCTACGCCACGTACAAGTGGATGGAGTTCTACCACCACGAGTCGTGCGGCAAGTGCACCCCGTGCCGTGAGGGCAATTACTGGATGGTGGGCATCTACCGCCGGATCCTCTCCGGCGCCGGTACCCACCAGGATCTGGACACTCTGCTGGACACCTGCGACAACATCCTCGGCCGCTCGTTCTGCGGCCTTGGCGACGGCGCGACCAGCCCGGTGACCTCCTCGGTGAAGTACTTCAAGCAGGACTACCTGGACTACATCGAGGGCCGGAAGGCGCCGAGGCTCTCTGGCAAGCAGCTGGTTGGGGCGCACTGATGCGAGCGCGAGGAGTGAGCTTCGACGGCTTGGGCCGCGCCGCGGACGCCTGCGTGCGAGCCCCGCAGTCGCGAGCGAAAGGTGAGCACATGCGAGCGCGAGGAGTGAGCTTCGACGGCTTGGGCCGCGCCGCGGACGCCTGCGTGCGAGCCCCGCAGTCGCGAGCGAAAGGTAAGCAATGACCGACGTGGCCAAGAAGGCGGACACGGTAAAGCTCACCATCGACGGCGTCGAGGTGACCGCGCCCAAGGGTGCGCTGCTGATCCGGGTCGCCGAGCAGATGGGCATCGAGATCCCGCGGTTCTGCGACCATCCGCTGCTCGCGCCCGCGGGCGCCTGCCGGCAGTGCCTGGTCGAGGTCGAGGGGCAGCGCAAACCGGTCGCCTCCTGCACGCAGACCGTCGCCGACGGCATGGTGGTCCAGACCCAGCTCACCTCCCCGGTGGCCAAGAAGGCGCAGGCCGGGATCATGGAGCTGCTTCTGATCAACCACCCGCTCGACTGCCCGATGTGCGACAAGGGCGGCGAGTGCCCGCTGCAAAACCAGGCGATGTCCACCGGCCGCTCCGACTCCCGCTTCCACGAGCACAAGCGCGAGTACCCCAAGCCGATCAACATCTCCACGCAGGTGCTCCTCGACCGCGAGCGGTGCGTGCTCTGCCAGCGCTGCACCCGCTTCTCGGAGGAGATCGCCGGCGACAAGTTCATCGACCTGATGGACCGCTCCTCCGGCGAGCAGATCAACGTGTACCGGGACGAGTTCTTCGGTGGCGAGGCCGACGAGGAGGGTGAGGGCGACGCGCCGTTCAACTCCTACTTCTCCGGCAACACCGTGCAGATCTGCCCGGTCGGCGCGCTGACCGGCGCCCAGTACCGGTTCCGCGCCCGCCCGTTCGACCTGGTCTCCTCGCCCAGCGTCTGCGAGCACTGCTCGGCCGGCTGCGCGCAGCGCACCGACCACCGGCGGGGCAAAGTGATGCGCCGGCTGGCCGGTGACGACACGCAGGTCAACGAGGAGTGGAACTGCGACAAGGGCCGGTGGGGCTTCCAGTACGCCACCGCCTTCGACCGGATCACCAACCCGATGATCCGCGACGCGAAGACCGGCGAGCTGCGTGAGGCGGCCTGGTCCGAGGCGCTGTCGGTGGCGGCGGAGGGGCTGCGCAAGGCCCGCGACGGCGCGCACGGCATCGGTGTACTGACCGGTGGGCGGCTCACCGTCGAAGACGCGTACGCGTACGCGAAGTTCGCCCGCGTGGCGCTCCGCACCAACGACATCGACTTCCGGGCCCGCCCGCTCTCCACGGAGGAGGCCGACTTCCTCGCGTCCACGGTGGTCGGCAGCACGGACGTGACCTACGCCGACGTCGAGAAGGCGCCGGTCGTGGTCATCGCCGCGCTGGAGCCGGAGGAGGAGTGCCCGATCCTCTTCCTGCGGCTGCGCAAGGCCGCCGCGAAGAACCGCACTCGCGTGCTGGCGCTCGCGCCGTACGCGACCCGCGGCTTCGAGAAGGTCGGCGCGTCGGTCGCCCTCGTCGCTCCCGGCGAAGAGGCCCAGGCGCTGGCCGAAGACGAGTCGATCGAGAAGGCGCTGCGGGCCGAGGGCGCGGTGCTGATCGTCGGCGAGCGGCTCGCGACCGTCCCTGGTGGACTGTCGGCGGCCGCCGCGCTCGCCGCGCGTACCGGTGCCAAGCTGGCCTGGGTCCCGCGCCGCGCGGGCGACCGGGGCGCGGTCGACGCGGGCTGCCTGCCCAACCTGCTGCCCGGCGGGCGGCTGGTCACCGACGCGGCGGCGCGTGCCGAACTGGCCGGCGCCTGGGAGCTCGAGGCCGGGGTCATCCCCAGCCAGGTCGGCAAGGACACCAACGCGATCATCGTGGCTGCGGCCGGCGGCCGGATGGGCGCGCTGATCGTGGCCGGCGTCGACCCGTCCGACCTGGCCGACCCGCGGCTGGCCGAGCAGGCGCTCGACGAGGTGCCGTTCCTGATCAGCCTGGAGGTCCGGCGGAGCGCGGTGAGCCGCCGCGCCGACGTGGTCTTCCCGGTCGCGCCCGTGGTCGAGAAGGCCGGCAGCTTCGTCGACTGGGAGGGGCGCCTGCGCACCTTCGAGGCGGTGCTCTCCACCCCGGCGATGAACGACGCGCGCGTGCTCGACGCGCTGGCCGCCCAGCTCGGCGTGGCGCTCGGCACCGGCCAGGTCAACCTGGTCCGCCGCGAGCTGGGCTCGTTGCCGGCGACCCGGTCGGAGCGGCCGGACGCGCCGGTCACCGCGCCCCAGCCGCAGCCGACGCTCGGCGCCGGCGAGGCTGTGCTCGCGACCTGGCACCACCTGCTCGACCTGGGCAGCCTGACCGACGGCGACGAGCACCTGGGCGGCACCGCCCGCCCGCCGGTGGTCCGGCTCGCCAAGGGCCCGGCGGAGGCGCTGGGAGTCGCCGACGGTGACCCGGTCACGGTCGGCACTGACCGCGGCGCGATCACGCTGCCCGTGGCGATCACCGACATGCCGGACGGCGTGGTCTGGCTGCCGACGAACTCACCCGGTTCGACCGTCCGGCGGGCGCTCGGCGTCACGGCTGGCGCGGTGGTGCGGCTCTCGAAGAGGCAAGCACTGTGAGCGCAGTCGCGAACGAAAGGCAAGCACTGTGAGCGCGAGGAGTGAGCTTCGACGGCTTGGCGCCGCGTGCGGGCGTCCGCCTGCGAGCCCCGCAGTCGCGAACGAAAGGCAAGCACTGTGAGCGCGAGGAGTGAGCTTCGACGGCTTGGCGCCGCGCGCGGGCGTCCGCCTGCGAGCCCCGCAGTCGCGAACGAAAGGCAAGCACTGTGATTGTCGCCCAGGACCCGACGCTCCAGGACTTCGGGAACGACCCGTGGTGGCTGGTTCTCATCAAGGTCGTCTTCGTCTTCGCGTTCGGCATGGTCTGCACGCTGCTCGGCGTCTGGTTCGAGCGGCGGGTCGTGGCGCGCATGGCCGTGCGGCCGGGCCTCAACCAGGCCGGCCCGTTCGGCCTGCTCCAGACGCTCGCCGACGGCCTGAAGGGCGCGTTCAAGGAAGACATCATGCCGCGTACGGCGGACAAGGTGGTCTTCTTCTTCGCGCCGACCATCGCGGTGATCTGCGCGATGACCACGCTGTCGGTCATCCCGTTCGGGCCGATGGTGAGCGTCTTCGGCCACCAGACGCCGCTCCAGGTGACCGACATTCCGGTGGCGGTACTGCTGATCCTCGCCTGCTCCGGCATGGCGGTGTACGGCATCGTGCTCGGCGGCTGGGCCTCCGGCTCGACCTACCCGCTCCTCGGCGGCCTGCGGTCGAGCGCCCAGATGATCTCGTACGAGGTCTCGATGGGGCTCTCGCTCGTCGCGGTGTTCATGCTCTCCGGCACGATGTCGACGAGCCAGATCGTGGCGGCACAGAAGAGCGGCCAGGAGTTCGAGATCTTCGGGGCGACCGTGAGTGCGCCCGGCTGGTACGCGATCCTGCTCGCACCGAGCTTCATCATCTTCTTCATCGCGATCATCGGTGAGACCCACCGGCCGCCGCTCGACCTCCCCGAGGCCGAGTCCGAGCTGGTCGCCGGCTACATGACCGAGTACTCGTCGCTGAAGTTCCTGCTCTTCATGCTCTCCGAGTACGTCTCGATGGTGGCGATGTCGGCGGCGACCGCGACGCTCTTCCTCGGCGGCTGGCGGGCGCCGGCGCCGATCACCACGATCTGGGCCGGGGCCAACTCCGGCTGGTGGCCGCTGCTGTGGTTCTTCATCAAGGTCGTGCTGCTGGTCTTCGCCTTCGTGTGGCTGCGGGCGACGCTGCCCCGGCCCCGGTACGACCAGTTCATGCGGTTCGGCTGGCGCATCCTGCTCCCGATCAACCTGGTCTGGATCATGTCGCTCGCCGGCATCCAGGTGCTGCGCAACGCCGACATCACCGACACTCAGCGGTACTCGATCATCGCGGGAGCGATTCTCGCCGTACTGCTGCTCGCGCTGCTCTGGCCGACCCGCAAGCAGCCGCCGGCACCGACGCTGGAGCAGCAGGCCAGCAACCGACCACCGGGGAGCTTCCCGCTCCCGCCGATGGACCTCCAGGTCCCGCCGAGCCCTCGCGCCCGCCGCGCGGTGGCCGAGCGCGAGCCGGCGAACGTCGGCGCGGGCTCCGGCGCGGACCTTGCGGATAAGGAGAGTTAGATGAGCGCCATCGGAGCGTTCAAGGGGTTCGGCGTCACCTTCGCGCACATGTTCCGCAAGACGGTGACCACGGCGTACCCGTTCGAGACGCCGGTGGCCGCCCCGCGCTACCACGGGCGGCACATCCTCAACCGGCACCCCGACGGGCTGGAGAAGTGCATCGGCTGCGAGCTGTGCGCCTGGGCCTGCCCCGCGGACGCGATCTACGTCGAGGGCGGCGACAACACCGAGGAGCAGCGGTACTCGCCGGGTGAGCGGTACGCCAGCGTGTACCAGATCAACTACGCCCGCTGCATCTTCTGCGGGCTGTGCATCGAGGCCTGCCCGACTCGCTCGCTGACCATGAGCAACGAGTACGAGCTGGCCCGGGACAGCCGCCGTGACCTCATCTTCACCAAGGAGCAGCTGCTCGCGCCGCTGCTGCCCGGCATGGACCAGCCACCGCACCCGATGTACCTCGGCGACACCGAGAAGGACTACTACATCGGCGCGCTGACCAACCCGGGCACCTCGGCGGGCGCCGAGCGGGCCCCCTGGTCGGAGCAGCACACCGCGGACGGCTCGGGGCCCGCGGGAGGTGCGGCATGAGTGCCATCGCGGCTGCCGGTGGCATGGCGACCGGCGAGGCGGTCACGTTCTGGATCCTCGTGTGGCCGGCGCTGATCGGTGCGCTAGGCATGGTCTTCGCCCGCAACGCGATCCACTCCGCGCTGTGGCTGGTGCTGACCATGCTCTGCCTCGGTGTGTTCTACGTGCTCCAGTCGGCGCCGTTCATCGGGCTGGCGCAGATCATCGTGTACACCGGCGCGATCATGATGCTCTTCCTCTTCGTGCTGATGCTGGTCGGCCGGGACGCCTCCGACTCGCTGATAGAGACGCTGCGCGGACAGCGGCTCGCGGCGGTCGTGCTCGGCATCGGCTTCGCCGGGCTGGTCGGCACCGGCGTCTACCGAGGGCTGTCCGGCGTCGAGGCGGTGGGCCTGGAGCAGGCGAACGCCAACGGCAACGTCCAGGGCATCGCGTCCATCCTGTTCACGCGGTACGTCTTCGCCTTCGAGGTCACGTCCGCGCTGCTGATCACCGCGGCGGTGGGCGGGATGGTGCTGGCGCACATCGAGCGGCGGCGCGGCGAGAAGCGCACGCAGCCGGAGATCATGCGGGCGCGCTTCGCCCCGGGCAACTACCCCGGCCCGAAGCCCGGCCCCGGTGTGTACGCCACGTCCGACTCGGTGGCCACCCCCGGCCGCCTGCCGGACGGCACGCTGACCGACAAGAGCATCTCCCAGATCCTGCCCGCCCGTGAGCTGACCTCGAGCGAGACAGCGCCGAAGGGTACCGACAAGTGAGCGAAGCGAGCTGTCGAATGAAGATGGGACTGTGAAGTGAGTCCGTCTAATCCAGAGTGGTACCTGGTTCTCGCCGCGGTGCTCTTCACCATCGGTGCGGTCGGGGTGCTGATCCGGCGCAACGCGATCGTGCTGTTCATGTGCATCGAGCTGATGCTCAACGCGGCCAACCTCGCGCTGGTCACGTTCAGCCGGATCAACGGCAACCTCGACGGCCAGATCCTGGCGTTCTTCGTCATGGTGGTAGCCGCCGCCGAGGTCGTGGTCGGGCTCGCGATCATCATGTCGATCTTCCGGACGCGGCGATCGGCGAGTGTCGACGACGCCAACCTGTTGAAGTACTGAGGCGGATATGCACGCAAAACTGTCGAACGCGTCTGCTGTGCCTGCCCTCGCAGCGGACTACGCCGCTGCCGATGGTTTCCTGTCCACCTTCTGGCTGCTGGTGGCCATCCCGCTCGCCAGCGCGGCGATCCTCCTGCTGCTCGGCAAGCGGGCCGACAAGTGGGGGCACTGGCTGGGCGTCGGCAGCATCGCCGTCACCTTCGTGCTGGGCCTGACCTACTTCTTCCAGCTACGCGGCCTGGACAACAAGTCGGCTGAGGTGACGCTCTTCGACTTCATCTCGGTGGGCTCGTTCCACGTGGACTTCGGGCTGCTCTTCGACCCGCTGTCCGCGGTGTTCGTGCTGCTGATCACCGGTGTCGGCGCGCTGATCCACCTGTACGCGGTCGGCTACATGGAGCACGACCCGGGGCGCCGCAGGTTCTTCGCGTACTTCAACCTCTTCGCCGCCGCGATGCTGCTGCTGGTCCTCGGCAACAACTTCGTGATGCTCTTCTTCGGCTGGGAGGGCGTGGGTCTCGCCTCCTACCTGCTGATCGCGTTCTGGTACGACCGGCCGGCGGCGGCGACCGCGGGCAAGAAGGCGTTCCTGATGAACCGGGTCGGCGACGCCGGCTTCGTGATCGCCATCTTCCTGATGTTCCAGCAGCTCGGCACCGCCAACTACGACGACGTCTTCAACAGTGTGGGCGCGCTCTCCTCCGGCGTGGTGCTGGCGATGGGGCTGCTGCTCCTGCTCGGCGCGACCGGTAAGTCCGGCCAGTTCCCGCTCCAGGCGTGGTTGCCGGACGCGATGGAGGGCCCGACCCCGGTCTCCGCGCTCATCCACGCCGCGACGATGGTCACCGCCGGCGTCTACCTGATCGCCCGCTCCAACCCGATCTTCTCGGCCAACGAGACGCTCCAGACGGTCGTGGTCAGCGTCGGCGCGCTCACGCTGCTGATCGGCTGCATCATCGGCTGCGCCAAGGACGACATCAAGCGCGTGCTGGCCTGGTCGACGGTCTCCCAGATCGGCTACATGTTCCTGGGCGTCGGTCTGGGTGGCGGCGCGTACGCGCTGGCGATCATCCACCTGCTCGCGCACGGCTTCTTCAAGGCCGGCCTCTTCCTCGGTGCCGGCTCGGTCATGCACGGCATGAACGAGCAGACCGACATCCGGCGGTTCGGCGGGCTGTGGCGGTACATGCGGATCACCTGGGCCACCTTCGGCCTGGCCTGGCTCGCGATCATCGGCCTGCCACCGCTCTCCGGCTACTTCAGCAAGGAGCCGATCATCGCGGCCGCGTTCGCGCGGGAGGGCTGGACCGCCTGGCTCTTCGGCATGGCCGCGCTGCTCGGCGCCGCGCTCACCGCCTTCTACATGACGCGGCTCTTCGTGCTGACGTTCCACGGGCCGAAGCGGTGGACCGAGGACATCAAGCATCCGCACGAGTCCCCGGCGATCATGACCGTGCCGCTGGTGCTGCTGGCGGTCGGCTCGGTCGCGGCCGGTTGGCTGATGTCGACCAGCGTGGCCGACTGGCTGACGCCGGTGCTCGGTGCGGACGAGGGGCACCACGAGGCGGTCCTGTCGCACGGTGCCGTGACCGCACTCTCCATCGTGGTCACCGTGCTCGGTGCCGGCCTGGCGTATGCACTGTTCCGCAACGGCACGGCGCTCCAGGAGCAGCCGGCCGGCCCGGTCGTGATGGCGGCGCGGCGCAACCTCTACGCGGACGTGTTCAACGAGGCGGTCTTCGAGAAGCCCGGCATCTTCCTCACCCGGGCGCTGGTCTTCCTCGACAACCGCGGCATCGACGGGCTCGTCAACGGGCTCGCCGCCGCCGTCGGGGGTGGGTCGGGCCGGCTCCGCCGGCTGCAGACCGGTTTCGTGCGGTCGTACGCGATGTCCATGCTCACCGGTGCGCTGCTGGTCGTGGCCGCGTTCCTCGCTCTCCAGCTGGGATGGTTGGCGTGAGTGACTTTCCGTTCCTGTCCCTTCTGACCGGAGCGCCGCTCGTCGGCGCGCTGGTGGTGGCGTTCCTGCCACGCACCAAGCCGGAACTCGCCAAGCGGGTCGCGCTGATCTGGTCGATCGCGGTCGCGGTGCTCGCGGGGCTGCTCTGGATCGCGTACGACGCCGGCGGCGCGCGGTTCCAGTTCCGCGAGTCGTACACCTGGATCCCGGCCTGGGACGCGCGCTTCACGTTCGCGGTCGACGGCATCGCGCTCGTCATGCTGCTGCTGATCGCGGTGCTCGTACCGCTGGTGATCCTGGCGTCGTGGCACGACGCGGAAAGCTCCAAGCGGAGCGTGCCGGTCTACTTCGCGCTGCTCCTCGCGCTGGAGGGCACGATGATCGGCGTCTTCGCCGCCGGCGACGTGTTCCTGTTCTACGTGTTCTTCGAGATCATGCTGGTGCCGATGTACTTCCTCATCGGCTCGTACGGCGGCCACCAGCGCCAGTACGCCGCGGTGAAGTTCTTCCTCTACTCCCTTGTCGGCGGCCTCTTCATGCTGGCCGCGGTGATCGGGCTGTGGGTCCTGGGCGGGCGTACGTTCGACTGGCAGGACCTGCTGTCGGCCGAGTTCGCGACGGACACCGAGCGCTGGCTGTTCCTCGGCTTCTTCGTGGCGTTCGCGATCAAGGCGCCGTTCTTCCCGTTCCACACCTGGCTGCCGGACGCCGGTCGCGCCGCGCCCGCCGGCTCGGCCGCGCTGCTCGTCGGCGTGCTGGACAAGGTCGGTACCTTCGGCATCCTCCGCTACTGCCTGCCGCTCTTCCCGGAGGCGTCCCGCTGGTTCGCGCCGTACGCGCTGGCCATCGCACTGATCGGCATCATCTACGCGGCCCTGTTGGCGGTGGGGCAGAACGACCTCAAACGCCTGGTCTCGTACACGTCGATCGCCCACTTTGGATTCATCGGTATCGGCATCTTCGCGTTCACCACTCAGGCCGGCACCGGTGCGGTGCTCTACATGGTCAACCACGGCCTCGCCACCGGCCTGCTCTTCCTGGTGGTCGGCATGTTCGTGGCCCGGCGCGGCTCGGCGCTGGTGAGCGACTTCGGCGGCGCGGGCAAGCTCGTACCGCTGCTCGCCGGCGTGCTCTTCTTCGCCGGTCTCGCGTCGCTCGCGCTACCCGGCACCGCGCCGTTCGTATCCGAGTTCCTGGTGCTGCTGGGCACGTTCACGGTCAACAAGCCGGTCGCGGTGATCGCCACCGCGGGCATCATCCTCGCGGCCGCGTACGTGCTGTGGATGGTGCAGCGCACCACGCAGGGCACGCTCAATCCGGCGCTGACCAAGGTCGAGGGCATGCGCCGCGACATCACCCTGCGGGAGAAGGTCGTCGTCGCCCCGCTGATCCTGCTCATCCTGCTGCTCGGCTTCTACCCGAAGCCGGTCACCGACGTCATCAACCCCGCCGTCCAGGCAACGTTGCAGGACGTCGACAAGTCTGATCCCGCGCCCGCCGTTCAGGAGGCATCGCGCTGATGGAAGACCTCAAGCTTCCTCCGATCAACTACGGCGCGGTGGCGCCGATGTTGATCCTGTTCGGTGTCGCCTGCGTGGGCGTGCTCTTCGAAGCGGTGCTGCCGAAGGCCGCCCGCCGCTCGGCCCAGCTCGTGCTGGCGCTGCTCGGCCTCGTCGCCGCGTTCGTCATGGTGGTCGTCAAGTCGGACACTCGCGTCCTCACCGCTGGCGAGGCCATCGCGATCGACGGGCCGACGCTCTTCCTCCAGGGCGCGATCATCCTGCTCGGGCTGATGGCGCTGCTGCTGGTCGGCGACCGCTCGCTGGAGCAGGGCGGCGCGTTCGTGGCCCAGGCGGCGATCACGGTCGGCTCGGACGCCGACCGCCGCCAGGCGACCCGCGCGCAGGGCGCCACGGAGATCTACCCGCTGGCCGTCTTCGCCATCGCCGGCATGATGCTCTTCGTCGCCGCCAACGACCTGCTGACCATGTTCGTGGCGCTGGAGGTCTTCTCGCTGCCGCTGTACCTGCTGTGCGCGCTCGCCCGCCGGCGGCGCCTGCTCAGCCAGGAGGCGGCGCTGAAGTACTTCCTGCTCGGCGCGTACGCGTCGGCGTTCTTCCTCTTCGGCATCGCGCTGGTGTACGGCTTCGCCGGTGGCCTCCAGTTCGGCACGATCCACGACGCGGTGCGCGAGTCCGACCAGAGCACCTTCCTGCTCTTCGGCGGCATCGCCCTCGTCGCGATCGGCCTGCTCTTCAAGGCGGCCGCCGCGCCGTTCCACGTGTGGACGCCGGACGTCTACCAGGGCGCCCCGACGCCGATCACCGGCCTGATGGCGGCGTGCACCAAGGTCGCCGCGTTCGGCGCGCTGCTCCGCGTGCTGTACGTCGCCTTCGACGGCGCCGCCTGGGACTACACGCCGGTGCTCGGTGTGATCGCGGTGCTCACGATGCTGGTGGGCGCGGTGCTCGCGGTGACGCAGACCGACATCAAGCGGTTGCTCGCCTACTCCTCGATCGCCAACGCCGGCTACCTGCTGGTGGGCGTGCTGGCCCTCTCCAAGGACGGCCTCTCCAGCACCATGTTCTACCTCGTCGCGTACGGCTTCACGGTCATCGCCGCGTTCGCCATCGTGACGCTGGTGCGCGACGCCGACGGCGAGGCGACCCACCTGTCCCGCTGGGCCGGGCTGGGGCGCCGCTCGCCGCTGTTCGCCGGCATCTTCACGTTCATCCTCCTGGCGTTCGCGGGTATCCCGCTGACCAGCGGCTTCATCGCGAAGTTCGCGGTCTTCGGGGCGGCCATCGAATCCGGCGAGGCGTGGCTGGTCGTGTTCGGCGTGGTCACGAGCATGCTGCTGGCGTTCCCGTACCTGCGCGTGGTGGTGCTCATGTGGCTCTCCGAGCCCAAGGAGACCACGCCGTCGGTTTTGGTCCCCGGCGGCCTGACTGCGGCGGCCCTCATGATCGGCGTGGTCGCCACGCTGGTGCTGGGCGTCGCGCCGGCACCGCTGCTCGACCTGACCGCCAACGCCGCCGAGTTCGTCCGGTGAAGGGCTGCCTCCATCCCGTAGCCACGGTGTGAGGAAGCTCCTCTAGCGCTCCCTGCCACACCGCCCTCGTGGGCGGTGTGGCATCGTGGGAACGTGGGCGGGGTGCAGGGTACGGGCGGATTAACGTCGATCGGGCTCGATTTTGTCGATCCCGCACTCGAGGCTTCGGTGCGGCATACGCTGGCCGTGGTCGAGGAGGAGCTGCGCGTTGGCGTGAAGAGCGCCGACCCCTTCGTGACCGAGGCGGCGCGCCACCTCGTCGATGCCGGCGGCAAGCGCTTCCGGCCGCTGCTGGTGGCGATCGGTGCCCACTTCGGCGACCCGCGTGCGCCACTGGTGGTGCCCGCCGCGGTGGTGATGGAGCTCACCCACCTGGCCACGCTCTACCACGACGATGTGATGGACGAGGCGGCCGTGCGGCGCGGCGCCCCCAGCGCCAACTCCCGCTGGACCAACTCGGTCGCCATCCTCGTCGGTGACTACCTCTTCGCCCGGGCCGCCGACATCGCCGCCGAGCTCGGCCCCGAGGCGGTGCGGCTCCAGGCGCGCACGTTCGCCCGTCTGGTGCACGGCCAGATCGCCGAGACGGTCGGTCCGCGCGACCATGACCCGGTCGCCCACTACCTCGACGTCATCGCGGAGAAGACCGGGTCGCTGATCGCGACGTCCGCGCGCTTCGGCGGGATGTTCGGCGGCGCGACGCCCGAGCACACCGAGGCCCTGGCGGGATACGGCGAGACGATCGGGGTAGCGTTCCAGCTCTCCGACGACCTGCTCGACATCGCCTCCGACTCGGCCCAGTCCGGCAAGACGCCCGGCACCGACCTGCGCGAGGGCGTGCCCACGCTCCCGGTGCTGTACGCGCTGGCCTCCGACGACTCCGACGCCGCCTCGACCCGGCTGCGCGAGATCCTGTCGGCGGGGCCGGTGACCGACGACGCGCTGCACGCCGAGGCGCTGGGGCTGCTGCGCGAGTCGCCGGCGCTGAAGCGAGCCCGGGAGACCGTCCGCACCTACGCGGAAGACGCGCGGTCGCGGCTGGCTCCGCTGCCCGAGGGCTCGCCGAGGCGGGCGCTCGAGTCGCTCTGTGACTTCATCGCCGATCGCACCAGCTGACCGTCCGCGCCAATCGGGAGCGCTCCCGTCACTTCACCGTGGGGCTGCTTTGCCCGTACGGACGATTGTCGACCTTGGACACATAGAAATTTACATCTGCAAAATGTGAAGATCGAATGTGGACATAAGCCCCGGAAAATCGGGGTAAATCAACGCAACGTGGCGCCTCGCCCACCGACGGTCGCCGTACATCTGATGGCTTCGATCCGAACGGGCATTTCGCTCTCGGGCGGTATTTCATATGGTGTAAGTCCCCGGCCGGCGGAGGTGGTTGTGCGCGACCCCTTGGCGGAACCTTCGGATCTGATCCGTAGCGTCTCGCGTGCGCTGCGTGTCCTGGAGGCGGTCGGCAGGGCACCCCGGGGCCTGACGGTGAAGCAGATCGCGCGGCGGTGCGAGCTGACCGTCGCGACGACCTACCACCTCGTGCGCACGTTGGCGTACGAGGGCTACGTGATCCGGCGCGAGGACGGCACGTACATCGTGGGTCTTGAGGTGGCCGACCGCTACCGCGAGCTGGTGGCGGCGTTCCGCGGGCCGCCGTCGGTGGGCGAGTCGCTCCGGCGGGCCGCGATGGAGACTGGCTACAGCCACTACGTGGGCCGCTTCGTGGGCGGCCGGGTGGCGGTCACCGCGGCGGCGGAGGGCCCCCGCTCGCCATACCTCGAGGATCTGGTCCCCGGGTTCGACGACGGTGCCCACGCGACGGCGCTGGGAAAGGCCCTCCTGTCCACGCTGACGCCCGATCAGCGCTTCCGGTACCTCAAGGAGTGGGGGATGCGGGCGTTCACCGCTCAGACGCTCACCACGCCGGAGGCGTTCGAGGCCGACCTGGCCGCCGGTGACCGGCGCGGCATGCAGTTGGAGATGGGGCAGTACCGGCAGGGCGTCGGCTGCGCCGCAGTGCTCGTCAGCACCGACAAGGACATGGAGCGCCGCGTGGTGCTGGCGTGCGCGATGCCGGCGGCCGAGCTGATGACGACGGCGCGCGTGGTGCGCAACCGGCTCGCCACCGTCGCCAAGGAGCTGGCCGACGCGATGTCCGCCGACGCCTGACCACCACAGGCGGGGGCCGCCACAGCGCGTGGGGCGCTGGTTCGCCGGACCCGGCGGCTGCGTGGGCGATTGTCAGGGACATAGCCCTTTCAAACCGGCCGCAAGGGGATATGTCCTCGACATATCCCCACTGGCCGGGGCGGCCTGGAGCACGGCGGACAGCGCGGCAGCTCAGATCTGTCTCTTGAACCGAACCGGCCTCGGGCCCCGAGCGTGACGGGACGCCTGGAGACGCGAAGGGCGCCCCCGCCGACACCGGGGGCGCCCTTCAGAGTGCAGCCGTCAGCTGCCGATCGGCTTCCCGTCGAGCCGCCAGGTGACGACCACGCCCGGCTTGGCGTAGTCGCCGTCCGGCCACGTCGAGGCGGGAGCCTCGATCGAAGCGCCGGTGATCTCGCCGGGGTGCTGCACCGCGACGAAGACCGACTGGTTGTCGGTGGTGATGAACGGGCCGCAGGTCTCGGCGCCCAGCGGCACCGTGAGGAACTGCTTGAGGTGACCCCGCTCCGGACCGGAGACCGGCGTCGCGAAGAGGCCGTCGTTCGTGCCCAGCGCGTTGCCGTCGGTGGAGATCCAGAGGTTGCCGGCGCCGTCGAAGGCCACGTTGTCGGGGCACGAGATCGGCGAGACCTTGGTCTTGTCGTATCCGGCGAAGTAGGTGGCCGGGTCCGCCGGATCGCCGCAGACGATCGGCACCGACCAGGTGAACGTCTCGCTCGTGTGGTCGCCCCGGTCCTCGGTCAGCTCGAGGATGTGCCCGTGCCGGTTGGCCGTGCGCGGGTTGGCCTCGTCAGCCTTGGGGTTGGAGCCGGTGCCCCGGTTGGTGTTGTTGGTCAGCGCCACGTAGATCTTGCCGTTGACCAGGTTGGGCTCCACGTCCTCGGGACGGTCCATCTTGGTGGCGCCCACCGCGTCACCGGCGAGCCGCGTGAACGTGAGCACCTCGGCGGCCGTCATCCCCGGCACGAACGACTTGTCGCCGCGGACCAGCGGGATCCACCGGCCCGAGCCGTTGAACGCGCCGTCGGAGGGGAGCTTGCCCGAGCCGTCGATCTCGCTGGCGCTGGTGTAGTCGAGCTTGGCGACGTACAGCGTGCCGGACTCGAGCAGCGTTAGGTTGTGCTCGCGGGCCTGCCACGAGTTGCCCTTTTGGAACTTCTTGTCCGTCACGAACTTGTACAGGTAGTCGAACCGCTCGTCGTCGCCCATGTACGCCGCGACGTGCCCGCTGCGGGAGACGATGACGTTGGCGCCCTCGTGCTTGAAGCGGCCCAGCGCGGTGTGCTTGCGCGGCCGCGCCTCCGGGTCGAACGGGTCGACCTCGACGATCCAGCCGAAGCGGTTGGCCTCGTTGGGGTGCCTGGTGAGGTCGAAGCGCTCGTCGGCCCGGTCCCACTTGCGGCTGTCGGAGGGGTAGCGGGCGGTGGTGCTGATGCCGTAGCGGGCCAGCTTCGCCTTGTCCGCCTCGGGTACGCCGTCGCCGCCGACGAAGTACTGGTTGAAGTTCTCCTCGCCGCTCAGGATCGTGCCCCACGGGGTGACGCCACCGGCGCAGTTGTTGAGCGTGCCGATGACGACCTTGCCGCGCGGGTCGGCCGCGGTCTTCAGGAACGCCGAGCCGGCGGCCGGGCCGGTGACGTCGAAGCGGGTCTGGTGCGCGGTGATCCGCCGGTTGTACTTGAGGGCGCCCTTGGTGGCGAGCCGCCACTCGCCGGTGTCGCCGACCCGCTCCAACTCCACGACGGAGAGGCCGTGCGCGGCGATGGCGACCCGGATCTGCTCCACCGAGAGCGCGTCCAGGCTGGTGAAGCCCGGGAACATCAGGTTCTCGTTGGTGTACTCGTGGTTGACCACCAGCAGGGCGCGGTCGCCCTTCTTGTCCAGCGGCAGCACCGCGACGAAGTCGTTGTTGTAGCCGAACTGCTTCGACTGGGCGTGCACGGTCTGCCGGTTCAGGTTGAACGCGGGCGCTCCCGGCACCACCGGATCGCCCCAGCGGATGACCACCGAGTGGTCGTAGCCGTTTGGCACCACGAAGTTGTCGAGCCGGTTCGGCGGGATGGTGCTGAACGTGAGCGCGCCCTTGGTGGGGGACGCCTTGAGCGCCTCCACGTCGGGCGCCGCCCCGGCACCGCCCGGCGCGGCCAGCGCCGGTGCCGCGGCGGCCGCACCGGCGCCCGCGAAGCCGAGTACGAGGGCGCCCACAGCGCCGGCCCGCACGACCCCGCGACGGGACACCTCGGCCTGGACGACGTCACCGAAGTACGGGTTTTCCGACTCGTTCGGGACGGGGTGGTCACACGCGTTGCCGCAGCGGTACATACACGTCATCGCGCTGCGTCCGGTGTGGCTTTGGCCAAGTATCGGAAGCAATCGCGGTCGCTCGCTCATGAAGAAGAGCCTCCTCGCTGGTTGGTGCGTGCCCGGGAGGGCCGCGCCGACTGCTGGCCGCGGTCGAGAGAGCACGCGTGCCGGACGCTAGGAGCGCCCCGTGAGCGCTGCTCAGATCCCATATGAACGCCAAATGAACACCAACGTCAGGCGGCGGATGTGAACCGACCGGCGGATCCCTGCGTAAGACTGATCGAGAGGAGGCCGGGGTGGCTTGACCGACCAGGATGCCCAGTTGCTGCGCGCGTTGCAGGACGAGCACGGCGACGCGCTTTTCGCTCACGCACTCCGGCTGGCCGGGGGCGACCGGCAACGAGCCGAGGACCTTGTGCAGGAAACGCTGCTGCGCGCGTGGCGGCATCCCGAGGCACTCGATCCGCAACGCGGCTCGGTGCGAGCGTGGTTGTTCACCACCGCGCGCAACCTGGCAATCGACGCGTGGCGGCGGCGTTCCGCCCGGGTCGGGGAGATCGTCACGGACGAGCTGCCCGAGCCGCCGCCCGCGGTGGACGAGGCAGACCGGGCGGTCGAAGCGTGGACCGTCGCCGAGGCCCTCAGGCGGCTCTCCGCGTCGCACCGTGAGGTGCTCGTGGAGTGCTTCTACGAGGGGCGTTCGGTGGCCGAGGCGTCCTCCCGGCTCGGCGTACCACCGGGCACGGTGAAGTCGCGTACCCACTACGCGCTGCGTTCGCTGCGCCTGGTCCTGGAGGAGATGGGGGTGACGAGATGAGGTGCGACTACGCGTACGACAGCGGTGCCTACGTGCTCGGTGCCCTGTCCCCGAGCGAGCGTGCCGCGTACGAGCGGCATCTCGCCGACTGTCCCACCTGCCGCGAGGCGGTCGGCGAGGTCGCCGTGTTGCCGGGTCTCCTCGGGAGGCTCGACCCGGCGGGCCTTGAGCAGATCGCGTCGGCGCCCTCCGCCGAGTCGCGGATGCCCGAGCTGCTGGCGGCGGTCGGCAGCGCCCGCCGCAAGGAGCGGGCCGCGCGGCGGTGGCGCAGCGCAGGCAGCCTGCTGGCCGCGGCCTGCCTGGCGCTCTTCGCCGGCTTCGGCGCGGGCATCCTGCGCGACGGCGGCTCGGCGGGCACGCAGCAGTCGCCCGTGGCGCAGGCCACGACGCCCGGTGTGGCCGAGCCCCGCATGGTGGCGATGAAGTCCGTGGTCGGCCAGATCCCGGTCACCGCCGAGGTCGGCCTCACGCCGACGAAGTGGGGCACGGTGGTCACGATGCACTGCGCGTACCCGACGCAGAGCGGGGAGAGCAAGCGGTACACGTACCGGCTCATCGCCTGGGACTCCGAGGGCGAGAAGGAGGAGATCGGCTCGTGGGCGGTGGCTCCCGGTGCCGATGTCGCCTTCACCGCGATCACGAGCTTCACGCCGGATCAGCTGGCGCGGCTGGCGCTGACCAAGAAGGACGGCACGCCGCTGCTTGAGTACAAGGTCCCGTAGGGCTCACGCCACGAGCGCGTGCTCGGCCTCGCGCTCGGCGACGCGGCGGCGGGTCGTACGCAGCCCGTCGACGGTGAAGATGATCAGGGCGAGCCACACCAACGCGAAGCCGGCGAGCCGGGCCGGCGGCATCGGCTCGTGGAAGACCAGCACGCCACAGCCGAGCTGGAGGATCGGCGCGATGTACTGGAGGATCCCGATCCCCGTCATCGGGATCCGGTTGGCGGCCCCGGCGAAGAGCAGCAGCGGGATGGCGGTGGCCGCGCCGGCGACGACGAGCAGCGTGGTGTGCCCCGCCCCCTGCCCGAAGGTGCCACCGGTCGTCAAGGTGAGCCACACCAGGTACGCCAGCGCGGGCAGCGCGAGCACCGCCGACTCGATGAAGAGCCCTTCCGCCGCCGGCACGCCGAGGCGCTTCTTGACCAGGCTGTACGCGCCGAAGCTCGTGGCCAGCGTCAGCGCGATGTACGGCAGCCGCCCGTAGTCGATGGTCAGTACCGCCACCGCGAGCGTGCCGATGCCGACCGCGCTCCACTGCGCCAGGTTGAGCCGCTCGCGGAGCGCGACGACGCCGAGCAGCACCATCACCAGCGGGCCGATGAAGTAGCCGAGGGCGGTCTCCACGACCCGCTCGGAGTTGACGCCGAAGATGTACATCCCCCAGTTGACCGCGATGAGCGCGGCGGCCAGCGCGATGCCGGCGAGCTTGCCGGGGCGTTGGGCCAGCTCCCGGATGTACCGCCAGCGGCGCACCACCGTCAGCAGCAGCGCCACGAAGGCCACCGACCACACCACACGGTGCGCCAGGATCTCCATCGCGCCGGCCGGGCGGAGCACGCGGATGTAGAGCGGGAAGAAGCCCCACATGACGTACGCCGCGATGCCGAAGAGGTAGCCGCGCTTGAGCTCGCTCACTGGTCGGCCTGGGGACGCCGGTACTCCATCCAGCGGTCCGGCTCGGCCAGCGGGGTGAAGCCGAGCTTCGCGTAGACGGCGTGGGCGTCGGCGGTGGCGAGCAGGATGCGGCGTAGGCCCTCGCGCTCCAGCTCGTCGCGGATCTGCGTGACCATCCAGGTGCCGAGGCCGCGACCGCGCACGGCCCGGTCGACGTACACGTCGCAGAGCCACACGAACGTCGCCCCGTCGGTCACCGCCCGCGCGAACGCCACCTGCGCGCCCGGCCGCCCATCCGCCTCGGGGCGGCTTGGCCCGGCGAGGTGGCTTGGCGCGTCGGGGCGGCTTGGCGCGTTGGGGTGGCCTTCCGCGTTGGGGTGGCTTGGCGCGTTGGGGTGGCCTTCCGTGTCGGGGCGGTAGACGCCGAAGAGGCGCGAGCCGGCGAACGACCTGTCGACCATCTCGCGGGGACGGCCGAGCGCCCAGTAGGCGTCGGTGGAGAGCCAGGTGTAGACCAGGTCGGCGTCGACCAGGGCCGGATCGGACGAGAAGAGGTAACCGTCGGGGTGCATGCTCGGCACGCCTCCGACGCTACCGTGCGTGTTGCCGCTGGTCGCCGGCCAATTCCCAGCCCGTGGTCAGTCCTTGTCGCCGACCAGCGCGTTCAGGACCCAGCTCACGACGCCGACGAGGAGGGCGCCGACGACGGCGCTCGGCCAGAAGCCGTCGACGTGGAACGGAAGGTCGAGCTTGCCCGCGATCCAGCTGGTGAGCAGGAAGAGCGCGCCGTTGACCACGATCGCCACGAGGCCGAGTGTGAGCACGTAGAACGCGCAGCCGACCGTCTTGATGATCGGCCGGAGCACCGCGTTGATCACACCGAAGATCGCGGCGACGATCACCAGCGTGAGGATCGCCTCACCGATCGAATCGGTGGAGAGCGTGATCCCGGGAACGATGACCGTCGTGATCCACAGCGCCAAGGCGCTGATCGCGAGGCGGATGAGGATGCCCATGGCCGGGGATAGTAAGGGACAGCGATCAACGTGTGGGGGGCGCTAGCGTTTGTGAGCCCGCGGGTCTTTGGGGGTGCGTGTGCCGTCCCGTCAGGATCAGCTCCACTCGCACCAGTTCCTCGTGCAGCGGGTCGTGGCCGCCCTGGTCCTGCGCGACGCCGATCCCGGCCGCTCGCCCTTCCCCCGCGCGGCGGGCGCGACGCTGGCGAGCGTGCTCGTCGCGGCCATCGCGCTGGGCGCCGTCGCGCTGCACGGCACGATCACCGGCAGCGGCTCGCCCCGGTGGCTCGACGGGCCGGCGGTGCTCGTCGAGCGGGAGAGCGGCGCGCGCCTGGTGCATCGCGAGGGCACGCTCCACCCCGTGCCCAACCACGTCTCCGCGCTGCTCGTGCTCGGCCCCGGTGCGCAGACCGTGCTGGTGTCGCGGGAGGCGATCGAGGGCGTGCCACGCGGCGTACCCCTCGGGATAGAGCACGCCCCCGACGCCGTGCCCGACCGGCGGCGGCTGACCACCGGCGCCTGGTCCGTCTGCGCCACATCGGACGATGTGGCGGTGCTGGTCGGCGCCGCGCCCGCCGGTGGTGCGCCGCTGGGCGAGCACGGGCTGCTGGTGCGCGCCGGCGGTGACCTGCACCTCGTCTGGCAGCAGCGCCGCCACCTGATCCGCGACACCGACCTGGTGCTCTCCGCGCTCGGCTGGAGCGGCGAGCGGCCCGCCACCGTCACGCCGGCCCTGCTCGCCGCGCTTCCCGCCGGCCCCGAGCTGGCCCGGGTCCCGATCGCGGGCGGCGCACAGTCGGTGGTGCCGGGCAGTGCGGTCGGCGACGTCTTCGTGGTGGAGTCGCAGGGCGGCGGCCGCCAGTACGCGGTCGCCCTCCGGGCCGGCTTGGCCCCCATCACACAGCTCCAGGCCGACCTGCTGCTCACCGACCACGACCAGCGCGAGCCGATCCGGCTCTCCCAGGGCGCGTACGCCGACCTCCCGCGCGCGATCCCGCCCGACGCGGCCGGCCTGCCCACCACCACGCCGCCGCTCGCCGCGCCCGGGGCCGCCGTGTGCGCGGTGGTGCCCGGCGAGTCCGGGGTGGCGGAGGTGTCGGTGGGCGCGGCCGTCCCGCGCGCCGGCGTGGTCGTACCGCCCGGCACCGCGGCGCTCGTCGAGGCCGGCGACATCTATCTGGTCACCGACCGCGGGCGGCGGCACGCCCTCTCCGACCGCGAGGTGCCAGCCCTCCTCGGGTACGGCGACGCGCGCCCCCTCCGCCTCCCACCGGCCGTCGTCGCGCTGGTGCCGGAGGGGGTACGCCTGGACCCGGCCGTCGCCCGCGCCCCGCTCGGAGGCTGAGTTATCCACAGGGTCTGTCGATCGAGTACGGGGATCGCTACGGTCGGTGGCGGTTGGTGCTGGGTCGGCGAGGGGAGTGGCCGTGGAGCGCACGGAGGCCGAGGCGGTGGTGCTGGAGCGCACCGCGGCCAGGTTCGACCAGGTCAATGGCGATCTGGAGGCCATGCTCAAGGGGCTGATGGCCCAGCTTGAGGCGCTGCGCGGTGCCTGGCAGGGCGCCGGCGGGCGGTCGTTCGAGCAGGTGAAGGCGCAGTGGGCCGACGACCAGGCGGCCATCCAGCGCACGCTGGCCGAGACCGCGGCCGCGCTGCGTACCTCCGGCCAGGGCTACGACGCGGCCGACAGCCAGGCGGCCACGCGGCTCGCCGCGACCCACCGCGGCATTGAGTTGCCGCTCTGAGGGGAGTGTCCGATGAGTGACAGCCGGCTGGTGGTCAACTTCGCCGCCCTGCACCAGGCCAGTGCCGACATCCAAAAGGCACTCGGCCTGCTTGACACGCACCTGGGCCAGCTCGAGCGCGACGCCGCTCCACTGGTCGCCACGTGGGAGGGCACCGCCCGCGAGGCTTACGACGCCCGTCAGGCCACCTGGCGCCGCGCCTCCCGCGACCTCCAGGCGATCCTCCGCGAGATCAAGCTGGCGGTCGACGAGAGCGCCGCCGACTACCACGAGACCGAGCGCCGGGCGGCTGGCCGCTTCTAGGAAGAGATTTCGGGGTCGGGGTCTCGGACCCGTCCACGATGACCCCTGCGGATGGCTGCTTTCTGCCGGTTTGTTCGGTTCGGCGAGGTCCGGGAGCAGTTTCGGCGGATCGTGGTATTGAACTGTCCCGATGAGGGCGGTGCCGTACCGCGATCTGCTGCTAGCCCGGCGCGCGTGGACGCTGCGCGATCCATTTAGACCTCGACCCCGAAGGGTCTCTGGAGAGAGTTCGAGGTGGAGGCCCGGCCATCAGGCTGCACGCCGGCGCGGCGAGCCGGCGCCCCACGCCGCGGTGATCACGGCGAGGCTGCCGGATCTAGAGATCTTTCGCGGTCGAGGTTCGTGCTGTCCGTTGCGGTTCGCCCCTGGTGTGACAGAGGGGAGCTGCCGCGATGCCCGTCGTGCTCCTGACCGTTGCTCCCGCAGCCTCACCCTCCGCGTCCTCGATCGCGACCCGGCCCGACGTGGGCCTCGGCCCGGGGCGGAGCTGTCGAGTTGGGCGCGTCAACGCGCCAACTCGCGTTGTGTCACCGGCGCGCGTGCGGCGCACGGTCTGCCGCCGGCACACTTCCTCAGCCTCGCGATCGGACTGCCCACCGGGCAGGCAGCCTCCGGGTCAAGACGAGTCATGGCTGCTATTCATGGCTGCTATTGGCGCCACAAGCCGTCTTGAGAGCTTCGGAGTCAGGCTCTTGGCCCCGTCCACAATGGTCACCACAGACCGCCGCATTCTGCCGATTTGTCGGCTCACCGCAAGCCCGAAAGCAGGCACGACGCCCCGGTTGCTCGCCGCCGCGTGTCGCCGCCGGCCCCCGGGGCGCTACCTGACGGTAGGCATTAAAGCCCCGGAATCCTGGGCGCCCTCCCGCCAAGATCCCGACAACATCCCTGACTTTTGCTGCCTCCCGCTACGGGCGTAACAGCAAGTCCCCCGATTTTGTCGCCACGCGCCGCCACGGACGCTCGATCACGCCCTCCACCCCGACACCGAAACTCTCTAGACGACCTGTGGCGTCATAGCAGCCGTAACTCGTCTTGATCCAGGGGTTGTCCTGCACGGTGGGCGGACCGGGCCGCCGGTCCAACGAACTATCCCGACCGATCGCGGAGCTGAGGGAGCGTGCCGGCGATTGGGCGCGTTGGTGCGCCCAACTCGACAGGTCTCTTGAACATGGACCCGACCTGCCGCCCAGGGCGGCCACAGGCTGGTTGCGGACAACATCTTGTCGTGAGACTCAAGATCTACAGGATGGTGCCCGGGACCGAGGCCCGTCCGCGTTGGGCCAGGTCGGGATCGTGGGGGCGCGGAGGGTGAGGCTGCGGGAGCGGCGGCCAGGAGCGCGACGGGCATCGCGGCAGCTCCCTCTGTCACCGCCAGAATCGAACCGCGACGGAAGGCGCGAACCTTGACCGCGAAAGATCTAGCTTTGGTCAGCTCTCGCCCGGCGGGCTTTGCGGCGTGCTCGTTGTCGCGGCAGACGCCTGGGCCGTCGGGCTCGCGCTCGGCGGCGCCGGGCCTGGCCGATCGGGGCTTCATCGTTCGGCGTCGCTGGCGCGGTCCGGTTTGCCTCACGTTCGTGTCTGCCTTGGGCCCGTGCCCCCGGCCGGCCGTTGGCTGGGCGGGCCGTCGAGTGGTCCGGTTTCGGCAGGTCAGCGAGGGGTGGGATGGGCCTGTCGGCGGGCTCGGGTCACATGGGAGGGTGAGAGCGAGCGGTGTCAGCGCTCAGCAGGTGGCACCCGATACAAGCCGGCCATTGTGATCTTGCTCTTACCTTGTAGGTTGTACGCGATGCATGTGGCCTGTACGGCGGAGAGGAGGTGGCCGTGACCGAATGGGAGCCGGCCACCGAGGCCGAGGCCGCCATGCGCGACGCGCTGCGTGGCGGCGATCAGGAAGAGTACTTCCGGATCTTAGCCCGCACCGAGTTGCTGCTGCCGGTCTCCGCTGACTCGATCACCGGCCAGGCGCCGGTCGGTTGGGGCACCTGGACGACGAGCGGGCGCACGCACGTGCTCGCGTTCACGTCTGGCATCGCGCTCCAGGCGTGCCTGGCGGAAAACGCCGGCTCCGCCCGTCGCATGCCCTATCAGGACCTGGCCGCCGCATGGCCCAACCTCGAGTGGTGGCTCGCGGTCAACCCCGGTCTGCCGATCGAGGGATACCTGCCGGCGTGGTTCGTGACCCAGCTCTCCCGGGGCGACGTGCGGCTGCCCGGCCGTTCGATGGCCGCCCGCGCCCGCCTGGAGAGGGCGGAGTCGGCGGCCCGTGCCCGCGCGACGGCGGTCGTGCCCGGTCGCATCGCGCCGCCCGGCCTTGAGCCGACCAGCCCTGCCGCCGTGGCCGCGAGCCCGGCGGGAGCAAGCTTCGGCATGGGCGGTGCCCAGACGGCGTCGACTCAGAGCGCGCACACCGCACCTGGCCCTGGCGGCCTGACGACACCGGCCACAGATGGCTTCACCGGCGAGGGGCGGGGCGGTTTCGGCGGCGGCCTGACCACTCCCGGCGGCCTGACCACTCCTGGCGGCCTGACCACTCCCGGCGGCTTGAGCAGCCCAGGCGGCCCGAGCGGGCCGGGCGGCTTGAGCGCTTCCGGTGGCCCGGGCGGGCCTGGCCAGAGTGGACTCGGCGCAGGTGGTTCGTCGCCGGCGGGAGCCTCACCGGGCGGCGGGCTAAACGGGCCCACCGGTCTCGCCACCCCAGGTGGCACCTCCACGTCCGGCCAGCCGTCAGCTCCGCACGAGCCTGGCGGCCCCGGCTTCCCAGGTCCTGCCTCCACCGGTCGGGGCGGCTCCGGCTTCGCGGGCTCGACGGCGAGCGGCCCGGACGGCTCCGGCTTCCAGGGATCCGCGCCGACCAGTCCGGCTGGCTCCGGCTTCTCCGGCTCCCCGCCCGGGGCACCACCGGGCAGTGCGGTGTCGCACCTCGCGGCCACGCCACCGCCGGCCGTGCCCCAGCCTGACCAGGCGTTCGAGGGTTCGCGTACCAGCAGCGGGCTCCCTCGGCGCGTGCCCGACTCAGGCGCTGGCAGCGGTCTTTCGCCGCGCGTCGCCGACGGTGTGATCGGCCAGGGCGGGTTCGGCGGTGGGCTGCCGAAGCGCGTTCCGGATGAACCGGCTGGTTCTGGAGGTGCCAGCGGTGGGCTCCCGCGCCGCGTAGCCGGTTCGGGTCCGGCGATCCCGCTCGGCCCGATCGGCGCCAACCTCCCGCCCATCAACCCGCCGCCCACGCCACCGGTCAGCGCCTCGCCCACCAGCGCCCCGCCCAGCAACGAGACGGTCGCCGGTGCGGAGCCGGGCGCGGCCGTGCCTCGCCCCTGGGACACGCCGCCAGCTTCCCAGTCCTGGGAGTCCGCCGCCGCGTCCACCCCGTCGGCTGCGGGCGGGCAGGCCCCGCCGTCGGCCTCGGGGGCGCCGACGCAGCAGTGGGATCCGGCCATCACCGGCAATCCGACCCAGCCATGGGAGCCAACCGCCACCGGGATGCCGGCCCCAGACGCAGCGCCGGCTGTGAGCACCGCGCCCGCCCAGCCGCCCGCTAGCGCCACGCCGGCGTCCGCCGCAGGGGCCTCGGCCAGGGTCGCGCCGGCGTCGGCCGCGGGGGCGCTGGCCCAGCCCTGGGGAGCGGGAGCCCTTGCCCAGCCTCGGGAGTCCGCCGCTGCTGGCGCCCCGGCGCTCGCCCAGCCGTGGGGCGCCGCCGCCGCGCCGGAGGTGCCGGCCCAGCCCTGGCAGTCGCCGCAGCGACCTGAGCCGCCCCTGCCGGCCGCCCTGCCGCAGCCGCCGCCGATCGACTTCAAGGCGGCCAACGACGTCGAAAAGGCCCTGGCAGCCGCAGCCGCCGAGGGGAGCACCGACAACTTCCTCTCCACGCTGCTGCTGGCCAAGGTGCTGCTGCCGGTCTCACCGGTCTCGGCCGACGGCACGCGCCCAGGTGAGCCCGGCTTCGCCTGGCTGACCGAGACGATCGACGGCGAGCCGTACGTGGTGGTCTTCACCTCGATCGACCGCCTCCGCGACCACCTCGGCGAGACGATCGAGACCATCGACGTCAAGTTCATGCAGCTCATCAAGGCGTGGCCGGACGCGGCGTGGGCCTTCGCGGTCAATCCCAGCACTCCGGTCGGCGCCAAGCTGCCCGGCGCGCAGATCCTCGCGCTGGCCAACTGGGCCGCCGATGTCGGGCTGGGCGGCGACACCGAGGAGCTCGAGTCGGCCGCGCGCTCGGTGAAGAAGGCCGCGACCCCCGATCCGAGCCAGCCCACGCTGATGCAGAAGGCGGTCGCGCCCAGCCAGGTCGACTACTACCTGGAGCGCGGATACGACCGGGTATCCGGCTTCGTCCACCGCGCCAACGAGGTCGCCCACCTCGACACGCCCGTCAAGGTGTACGGGGCGTTGGGCCTGGGCTACGCGGGCTCGGCGTTCAAGCACGACGCCGACGAGATCTTCGTGCTGCGGTGGCCCGCCTACCGGCCCAGCCTCTACCGGATCCCGTACGGCGGGCAGAACGAGCCGGCCATGCGCGCGATGGAGGGCTGGGTCATCGAGCGGGCGCCGTTCCGGGGCAACGGTTTCGCGCCGAGCGAGAGCGGCGACGTGATCGCGGAGTTCAAAGTAGACAGTGCTCGGCTCCCGCACGGTGCCCAACTGTGGCGGATCACCGCCGACGGCACGGAGAAGCTGATCGCGCTCCTCGACGCCGACGCGCCCACCTGGCGAAAGGTCGGCGACGAATGATGCGCGACGGCTACGTGGCCCGCTGGCGGGGGCGGGAGTACGAAGCCAGCCCCGACGGCGACAACATGCGCCTGTACCAGCCGGGGCCGGGCGACGACTTCGAGCAGGTGCGGCCGGGGCGCTTCGTCCGCGTGCTCCCGGTGGCCGAGCTCGAAGACGTGGCCTACGTGCGTACGACCTGCACCTGGAAGGGCGAGCCGTTCATCGTGCTGGCCGAGCACGACACCTGGCTGCGCGTGGAGTACACGGGCGGGCGCTGGCCGGTGGCGCAGTCACTCGGCCTGGAGGAGTTCGACTTCGGGGTCTACCAGGGCTGGGCGCCCGCCAACGAGGTCACCGACCTGCGCGAGCACCGCGTCTAGAGCCCGCGCGGGGACGCCTGGGGCACCGCGTCCACAAAGCACACTCCGAGCATCGAGCTACGACTTGGCCCACCTCAGCACCTCGCCCAGCACCACCTCCGGCGCCTCCACATGCGGGAAGTGCCCGATCCCGTCGAGGACCCGCCACTCGTACGGCGCGATCACGTATCGCCCCGAGCCCTGTGCCGTACGCGGCAGGATCGCCTGGTCGAGCGCGCCGTGCAGTTGGAGTGTCGGCGTCACGAGCGGCTGCTGGAGCGCCTTGACGAAGCGGTATCCGTGCAGCCGCAACACCGACCGAAACGCCCACCGGTAAGCCTCCAGCGCGCAGAACGCCGCCTGCGGGATCTGCATCGCCTCCCGGCACCGGCGCTCGTAGTCGGCGTATCCCGCGCTGGCGACCCACGCCGGCCCCGCGCACCGGCGCAGGAACGTGCCGACCAGTGCGGCGTCGTCTTTGGTGAGCACATGCTCGTACCGCGGGATCTGGAACTTGAGGGTGATGGAGGAGGCGGAGAACTGCCCTCGCGGGTCGGCGAAGAGCGCGGCGCGCAGCCGCAGCGGGTGGGCGGCGCCGAGCACGACGAGGCGCCGCACCATCTTGGGGTGGAAGGCGGCCGCCGTCCAGCCGAGCATGCCGCCGAAACCGGTGCCGACGATCACCGCGGAGCGCTCGCCCAGCGCCCGGATCAGCCCGGTGATGTCGGCCGCCATGGTGTAGCCGTCGTAGCCGCGCGGCGGCTTGTCGCTCGCGCCGTACCCCCGCATGTCGACCGCGACGGCGCGGAAGCCCGCGTCGGCGACGCCCGGCAGCAGGTCGTGCCAGGCCCACCAGAATTCCGGAAAGCCGTGCAGGAAGAGCACCAGCGGGCCGGTGCCGACCTCGACGGCGTGGAAGCGCGTGCCGTTGGCCCCGACAAAACGGTGCGTCCAGGGCCCGTCCACCAGCACGCAAGAGTCGTCCATGGCGCCCAGCGTACGGTCAGACGACGCGAATGACCTGGACACGCTACTACCGTTCAGAGGGTGACCCTGCCTATCTCGGTGATCTCCGTGTCCGGCACACCGGCGGAGTGCGGCGCGGCGTACGGCGCCGCCGCGGCTCCCCTCATCGCCGCCAACGTGCGCCTCTACCTGCGACGATTCCACGATCAGGCGGGGCTGGACGCCACGGCTGTACGGGCCGCGGGCGCCGAGTTCCGCCGCGCCTCCACCGCCGTGCATCCCCGGGTCGCCGCGATGCTCGACGCGGTGGCCGAGGGCGCGGGGGCGGGCGTCGAGGAGTTGTACGCGCTCAACGGCCGCACCGAGCTGATCTACGGCCAGCGGCGCGACGGCGGCTGCACCTCGATCGGCGTACTCGACACGCACACCACCAGCGGCAACACGCTGCTCGGTCAGAACTGGGACTGGCATCCGGCCCAGCGCGAGGCGATGATCGTGCTCCAGACCCGCGACGAGCGGGGCTTCGAGGTGATCACGCTCGCCGAGGCGGGGATGCTGGCCAAGGCGGGGCTCAACTCGGCCGGGCTGGGCGTGTGTCTCAACATGCTCGGCAGCGACCGCGACGGGCCGGGCGAGGGCGTGGTGCCGTACCACGTGCTGCTCCGCGCGGTGCTGGAGGCAGACCACCTCGGCGGCGCGCTCCGCGTGGCCGCGCGCACGCCCCGTGGCGCGTCGCTCAACCTGCTGCTCGGCCAGGCCGGCGAGGCGGGCCGGTACGGCGGTGAGGTCATCGACGTCGAGGTGGTGCCGGGCGATCTCGGCGTGCTGCATCCGGTGGACGGGTTCATCACGCACGCCAACCACATCGAGACGCCGCTGCCGGTACACGATCGGCAGCGCGACTTCGGCGGTGCGTCGTTCTTCCGGGGCGCGCGGGCACGGCGGCTGCTCAGCGACCGGATCGCCGGGCGCAAGGCGGACGAAGACGACCTCGAGGCGGTCTTCCGCGACCACGGCGGCTATCCGATGGCGATCTGCCGGCACGTCGACGAGCGGGACGAGCCGCTGGAGCAGGCGGAGACGGTCTACTCCGTGCTGCTCGACCTGGACGAGCGGCGCTTCGGGCTGGCCGAGGGACCGCCGTGCGGCAACAAGTACGGATTTACCCGACTCGGGATATCGTGACCGCGCTCAGCGGCTCGCCCGGGCCGCAGTCGATCTTCAGGAGCAGCGGGGCGGTCCGCACGCGGATCGTGGTGCCGACCTCGAGCGAGATCCCCTCGGCGTTGTAGAGGGCGTACTGCTTGCCGTCGTCGGTCTCCAGCCCGTAGCAGGGGCCGGTGCCACCGCGCGTGACCCGGCCGACCAGCACGTCCTTGGGCGGGCGGGGATCACTCGGCGACTTCGGCGGTGCGGTGGGCGGGCTCGCCGTCGGGGGAGCGGACGAGCTCAGAGGAGGGGACGAACTCGACGGAGGCTCGCTCACGGTGCCTCCCTCTCCCGGACTGTCTGTGGGGCCCGCGCATCCGGCCAGCACGACCGCCGCCGCCAGCACCGCAAGTTTCCGCAAAGCCACTCTAATCAGACGAAGGGCAGGCCGGATCGGTTCCGGAAAGGCGGCGGGGCCCGGCCAAGCGCCGGGCCCCGCCAGTGGCATCAGGAGACGCGGATCTTCATCGCGGTGCCGTCGACCGACACCACGCGGATCTTCACGCCGACCGCGGGCAGCTTGACCCCGTGGTTCGGCAGCTCCTCGTACCAGTACTTCTTGGTGTCGTCGAACAGCGGCTGCGCGCCCTGACCACGGATGTACGACGGCTTGTCGTTCACGTGGAGCGTGAACGAGTCGGCCTTGGTGAGGCTGAACGGTGCGTCGTACACCTGGACCCGGGCCCGCCACGGCTGGCCGTCGATCCGGTAGAACGGGCGCGGGTGCGCATCGATGATCATGTTGCGCCCCTCGCCGGGGTGCTCGAACGTGTCGTTGTCGCTGTAGAACGTGTCCCAGTAGGAGACGAGCAGACCCTGCTGGTACGCGTAGTGGTCGACGTAGTCCGGCTTCGACGAGTACCCGAAGAAGTACGGACCGGTCTTGAGGTACTTGTCGTACGAGACGTACGAGCGGTGACCGGCGATGTAGTAGTTGTCGAAGTAGCGGGTCTCCGAGCCGGGGATGGCCGTGAAGCCCGCCGGCACGAACGGCCCGTCGCCCTCCGCGCCGTCGCTCAGCACGGCGGCGCCATCGGCGGTCACCGTGATCGCGTCAGCATAGAAGCCGCCCTCCGACACACCACCGTCGGTGACGTACCGGAACCGGAGCTGGATCGACTTGCCCGCGTATGCGTCCAGCGGCACCGACAGGTCGACCCACTGCGCCTCGGCGAAGCCGGTGCTCTCGCCGTCGATCGCCGGCCGGCCAGCGCTGTCGCTGCTGAAGTCGTGGCCGTCGACCGTGCCGCCGAGCGGCGTCCAGGCGCTGCCGTCCTCCGACGCCTCGATGTAGAGGTAGTCGTAGCCGGCCTCGATGCCGTAGCGCACCTTGGCGGTCAGCGCGGCCGCCGACTTGCCGGTGAGGTCGATCGGCGCGGTGAGCGAGTTGCGCAGATCGTCGGCGTTGCCGGAGAACCACTGCTTCTCGCCCTCGAAGGGCGCGCCGTTGTCGATGGTCCGCGCCCGTTGCGGGAGGACCACCACCACGGCCTGCGGCTTGGCGCTGTTGTACTCCTGCGGACCGAGGTTGATCGTCCGCTTCTGTCCGGCCACCACGATCTCGTAGTCGAGCCAGCCGAGCTGAAGCTTGTTCCACGCCCCGAGGTCGCCGGGACGGGTACCGATGCCCTGGTCGCCCTTGGCCGAGAGGCGGCTCTGCGCCATCAGCGTCCAGTGCTCGTTGTTGTTGTCGCCGCCGTTGAGCACGTTGTAGTCGTCCGGCAGGCCCAGGTCGTGCGCGTACTCGTGCACGAACACGCTCAGGCCACCGTTCTCCGGCTGCACGGTGTAGTCACCGATCCAGATGCCGGTGTCGCCGATCTGCGTACCGCCGAGCGGGTTCGTGGCCGGACCGGTGATGCCGGCCTGGTCGACGAAGGCGTACCAGCGGTGGCTCCAAATGGCGTCCTCGCCCTGCCACGGGTCGCCGTCCGCCTCGTCGCCGCCCGCGTGGACGATCTGGAAGTGGTCGATGTACCCGTCGGGCTCGTTGAAGTTGCCGTCGCCGTCGTGGTCGTACCGGTCCCACTGGTCGAAGGTCTTCAGCTCCGCCGCGATCTCGGCATCGGTGCGGCCGGCGGCCTTCTGGTCGGCGACCCACTGGTTGGCGGCGTCCTGCACGAGGTTCCACGGGTTGCGGCCGTCGCAGACATCGCAGACGTCGCGGCCGTACCGGGCCTCGTTGTAGCGCACCTTGACCCAGTCGGTGACGGTGCCATCGACGCTGTACCGACCCGAGGACTGCGCCTCGAAGTACGTCTTGACCGACTCCACGCCCTTGCCGGTGCCGAAGTACAGCTGCTCGTAGTGCTCGCGGTTGTAGTCCGCCTGCCACACCGTCGAGTTGTCAACCGCTCGGTTGGGCTCCGGGATCTCGTTGCGGAGCGGACCGTCGAAGCGCTGCGGTCCGGGGACGGACGGGTCGCTGTCGATGTCCGGGTAGTCCGGATGCCGCTCGTTGCCGAACTCGGCCAGGATCACGAAGAGCCGGTCCGTCTTCTCGCGGGAGAGCTCGACGTACTGGTCTTTCTTGCCGTTCTTGCCGCTCTTCTTGGCGAGGGGGCCGGTGCCGTCCGACTGGCCGACCTTGACAACGGTGCTGCCATTGCGCGACTCGGGCTTCGCCCGTCCACTGAGGACGTCGGTGAGGCCCTGCTCCCGCAGGTCACGCCGCTTGTCTTCGAGGGGGTTGGGTAGTTCGTCACGTCGAGGGGCTTCGCCCTTCGGCGCGGCCGCAGCGGGCGAATCTGCCGGCGGTGCCGCGAGTGCCGACGAGCCGAGCGAGACGCCCATGCCCGAGGCGAGCGACACGGTGAGCAGGCCCACCATGACTTTACGCACGAGTGGTACCTCCGGTTTGTAGGACGCCAAGACCGCCGCGAGGTTGGCGGCGGGCGACGTCCGTATGGCTGGCCCAAACGTTTGGGGCCAGAGTGAAACCTAAACAGTTGAGTGCGCGGTGGGAAGCCTTTCACGGTCGTCCATTTGATCAGCGCGCCCGTTATGTCACAAAAAGATGGGCGGGCCCGCACTGGGCCCGCCCATATTTCTTTGGTCCTATCGGCGTATTGATCTATCCGGTGTAGTCACGGCCGGCGCCGGCCGAACGGACGCTAGTCCTCGTCCTTGCCGCTCTTCATGCCGGACGCGATGAGGTCCATGACCGTCGAATCCTGGAGCGTGGTCACGTCGCCCAGCGACCGGTTCTCCGCGACGTCGCGAAGCAGCCGCCGCATGATTTTTCCGGAACGGGTCTTCGGCAGCTCCGCTACCAGCATGATCTGGCGCGGCTTGGCGATCGGGCCGAGCGTCTTCGCGACGTGGTTGCGCAGCTCGGCGATGAGTGCCTCGCCGGCGGCGCCCTCGCTGTCGACGTGGCCGCGCGGGATCGTGAAGGCCACGATCGCCTGCCCGGTCGTCGGGTCGGTCGCGCCCACTACCGCGGCCTCGGCCACGCTGGGGTGACTGACCAGCGCCGACTCCACCTCTGTGGTGGAGATGTTGTGGCCGGACACCAGCATCACGTCGTCGACCCGGCCGAGCAGCCAGAGGTGGCCGTCGTTGTCGCGCTTGGCGCCGTCGCCAGCGAAGTACATGCCCTCGAAGCGGGACCAGTACGTGTCGATGAACCGCTGGTCGTCGCCCCAGATCGTGCGGAGCATCGACGGCCACGGCTCGCGCAGCACCAGGTATCCGCCGCCGCCGTTGGGCACCGACTGCCCCTGGTCGTCGACCACGTCCGCGCTGATGCCGGGCAGCGGGGACATCGCCGAGCCCGGCTTCGCGGCGGTCACACCCGGCAGCGGCGAGATCATCACACCACCGGTCTCGGTCTGCCACCACGTGTCGACGACCGGGCAGGCGTCGCGGCCGATGTGCTTCCGGTACCACATCCACGCCTCGGGGTTGATCGGCTCGCCCACGCTGCCCAGGATCCGCAGCGAGGAGAGGTCGAACTTGGCGGGGATGTCGTCGCCCCACTTCATCATCGTGCGAATGAGCGTGGGCGCGGTGTAGATGATCGTGACCTTGTACTTCTCCACGATCTCCCAGAAGCGGCCCTTGTGCGGCGTGTCCGGCGTGCCCTCGTACATGATCTGCGTGGCGCCGTTGGAGAGTGGCCCGTAGACGATGTACGAGTGGCCGGTCACCCAGCCGATGTCGGCCGTGCACCAGTAGACGTCGGTGTCCGGCTTGAGGTCGAAGACCGCGTGGTGCGTGTAGCTCACCTGGGTCAGGTAGCCGCCGGTCGTGTGCAGGATGCCCTTGGGCTTCGCGGTCGTGCCCGAGGTGTAGAGGATGAAGAGCGGATGCTCGGCGTCGAACGGCTGGGCCACGTGCTCCGGGCTCGCCCGCTCGACCGTCTCGTGCCACCACAGGTCCTTGTCGCCCCAGGCCACCTCCTGGCCGGTGCGGCGGACCACCAGCACGTGCTCGATCGTCGGGCACAGGGCGACGGCATCGTCGACGATCGACTTGAGCCCCGAGGGCTTGCCCCGCCGGTAGCCGCCGTCGGCCGTGATCACGACCTTGGCGCTGGCGTCCTGGATACGGCCGGAGAGGGCGTCGACCGAGAAGCCGCCGAAGACCACGCTGTGTGTGGCGCCGATCCGGGCGCAGGCGAGCATCGCGACCGCCGCCTCCGGGATCATCGGCATGTAGATCGCGACCCGGTCACCGGCCGTCACGCCCAACGCGGTGAGGGCGTTGGCCGCCTGGCAGACCGAGCGGTGCAGCTCGGCGTACGTGATCGTGCGCGTGTCGCCCGGCTCGCCCTCCCAGTGGATGGCGACCTTGCTGCCCCGGCCCGCCTCGACGTGCCGGTCGAGGCAGTTGTACGCCACGTTGAGCTGCCCGCCGACGAACCACTTGGCGAATGGCGGCTTGGACCAGTCGAGCACGCTCTCCCAGGGGGTCGCCCAGGTCAGCCGCCGCGCCTGGGTCTCCCAGAAGCCGAGCCGGTCGGCGGCCGCCTCGTCGTAGGCCGCAGCGGTCACGTTGGCCTCCGCGGCCAGCGCCTCCGGTGGCGGAAACTGGCGGTTCTCCTGCAGCAGGTTCTCCAGGGTCTCGCTCATAACTCGGCTCCTCCTGCGGGGTCAGTGTCAATCTCTACTGTTCAGTGAGGTTAGTGCGGGCGCGGGCCAGCCACCGCCGCGCGGGTTGGACCGATCGCCGAGCGTGGCGATCGTTGCGGCGGCCGGGCGCGCCTGCGCATATCTTGCCGTTTCGAGCCTGTTACGAACAGTCCCGAGCAGGTTTCGCGCACCCCTGGTCACGCGGTTACGGTTGGCCACTATGGGTGATCCACTCGCACCGCTCCTCGACCTCGCCGACGTTCGTGCGGCGGTGGCGTCCGCGCGCGACCGGGCTGACGCCGCCATGCGACACCGCGCGCTGCGGCGCCAGGGCGGGCAGGTGGCGGCCGAGGTCAGCCTCAGGTCCGCGGTGGCCAGCGCCGCTCTTGAGGGGTACGCCCACGAGCGCGAAGCCGTCCGCGCGGGCACCGTGACCGATCCCGTCGTACAGGGGGCGCTGCGGGTCGCCGGCGCGCTGGGCGGCCTCGCCGAGCGGTGGTCGGGCGCGCCCCGGCAGGTGCTGGCCCGCGTACACGTGCTCGCCGCCCGCGAACTGGTGGACGAGGCTTCGCTGGGGCGCCCGACCGCGCCCGGCCCGCGGCTGGACGCGCTGATGCACCTGGTCAGCGGTGGTACCCAGGTGTCACCGCTGGTGCTCGCCGCCGTTGTACACGGTGAGCTGCTCGCCCTCCGACCCTTCGCCGGTCCGTCCGGCGTGGTGGCCCGGGCGGCGGCGCGGCTGACGCTGATCGCCAGCGGCTTCGACCCGCGCGGGCTGCTCGCCGTCGAGGTCGGGCACCTGGCCCGCGAGCCCGAGTACGTGGGCGCCGCCAACGCCTTCGCCACCGGTACGCCCGACGGCCTGCGCGCCTGGCTGCGCCACTACGCCCAAGCGGTCGAGGTGGCGGCCGAGGAGCTGGAGGAGGTCGCCGCCGCCACGGCGCCGGTCTCCTGAGGCTCCCTTGTGGACGCCCGCGGTGTGCGCGTCGCGCTCGCGGTCACGGGGGGTAGGGGTCGGTCGAGCCGAGGCGGAGCCCAGGCTGCGTCTGGTGCCGCCGCAGGCCGGCCATGCCCTTATGTAACAGGCCTTGGCCCGGACCGACTATCCCGATCGCCCTAAACGGAAGCTAGCCTTGGCGAGTGAGTTTTCGATGGCTGCGACCGTATACCCCCGGCCGAGGCCGCCGTTTGATCATGGTGTGGGAGCTGGCGGCGCTCGCCATCTTCGGCTGGAGCACGGTCGAGCTGTTCGAGCTGAGCGGTCTGGGTGTCCTGCTGCTCGGGCTCGGGCTGGCCGCGCTGTGGGCGGTGGGCTGCTGGCGGATCGCGCGGATGGGCGTCTATGTCAGCGCATACGGTGTGCGGGTGCGCGGGCTGATCCGCTCCCGCACGATCGCCTGGTGCGACGTCGAGCAGATCCGGCTCCACGAGGGGGCGCACCGCATCGGGCGGCTGGAGATCCCGAGCGGCATGACGGTGCTGATCGAGCGGGTCGGCGGTGCTGACGTGCCGACGTCGCTGTGGGCGCAGGGCGTCGACTTCCACAACCAGCCGGGCGCGTTTCGCGCGGTCTACCACGACCTGCGCGAGCGGCACGCGGCCGCGCTCCGACTCGCGCCGGCCTGATCCCGCAGCCCTCGCTCCTTACACGTGGACGGCGCCCCACTGATGAGGCGCCGTCACCACACGTCCGGCCGGGTTACCAAGCGTGCACCTACTAAGTCGTTGTCAGCGGTCCTCAAGGGTGCCGCCGCAACGCGCCTGCCGCGGCTGGTCGCGCGTGGGTGCCCGGTGGCCGTGCACGGAGCCCGACGAGCGGGGTCCGCACCTCTTGTTCTACGCCCGTCCGGCCTTGATCGCTAGCCTTTGCAAGATTGTGTGACGGTGAGTGACTACTGGTTCGTGCTCGCGGTACGCGTGCGGCGGTGGCGCCCGTACCAGGCGATGCCGATCGCGACCCCCACGCCAACACCGATCGCGGCCGCGGCCACCGGCACCGCGGGCCGCTCGCGCAGCCGCCGTCCCATCGGGATCGGGTGCCGAAACTCCAGCACCGGCCAGGCGTTTTCGGTGGCGAGGCGGCGCAGCGCGCGGTCGGGGTTGACAGCCGTGGGATGGCCGACGGTCTCCAGCAGCGGGGCGTCACTGATCGAGTCGGAGTACGCGAACGACTCGCCGAGGTCGTAGCCCCGCTCCTTGGCCATCTCGGTGACCGCGACCGCCTTGCTCGGGCCGGCCGCATAGAACTCGACCTGCCCGTTGTACCGCCCGTCTTCGATCGTCATCCGCGTGGCGATCACGTCGGTGATCCCCAGCAACTCGCCGATCGGCCGCACGATCTCCTCGCCCGACGCCGAGACCAGCACGATGTCGCGCCCGGCCGCCTGGTGCTCCTCGATGAGCGCGGCGGCCTCGGCGTAGACATACGGGTTGATCAGCTCGTGCAGCGTCTCGGTCACGATTTGGCGGACCTGGTCGACCTGCCAGCCCTTGCACAGCTCGGCCAGGTAGTCACGGGTGCGCGCCATGCTCTGCTCGTCGGTGCCGCCGCCCAGCCGGAACATGAGCTGCGCATACGCCGACTTGACCACGTCTCTGCGCGTGATCAGCCCGTCCCGGTAGAAAGGCCGGCCGAACGCCAATGCGCTCGACTTAGCGATCACCGTCTTGTCCAGGTCAAAAAAGGCGGCACTCCGGCCCACGACGCGCCAGTGTAGCGGGATGGCGTAAGGTCAGCGGGTGCCCGGGGTCACGGCCGTCGCGCCGCCGGCCTGCGGATCTGAGCCGCCGATCAGCGACACGGCGACCCGGATCACCGTATTGAGTCGGCGTGTCGTGATAGTTGCGGCAAACGCCACTCGACGCGCGCCGGTTCGCTCAGGCATGCTTGTTTACGACGCGGTTTCACGTCCCTACGCGACGTGTCCGTGAAGGCTCTCGGCGGTTGCACCCCCCGTGACCGCTGAGTGGGTTTCGGCTCGACCCCCCCGGAGCCGGACCCCAGACGACCCCCGCCTCCCCCCGGCGGGGGTCGTCCTCGTTGTGGAAGCGCTTTCGTCGCAGGTCAGAGCCCTGATCCGTCTGATGTGGATCTTTGGTGGGCCGGAAAGTCAGCGGATCGTCAGCGAGCGCGTCTCGGACCCGCTTGGCGTAGTCGTCGGGCGCGTGGGTGTAACGGTTGAGCGTCGTCGACGCCTGCTCGTGTCCCATGACCGCTTGGACGACGTTGACCGGCACGCCGTCAGTGATGAGCCAGGTCGCGTACGAGTGCCGCAGGCCGTGGAAGCGGAGGCCGCCCGCGGCCTTGCTGGCGACGTGAGCGACCGCCTCCCTGTGCGTCGTGAACTCGGCCGACCACTCGATCCCCTCGTCGTCTGGCCAGGTGGCGAGGTACTTGTGTGGGCCTTTCTCAGCGATCGTGCCCAGTAGGCCGGCCCGGACCAGAGAGGGGAGCCAGACGCGGCGCCGGAAGTTGGATCGGCGCATCGGGTGTCCTGTGCGATCGGCGAAGACGAGCGTGTGGTCTCGCTTGAGCTTGCCCAGCTCCTCGCTCAGGAACTCCGGGATGGGCACTGTGCGGACACCCGCGCGGCTCTTCGGGTACGGCCGGATGGCGATGCCACCGTGCGTCTCCACCGCGACCTGAGCCACCTTGAGCGCGCCTTGCTCCAGGTCGACGGCGGTCCAGGGGAGGCCGGCGCACTCGCCCCAGCGCAGGCCAGCCCCGGCCGCCGTGCAGACGATGGCCCGGTGAGCCGGCGGGACAGCCGGCAGGAGTTTGCCGAAGAACGCCTCCCGCGTGATCGTGGCGGGCTTGACGTCGCCGGCCCGGTTGCGAGGTACCTTGACGCCTTCCGCCGGGTTGACGGCGATCAGGCGGGCCTGCACAGCGGTCCTGAGAATCATCAGCATCAGACCGTGACACTTGGCGACGGTCGCCGGTGCCAGGTCCCGGCCGAGCCCACTCACCCACTCCTGCACCGCCATGAACTCGATCTTGGATAGCGGCCAGTCACGCCAGCGGGGCAGGACGTGGGTGCGCATCACGGAGAGTGTGCGCTCCGCCGTCCGCGCCTCGACCGACCGGGCCTCGATCCAGCGCGCCGCGAAGTCGCCGAACTTCACCTTGCCCGCGTGCGGGTCGACATAGGTACCACGGTTGACCGCACTCTCTACGTCGGCCAGGTAGGCGTTGGCCTCCTTCTTCGTGCGAAACGTTTTCGCCTTCTGCTTGCCGGTCGCGTCCCGCCAGTTCGCCCGGTAGGTGCCCGCCGGGGTCTTGTTGACGAAGCCCATGCCTGATCACCAGCCCTTTCGCGGGTCATCGGTACCGGTCGGTTGCCTCGGTGACTGCGTCGCTCCGTCCAGCCAGGCGTGGAAGCGGACGCGGGGGATGACCCAGCGCCGGCCGAGCCGTTCGGCGGGGATGTCGCCGGAGCGGACCAGGGCGTACGCCGAGCTGACCGAGATGGAGAGCAGCCGTGCCGCTTCCTTGACGGTGTAGACGGCGCGGGTCGTGGAGGTGTCGCCGCGCCGGGGGACGAGGGGGATGACGTTGGTCATTCGGTCCTTTCGCTGGTGGGTCATGCGCTCTGCTCCGCTCGCTCGTGGCTTGCTGTCGCAGTCGTGGCTTCTGTCATTGCCGAAAGGCGTTGCTTCGCTCTGTGCAGGTCTGCTCGCCATCGGATGCGTGCGGAGACGGCGCGCAGGATGCGGTGTTCGAGGGGCGGGATGTCGGGGTCGTCGGGCCGTGCCAGCTCGAAGCTGTACCGGCCCGCGTGCTCCTGGCCCTCGTCCTCGGTGTCGGCCAGGCCGCCGCTGAGGATGGCGCGGATCCACGCCCGGTTGTCCGCGCGATGGTCGGCGAGGGTCTTGCCCGACCATTGCCGTGAAACGAGCACACGCCGCCCGGTGAAGCCGAGGGTGGCCCGCTGGTGCACCTTGCCGGAACAGCGGCCGGGCGTCAGGCCAGCCTTGACGCCGTCCGGCTGGACGCCGTAGAGCAGCCAGTTAGCGCACGTCGGCGAGCACGGGAGGGTGGATAGCTCGGCGTGGAGCCGGTCGAAGTGTGCCCGCTGCGCGTCGGACTGCGGTGCGGCGTGCTCGGTCAGGTCCTTGGTGACGTACTTCGTCACGTAGCGGATCGCCCGTTCGGTGTCTTTGCCGCCGGCTTCGATGCCGCGTGCGTCGATGCGGCCGAGGCGGGCGACGTAGGCCGGTTCCGCGTCGGTCTCTTCCAGGTCGTCCAGCGCCTCGCCCCAAGGCCGTAGAGGCTGTTTGGTGCGTGGGTCGACGTAGGTGCCTTGGTCGGTGTCCCAGACCGGCGGCCGGTCCACTGTGTACTTCGGTCGGTCGAAGTTGGGCCACCACACTTGGTGGTAGGTCGCGGCCGCTACTTGCTTGAGCAGGCGTCGGGGTAAGGTGCCGCGGATCGCGAAGTGCGCGTGGGGTGCCAGCCGGCGTTGCAGCTCGACCGCGCCGGCGTATTGGACGTTCCATCCGGCCGCCCGGCGTAGGTTCTGCCACCAGCGGTCCAGGACGCGGGCGAAGTGGATGGCGTCGAGTGCGGCCCGCCGGTAGTCGTAGGTGTTGGGGTCGATGGGTGTGCCGAGCACGTCGTCTCGTTGGTTGTGCCGTTGCCCGCATTCGCAGGGCAGGAGGTAGGCGCCGCGTCGGATGTGTTGGTGTACCGGTCCGTGGGAGTCGAGAGTGAGAGTGACCAGCATCGAGGGCCGGTGTGTCTTGCCCGTCTTCCCCGCGTAGACCCGGCCCACGGTCCGGTTGTCGACCGGGAGGCGGGGCAGGTCCGGGGAGTCTTGCCGCCGTTTGGTGGAGCGTTTGCGGCGTGGCCGGTTGTCGTCGCGGTCGCGTGGGGTGAGGTGTCCGCGCAGGCTGGATTGCGCCAAGTGTTCGTCTATCTCCGTGATGGCGCCGTCGATGTCGGCGAGCTGCGCGGCCCGCTCGTCGGGCGTCATCGGTTCGTACATGAGCTGTTCGCGGGCGAATTCCAGGTGTGCCCGGTAGCGGATCAGCTCCAACACCTCGTCGGTAGGTCGGTCGGGTTGGATGGCGGGTTCGTCGGCCAGGTGCCAGCCTTCCCGGATCTGCTGGATGCGGAGGCGGCGGTTGCGTTCGGCGCAGGGCTTGCACTTGGCGGCCAGCCGCGCCCCGCATGGCACTTCCACGACTTCGGTGAGTCCGGTGTGTGTGTCGGTGCGCCGTAGGGCGAGGGGGCGGGTGCAGACGCCGTGTTGTTCGGCGAGCAGTCGCAGTGCGTCTTTGGCGAGTGGTTGGCGCATCCGGGCGGCGCGGGAGCCGGGTCGTGGGTCGACGGGGTGCGGGTCGGTCACTGGTCACCTCCGGCCGAGGTTCCGTTGCGAGAGGGGAAGCCGGTCACCGGCACGAGCGCCGTCCGGTTGTCGCGTTGGCGGATCTGGCGCAGCAGGTCTGATGCGGTGCTGTTGCCGACCCGTAGGGCGGCCCGTAGTTCGTCGCGAGTGATCGGCCGTCCGGTCGTGGTCTGGTGTTCGTTGGCGATCTGTCGTGCGGTTTGGATGAGGTCGACGGTGACGCCGTCCTGGTCGTCCTCGGTGTTGACCTGCACCGGTACGGGCTCGGGACGGTCGCCGTCCTGGTCCGTCCTGGCGGGCTCTGGTGTGGATGGTGGGGCTGGGACGGTGAGGACGAGTTTGGACAGGCCGAGGAACGCCAGCGCCGGCACGGCCGACAGCAGCCAGCCGGACAGGCCCGGTTTGGCGACCGCGAGTTGCGCCGCCAGGGACAGGCACACGGCAGCGACGAGCAGGAACATCGGGTAGCCGGTGCTGCCGCCGGTCCGACGCCGCCTTCGGATGGTCAGCAGCGCGGCGAGGGGGATGAGTTCGGAGATGGCGGCGTTGGCCCAGCCGAACCAGTCCCCGGTACCGGCGGGTGAGTTGTGCATGGTCCAGTCGTGGACGTGGGTGAACGACGCCGCCCCGGCCAGCCCGCCGACTACCAGGAGGATGAGGACCAGCACGACGCCCTCGATCCGCTCCGTCCTCATGCCGCACCTCCCGGCCGGGCGTAGTCGTGGACGAGGTGGGCGATGTCGTGGTCGGTGAGGTAGGAGAACCGCACCCGGACCGGCTCCCGGACCCCGTCCAGTGCCACGTAGCCGACGCCAGGGGTGGTTTCGGGGATTTGGTCGCACAACGCTCCGCGGTTGCGGGCGCCGTCGCCTAGGACCATGTCCACCTGTTCCTTCTCCGTCAGGCGCAGGCCGATGCGGGTAGGGAACAGGTCCCGGAACGGCAGCACCTCTTTGCGCGGGTCCTGCAAGGCGGCGATGACGTGGAGGCCGACCGCCCGCCCTTGGGACAGCAGCAGGCCGAGTGCTTCGCGGATGCGTTCCTTGACCTTCCGGTCCGTGATGTAGGCGGTGAGCGCGGCCAGCTCGTCCACGACGATCACGATCGTCGGATCACCGGGCGTGGCGATGTGTTGGCGGGTGATGCCGCGTAGTCGGGTGGCGCGTTGGCGCATGCGTTTGACGGCTTCTTCCAGGACGCCGGCCATGGTGTCGGGGTCTTCGTAGGCGAACCGGGCGAACAGCGGTTGTCCGGTGGCGAGTTCCATGCCGCCTTTGGGGTCGAAGACCCACAGCTCGACCAGCCCGGTCCGGATTCCGCCGGCGAGGGCTCGGATCAGCGACCAGATGACCGAGCCCTTGCCCGAGTTCGTCGCCCCCGCGATGAGCAGTTGTGTGCCGGTCAGCCGCAGCCGGTAGATCTCCCCGTCTTCACGGACCCCGAGAGGCAGGGCGGCGAAGTCCGGCATTCCTGCGATCGGTAGCGGCGCGACGAGGGCGGCGAGCGGGTCGCGTCGCAGGAACCGCAGCGTGACCCGGTCCGGTTTGCTGGTCGCGTAGGCGCGTCCGTCGCGGAGCCGGAACGTGTACGCCAGCCTCGGCGCAGCCGTCGCCCAGTCGTCGGGGACCTGGCCGGGCAACAGCCGCACGGTGACCTCGTCGCCGTAGCGGCTGGAGCGGACGCGGCCGAGGCGGGGGATGTACCGGTCGCCGTCGAAGACGGTCGCTAGGCCGCAGGTAGCCATCGCAGCCGCCCAGCGCCGCCGGTAGACCCACAGTCGCCGCCATCGGCCGACGATCGGATGCCAGCCGAACCGCAGCCACGACGCGGGATGCAGGCGCCACCAGGCCAGGCAGCCGCCGGTGATGACGAGGACCAGGCCGCCCAGGACCACCGTCCCGTGCTCGGCCCGTACCCATACCGCGAGCGCGGCCGGGACGGTCAGCCACCAGTACTGGACCGCCAGCACGACGAGGCGGGCCAGCCCTCGGACGGTCCAGACGATGAGTAGGAGCCAGCTGGGCAGCCGCCCCATCGGCATCCGGACGTTGAGCGGCGCGGTCGGGATCTTGTCCCCAGGTATGACGTTGATCAGCGGCATCAGCGGTCACCACCCGAGCCGTTACCGCTGGCCGGTAGCAGCGGGAGCTGTTCGGCCGCACTGGCCCGCCGTGCCTGCCGACGACGGACCGACGCTGACGCCCGGTCAGCAGGAAGCCGGTCCTTAGGTGGTGCGGGGACGTGGCCGGTCATGGTGGGCAGCCACTGTCCCCGGCCCAGCACCGCCCGGAGGTCGGTCGGGTCCGTGACGTGCGGCGTAATGACCGCCGGATCCAAATGCCGCAGCCGCACGACGGTCCGGGCCAGCGTCGCCGCTGCGGCGGCGATCTCCACCAGGGCGGCGACCCGGAGCACGTCGCCCGGGCAGCCCGTGTACAGCTCCCGCGCGGCCAGGATGCCCGGCGCCGCGAGCCGATGCACGGTCGTGATGCGACGTCGGGTCACAGCACCCACCACCCCGGCCGGGCGAGCGTGCGCCGGCAGGTCTTGCACGCCATGTGCTGCAGGTCGAACCGGCGGGGCTTGACCCAACGCCGGCAGTGCGGGCAACGGATCTCATCCACCAGCACCGGCCGCGACCGGCCGAATAGACGGGGAAGGCACCTCATGACCGGCCCTCCCGCAGTGCAGCAGCGCGCTGCCGGGCGATCCCGGCCAGCTCGACGGCTTCCGCCGACAGATGGCCATCGGTGGCGGCGATGCGCTGGAGCAGGTCGGCTTTGCGGTCGAACCAGTCGGCCCGCTCGCCGTCCGAGGCGGTCAGGCCGGGCATCGACCGCAGGAGCGCGGACAGGTCGGCGGCGAACGAGGTTCCGGTCATCACGACCACCCCTCGGCGTCGCTGACGAGTCGGAGCCGGTAGGCGGGGGCGGTGACGGTGGTGCAGGCGTCGCAGATGGTGGCGTGCGGTGGCATGGCGACCAGGTCGTCGCAGATCTCGCAGTGCCGCCACACCTCCCCACGACCCGTCGACGGCCGAAGCAGGTGGATTACGGTGGGCACCACGGCCCTCCCTTCCAAACGAGGGGAACAGGGTTGGGAGCGGGGCGGGCCGGCTTCTTGGCGGAGGAAGACCCGCCCCGCGAACAGTCCTTGCGATCAAGCAACCGGAGCCGACATGGCAGCCGGCAGCACGGCGGTAGCGCGTAGCGAGTACGCCATCCGCGCCTTACAGCCGCCGGTTGACTTGCACCGCTGGGAGTCCACATAGGGCGTCAACGTCAGCCCGTCGAACGCGACCGCAGGCGGATAGCCCGGCACCGTGGACGTGGGCAGCACCGGACGATGCGGCGCGATCACCTTGACCTTGACCTCGGTCGAGCGGCCGAACCGGCCCGCCTCCGGGTCCAGATCCATGACGCGGACGACCCAGACCCGCTCACCGGAGTCCTTGTCCCGCGCCTGATCGTCCGCCTGACCACGCCGGTCGAAGTCCAACTGCGCGTCCACGCCGAGGCCGAGCGCGCCGTGCGGGAAGACGTAGTCGAACGGGACCGGGACCTTCAACGACAGGGGAACCACTCGCTTCTCCTCACATGCAACCAAGACACAACCTGTTGTGCTTACAAGCTAGCTCGGCTTGTAAACACAGGCGAGGAGAAGATAGACAAACTTCAGATAGCGCAAACCGTCAATGCCCGACCGCAGGTCAGGGCAACGGGTAGGTGTCCTCGATCTCGTGCCGCGAACCGGGCATGACGATCTGCGAGGCCAGAATCGGCTCCCCAGAGGCTTGATGCAGGGTCACCGTCACCAACAGGACAGCCTCACCCGCCTCCACCGCCAGGACTTCGGCCTCCTCGGCGGTGACGGTGCGGGCGGTCAGATGCTCGGTGGCGTAGTCCGCCCGCAACTGCTTGAGCCGTCCGATGTGCTCGGTCAACGTCCCCGCGATCGGCTCCGGCTTCGTGACCGCCGTACCCACCGCGACCTCCACCGGGACGAACGTGCAGACCAGGTCGACCGGCCCGAACTCAGATACCGTCCGGCGCCGCCGCTCGTACACCGGCGTGCCCTCCGGGATCGCCAGCGCCGCCGCGATCCGCGCCGACGCCAGCACGGGGCCGACGTGCAGGATTTCCACCTGTGCCGTCTCGTCCAACTCCATCGCATCCTGCGCATACTGCGGCGCACCCCGGCCCGCCGGTGGGCGGCCGCGGACGAACGAGCCCTTGCCTTGCTGGGACTCGATCCACCCGTCCTGCTTCAAGATGCCGAGGGCTTTGAGGACGGTGGGGCGGGAGACGCCGAACTCGGTACACAGTTGCGACTCCGATGGCAGCGCCGCCCCCGGCTGGTAGGCGCCGGACTCGATCCGCTCCCGTAGCGTGTTCAACACCCGCAGGTACTTCGGCGTTGGCACCTCATAGCCGGCCACAGGCCACCACCCAGCAACATCAGTGATCACATGTCAACACAGGAGCGTAGTGCCTGTGAGCATGAGCCAACAAGACTGGGTCCACCCCGGACACGAGTCTGCCGCCGCCACGAACAGCCGTGACAGCGGCAGAAGACGTCAGGGGAGACCTACGTACCGGGTTCGGACGAGGGCGGGGGCGTGGCGTACCGGACACCGGCCTCGAACGCCTGATACTGACCGATCAGCGTCTGTGCCAGGTCCTCACACTGCTCAGCGGTGATCGTGATCGCGTGCCGGTCCGCGTAAGCGGCGACCGCTTGCGCGGCTGCGGTGACTGCGGCCCTGGTGGCGTCAGAATCGAACGGAATCGTCACCATCAGAGCGTCACCGCCTCAGCCTCGACCGACACCCGCCCGGAGACGCCGCGTAGTTGATCGACCACCTCGCCCACCAGCGCCAACGACTCGCCCGGGCCGAACGCGGCCTCCTTCAACTTGTCAAACACCTCGCTGTAGCGGACGGCGGCGTCAGCCTCGATCACGGCACGCCCGGTCAACTGGTCCAGCAACGCCACCGGCGGATACGGCGCAGGCATCCGGCACACCGTGAACCCACCATCCACACCGTGATGCAACCCAGCCTTCGTCGGCAACACCAGCACCGTCACATGCGGCCGATCGACCGCGCGGAACAGGTACTCCCACTGCGCCAACGTCACCGCGTCACCAGCGATCCGCCGGGACAGAACCGCCTCCTCCAAGATCACCGTCAGCCGGATCGGCGGCCGGTCGTCCAACACCTGCTGCCGCTCGACCATCTGACGAACCAGCGCCTCCACCTTCATCATCGCCATCTGCGGCTCCCGGAACCGGATCAACGCCTCCGCGTAATCCCGCGACCGCAGCAACGGCGGCACCAACACCGGCGCGTACACGCACAACTCCTCGGCCTTGGCCTGGATCCACCAGTGATCCATGACCGGCAGTTCGTTGATCCCCGCCGAATCGCTGTCCCTGACCCCGGCCACCTCCCAGGCACACACCCGCCACGCGTTACGCGCCAACGCCAACAACTCCTCACGCTGACGCTCCTCGAACACCCCATACACATCCAGCAGCGCCGTCACGTGATCGGCGCGGAACGGCCACTCCGCCCGCTCATACCTAGCGAGCGTGGAGAACTCCACGCCGAGGTAGGCGGCGATGTACTTCAACGTCAACCCACGCTCCTCACGCAGACGACGCATCCGCTCACCCAAATACCGAGCACGAACCGAATGCTGAAACTGCTCACGCTTCGTCGGCACCAAAAAACCTCCTGCATCAGGGCCAGGCACGCCAAGGCGCCCCCGGACCTCGACCAACACGGGGAAGACGCCGGAGCGGGCGGGGCAACATCGCGGCAACCAGAAACCCAACGCCCCCGGCCCACCGATTCACGCCCGCCCCGACGCCGGCATCACGAACCCACCGACACCCGACCGGAACCCGAGCAGTCCACACACGACCGCCGCGACACCACCCGACCACCACACGACAACGCCAACGCCCGCAACTCGGTGCGGTGGGTCACGAACTTCCAGCCGCGCCCGCGACACGAAACGCAGGACGTCTGAGCGCTTGCGTCCGCCGTACTCATTGGTGGTCTCGCCTCCTGGTCTGCGCTCCCACATCGTCAACAGCGGCAGCCATTGACTTGGGTCGTGTGGGATTTCGTCGTGCTACGCATCGTGAAGGCTTTGGTGGCGCCAACCCCGTACCGAAAAATGACCCGCACAAAAGTGCGGGTCAGCGCCAGCAGAAATGTGCGGGAGGAGCGCGGTTAGCGCGGCAGGAGGCGCTTGAGCTGCGCGATCACCCAGGCGGGCTGGAACCGCGCCACAACATCACCGCCGGTACCTGACATTACCGCCTCGACGTCAGGATGCCCGGTGCGAATGTCGACCAGCGCCACACCGGCATTGCGGAACACCGCGAGGCTTCCCGCCCAGGCGGGATGCCCCCAGAGCTTGTTGTTGACCATCGGCACCAGCACAGTCGGTATGCCGGTCCCCATCGCCTCGCAGAGCACCGCGAGCGCGTACGTGTCCGAAGCGCCGACCGCCGCCTTGTTGACCGTGTTGAAGGTGGCCGGGCAAACGACCACTGCCGCCGGCGGACCACCACGCTTCGCCTGCTCTGGCGAACGAAAGTCGAACCGCGGCGCATCACCCGTCAGCCGCGCCACTGCCTCGACGTCCAGCCAAGCGGACGCCGAAGGCGTGCCCACCACCGTGGGCCGCCATCCATCCGCCAGCAGTGCCCCGACCAAATCTGGGGTCCTTGTCGTCAGTGGTGCGCCACACACGACCAGCGTGATATCCGTATCGCCCATCCCAGCTAGTCAAGCACGCCGGCCCGCACCGCAAGGCTGTGCAAGGCGCTGCTCTTGACCCCGCGCTTATGACGGCCCAGCATCTCGCGCACCAGCTCACGAATGATCACGTTGTACCGGACCGCCTCCGGCGCCAGATGCTCCGCCTCAAGCAGTTGCAGCAACGCATCGGCATCGCGCTTGCGTTGCGCGTGCGCCCACGCGAGATCAAGGTGGATCTGAGCCCGCCTGCTGCTCAGCCCAGCCGGCAGCCGGTCTGGCTCTACCGGCGCGGCCAGCCGCAACGCCTCGGCCGGATCACCGAGTTCGGCGGCAACGGACACCCGATGAATGGCCACATTGGTGGGTCCGAACGCTGTCCACGCATGGTTGGCATCGTGGCCGAGTAGATCGGCTAGGCCGTCCGCCAGATCCAGCCGCCGTAGCGCCTCGATCCGGTCAGTCCGACGAGACGCGATCACCGCCGCGATTAGCCACAGCGCCCCCGCGACCGACACCAGGGTCGGCGCATCCTGCCTGGCGTGCTGCTGGACCTCCTCCGCCATCCGCACCGCCAAGGACTCGGCGTCCTCCGGTCGGTCGCTTCGCAGCAACGCGCACACGACCTGGTAGGCCGCCGTGCCACGCGCGGCGAGCGACTCCGCGTCAACTGCCGCTGTCGCACAACGGTCTGCCGCAAGTAGAGCCAGGTCACTAGCGCCCATCTTGGTCAGCAGCTTCGATGCCACCAGGTACGCCGACACGTACTCAAGCAGCGCGTCGCGCCGGACATCGCTACGAGCCGACCGATGCAGGACATCAGCCGCGCCCAGCAACTCGGGCAGCCCGCCGATCACCTCTTCATACCGCGCTGCCTGATACGCCGCGTGCGCGCGCACGACGTCCGACCGCACCACGGCCACGTCGATCCGCTGGACCGGCTCTGCGGGAAATAAGCTGTCGTACTGCGTAAAGAACCGGCGAACCCCGCCCAGGCCACCGGCGACAGAGCCGCCGTCGGGCGCATATTGCCACGGAACTCCGGTCAACGCCTCGACCTCGACCCGCAGCACCTTCGCCATGTCCAGCAGCACGGACAGCCGATCAACCGACCGGATACCACGCTCCACCTGCGACAACCACGACTCAGAGCGGCCAACCAGCCCGGCCAGCGCCGTCTGGCTCAGCCCACGACGACGCCGGTACGCCGCGATCCGCTCCCCAACCGATCCAGACACCACCCACCAACCATCGCACGAGCCCTTGGCGATTCACACCCACGATCCCGCGATGCCTATAGACGCCGGCTCTGATACGCCCGCGTGTACAGCTCCTGTTTCGCCCGACGGAAGCCATCGCCACCCTGCTTGAGCCGGAACAACTCGTCTCTCACCTACGCTGCCCCTGTGACGGCAGCCTCAGAAGCAGGCCCACCAACGGCCACTCCCCGTGTCGCCGCAGGCGCGCTCATCTCCGACCAGGCTGGACGCGTCCTACTTGTGCGCCCGACTTACAAGGAGTACTGGGACATCCCAGGCGGATTTGTTGAGCCTGGCGAATCACCTCGCGCCGCATGCATCCGCGAAATCACCGAAGAACTCGGCCTAACGCCCCCGATCGCCGGCCTCCTGGTCGTGGACTGGGCACCTATCATGGACGAAGGCGACAAGCTACTTTTCATCTTTGATGGCGGCGAACTCGGCGACGACGCCCGAGCGCAGATCACCTTTCCAGACGGCGAGTTAGCCGAGTGGCGCTTCGTTGCAGGCGACGATCTCGACTGGTACACGATCGCCAGACTCGCGCGCCGCATACGCACCGCTATCGACGCCAAGAACGGCGAGCGAGGCGTCTACGCCGAACATGGAACTGAGCCGACAAAGTAGACATCCAGTCGTGGTACACGAGCTGTTCAAGCCCTCCAACAACTAAGTAGTAGACGCGGCCAAACGGGCCGTTTGTGGCGGCTGGCGCTCGGCGGTGGCACTGAGAGTGGTTAAGGCGGAGCTATAACGGCCAGGCCGCTGGAGCGTAACGGGCCAGCAGTCTCCCGCGCTCTCTAATAGCCTTGACATCCATTGAAGCGGGTTCTCCGGCTTGGCGCGTCATAGTGAACTTCGATTTGCTATAGGTTTCCCGCTTCTCAACGAAGGGCTTATCCGCCAGATTCCTATTGAGAGACTTCTCAAGGAGTGTCAAATTGTGAATTCTTGCTCTCATGGTAGCAAACTCGGTGAACTCATCATCGGATTCGAAACTCTGGCGGGTCATTGAGTCGGCGAGTATGTGCTCAACCGAGACGGATGTACTGCTCCAATCAGGCAGTCCTTCAGCATTGCCACCGCCAGCTAGAATTATTTGCCGCTCGATCCGCGCAAGCAAATACTTAGCACGCGCCAAGGAAAGTGGGCCGTATGCCTGGATGGCTTGGGTGAAGTCCTCATCATTTGGGACTACATGGCTCAGGTGGGACCGCACTTGATCCTGAGTCGTGGCCTTTCCGCCCGCCACAGCCAATGCGGCAGCGCAGAAGGCCTCCTCGGACTGCCCGCCGCCGATTTTTCCGCCCACGACGGATCGGATGGACCAACCAGTAACTTTGTTCACTAGCTTGGCAGCCTTCTCGGTTTCCCAGGAACGAAAGGCGGCGAGCAGCAGTGGGGTACTCGATTCAAAGCCAAACCTTCGGTTCGCCATCAATGAGTCGCGAACATCGGTGTTGATTCCAGTCCAGTGGCTGTTGTCTGGTTCACGTAGTGCTAGGTACGACACTAAAGCTCGCTCAAGCCGGAGTAGATATTCTCTGATGCCTACCGGCGTCTTCCCGATCGTTCCCTGCAGGGACTTGTAGAGGTTCCTCATAGTAACTTTACCGTGAATTGACATGTACTCGTACCGGATGAACTTGACTAGGTCGTCCGCTTTGTCAAACGCAGATGAGATAGTTGTCCAACTGCGCTCTACTAGCGCCAAGTAGTCTCGCCCCGCCTGGCTGAACAGATAGTTTTTTAGGAGATCGGCCGTCGTCAGCTCTGCCCCACGGTCGTTCAGCGTCTCGAAAATGACGTAGGCTTCAGATAGCTCACTGGCGAGTGCCAGTAGAACTTGTACTCTCCGCTCAAGCTGATCGACCATGTCGAGAAGGATCTTGTAATCCGAGTCGCCCGGCGCGAGATCCATGAGATGGCCCTTGCATATCTCATAACAGCGCACGACAGGATGATTAGGTGTACCGGATTTGCCGGATAGCATACGTTCGTATGATGGTGCATCTACTGGATTCAGGATGAGACGGGTAACGCGCTCCTCTTGCATTAGCTCAAACCGGCGCAGGTAGGTTTCATCTACAGCGTTGGCATGGTCGTGTTTGCCAAGCTGTTTCAGTCGGTCTCGGATCGCGACTAAGAGAATTGCGGTAGTCGTCAGCCTCTGCTGTCCGTCGACAATCAGCTGACGACTCGAATGCTCGGTGTCTGACGCCAGTACGACTGTCCCCATGAAGTATGACTGCTTACCTGAGCGGGCATTTTCAAGGTCGTCCAAGAATTCTTTTACATTCGCGTCATCCCAGGAGTAGCTGCGCTGAAACCTCGGAACCTTCAGCAGCCGATCGGAAAGAAGGTGAGCAAGCCGATCATGACCAAAGTTGGTGGGGTCTGCCATCGATCCTCCGTCGCGACGAGGGCTCACTATATCGATAAAAGCCCAACCCGCACCAATACGGACGAGTTCCCGACAACAGCGGTGACAGCCCTCGGACGGCGGTGCGCTGCTGGAGAGCAGGGCTCCCCACTTCCGCCTTCCGGCGATTGATCAGTGTTGGCAGAGGCTTGAGGGCCCTGGATGGACGGCCCGGCGGCCTGCCGCGGCCTGCCGAAACCATCTCGTAGGGATCAAGGCGCCGCGCAAGCGCGGCGCACCGTACGCGCTCGCGGATCGCCCTGCGGGCGGGCCTCCGGCCCGTCCTCGGGCGCCCGCGGCGCGCCGCACCAGCTACGCCTCATCGGGATCGACAAGATGCGAGGTGTCATCAGGGTCGACCACCAGGTGACCGAGGAAGTAGGCCCCGCACTTACGGCAGAATGCCCGCTCCTCCGCCCCATCAACAGTCCAATCACCGTCCGTCCCTGGGTAGCCGAGGTGCCACTGACCGTCGACCATAACCATGAGTTGTGGCCATGCAGGCTTACAGGAGCAGACGGTCTTCTTCGCCTCATGTGCCCATGCGAATGGCGGCGGGGTGTCCGCCTCGATGGCGAAGTTGCCCGGATAGGCGGCGCCACACTCGGCACAGCGGGCGGACAGCTCCATCAGCAGCACCCAAGGGCTCGGGTGTTCAGAGGGCTCGCACGGCATCACGAACCCGTTCTGTTCGGTGACCAGAGCTGGCCACTGCGGACGACAGCGGCACGACGCCCGCCCCCTCCTGAGCCACCCAATCACCACGCACCGATCCCTGACGACGATTGGCGCGAGACGCTACCACGCTCTCCCTGCCGGGGCTCTGCCCCGGACCCCGGCCCTACTCGGAGATCAGGGGAGGCCAAGTCACTCGGCGGGATCTCCTCGGTCGGGCACCGGGACGGCTGCCCGAGAACCTCCGACCGCGCCAAGGCCGAGCCGCTTCGCGGTCGCCTTCGGCGAGCCTTGACCCGGCCGGAGAACCCCGGGCAGGGGCGAGCCTGCCCGACCGAGGAGATCCCGCCCCGCCACCGCCAGTTATGCGCGGCAAGCCGCCGCCACGACAAGCCGCCCCGGACCTACGGCCCGGGGCGGTAATCCGTTGTAGCAGCGGCAATCCGCGCAAGATCAGCGAGTCAGCAGAAAGTCAGCGAACGCCGTCCTGCGCGGCCCCGACCGACCGCGCTGGACCGCACGACCGATGCGCCTGACCACGCAGAACAGCACTCGCTACCACTCAGCCCTACGACTGACCAGCCTCCCCCCGGCGGGGGTCGTCCTCGTTGTGGAAGCGCTTTCGTCGCAGGTCAGAGCCCTGATCCGTCTGATGTGGATCTTCAGGGGCCAAAACTCTTTCGCATTTCGATTCGCGTCGTTCGGGTCTGGTTGCGGCATGGTGCGAGCCGTACCGTACGCGCCATGGGAATCCTGCGGGCGAGTGTGATTCGGTGACCAGCGCGGAGGGCGGCGCGCCGCCAGCGCCGGTGTCCGCCCAGGTCACGCCCGGTCCGCGTGCGGCGGGCGCCTGTGCCCGCTGCGGTGTGGCGACCACGTCGATTCGGGATGCCGAGCCCTGGTGCCCCCGCTGCGAGTGGGGTCTCGACCGCTACGAGCCGGCCCGCCGCCACCCCGAGTTTGGCTGGCAGTGGGTCGATCGGCGCACGCACCGCCTCGCGTACCGGCTGACGCGTCATACGTTCCAACAGTTGATTTCGGAGGGCATCGACCGGCGCGGAGGTGGCCTCTCGCGGGCCGTGACCGTTGTGGCGTCGCTGCTCCTGCTGGTGCTTGTGGCGCTTCTGGTCGCCTGCGGCGTGTGGCTGTTGGTGCACGACTTTCCGGCGCTGACCATCCCGTTCGGCCTGGCCGCGCTGGGGCTGGCGTATGCGTTGCGGCCCCGCTTCGGGCGGCTCGACAGTTCGGCCGAGGTGCTTGACCGGGAGCGGGCACCGGCGTTGTTCAGGCTGGTCGGCGAGGTGGCGGCGGCGGTGGGCGCGCCGGTGCCGGATGTGGTGGCCGTCGATGGTGCTTTCGGTGCGTACGCAACCGCGGTCGGGCTGCGCCGCACCCGCGTGCTCTGCATCGGCCTGCCACTGTGGGCGGTCCTGTCACCGCAGGAGCGGGTGGCGCTTGTGGCGCACGAGCTGGGTCACTTCGTCAGTGGTGACGTGCGGCGCGGGCTGTTGACCCAGCCGGCCCTGACGATGCTGGGTGCGGCGGCCGATCTGGTGCGGCCAGTGAAATCCAGCATGGTGGAGACCAGCGGGCTGGGCGTCCTGCTAGCGGAGGTCGTGCAGCGGATGCTGGCGCGCCTGCTCTTCACGGCCCACGTGGTGCTGGTCGGGCTGGGGCAGCGCGACGCGCAGCGCGCCGAGTACCTGGCCGACGAGATGTCCGCCAAGGTGGCTGGCTCGACGGCCGCCGCGAGCCTGGCGGATGTGCTGTTGGTGGTGGACGCGGTGGAGATGGTGGTGCGCCGCGACGCCCGCGCGGGGCGTGGCCCGGCCGAGTGGCGCGGGTCGGCCGACGAAGCGCGGGCGTCTGCCGCCGCCAGCCTGCCGGCGCTGCGCCAGCTTTCCGTCCGCGATGATGCATCGCTTTTCGCATCGCATCCGCCGTCGGGCTTGCGGTGGCGGATGATTCGGGAACGGCCACAGCACGCCCCAACGGTCGCTCTCACCGAAGCGCGTCTCGAGCCGATCGAAAGCGAGCTGGCCAGGCATTACGAGCGGATCGCGCGGGACATCAGCTGGGGCGGGTGACCCGCTCGCCCTAGCAGATCAGCCGTCTCCGTGGGAGTTATCCACAGGCGGCCCAGTTATCCACAGATGGATCTTGGTGGCATTGGCGCGGCGTGGCGGCGGCGGGACGGTATTGGCCATCCCCGCCCTCGCCATAGGAGCAGCGAATGTCACTGCCCACCGCCCGCCGCCTGCCCTTGCTGGTGACCGCCGACGAGGAGCTTCTCGAAGAACTGCTCCGCATCGCGGCCGCCGGCGGCTCCGAGCTCGACCTCGCGCCCGATGCGGCGGCCGCCCGCCCGCGATATCAGGCCGCGCCGCTGGTCCTCATCGGCGTCGACCAGGCCAGGGTCGCGCTCCGGGCAGCCTTGCCGCGCCGCCCACGTGTCGTCCTCGTTGGCAGATCCTCCGCGTACGGGGGTGATCCGTGGGCGCTGGCCGAGGCGTTGGGCGCCGAGCATGTGGCGATGCTGCCGGCGGCCGAGGGGTGGTTGGCCGAGCGCTTCGCCGAGCGGCTGCCCAGCCTCGGGCACGGCAGGGTGCTGGGCGTGGTCGGCGGGCGGGGCGGTGCCGGCGCGAGCGTGCTCGCCACAGCGTTGGCCGTGACGGCAAAGCGGGCCGGCCTGCGCACGTTGTTGGTCGACGGTGATCCGCTCGGCGGCGGCCTCGACCTGGTGATGGGCTGGGAGGAGATCGACGGGCTCCGGTGGCCGGCGCTCAGCCAGGCCGACGGCCGCATCGACGCCACCGCGCTGGTCGGCGCGCTGCCCAACCGTGGTGGTCTCGTGGTGCTCTCGTGGGATCGCGGCGAGCTGGTCGGCCTCCCACCTGAGGCGATGGCGGCGACCATGGACGCCGGCCGGCGCGCCTGCGATCTGGTTGTGGTCGACCTGCCGCGGCGGTTCGACGAGGCGGCGGTGGTGGCGTTGCAGGCCGCCGACCGGGTCTACCTGGTGGTCCCCGCCGAGCTGCGGGCGACCGCCGCCGCGGGCCGCATCGCAGCGCTCGCCCGAGTGCACTGCACCGATCTCGCGCTGATCGTGCGGGGCCCGACGCCCGGCCGGCTGGGCGCCCGAGACATCGCCGAATCGCTGCACATGCCGCTCGCGGGCACGCTCCGTCCTGAGCCGGCGCTCTCCCGCAGCCTGGAGAAGGGTGAGGCGCCGGCGTCCAAGGGGCGCGGCCCGCTGGCTGTGCTCTGCCAGCGCCTGGTGTCGGAGCTGACCGGCACGTCCATGGCGGCCGCGGCATGACCGGCCAGGTCGATCTCGCGAGCCGGGTGCGTCGGCGCTTCGCCATAGAGGGCGTGGAGGCGACGCCGTCGGCCGTGGTCTCGGCTGTGCGCGGTGAGCCCGGTGGCGCGGTCCTCGGAGACAGCGCGGTGCTGCGACTCGCCAGCAAGGTGCACAGCGACCTTGTCGGGGCCGGACCGCTGACGCCCTACCTGACCGATCCGGCGGTCACCGACGTGCTGGTCAACGGCCGCGATGTGTGGGTCGACCGGGGCAGTGGGCTGCAGCGTGTGTCCACTGTGCTCGGCGGTCCCGACGAGGTGCGGCGGCTAGCCCAGCGGCTGGCGGCGGGGTGTGGGCGGCGCCTCGACGACGCCAGCCCGTACGTCGACGCCCGCCTGCCCGACGGCACGCGGCTCCACGCCGTGCTGCCACCGGTGGCGACTGAGGGGCCGTACCTGTCGCTGCGCACCTTCCGGCAGCGGCCGTTCTCGCTCCACGAGCTGATCGAGCAGGGCACCGTGCCCGAGCCGATCGCCACGCTGCTGGCCGCGATCGTGGGGGCACGCCTGGCATACCTGGTGACCGGCGGCACCGGCTCGGGCAAGACCACGCTTCTCAACACACTGCTCGCCCTGGTGCCGCAGCACGAGCGGATCGTGCTGGTCGAAGACGCCGCCGAGCTGCGCCCGGTGCATCCGCACGTGGTGGGCCTCCAGGCGCGGACCTCCAATGTGGAGGGGATGGGCACCGTGACGCTTAGCGACCTCGTGCGCCAGGCACTGCGGATGCGCCCCGACCGACTGGTGGTGGGCGAGTGCCGAGGTGCGGAGGTGGTCGACCTGCTCGCGGCGCTTAACACGGGTCACGAGGGCGGCGCGGGCACGCTCCACGCCAACTCGCCCGCCGACGTGCCGGCCCGGCTGGAGGCGCTCGGCCTCCTCGGCGGCCTGCCTCGGGCCGCGCTGCACGCCCAGGCGGCCGCCGCGTTGCAGTTGGTGCTGCACGTGCGGCGTACGCGGGGCGGGCGGATCCTAGACTCGATCTGCGTACTGATGCCGGCCGGCAGCGAGCGGCTCGTGACCGTACTGCCCGCGTGGCGGCGGGGGCACGGGCCAGGGCCGGCGGCGCAGGCGCTGGCCAGGATGTTCCTCGACCGGTCGGTGCTGGTGCCGCCGGTCCTCGCCGGCGAAGGGTCCCGGCCGTGACCGCGCGGTGGTGGGTCACCGCCGCCTGCCTGGGAGCCGCAGCGGTGGTGCTGTGCTGGCCGCGACGCAGCCGGCAGGCCCGGCTGATGAGCCCGCCTCGGCCGGCGGGGCCCAGCCTCCGGGCGCGCCTGGAGGTGCTTTCCAGCCGGCGGGCGATGCTTCTGGCCGTGGCGTTCGCGGCGCTGGCTGGCGTGCTGCTCGCCGGTCCGGTCGCCGGGGTGGCCGTGGGCGCCTACGGGGCGATCGCCGCGCGTGCCGTGCTGCGCCGCCGGGCATCCCGCGCCGAGACGGCGATGCGCACGCGGTCGCTCGACGCGCTGTGTGGTCTGGCCGCCGACCTCCGGGCCGGCCTGCCGCCTTCGGGAGTCTCCGGTGCCGCCGTACTGGCGGGCGCCTCGGATGGTGCGGTGACGGGTCCGGTCGGGATCGAAGACCGCCGGATGGCCCAGCTCACCGACGCGGCGTGGCGGCTCTCCGAGCGCACCGGCGCTCCGATCGCCGACCTGATCGAGCGCATCGAGGCCGACACTCGGGCGATCGATCGGGCCGGTGCGGCCGCGGCGGCCCAGGCGGCCGGCGCGCGGGCGACCGCGTGGCTGCTCGCCGGGCTGCCGGTGGGCGGGATCGTGCTGGGTTACAGCATCGGCGTCGACCCGCTGGGCGTGCTGCTCCATTCGCCGATCGGGGCCGCCTGCGCGGTGGGCGCGATCGTCCTCCAGGTCGGCGGGCTCACCTGGGCCGATCGCCTCGCGGCCGCAGGCACCGCCCGGCCGGAGCCAGCGCCGTCCTCGCGAGCTCCGGGGCATCCCAGCGATCCCGGGCACAGTGCGGGAGACGGCCGGCAGCGCGCTCGACCGGCCGGCGGTGACGAAGCGCTCCAGGCGGCGGGCCCGATGCAGGTGACCGCCTCGGCGGCGGAGCGCGACGCCGGCCGGCGGAGGCCTCGACCGAGGCCGCGCCCCGCGAGCGAGAGCGGCGCCGGCGTGGTTCGAGTGGGCGTGCGGAGTGACCGATGACGGCGGTGGAAGCAGTGGTCATCGCGGGCCTGGCGGCTGCCGCGGTCGCGGTTGGGCTGCGCGCCCGGCCGGAGCGGCGACGGCCCTCCAGTGCCTCCGCCCGCACGCGGTGGCGGCCCGATCCGATGCGGCTCGCCGCCGGGCTTGGCGGCTTCGCGGTGGCGCTCTTCGTCGGTGGCGTGCTGGGGCTGGCGGTCGGTGCTGCGGTGGCGGTGGTCCTGGATCGGCAGTTGCGGCGCCTGGAGCCGCCCGAGGTCCGCGCCCGGCGGCTCCGCGAGGTGGCCGATCTACCGCTGGCCGCAGACCTGATGGCCGCGGGTTTGCGCGCGGGCGCACCGGTCGACCGTGCGGCCGCCGCCGTGGCCGAGGCGATCGGTGGGCCGCTCGGTGAGCGGCTGGCCCGCGTGGCCCGTTCGCTCCGCCTGGGCGCCGAGCCAGCCGAGGCGTGGGCGCACGTCACGACCGTGGCCAGCGCCGGGCGGATGGCGCAGGCGGCGGTGCGGTCGAGCGCGAGCGGCGCCGCCCTGGCCGGTGCGTTGACCCGGCTCGCCGACGACCTGCGCGCCGACCGTGCCGTGGCCAGCGAGGCGGCCGCCCGCCGGGCCGGAGTGCTCATCGTACTGCCGCTGGGGCTGTGCTTCCTGCCGGCGTTCATCCTCGCCGGCCTGGTGCCGGTGCTCGTGGCCGTACTACGCGACGTGCTCTGAGCGGCCGGCACCGCTGGGCGCGACCTGGCGGCCACCGCGACCGCAGTGGCCCCCGCGGGATCAAAGGCTCAGCGGAGGCACGGGATTCAAGGCTTCGCCCACCAGCCGGGTGGGCGGGAAGCCCACCAGCCCGGTGGGCGAGAAACAGGACGAAGAGAGGGGATTCGTGTGCGCAGACTGATCGCTCGGCTGCGGGGAGCCGGGTCACGGGGGATCGCGGCGCGGCGGCGAGGGGTCCCGGCTGACGCCGGGATGAACACGGCCGAATACGCCGTCGGGACCATGGCGGCGGTCGCATTCGCCGGCGTTCTGCTGAAGGTGCTTACCAGCGGCAGCATCCAGGGAGCGCTCAGCGGCATCATCCAAGGGGCGCTCAAGTGAGCCGGGGCCGGTGGCCCGGTCGCGATCGCCGAGCTGGTCGCGAACGGCGATTCGGCGGTGACCGGGGGTCGTTCACCGCCGAGATGGCGGCCGGGCTGCCGGCCCTGATGCTGTTGCTGTTCGGCGGGCTGACGGCGGTCAGCGCGGTGACCACCAAGGCCCAGTGCGTCGACGCGGCCCGCGAGGCGGCGTTGGCCGGTGCCCGCGGTGAAGACGCCGCCGCGGCGGGGCAGCGCGTCGCTCCGGCGGGGGCCACGGTCTCGGTCACGGTGGAGGGAGACACGGTGGTGGTGACCGTGCGGGCCGCGGTGCGCGCGGTCGGCGGCGGTCTCCCCGGCGCGTCGGTCGCCGCCACGGCGGTCGCGGCGATGGAGCCGGGCTCGACCGGAGCGGGCCGATGACCAGGCGGCCGCGCCACGGCAGAGGCACACGGCGCAGGCCGGCCGACCGAGGCGCGGCGACCATCGTCGTCCTGGCGGTCGGCCTGATCCTGATCGGCCTGGGCCTTGCCGGTGCCGCAGTCGGCGCGGCGAGGGTGGCCCGCCACGAGGCACGCACGGCCGCCGACCTGGGGGCGCTCGCGGGCGCGATGAGGGTCCTCGAAGGCCCCGAGACGGCGTGCGCCCGCGCTGATGAGCTTGTGTCCCGAAATGGCGGCCGGCTCGCGGCCTGCACAGTGGACGGGCTTGACCTGGTGGTCAGCGTCGAGGTCGAGGCGGCGCCCCTGCCCGGCTTCTACGGCACGGCCAGAGCGGCGGCTCGCGCGGGCCCGGTGCGCGCCGGATGACGGGTCAGCCAAATCAAGAGCGCCAGTGCGGCGGCTCGCGCGGACCCGGTACGTGCCGGATGACGGGTCAGCCAAATCAAGAGCGCCAGTGCGGCGGCTCGCGCGGACCCGGTGCGCGCCGGATGACGGGTCAGCCAAATCCGGGTTGGGCACCGTGTGAAGGCTGGCCCGCCGCGCGAGGGCTTGGCGCCGACCTGGAGGCCCAAGGTGCAGAGCAGCAGGGCGCACGCCGGCTGCCGCAGACCGGGGCACGCCCATCGTAAACAAGCCCCGGGGCGGGCAACCTCTACGGCTGGGCCACTCGCAGGGCCAGGCCGTTCAGCACCTGCTGGATGCTGTACAGGCGCTGGTTGATCATCTCTAGGCGCTCCGCCTGGGCGAACGCGGCGTATGCCTGGGCTAGTGCGATCTGCTGGTCGGTGGTGAGGGTTTCCTGGTTGATTCCATAGAGGATCTCTATGGTCTCGGCGATCGTGTTGGCCACGGATCGACGCTACCTAGCCATCCATGTTCGTCGAAGCATGTGAGCAGGATTTAACGGGGTAGCGACGACAACACCACGTCCAGGACACGTACGGCGTCGGCTTTGGACAGTGGGTTGTTGCCGTTGCCGCATTTGGGCGACTGCACGCACGACGGGCAGCCCGTCTCGCAGGCGCATCCGTCGATCGCGTCGCGCGTGGCCTGGAGCCACGCGGCGGCAATCTTGTACGCGCGCTCGGCGAAGCCCGCACCGCCGGGATGGCCGTCGTACACGAACACGGTGGGCGCGCCGGTGTCGGGGTGGCCCGCCGTGGAGAGGCCGCCGATGTCCCAGCGGTCGCAGGTCGCCACGAGCGGCAGCAGCCCGATGGCGGCGTGCTCGGCCGCGTGCAGACCGCCGGGCACGTCATCCACGCCGGCGGCCTCCAGCGACTGGGGCGAGAGCGTAAACCACACCGCGGTCGTGCGGAGCTCACGGGTCGGCAGCTCGAGTGGCCAGGTGCCCAGCACCTCGCCGGAACCGATGCGGCGTCGCTGGTACGAGACCACCTGGCTGGTCACGTCGACGTCGCCGAAGAAGAGGCCGACCGGCCCGGCGTCGACATAGGACCGCACCGACACGACGGAGAGGGAGGTGACGTCACGGGCGTGCGTGGACCACTCCGGCTCCTCGCGGTGCACCAGCGCGACCGCGTCGTCGAGGTCGAGGTCGTCCACGATGTACGACTCGCCTTGGTGCAGGTAGACGGCGCCGGGGTGCACCATGAAGTGCGACGAGCCGGGATCGACGGTGCCGAGCAGCCGCCCGGTCGCCGCCTCCACCACGCACACGGGCAGGCCGCCGGTGCCGCGCAGGTCGACCTCGGGGCGCTCCTTGCCGGTCCAGTACCAGCCGCTGGGGCGCCGCCGCAGGATGCCCTCCGCCACCAGCTCGTCGAGCACCGCCGCCGCCTCGGGGCCAAAGAGCGGCAGGTCGGCGCGGGTGAGCGGGGCCTCGTAGGCGGCGCTGCAGAGCTGGGGCGCCAGCACGTACGGATTGGCGGGGTCGAGCACGGTCGCCTCCACCGGGCGGCCGAAAAGCGCCTCGGGGTGGTGCACCAGGTAGGTGTCGAGCGGATCGTCGCGGGCGACGAGCACGGCCAGCGCCTCGTGACCGTTGCGCCCGGCCCGCCCGGCCTGCTGCCACAGCGACGCGCGCGTGCCCGGCCAGCCGCAGATCACGACCGCGTCGAGGCCGACGAGGTCGACGCCGAGCTCCAGGGCGTTGGTGGAGGCGAGGCCGAGCAGCTCGCCGGAGTGCAGGGCGGCCTCCAGCTCGCGCCGCTCCTCGCGCAGGTAGCCACCCCGGTAGGCGGCGACCCGCGCGCCCAGCCCGGGCACCGCCTCGTCGAGCGAGCGGCGGGCCATGGTCGCCACCGCCTCGGCGCCGCGCCTGGAGCGGACGAAGGCGAGCGTGCGTACCCCGTTGATGACCGCGTCGGCGAGGAGGTCGGCGCTCTCCCGCAGCGCGGACCTCCGCACCGGCGTGGCGTCGCCGCCGCCCTCGAAGACCGGCTGCTGCGCCGGCTCGCACAGCGCGAACGTCACCCCGCCTCGCGGCGACGCGTCTTCGGTGACCGCCTCGACCACCAGGCCGGTGAGCCGCTTGGCCGAGGTCGCCGGGTCGCCCGACGTGGCCGAGGCGAGCACGAAGACCGGGGTGCGACCGTAGCGGGCGGCCGCCCGCCGCAGCCGCCGCAGCACGTGGGAGACGTGCGAGCCGAAGACGCCGCGGTAGCTGTGGCACTCGTCGACAACGACGTAGCGCAGCCGCCGCAGAAACGTGGCCCAGGCCGCGTGCCCGGGGAGGATGCCGTGGTGCAGCATGTCCGGGTTTGTCAGCACGAAGCGGGAGTGCTGGCGGATCCACTCCCGCTCCTCGCGCGGGGTGTCGCCGTCGTAACACGCAGGTCGTACTCCATCGATGTCGAGCGCGGCGACGGCGCGCAACTGGTCGGCGGCGAGTGCCTTGGTCGGTGCCAGATAAAGAGTGGTGGCGCGGGGGTCGGCGAGCAGCGCGGCGAGCGCGGGGAGCTGGTAGGCCATCGACTTGCCGGAGGCCGTGCCGGTGGCGACGACGACGTGGCGCCCGGCGTGCGCGTGACTGGCCGCCTCTGCCTGGTGCCGCCACGGCGCGGTGACCCCGCGCTGGGCGAAGGCCGCCCGGAGCGGGTCGGGCACCCAGCCCGGCCAGGGCACGGTCTCGCCGGCGCGGGTGGGCACTCGCTCGATGTGGGTGACGGAGTCGGGGCGCAATCGGCGGAGGAGCTCAGCCGGCTCGGCGACGGTCGTCACGCCATGCACTCTCGCACTGGTGTGCGGAAAACCCAAACAGGTGAGTGTGCCGAAACCTGAACGTGCTGGCCGGGCGGCTCACCGCGCAGGCCGTGTCGATGGTTAGATGCCCGGGAGGACCGGAAAATGGTAGGTAGTGGCGGCTGTACACGGAGGCCCCGATGGAGCTCTCGCTTGCGACCCGTGCCGTCGCCGAGCACGCGGTGCTGGAGGTTGGCGGCGAGGTCGACGTCTACACGGCGCCGCGCCTACGTGAGCGGCTCAACGAGTTGATCGACGGCGGCGCGCGGAGCGTGGTGGTCGACCTCAACCGGGTCGATTTTCTCGACTCGACCGGTCTCGGCGTGCTGGTCGGCGCGCACCGGCGGCTACGCCCGCTCGGCGGCAGATGCGCGCTCGCGTGCGACAAGGAGCCGCTCCTCAAGATCTTCCGCATCACCGCCCTGGACCAGGTATTTCCCCTGTATCCCTCGGTAGAGGCGGCGACGGACGCGGCCGGCCCAAGCGCGTGATGTCGACGGTCCGACTCGCGTTCTCGCCGGCACCGGTGCATGTCCGCACCGCCCGGTTGGTCGGTGTGGCCGTGGCCCGGCGCGCCGGCGTGGCCGAGGAGCTGCTCGACGAGGTGCGCCTGGCGATCGGCGAGGCGTGCACGCGGGCGGTGGCGCTGCACCGGCAGTACGGGCTGCCCGACCTCGTGCAGATGGAGATGAGCGACGACGCCAGCTACACGGTGCGGGTGATCGACCGTGCCCCGATCGAGGCAGGGCTGGGCCTGACCGCACTCCCGCCGGACGAGTTGGCCAACGAGTCGCTCACCGACGAGGCTCTGACGGTTGGTGTCGGATTTGCGCTGCTTGCCGGGTTTGTTGATGATCTACAGGTTCGCCCCGTGGATGTCGGCATCGGCACGGAAGTGCGGATGGTCTGGCCCGTCGGGAAGTAAACCGCGGTCGTTCGCGGGCCAAACCAGCTAACACAGCGGCGAACATCACCGTCACACACCTGCTGGGCGGTGTGAGCATGAACACGGTGTGCCGCTACAGTACCCGGGTTATCTGCAAGAACCCGGGTGCGCGGGCGCCAGGGTTCGTTGCGCAATCGCGTGCAGGCGCTCCGCCGGTTCGTCCGCCGGCTGGGCGGAAACGCAACGGCTCAGGAGGACATAGATGTCCGAAAGCTTTGCCGCCGACAGCGGCGGGCTGTCCATCACCGGTTCGAACCTTACGTACGTCATCATCGCGGCGGTCATCGCGCTGGTGGCGCTCGGCTTCGCGGCAGCCCTGGTCAGGGCCGTGCTGGCGGCCGGCAAGGGCACCACCAACATGCAGGAGATCGCCGGCGCCGTGCAGGAGGGCGCCTCGGCGTACCTGCTGCGCCAGTTCAGGGCTCTCGGCATCTTCGTGGTGCTGGCCGTGGTGCTGCTCTTCATTCTTCCGGTGCACGGTGACAGCGACAACGAGACGCTCGTCAAGATCGGTCGTTCGGCGTTCTTCGTCGTGGGCGCGGCGTTCAGCGCGTTCATCGGCGGTGCCGGCATGGCGCTGGCGACGCGGGCCAACCTCCGGGTGGCGGCCGCGGCGCGGGCCAGCGAGGGCGGCCGTGAGGAGGCGATGAAGATCGCCTTCCGTACGGGCGGCGTCGTCGGCTTCCTCACAGTCGGCCTGGGCCTCTTCGGCGCCGCGCTCGTGGTGCTGCTGTACAAGGGCGACGCCCCCACGGTGCTGGAGGGCTTCGGCTTCGGCGCCGCGCTGCTCGCGATGTTCATGCGGGTCGGCGGCGGCATCTTCACCAAGGCCGCCGACGTCGGCGCCGACCTGGTCGGCAAGGTCGAGCAGGGCATCCCCGAGGACGACCCGCGCAATGCCGCGACGATCGCCGACAACGTGGGCGACAACGTCGGCGACTGCGCCGGTATGGCCGCCGACCTCTTCGAGTCGTACGCCGTCACGCTGGTCGCCGCGCTGATCCTCGGCCGGGCGGCCTTCGGCGAGGACGGCCTGGTCTTCCCGCTGATCGTCTCCGGCATCGGCGCGATCATCGCGATCATCGGTGTGTTCATCACCCGCCTGCGCGCCTCGGACCGTTCCGGCCTGACCGCGATCAACCGGGCCTTCTACATCTCCGCGGCCCTCGCGGCCGTCCTGGTGGCCATCGCCTCCTTCCTCTACCTGCCCAGCGATTTCAGCGAGTTCGGTGGGGGCGTGCCGGACCTCGATGGCAACCCGCAGCTCATCGCGATCGGCGCGGTCGTGATCGGCATCGTGCTCGCCGCCGCGATCCAGGCGCTGACCGGCTACTTCACCGAGACCGACAAGCGCCCGGTGCGCGACATCGGCAAGACCTCGGAGACCGGCCCGGCCACCGTCATCCTCGCCGGCATCAGCGTCGGCCTCGAGTCGGCCGTGTACTCGGCGCTGCTCATCGGCGCTGGCGTGTTCGGCGCGTTCCTGCTCGGCGGCGGTTCCATCACGCTCTCGCTCTTCGCCGTCGCGCTCGCCGGCACCGGCCTGCTCACCACCGTCGGCGTGATCGTCGCGATGGACACGTTCGGCCCGATCTCGGACAACGCGCAGGGCATCGCCGAGATGTCCGGCGACATCGACGAGCAGGGCGCCCGCACGCTCACCGAGCTGGACGCGGTCGGCAACACCACCAAGGCGATCACCAAGGGCATCGCGATCGCGACGGCCGTCCTCGCCGCTACCGCGCTCTTCGGGTCGTACCAGGACACGGTGGTCAGCTCGCTCGCCGACGCCGGCTCCGACCTGTCGATCGACGAGCTGCTCAACGTGGCCAACCCGCGCAACCTGGTGGGTCTGATCATCGGTGCCGCGGTGGTGTTCCTCTTCTCCGGCCTGGCCATCAACGCGGTGTCCCGCTCGGCGGGCGCGGTCGTGATGGAGGTGCGCCGCCAGTTCCGCGAGTTCCCCGGGATCATGGACCGCACCCAGCGCCCGGAGTACGGCAAGGTCGTCGACATCTGCACCCGGGACGCGCAGCGCGAGCTGCTCACCCCCGGTCTGCTGGCCGTTCTCGCACCGATCGCGGTGGGCTTCGGGCTGGGCGCCGGCGCGCTCGCCGCGTACCTGGCCGGCGCGATCGGCACGGGCGTGCTCATGGCGGTCTTCCTGGCCAACTCCGGTGGTGCCTGGGACAACGCCAAGAAGCTGGTCGAGGATGGCGCGCACGGCGGCAAGGGCTCCGACTCGCACGCCGCCACGGTCATCGGCGACACGGTGGGTGACCCGTTCAAGGACACCGCCGGCCCGGCGATCAACCCGCTGATCAAGGTGATGAACCTGGTCTCGCTGCTGATCGCCCCGGCTGTCGTCACGTACAGCATCGGCACCGACCAGAACGACGCGCTGCGCATCACGATCGCGGTCGTGGCCCTGCTCGTCGTCGTCGCGGCGGTCGCGTTCAGCAAGCGCAAGCCGGTCGCCATGGGTGACCAAGGGACCGGTAGCGGCGCGACCGACGCCGAGCAGGAGCGCGTGAACGCCTGAGAAACAACCTCTACCACTCGATCAGGGCGTCCCGTGGGTGTACGGGGCGCCCTGATCATTGCTGATGCATCCTTCGCAAACCGCTACGCTGCAACGCATGCGTACGCCCCGCGCGGCTCTGGTCGCACTCACGACGGCGTTCGCGCTGCTGGTCGCGGCGGGCTGCGCGGGAGGTCCGTCGCCACGGGCCTGGGCGGCCAACGTCTGCACCGCGCTGAGCCCTTGGCGCTCCGAGATCAACAACCTGGCAAGCCGGACCCAGCAGCAGATGACCGCCAAGACCACGCCCGCGCAGGCCAAGGAAAATTTGGTGCGCCTGCTGAGCGGCGCCGAGTCGGCCAGCGAGGCGGCCCGCGCCAAGGTCGAGCAGGCGGGCGTGCCGGACGTCGACGGCGGCGAGGCGGTGGCCACGGGATTCCTCCGCTCGCTGACCGCGGTGCGCGACGCGTACGGGCGGGCCCGCCAGGGCATCCAGGGGCTCGACTCGGGGCGTGCCGACCCCTTCTACGACGGCGTCGAGTCGGTCATGAGCACGCTCACCACCGAATACAACGAGAGTGCCCTGGACACCAGCTCGCTCGACTCGGAGGAGCTGCGGGCCGCCTTCGACGAGGTCCCGGAGTGTCGCTGACCCCGGGCGCTCACGAGCCGACCCGGCGGCAGCTCTCGCTCTTCGGGGTGGAGGCCCACGACCCGACCCCAGCCGACCTGTCCGGCCTGCTCGCCGGGCCGGGGCAGGTGGTGCGGATGGGCGGCACCGCTCGAGTCTCGGTCGAGGTCGACGGGGCGTGGCGGGTACACGTGCTCATCGCCGAGCTGGCCCTGCGTGGCCTCCAGGCGACCTGGGAGCTGGCCACCGTCGAGGGACAGCTCGTCGTCCGTACGGCGTACGCCACCACGCTGGCCGCGCTCGGCGCGAGCTGGCTGCGCACGGCGGTCAAGCGCCCGCCGCCCGGCTTCCACCTCGACGGCTCCCGCCTGCGCCTGTGGGCGGCCGCCGCCGGTGGCCCCGACCAGCACGGATACGTGCTCCGGCTGGGCGCCTCCGACGAGCCGTGCTGGGAGGTGGTGGGCGCCGCGCTGGCCGCGGTCGGGCTGCCTCCGGTGCTGCTCGGGCCGCGGGCGGGCGGGCCGGCCTACCGCATCACCGGCCGGCGCCGCCTCGGCCGTCTGGCGGAGCTTGTGGGCGACCGCCCGGCTGCCGCCCCGCCGGCCGAATGGCCTGCTTGATCGGGGGAAACCGCAGCAGGCGAGCGCACCGGGCGACGAAACGGAGGCTGGCCCGGCGTGGCGGTAGCCGACGTCTGGGTTGCGGTTCGGTGTACGGTGTCGCCGACCGGTCTGCGCAACCGCCGGACCGACGGCGCGTTACGTTGGACATCTGCCGTCCGGTTCTGTTACCGGGGGCACGGGAGTCAAGGTAGAGGTCAGGAGAGAAGTGCCGAGCAACGCCAGCAGCCGTCTGGTCATCGTCGAGTCACCGGCGAAGGCCAAGACGATCTCGGGTTACCTGGGCCCGGGATACGTCGTGGAGGCGAGCCTGGGCCACGTGCGTGACCTTCCGCGCAACGCCGCCGACGTGCCGGCTTCGCACAAGAAGGAGCCCTGGGCCCGGCTCGGCGTCGACGTCGACAACGGGTTCGCCGCCCTGTACGTCGTCTCTCCCGACCGGAAAGACCAGATCCGCAAGCTTCGTTCGCTGGTCAAGGAGGTCGACGAGGTCTTCCTCGCCACCGATGAAGACCGCGAGGGCGAGGCCATCGCCTGGCACCTGGTGGAGACGCTGAAACCCAAGGTGCCGGTCCGCCGGATGGTCTTCCACGAGATCACCAGGTCGGCCATCCAGGCGGCGATCGCCAGCCCGCGCGACATCGACCGCGACCTGGTCGACGCGCAGGAGGCCCGCCGCATCCTCGACCGCCTGTACGGGTACGAGGTCTCGCCGGTCCTGTGGAAGAAGGTCATGCCCCGGCTCTCGGCCGGCCGGGTCCAGTCGGTCGCCACGCGCATCGTCGTGGAGCGCGAGCGGCAGCGGATGGCGTTCCGCACGGCCGAGTACTGGGACGTGGCCGCGACGCTGGCCGTCCAGGGACAGGTCGAGGGCCCGCGCACGTTCGGGGCGACGCTGATCGCCCTCGATGGCGACCGCATCGCCACCGGTAAGGACTTCGAGCCGACGACCGGGCGGGTGAAGCCGGGCGCGGCGGTCGTCCACCTCGACGCCGACGGCGCCCGTGGCCTGGCCGCTCGCCTCGACGGGCGGCCGTTCACCGTCACCCGCGTGGAGGAGAAGCCGTACCGGCGCAAGCCGTACGCGCCGTTCATCACCTCCACGCTCCAGCAGGAGGCCGCCCGCAAGCTGCGCCTCTCCTCGCAGCAGACGATGCGGGTCGCGCAGCGGCTGTACGAAAACGGCTACATCACCTATATGCGTACCGACTCGGTCAATCTGTCGGAAACCGCCCTCGCGGCGGCCCGCCGGCAGATCGCCGAGCTGTACGGCGAGCGCAACGTGCCGCCGGAGCCCCGCCGCTACACCGGCAAGGTGAAGAACGCCCAGGAGGCGCACGAGGCGATCCGCCCCGCCGGTGACAACTTCCGCACGCCGGGCGAGGTGGCCAAGGAGCTGGCGACCGAGGAGTTCAAGCTCTACGAGCTGATCTGGCGGCGCACGATCGCCTCGCAGATGACCGACGCGATCGGCTCGTCGGTGTCGGTGCGCATCCGGGCCGTGTCGACCGCCGGCGAGGAGGCCGACTTCGGGGCGACCGGCAAGACGATCACCGACCCGGGCTTCCTGCGCGCGTACGTCGAGTCCTCCGACGACGAAAACGCCGAGGCCGACGACCAGGAGCGGCGGCTGCCCAACCTGGTCAAGGACCAGCCGCTGACCGCCGAGGAGCTGGCCGCGGTGGGGCACACCACGCAGCCCCCGGCGAGGTACACCGAGGCGTCGCTGGTCAAGCAGCTGGAGGAGCTGGGCATCGGGCGCCCGTCGACGTACGCGTCGATCATGGCGACCATCCAGGACCGCGGCTACGTCGCCAAGCGCGGGCAGGCGCTGATCCCGTCGTTCCTCGCGTTCGCGGTGGTGGGGCTGCTGGAGCGGCACTACCCGCGGCTGGTCGACTACAACTTCACCGCCGCGATGGAAAACGAGCTGGACGAGATCGCGGCCGGCGACGCCCAGGCGATCGACTTCCTGACCTCCTTCTACTTCGGCTCTCCGGTCGGCGACGACGGCTCGATCGCGCGTTCCGGCGGCCTGAAGAAGATGGTCACCGAAAACCTCGGCGACATCGACGCGCGCAGCGTCAACTCGATCCCGCTCTTCCGTGACGACGACGGGCGCGACGTGGTGGTGCGGGTCGGCCGCTACGGGCCGTACCTCCAGCGCACGCTGCCCGACGCCGAGCCGGCCACCGAGGGCGACGATCGCGTCTCCATCCCGGAAGGGCTGGCGCCCGACGAGCTGACCCCGGAGAAGGTCGAGGAGCTTTTCCTCGGCGGCGGCGGCGAGCGCAAGCTGGGCGAGCATCCGGAGACCGGCGAGCCGGTGGTGCTCAAGTCCGGCCGCTACGGTCCGTACGTCTCGACCGGCGACCGCAACGCCTCGCTGCTGCGCTCACAGTCGCCCGAGACGGTCACGCTCGAAGAGGCGCTGAAGCTGCTCACGCTGCCCCGGCTGGTCGGCACCGACCCGGAGGGCAACGAGGTCCTGGCGGCGGCGGGTCGCTACGGGCCGTACGTCAAGCGCGGCGACGACTACCGCTCGCTCGACACCGAAGACAAGATCTTCACGGTCACGCTCGACGAGGCGCTGGCGCTGCTGGCCGCCCCGAAGACCCGCCAGCGGCGCGCGGCCGCCGAGCCGCTGCGCGAGCTGGGCGTCGACCCGGTCACCGAAAAGCCGCTGACGATCAAAAACGGGCGTTTCGGCCCATACGTGACCGACGGCGAGACCAACGCGTCGCTCAAGCGCGACCAGACGCCGGAGTCGCTCACCATCGAGCAGGCCTCGGAGATGCTCGCCGACCGCCGGGCCCGGGGTCCCGCCAAGCCGCGCAAGAAGGCGGCCGCGGCGAAGAAGACCACGGCGGCGGATGGCGCGGCGGCGAAGAAGACCACCGCGAAGAAGACCACCGCGGCGAAGAAGGCCGCGCCCGCGAAGAAGGCCGCGCCGAAGAAGGCGGCCGCGAAGAAGGCCGCCGGGCCCGCCGAGTAGTTCGAACATGTGTACGATGGGCGCGTGAATGGCCACGACGTCCCCGACAAGCGTGCCGTCGTCATCCACAGCCTGTCCGGCTTCCACGGGCCGGTCAGGGGCCGGGTGAGGCTGCCGCACCGCATGTTCTGGCACGCCGACCGAGTGTTCGACCTCGACAAGCCAGCCGCGCTCCGCCGGATGTACGAGATCGTGCTCCGCGAGGCACTTTCCTACGACGAGCTGCGCACCTGGCTCGATGTGCCCACCTTGCGCCGGGAGTGGCGCAGCCTGTCGCTGCCGCAGTCGGTCCGCCGCGACTGGGAGCGCCGCCATCCGAGCCTGGCCGCGTAGCCGGGCTGTTCCGAGGGACAGATCTGGGCTGCCGCGACGTCCGTCGTGCTCCGGACCGCCGCGCGGGGTCCCCGGGGAACATGGAGCGCAGCGGAGCGTTTTCTTGGGGTGCTTTCCCGCGGCCTCGCCCTCCGCGTCCACACGACCCTGGCTGGCTCAGGCGCCCAGCACGCGCTCGGTGTACTCGTTGGCGAAGAGGCGGCCCGGGTCGAGGCGGTCGCGCACCGCGAGGAAGTCGTCGAAGTGTGGATACGCCGGGCGCAGCGAGGCCGCGTCCCGATAGTGCAGCTTTCCCCAGTGCGGCCGCCCGCCCAGATCCTGCGCCACTCGTTCGAACGCCCGGAAGTAGGGCTCGTACTCGACGCCCACGTACTGGTGGATGGCGATGTACGCCGACTCGCGCCCGTAGCCGTGCGAGAGCCAGATGTCGTCCGGCGCGGTAAACCGCACCTCGACCGGGATCAGCACCTTGAAGGGCAGCGACGCCACGACCCTGCGCAGCCCGGCGAAGGCGTCGGGGAGGGCGTCGCGCGGCAGGGCGTACTCCATCTCGGTGAAGCGGACCCGGCGCGGGCTGACGAAGGCCGCGTCCGACCGTGCGGTGTAGACCCTGGGGGTGAGTACGCGGGCTTCGGTGCGGGAGATCGTGGGCACGAGCGCGGGCGCCACGCGGCCGAGGCGGCAGAGGCCGCCGAGCACGGTGTTCTGGAGGAAGTCGTCGTCCCACCAGGCCCGCAGCCTCGACAGTGGACGGTCGTCGGCGGGGACGCGGTTATTGCGTTTGGTGAGTGTCCGCTCGGTGTACGGCAGCCAGTAGAACTCGAAATGGTCATTTTCCCCGATGTGCTCGGCCAGCCCGGCCAGCACCGTGTCGAGTGGCGTCGGGCGTTCGTCGGCGTGCAGCACGAAAGCGTCCACACAGCGCAGCTCGACCTCGGTGATCACGCCGAGCGCGCCGAGCCCCACCTGGGCGGCCGCGAAGACCTCCGGGTGCTGGCCGGGGCCGCACCTCACCACCTCGCCGGTGCCGGTGACCAGCGTCAGGCCAGCGACAAACGTGGAGAGGCAGCCGTACGCCGCGCCGGTGCCGTGCGTGCCGGTCGAGATGGCGCCGGCGATCGTCTGCGCGTCGATGTCGCCGAGGTTGGGGAGCGCGAGGCCGTGCGTGGCCAGCGCCGCGTTGAGCGCACGCAGCGACATGCCGGCGGGGGCGGTGACGACCCTCGATTGGAGGTCGACCGAAAGGGTGGATCCCATGGCCGAGAGGTCGATGTGTACGTCATCCGCCAGGGCGATATCCGTGAATGAGTGCCCGCTCCCGACCGCTTTGACCCGACGCCCCTCGGCGGCCGCGTCTTGTACGGCTGCTGTTACCTCGTCGATGCTGGTAGGGCGGGAAATGACGCGTGGTGTGGCGCGCTGGTTGCCGGCCCAGTTGCGCCACGTGACTGTCGTCGAGGCCATCCGACCCTCCGGCTAATTTGAGTAGCATTCATATCAGTGGCGACCACTTCGCGTAAACAGCCGCGATCCGTGGGCCGGGCTCGCTCGTTGACCTGAGTAACGTTCTCATCGTCGAAGGCTTCGAAAGGGAGTGGCGACGAGTGTCGACATCTACCGCGACCGTATCTACCGCGACCATCACCGTCGGGCCGCTGCGCCGCGTCCCGGTCCAGGGACGCAGTGTGGCGCGTGTCCAGCGGATGCTCGACGCCTGCGCCGAGCTCGTCGACGAGGTGGGCTACGAAGGGCTCACCACGACCCTGCTCGCCGAGCGCGCCGGCGTCGCCATCGGATCGGTCTACCAGTTCTTCCCGGACAAGCGGGCCATCGTGCAGGCGCTCACGCTCCGCAACATGGAGGCATACCTCGAGCGCCTCGCCAGCAGTTGGGCCGGCGGCTCGTTCGCCGACTGGTGGGATGGCGTCGACGCGGCCATCGACGAGTACATCGCGATGCACCGCTCGGTCCCCGGCTTCCGCACGCTCCACTTCGGTGACGTCGTCGACGTGCACCTCCTCGACGAGGAGCGTGACAACAACGCGGTGATCGCCGGGCGGGTCGCTCAGGTGCTGGTCGAGCAGTTCGGTGTGGCCGACACGGGCCGGCTGCGGTTTGCCATGGAGATCGCCGTCGAAGCGTCCGACGCCCTGATCAAGCTCGCGTTCCGCCGCCATCCGGATGGCGACGACACGGTGCTCGGCGAGGCCAAGGCCCTGATCCGCGAATACCTCCACCGCCACGTCGACGCCTGACGGCGCCGCGCGGCCCACGCTCACCGCGTCTCCGGGTGCGCTCGCTCGTGTGGTGCCGGCCCGACCCGGCCGGCTGCGCGGCAGGCTCCCGGACTCCCGGCGCTCACAGGAAAGCCTGGCCCTCGCCGCGGTAGGTGGGCACCGTGTCCACCACCTCCGCGCCGTCCACAAGGTGCAGTTCGTTGACGTGTTCGCAGAGTTCGCCGGCCTTGGCGTGGCGAAACCACACTCGGTCGCCCACACGCAGGCCATCGGCAGCGGCACCGCGCAGTGGCGTCTGCACCTCACCGGCGCCTTCCGTGCGGACGAGCCGCAGCCCCGCCGGGAGCCACGGCACCGGCTGGCGGCTCGCGTGAGTCTGGCCGGAGGCGATCCAGCCCCCGCCGGAGACCGTCACGAAGTCGCGTGCGGGGCGGCGGACCACCCCGAGCGCGAAGAACGCCGCCGGCTGTGGGCGCCACGCCCGGTATCCGTCGAAGAGCGCCGGCCCGTACAGCCCGGAGCCGGCGGTCACCTCGGTCACGGCCGGGTCGGCGGCGGTGGCGGAGACGCTGCCCGTACCGCCGCTGTTGAAGAACTCGACGTCGGCGTGCTCCCGCACCGCGGCGAGCGTGGCACCGCGGCGGCGCAGCAGGTCACGGTACGAGCAGCCCTGCATCAGCCGGATCGCCGAGCCGAGGAGGCTCTGCCCGGGCGGGGCGTCGGCGAGCCCGGCGATCTGCGCGTCGTACGCCATCAGCCCCACCAACCGGAAGCCGCGGCGGACGGTGATCTCCCGCGCGACGGCGCCCGCGGCGGCGGCCGTGTGCAGGGGCGAGCGGCGCACGCCGATGTGCAGCCCCAGCGGGCGCCAGGAGCCGTCGAGGTCGAGGCAGACCCGGATCTCCGCGCGGCGGCCGGGCGCGGCGACCACGTCGACCAGGTCGAGCTGCTCCAGGCCGTCGACCATCAGGGTGACGGCCGTGGCCAGGTCAGGGTCGGCGGCCAGCTCGCGCAGCGCGGCCCGGTCGGCGGTCGGGTACGCCACCAGCGCGTCCCGCGTCACGCCGGCGCGGACCAGCCAGATCGCCTCGCCGAGCGTGTACGCCATCACGCCCCGCCAGCCGGGCGTGACAAGCGCGCGACTGAGCAGGGCCCGGCTGCGGACGGACTTGCTGGCGACCCGGACGGGCTTGCCGGCGGCGCGCTGGGCCAGTGCGGAGGCGTTGGCGCCGAAGGCCGAGAGATCGACGACCGCGAACGGCGGATCGAGGTCCGCAGTGGCCTTTTCCAGGCGTTCTCGAAGTGCGTCGCGGGCGGTCGGCGTCACAGGAGCACGCTAACTGTTCAAGGCGGGAAAGCGAAACTCCTTCGCGTATCAATCACACTGTCGAGCGCGCCACCAGGGCGGTCAGGGCGCGCGTTTAGAGTGTCAGCGAAAGCTCGCAGGCGGAGGGACAACGGTCATCGACGCGAATCCCCGCGACGACAGTGGCGACAGCCGCTCTGACGCGTCGACGAAGGCATCGTCGTCGGCCCAGGTTGACCTGTCCGGTTTTGGTGCGCTTCGGTCGGTTCTTCGCATCCGGCCCTTCCGCCGGCTCTGGATGGTCACCGGCGTCGCCTCGCTCGGTGACTGGCTGGGCCTGCTCGCCACCGCCACGTTCGCGTCCGCCCAGGTCTCGGGGAGCGCCGCCAAAGGGCTGGCGTTCGGCTCGGTCATCGCCGTCCGGCTGCTGCCGGCCCTGGTGCTCGGCCCGGTGGCCGGTGTCATGGCCGACCGCTTCGACCGCCGGCTCACGATGGTCATCTGCGACCTGCTGCGTTTCGTGCTGTTCGCGTCGATCCCGGTCGTCGCTCTGTTCTCGGAAAACGCGGGCATCACGGTGGGCTGGGCGGCCATCGCCACGTTCCTCATCGAGACGGTCACGCTGCTCTGGATCCCGGCCAAGGAGGCGGCGGTCCCCAACCTGATCCCGCGCTCCCGGCTCGAGACCGCCAACCAGCTCACGCTCATCACGACGTACGGCATCACGCCCGTCTTCGCCGGCCTCGGCATCGCCGCGCTCGACCGGATCGTGCGCTCGGGCAACACCACGCCGCCGGAGTGGGCCGAGGCGTCCAACCTCGCGCTCTACTTCAACTCGCTCTCCCGCCTCGCGATGGCGCTGGTCGTCTACTTCGGCATCAAGGAGATCAGCGGGCGCGCCCACGACGGTAAGCACACCGGGCAGAGCATGCTGCGGCAGTTCCTCGAGGGCTGGCAGTACGTGGGCAAGACCCCGCTCGTGCGCGGGCTGGTCTTCGGCATCCTCGGCGCCTTCGCGGGCGGGGGCGTCGTGATCGGCACCGCGCAGTTCTTCGCCCGCTCGCTCAACGCCGGTGACGCCGCCTTCTACCTGCTCTTCGGCACGCTCTTCGTGGGGCTGGGAGTCGGCATCGGGCTGGGGCCGGCGGTGGTGCGCGACCTGTCCCGGCGGCGCTGGTTCGGCATGAGCATCGTGCTGGCCGGCGGCTCGGTGCTGGTGCTCGCCGGCGCGATCCACCTCACGATGGCGGTGTTCGGCGCGCTGCTGGTCGGCGCCGGGGCGGGCATGGCCTTCCTCTCCGGCGTCACGCTGCTCGGCGGCGAGGTCGGCGACGAGGTGCGCGGGCGGGTCTTCGCGTTCGTGCAGACCGCGGTGCGGGTCGTGCTGATGCTCGCGATCGCGCTCTCGTCAAGCCTGGTCGGCCTCGGCGGCTCCCGCCAGATCACCATCGCCGACCTGGGCATCTCGATCTCCTCGACCCGGCTGCTGCTGCTCGCGGCCGGGATCTTCGGCATCTTCACCGGCATCAGCGCCTTCCGGCAGATGGACGACAAGCCGGGCGTTCCAGTGCTGGCCGACCTCTGGGGCTCGATCCGTGGCCGCCCGCTGTCGCCGGGGGAAGGGCTGGTCGGGCGGGGCACGTTCGTGGTCTTCGAGGGAGGCGAGGGCGCAGGCAAGTCCACGCAGGTCAACGCGCTCGCCGAGGCACTGCGGGCGGAGGGTCGCGAGGTCGTGGTCACGCGCGAGCCGGGCGCGACCGAGGTGGGGCAGCGCATCCGCAGCCTCGTGCTCGGCAAGCAGCAGACCGGGCTCTCCCCACGCGCCGAGGCACTGCTCTACGCCGCCGACCGGGCCGACCACGTGGCGACCGTCGTACGCCCCGCGCTCAGCCGCGGCGCCGTGGTGATCAGCGACCGCTACGTCGACTCGTCGCTGGCGTACCAGGGGGCCGGGCGCACGCTGCCGGTCGACGAGGTCTCCTGGCTCTCCACCTGGGCCACCGGTGGCCTCAAGCCCGACCTGGTGGTGCTGCTCGACGTGCCGCCGGATGTGGGGCTGGGGCGGGCCGCGCGCCGGGGCGCCGCCGACCGGCTGGAGAGCGAGTCGGTCGCGTTCCACGAGCGCGTGCGGTACGCGTTTCTCGACCTGGCCGCCGCCGAGCCCAAGCGTTATCTGGTGCTCGACGCGACCCGGCCGGCGGAGGAGATCACCGCGGCGGTGGTGGAGCGGGTCGGCGAGTTGATCCCCGACGAGCCGCCGGCCCACGAGATCGCGGAGGCGCTCAACACCGTGGCCGAGGCCGACCTGGAGCGGAGGCCGTCATGAGTGGCGTGTTCGCCGATCTCGTCGGGCAGGACGAGGCGGTCGAGACGTTGCGCCGGGCGGCGGCCGCTGGCGACGAGATCCTCAAAGGAGGGTCCGGCGGCGGCATGACGCACGCCTGGATCTTCACCGGCCCGCCCGGCTCGGGCCGGTCGGTGGCCGCCCGCGCCTTCGCCGCGGCCCTCCAGTGCGTGCACGGCACCGGCTGCGGCGAGTGCCACGGCTGCCACACGACGCTCGCCGGCACGCACGCCGACGTGCGGCTCGTGGTGCCGGAAGGGCTCTCGATCGGCGTCGGCGAGATGCGCGCGCTGGTGCTGCGGGCGGCGAGCGCCCCGTCCGGCGGGCGGTGGCAGGTGGTGGTCATCGAAGACGCCGACCGGCTCACCGAGGCCGCCGGCAACGCGCTGCTCAAGGCCATCGAAGAGCCGCCGCCGCGCACGGTCTTCCTGCTCTGCACGCCCTCCACGCACCCCGACGACATCTCGGTGACGATCCGGTCGCGTTGCCGGGTCGTGCCGCTGCGGCAGCCGCCGGCAAGCGCCGTCGCCACCGTCCTGGCCGGGCGCGACGGCGTCGCGGAAGACGTCGCGCAGTGGGCCGCGGCCGCCGCGCAGGGGCACGTGGGTCGGGCCAAGCGCCTGGCCCGCGACCCGGAGGCGCGCAAGCGGCGCGAGGCGGTGCTCGCCGTGCCTCGGCGGCTGACCGGCGTGGGGGCCTGCTTCGACGCGGCGTCCGCACTGATCGAGGCGGCCGAGGCGGAGGCCGAGGCGGCCGTCGCCGAGACCGACGCGGCCGAGCGGTCCGCGCTGGAGACCGCGCTCGGTGCCGGCGGCACGGGGCGGGGCGCGGCCGGCGCGATCAGGGGCGCCGCGGGCCAGCTCAAAGACCTTGAGCGTCGGCAGAAGTCGCGGGCCACGCGGGCCCAGCGCGACGCGCTCGACCGCGCGCTGGTCGACCTGGCCGGCTTCTATCGCGACGTGCTCACGGTCAAGCTTGGCGCGCCGGTGGCGCCCGTACACACCGACACCGCGCCACTCGCCTCGGCCGCTGCCGAGCGGTGGACGGCGGAGAGCACGTTGCGGCGGCTGGAGGCGATCCTGGCCTGCCGCGACGCGATCGAGGCCAATGTCAAGCCGCGCATCGCCGTCGAGTCGATGATGCTCGCCCTTTGGCGCGGCTGACCCAGCTCACCACGCTCCCGAAAAGCCCACGGACGACGGACAAGACGGGGCAGCGCGCCGCTGCCCTCGCCGGTACGGTCTGAGGTCGAGTTGCCACGTCGGGTGAAAGGGCCTGCATATGGGGCGTGAGATCGACGAGGGCTGGATCGAGGAAGCTGTGGAGCGTTACCGGCGTATCGAAGCGCTTCAAGAGGAGTTCGACCAGGCGGCCCGCGGGTTGAAGGTCACCGTGCACTCGCCCGACGGGCTGGTCGAGCTCGTGATCACGGCTGCCGGGGCGATCACCGACGTGCGCATCACCGGCGCACTCCAGGGCAGGAGCGGCGCGGAGCTCTCGCACTCGATCCAGGCAGCGGTGACCGCCGCCGGCGACGCCGCGCGCTGGGCGCGGGAAAAGCTGCACGCCGAGATGTTCGCCGGCTACCGCCCGCTGCGGGAGGTCTGAGATGGACACTCTGCGCGACCTCGCGGCCGGCTTCGACGAGGCATCCGACGCTCTCACCGCGGCCGGGCGGCGCCTGGCCCACCTGGAGCCGCCGGCCTCCTCGTTCGGCGCGGGCGGGCCGGGGCGGCTCGGCGAGATGGGGCGTGCGCTGCACCGCCAGTGGCTCGACGCCTTCGGCGCGCGGGGGCGGGAGGCGGCCGTCGCGAGCGCCCGGCTGGCCGACGTGGCCGGCGCGCTGCACGCCACCGCCGCCGACTACTCCGGTGTCGACGACACCGCGCGCCGCCGCGTCGGGGAGGCGTGATGGACGCGCTCGACCAGCTCGCCGGCTCGGCCACCGCGCTGCTCGATCGGGTCGACGCCGCGCTCACCACGACCGGCGCGCCCGGTGGTCACCCCATCTGGCCGCTCCTGCGCCGCCTCGGCGCCCTTCCGGGCGCGGCGACCAGCACCATCGCCGGGCTCCGTCCCGCGCCGCTGGCCGCCGCCGGGCCGTCGTTGCGGAGCCTCATCCAGATGTACGAGCAGCGGAGCGAAACCATCGCCGACAGCGGCTCGTGGGAGGGGGCAGGTGCGGAGGTCTTCGCGGCACACCGGGCGGCCCTCTCCGCCCACCTCGGTGAGATGGCCGGCAAGGTCGCCGCGACCGAGGGCTACTCGGCGGCCGTCGCGGAGTGGATCGAGGAGAGCCGTGACGGGCTGGCCCGCGAGCTTGCCGCGGTGCTCGGTTCGCGCGAGGCGGTCACCGTCACCGTCGACCCGATCGGTGTGCCCGCCGCCGTCGCCGCCGCCGAGATCGGGGCGCGCGTGCTGGAGGCGGTCGACGCGGCGTGTGAGCGGGCCGAGGCACTGCTGCGGCGGTGGAGCGGCGACCTCGCGGAGCTGCCGTACCAGCCGCCCGACACGGGGCCGGTGGCCTTCGGACGCACGACCCGGGCCTGATCTCCCGGCCGTTTCCACCAATGGCAACGGCGTCGCGCTCAGAAGCAGCTGGTGCACTCCGGCTGCTCCGGCGGCGACGCCGTGGCCCTTTCCTGCACCCCCCGCAGGTCTGTGGACATCCCACTCAACGCCGCTGTCCGACGTTTGTCGTGGGCAGGTTCAAGGAATCATCCGTAAGTGCGATCGTGAATGGGACGAACCGAGCCGCGCCGCCGCCGACCGGCCATCAGGAGAGAGCCGCCTATCACGACCAGTAGTGCACCGGCGGCCGCGACCCAGCCGACGTTCGCGCCGGTCACAGGGAGTCCACCGGCCGCGCCGGCGGGCGGTGTGGCCGGCGGCGTCGTGGGCGGAGCCGGGCGGCGCGGTGCCAGTACCTGCGCGTCGAGCCGGCCGAGGTGGAGGTCCACCACGCTCGACGATTCGCGGTCGTCCTGCGGGCGGGTAGCCACCTGAAGCCGCACGGTGGTCGCCTCGGCGCGTACCGACTCCTCGCTCACGTCCTTCTTCACCGTGCCCACGGTCACGCGGAGCAGCGAGCCGCCCTGGCCGACCGCGGGCAGGCCGCCCGCCTCCAGCAGCGGAGTGGTGGGCAGGATCGGGAGGCCGAGCGGTCCCGCTTCGCCCCGCCCGGTCACGCCGCGCAGCCGCTCCGGCCGGAGCACGCCGAGCAGGCCGCCCAGCCCGTCCAGCGGTACGTCGAGCACCTGACCGGGCGCGTCGAGCCGGTGCTTGCCGATACCCGGGGCGGAGACCTCCACGATCGGCGCTCGGTACGTCACGTCCGCGCCCACGGTCAGCTCGGCCGAGCGGATCACCTTCACCTTGATCTCGGCGGGGGTGCCGGCGAAGAGCCGCGCTTCGGCCAGCCCTGCCGAGGCGGAGGCCACCGGGCTGCCCCCCGCGTGCAGCCCGGTGGCCGTACGGGTGCGCAGGGCGGCCGGTATCCGCACCAGCGCCACCCCTCCCGGACCAGCCAGCACGTCCGCGCCAGCGACCGTGGCGTTCGTGCGGGTCGCCTCCGCGGGCTTGGTGCCGCAGGCGAGTCCGGAGTTCCAGGTGGCGTACGCCGACAGGTTGCCCGTGCCGGCCGAGGCCACGCCGAGGTTCAAGCGGTTGGCGGGTACGGTCACCGCCTTCGCGTTGTGCGGCGGCGCCTGCTGGTACGCCGACTTGGACAGCTGCCCTCCGCCGGGCAGGTCGATGCCCAGCACCTCCGCGTCGAGGTAGCGCGCCGCCGCGGCCGCCTTGACCGGGCCGGCGAGCGTGTCCATCGCCGAGCGGCTCGAACCGATCCGCAGGTCGGCGACCGGGCCGACGGGCAGGCCCAGCGGGCGAAGGTCGAGCGCGGTGAGGGCCAACAGTTCGGCGCCCGCGCCGGCGGCGTACCCGGTGGGGGTCTCGCAGCCCGGCGCGGCGACGGCGGGCGCCGGCCCGACGACGAGCGTGCTGGCGACGGCGATGGCGGCGATCCTGGACAGCGGCACGGGGGCGACCTCCGGAGGGCGGGGGCGTACGCCGGAGCCCAACGAAGGCATCTGAGCGCGGTTGCGGCGTGGCGATAGGTCCCGTTCGTACGGACGGGCCGGATCGTCCGAATGGTTAGGCTTCAGTGGGGGCCGGATGTCGCCGTAGGGTGGGGTCATGGGGATGCTCTGCGCGGTGAGCTTCAACCGGTACGGCCGGCTCTACTACCTCGACCCCGGCGAGTTCCGCCCGCAGGTCGGCGACCGGGTCCTGGTGCCGACCGACGACGGCACCGAGGTCGCCGAGTGTGTGTGGGCGCCGCAGTGGGTCAGCGAGGAGACCGACGGCTTCCCCAAGCTGGCGGGCCTGGCCACCGAGCGTGACCTGCGCCGCGACGAGGCACAGCGCAAGCGCAAGGCCGAGGCGAAGGTGGCGGCCAAGCGGCTCATCCGCGAGCACGACCTGCCGATGAAGGTGGTGGCCGTCGACCACGTGCAGGAGTCCGGCGGCAGCGGGGCCAATGGCGCGCGCACCACCATCTACTTCACCGCGCCGCACCGGGTCGACTTCCGCTCGCTGGTCCGCGACCTCGGCGCGACACTGCGGTGCCGGGTCGAGCTGCGCCAGCTCTCCGCCCGCGACTCGGCCCGCGTGCAGGGCGGCATCGGCTCGTGCGGCCGCGACCTGTGCTGCGCGACGTTCCTGACCGACTTCGAGCCGGTCACCATTCGCATGGCGAAAGACCAGGATCTGCCGCTCAACCCGCTGCGCATCTCCGGCGCCTGTGGACGGTTGATGTGCTGCCTCAAGTACGAGCATCCGCTCTACCAGAAGTTTCAGGCGTCGGCGCCGGCCGTGGGCAGCCGAGTGTCCACACCGGAGGGTGACGGCCGCGTGGTGGCGCACAGCGTCCCGCGCGACTCGGTGGTGGTGCGCATGGATGCTGACGGGTCGCGGTGCATGTGCAGCCGCGCCTCGGTCTGCGGCCCTCGCAAGGCACACGACGAGGCGTACGGAAGCTAGGGCGTGTCTGGTGGATCTTTGCGGGGCTGCGGCGGGCCCAGACGGCGCCCGGCGGCACCGGACGAAAGGCCACATACAACACCGGTATGCGACCTTCCGCCCGGCACCACCGGACCGCCGCCTGGACCTCGCCTCGCACCCACAAGATCCACCAGACACGCCCTAGGCACATCTGGCGGGGGCGGCGCCCCCGCGTCCCCCACAGGACGACAAAAAGCCCTGGTCACCGAAGTGACCAGGGCTTTTGTCATGCCCCGAGCCGCCTGACGGAATCGAACCGTCGACCTACGCATTACGAGTGCGTCGCTCTGCCGACTGAGCTAAGGCGGCAACGGTGGTCAAGTGTACGGCACGCCGCCCGTCGGGTCGCACCGGTTCCCACCATCGGCTACCCGGGGGCAGCGCATCGACACTTGCCGCGACTAGGCTGCCAGCGGTGAACGACGCTCAGCCGACGGCGCCCCCGCGCCCGCGCACCCTCGATCCCCTCGAGCTCGGCTTCACCCCGCGCAAGCAGGTCCCCTGGCTGGCGCCGTTGCTCCTGCTCAGCACCGGTGTCCGCACGCTCCTCGCCATCCTCTTCGGCGCCTACCTCGACAAGCGCGAGCTGCAAAACGCGCTGCCCGGGCGGATCTACCGGCAGCCGGGGATCGACGGTGAGCTGTGGCTCGACTACGTGGCCGACCTCGGCGACGGTTTCGACGCGACGTACTCGGTGGCGTACCTCCTGGGTCAGCCGGAGCTCGACGTCGACGGGCGGCGACTGCCCCGCGGCCAGGTGCTGGTGATGGGGGGAGACCAGGTCTACCCCACCGCGAGCGGGGCGGCCTACGAAGACCGCTGCAAGGGCCCCTACCAGGCCGCGCTCCCCAGCCCGCCGGCCTCGGGCCCGCGCCCCACGCTCTTCGCGATCGCCGGCAACCACGACTGGTACGACGGGCTGACCGCCTTCCTGCGGCTCTTCGCACGGCGGAAGAACGGCGAGATCGGGGGTTGGCGCACCGAGCAAAACCGGTCGTACTTCGCGACCGAGTTGCCCGCGGGCTGGTGGCTCTTCGGCATCGACGAGCAGTTCGGGGCCTACCTCGACGACCCACAACTGATCTACTTCGAAGAGGCGGCCCGCCAGCTCGGACCCGACGACCGCGTGGTGCTGGTGGTGCCGGCGCCGACCTGGGTGAAGGCGGTCGACAACCCCGAGGCGTACGACGCGGTCGACTACTTCATCCGCACCGTGATCGTCCCGACCGGTGCCCGCGTCCCGGTGATCATCGCAGGTGACCTGCATCACTACGCCCGCTACGCCAACGCCGAGCGGCAGCTCGTCACCTGCGGCGGAGGCGGTGCCTACCTCTACCCCACGCACAAGCTGCCCGGCCGCATCTCGGTGCCACCGCCTGACACGCTCGCCCGGCGGGCCAGCCGCAGCCTGCCGTACGACCTGGCCGGCACCTACCCCGAGCCCGAGCGCTCCCGCCGCTTTTCGTGGGGCATCCTCCGGCGGCTGCCGCTGCGCAACCCCGGCTTCGCCGTCATGCTCGGCCTGCTGCACACGCTGCTGATGCTGCCGATGGTCGGCGTGGTGCACCGCAACGGCGCCAGCGAGACCCGCCTCTTCAGCATCCCGCTCGCCATCATGGTGTTGGTCACATTGGCCGGCGCGGTGCTCTTCGCCAAGCCGCCCAGCGCGAGCGGCAAACGCCACGTGCGGCAGTGGCTGCTCGGTGTCGCGCATGGGCTCGCCCATGTCGGGCTGGCCGTACTGGGCACGTGGGCGTGGTTGCAGCTTCCCCTGGTCGACTGGCCGTGGCCGTTGCCGGTGGTCGCCGCCGCGGTCGTGTACGGCCCGATCGTCGGCTACGCGGCCAGCCTGCTCGTGGCGACGTACCTGCTGGTGGCGGGCTCTCTCGGGGCCAATCTCAACGAGCTGTTCGCCGGGCAGGGCATCGAAGACGCCAAGAGCTTCCTGCGTATACACATCGCCGCCGACGGCACGATGACCATCTATCCGATCGCGGTCGACCGGGTCTGCCGCGGCTGGCGGGCAAATCCGGAGGGAACGCCCGACTCGCCCTGGGTCGTGCCCACCGACCCGCTGACCGCCCGCCTGGCCGAGCCGCCGGTGGTGATCCGCTGAGCTGCGGCGACGCTCTGTACCGCATGGTGCACGCGAGCGGGTGAGGAGGGGTGGGACGGCTGCTCAGGCGCGTATGTTTGGTGGACGGCTCCTCGGGTACCGCATCGACGTCTTTGACAGCGCCTACCGGTCGGAAGTGCGGGCATCATGCAGACGCGACTCAACATCTCCGGTCATCCGGTTCACCCCTTGATGATGACCCTGCCCCTCGGGCTGATCGTTGTCGCCGTCCTCTTCGACTTCGGCGCGCTCCTGGGGCTCGGCTTCCTCGGCCAGGTCGGCTACTGGACGCTGGTGGCCGGGCTGTTCGCCGCGATCCTGGCGGTCGGTGCCGGGCTGGTCGACCTGTGGGACGTGCCGGCCGGCGCGGGCAAGCGGCGCGTCGTGGCGTACGAGCTGGTCAACCTCGGCATGGTCGCGCTCTTCGCGATCGTCTGCCTGGCCCGGGTCGACAACCAGGCCGGTGCGCCCACGGCCGGCATCTTCCTGGTCGAGTTGGTCGCGCTCGCGGCCGGTGGATACGGCGCCTGGCTGGGCGCCTCGATGGTCCGCGACTTCCGGATCGGCGCCGAGCCGGCCGACGACCTGCCGACTGAGGTGATCTTCCCGATCGACGCTCGGCGACCACGGCCACCGCAGCCCCGCGCCCCCCGCTCGGCCCGCACCGCGTCCACCTGGGACAGGCGCTGAGGAGTCCTCCCGCACGTTTGCTCACCCCACGCGGGGGAAGGACGTAGCGGAGAGGAGGTCGGAAGACAATGCCTACGAAATTGCAGGGCAAGCGGATAGCCTTCCTCGCCACCGACGGGGTGGAGGAGGTCGAGTACACGCAGCCGCGGGAGGCGATCGAGCAGGCGGGCGGCCAGCCCGAGCTGATCTCGATCAAGCCGGGGCAGATCCAGGCGTTCCAGCACCTGGACAAGTCAGGCACGTACCCGGTCGACCGGACGGTGTCCGACGCAAACCCGGACGACTACGACGCGCTCGTGCTGCCCGGCGGCGTGGCGAACCCAGACGCGCTGCGGACCCATCCGGACGCGGTGCGGTTCGTGAAGTCGTTCTTCGACTCGCACAAGCCGGTCGCCGCGATCTGCCATGCCCCCTGGATGCTGGTCGAGGCCGGCGTGGTGGACGGTCGCACCGTCACCTCGTGGCCGAGCCTCCGCACCGACCTGAGCAACGCCGGCGCCAACTGGGTCGACGCGCGAGTGCACGTCGACAACGGCCTGGTGACCAGCCGCAAGCCCGACGACCTGCCGGCCTTCTGCGACAAGATGGTGGAGGAGATCGCCGAGGGCAAGCACTGAGGTGGCGGCCTCCGCACGGGTCGCCTCGCGCGGAGGCTGAGCGCCGGTGGAAAGCGCGGGTCGCCCTGGGCGGAGGCTGAGCGCTGGTGGGAAAGCGCGGTTCAGGTCCCAACCACCGCAAACAGGTTGAGACTGGCACCATGACCACCGCCGACGAGACCCGGCCGGGCCTCAGCCATCGGCAGATCCTCCTCCTCATGGCCGGCCTCATGACCGGCATGCTGCTCGCGGCGCTCGACCAGACCATCGTCGGTACGGCACTGCCCACCATCGTCGGTGAACTCGGCGGGATCGATCACTACTCGTGGGTCGTCACCGCGTACCTGCTGGCGTCGACCGCCTCCACGCCGCTCTACGGCAAGATCTCCGACCTGTACGGCCGCCGCCCGGTCTTCCTCTTCTCCATCGGTACGTTTCTGGCCGGCTCGCTGCTCGCCGGGCTGTCCCGGGACATGACCCAGTTGATCGTCACGCGCGGCATCCAGGGGCTGGGCGCGGGCGGGCTGATGACGCTCGCGTTCACGATCATCTCGGACGTGGTCTCACCCCGCGAGCGTGGCCGGTACCAGGGCCTCTTCGGCGCGGTCTTCGGCATCGCCTCGGTCGCCGGGCCGCTGGTCGGCGGCTACTTCGCCGAGCACAACTGGCGGTGGATCTTCTACATCAACGTGCCGCTGGGAGTACTGGCGATCGTCGTCTGCTACCACGTGATGCGACTGGTCCCGTTTCACCGCCGCCGGCACGCGATCGACTGGCTGGGCGCGGCGTTCATGGTTGCCGCGGTGAGCTGCCTGCTGCTGGGGCTGAGCTGGGGCGGCAACCAGTATCCGTGGGGGTCGCCCACGATCGTCGGGCTCTTCGTCGCGGGCGGCGTGGCGGCGGCGCTCTTCCTGCTCCAGGAGAGGCGCGCCAGTGAGCCGATCCTGCCGCTGAAGCTCTTCCGCCGGGCCACCTTCGCGCTCGCCAACGCCGCCGGGTTCGTACTCGGTCTGGTGATGTTCGGTTCGATCATCTTCATCCCGCTGTATCTCCAGATCGTCAAGGGCGCGACGCCGACCCGCAGCGGCCTGCTGATGCTGCCGATGATGGCCGGCGTGATCGTCACCTCGGTGCTCACCGGGCGGGCGATGAGCCGGATCGGCCGGTACAAGTGGTTTCCGGTAGCCGGCTCTGTCGTGCTGGCCGCGGGCATGCTGCTCTTCACCCAACTGCACGTCGACACGTCGCTGTGGCTGGCGTTCGGCTACATGGTCGTGATCGGCGTGGGGCTCGGCCTGAGCATGCAGTCGCTGGTCCTCGCGGTGCAGAACGCGGTGGACATGCGCGACCTGGGCGCCGGCACTTCCGCCGTCACGTTCTTCCGTTCGCTGGGCGGCTCGTTCGGCGTGGCGATCCTCGGCGCGGTGCTCTCCTCCCGGCTCAGCGCGGACCTCGCCGAGCGGCTGCCGAGCGCGATCAGCCGGCTCACGCCCGAGGAGGCGGCGCGGCTGCAGGCGTCCGGCGGCGCGGCGAACTTCTCGATCAACGAGCCGGCGGTGATCCGGGCGCTGCCCGGGCCGCTGCGGGAGGCGGTGCAGATGTCGTTCGTGGACGCGCTGCACATGGTCTTCCTCATCGCCGGCCTGATCGCGATCGTGGCGGTCGGGGTGACGCTCGCGCTGCCCGACCGGGAGCTGCGCGGCGCCGCGCCCACCACCGACGAGGAGAGCGCCGCCAACGCGGAAGCCCGCGCCCAGACGCTGATCTGAGCGCTACTTGAGCACCATCTGTCCGGTGCGCTCGAAGGCGGCGAGGTCGGCGAGCGACTCGTACACGCTCCGGGAGAGCGGCTGCGGCGCCTCCTCGGGGTGGAAGAAGCCCGCGTCGATGGTCTCGTCGGTGACCCGTGCCAACTGGCCCGCCCACCGGTCGATCCGGAACGCGGTCACGAAGAGCTGGTAGGTGTCCGAGTACATGTTGGTGAACGTGTACGCGGGGCCGGTGTAGAAGGCGAACGGGGTCACCTCGGCCGCGCGCAGCCCGGTCTCCTCGTACACCTCCCGCACCGCACACTCGGCGATCGACTCGCCCAGCTCCATCGCGCCCGCCGGGACCGCCCAGATGCCGTTGTCGCGGCGGCGGATCAGCAACACACGACCGTCGTCGTCGAAGACGATGCCGCGTGCGCCGACGAAGAGCAGGGTGCGGTCGCCGGCCAGCGCGCGCAGTTGGCCGAGGTAGGACTCCGCCCAGGGGATGCTCGCCACGGCCCGATCCTAGGGCCTGCCCCGAGCCCTTCCGTTGGTGTGATCCAGGCCACTAGATTCGGGGGATGCGTAGCACGATGATGGACGCCCCGCTCCTCGTCTCCCGCATCCTCGAGCACGGCAGCACCGTGCACGGCAGTGCCGATGTGGCCACCTGGACCGGCGCCGGCAGCAGCCGCATGACGTACTCCGAGGTGGGCGCCAAGGCCGCCCAGCTCGCCCACGCCCTCCGTGACGACCTGGGCGTGACCGGCGACCAGCGGGTCGCCACCTTCATGTGGAACAACGCCGAGCACCTGGTCGCCTACCTGGCCGTGCCGAGCATGGGCGCCGTGCTGCACACGCTCAACCTGCGGCTGTTTCCCGACCAGATCACGTACATCGCCAACCACGCCGAGGACCACGTGTTGATCGTCGACAGCACGCTGATCCCGCTGCTGGCGAAGGTGCTGCCCACGATGTCCACTGTGGAGCACGTGGTGGTGGTCGGCGGGGGAGATCCGGCGCCGCTGGGCGACCGTGTTGCCTTACACCGGTGGGATGACCTGCTGCGCGACAAGCCGGAGCGTTTCGACTGGCCCACGCTCGACGAGCGGGACGCCGCCGCCCTCTGCTACACCTCGGGCACGACGGGCCATCCCAAGGGCGTGGCATACTCGCACCGCTCGATCTGGCTGCACTCAATGCAGGTCTGCGCGCCCGAGGGCTTCGGCCTCAGCCCGGCCGACCGCGAGCTGGCGATCGTGCCGATGTTTCACGCGATGTCGTGGGGCATTCCGTTCGCCGCGTTCATGTCGGGCGCCTCGCTGGTGATGCCCGACCGCTTCCTTCAAGGTGGACCGATCGCCCAGATGATCGCGTCCGAGCGTCCCACCAAGGCCGGCGCCGTCCCCACCATCTGGACCGATGTGCTGTCCTACTTGGACAGCAACGACACCGACATCTCCTCCCTCAAGGAGGTGATCGTCGGCGGCTCGGCCTGCCCGCCCGCGCTGATGGCGGCGTTCCGGGAGCGCTACGGCATCGAGGTCATCCATGCGTGGGGTATGACCGAGATGTCCCCACTCGGCTCGGTCTCGCGCGCGCCCGCCGGCGTGACCGGTGACGACGCGTGGGCCTACCGGATCACGCAGGGGCGCGTGCCCGCCGGCGTCGCCGCCCGCATCGTCGGCCCGCTGGGCGAGCAGATGCCCGCCGACGGCAAGTCCGTGGGCGAGCTGGAGGTCCGGGGGCCGTGGACCACATCGCGGTACATCGGGGAGGACGTCCCCGATCCCGACAAGTTCCGCGACGGCTGGCTCCGCACCGGCGACGTGGGCACGCTTTCCGCCGACGGCTTCATCACCCTGACCGACCGCGCCAAGGACGTCATCAAGTCCGGCGGCGAGTGGATCTCCTCGGTCGAGCTGGAAAACGCGCTGATGGCCCACCCCGCTGTGCTGGAGGCGTGCGTGGTCGGCGTGCCCGACGAGCGCTGGGACGAGCGCCCGCTGGCCACCGTCGTGCTCCGGGAGGGCGCGACGGCGAGCGCCGAGGAGCTGCGCGACTTCCTCGGCGAGCGCGTGGCCAAGTGGCAGCTGCCCGAGCGGTGGGCCTTCATCGAGGCGGTACCGAAGACGAGCGTCGGCAAGTTCGACAAGAAGCGCGTCCGCTCCAACTACGCCGACGGCGCTCTGGAGGTCACCGAGCTCCGGTAAGGAAGCGACTCAAACGGTCTTTGGGGTCAGGGCAAACGATCCTCTAGCGAGCATCTAGTGGTGTCGAAGACGGGGCCAGTGATCGCGCTGAGAAGGCGCTTTGACGGCGGATACTCAGTGTCCACATGTCGGCCCAGGACGACGGTGGCGACCGTGGCGGCACCGGCGGTCTTGAGCGCGTAAGCCAACGACTGGGCCCGCGCTCCAGTGGTCCACGTGTCTTCGATGATCAGCGCGTGCACCGGTCCGTCATGCAGGGTCGGGGTGAACCAGTCCGGGTGAAACTCGCGGTCGTCCGGACCGTACTGGGGATTGACGGAACTGGCGATCCACGGCAGATCCAGCCGAGAGCCGACAAGTGAGGCGAGGGGATGCTGACCGGGGCGGCGGCGAGTGCTGGGAACCGCCGTGACATGCGTCAGGGCAGCGCCGGTTCGCTTCGCGAGGCAGCCAACGTGGTCGTGCAGGAACAGCAGCAAGACGGCGAGCAGGCTCCACTGTGCCTGCTCGGACGAGACGGTGCCCTTGTAGGTGCGCAGGTTGTGGTGATGCTGGCCAGTGCGGGGAGAGTAGGAGATCGGCACGACAAGGTCGGCGAGGACGCCCCCAGAACGGTCTCGATGGGATTGGCAGCGGAAGCAGAGGGGATAGCCCTCGGTGCGCACGCCGCGACAAATGGGGCAAATCCAGGGATGCGGCGGCAGCGGGTTGCGCAGATAGTTGCGCTGTACCTCGACATACTGGCGGATGGCGGTCCAGCGTTTGTCAGTGGAGGGCAAGGTCAGGGAAGTTCTCCAGCCCGGCTTCGGTGGGGAGGCGGCCAAGGATGTCGTCAACGGCCTCCAGCAGATCCACCGTGCCATGCGCCGTGTAGACACCAGGGTTTTCCGCGAACGACTTGGCCCAGTCGCACTGCATGACCTGGCTGGTGAGTACGACGGGGCGGCCGTGCTGAAGGGCAAGGCGGGCCTGGATGCGGGCACCGCTCTTCTCGCCGGCCTCGACGACAACGGTCGCGGCGGCGTAGCCGCTCATGACCGCGTTACGCATGGGAAAGCTTTGCTTGGTAGGTGGTGAGTCGGGCCAGAACTGGCTGAGGACGAGGCCGACCTCGCTGATCTGGTCCTGGAGTCGTCGGTTTGTGGCCGGATAGTAGTGGTGGATGCCGGTGCCGATGACGGCCACGGTGCGTCCGCCAGCCTCCAGCGTCGAGGTGTGGGCGACGGTGTCGATGCCCTTGGCGAGCCCGCTGGCGACCGTCACTCCTCGGTTGGCCAGTGACGTCGAGACCGCGCGGGCGATGCGCAATCCTTCCGCCGTGGCGCTGCGGCTGCCGACCACCGCGACCGCGCGATCACGGAGGCGTAGGTCGCCACGAGTGAACAGCAGCGGCGGCATCTCCCTGACGCCGAGCAGTTGAGCGGGGTAGGTGTCGTCGAAGAAGGCGTGTACGCCGATGCCCCCGGCCTGCCAGCCCGCGATCTCTTGAGCTGCAGCAGTGATCAGCTCTTCAACAGAGTCGGTCTCGGGGAAGAGAGTGTCAGATCGACCGACTGTGCGATCGAGGACGGTGACGGCGCTCCCGATCTCCTGGATGCTGAGAGCGATTTCCGACCAGCTTGTGCCGGGGCGGCGCAGCAGAGCGACCAGTGCCGCCCGCTCGATCGTCGCCCCATCCACGTTCACGATCGTAGGGCCCATCCAGCTATCGTGCCTTCACCCTCTCGAGATGTCGTCGCCCGACGCCCGCGATGACGCGTAGCCGTCGTTGGTCGAACGTATGTTCGCTTTAGGGTCTTTGTCAAGGACGGCGCGACGCCTGGATGGTCGTGGCAGCGGGTCCGGCGCATCCCAGGGCGACGGAGTAGCCGGTCAGGCCGTCTTCTTGGTCGGCGCCTTCTTGGCCGGGGCCTTCTTCGCCGCCGCGGTCTTCTTGGCGGGCTCGGCCTTCTTGGCGGCCGCCTTCTTCGCGGGCTCGGCCTTCTTCGCCGGTTCCGCCTTCTTCGCCGACCGGGCCGCCGAGATCGGCGTGGGCTCGCCGCCCTCCTCGCCGCGCGCGGCCCGGGCCCGCTCGACCGACGCCTTCAGCGCGGCCATCAGGTCGACCGCGGCGGCCGGGGCCTCCTCGACCTCCTCGGGCTGTACGACCTCGCGACCCTCGACCTTGGCGTCGATGACCTCCTGGAGCGCCTCGCGGTAGTTGTCCTTGAAGTCGTCCGGGGCGAAGTCGCCGGCCATCGAGTCGATCAGGGAGCCGGCCATGGCCAGCTCCGGCGGGCGCACCTCGATGTTCTCGTCGAGGAAGTTGAAGTCGGGCTTACGGATCTCGTCGGGCCACAGCATGGTGTTGAGCAGCAGCACGCCCTCGCGTACGCGCAGCGTGGCGAGCTGCTCGCGCTGCCGCAGGGCCACCTTCACGATCGCTACCCGGTCGGCGTCGGCGAGGGCGTCGCGGAGCAGGACGTACGGCTTGGTGGCCGCGCCCTCGGGCTCCATGAAGTACGCCTTGTTGTAGAGGATCGGGTCGACCTGGTCGGCCGGCACGAACTCCAGCACGTCGATCGCGTGCGAGGTGCTCAGCGGGAGGTCGGCGAAGTCTTCGTCGGTGAGGATGACCATCTCGCCGCCGCCGATGTCGTAGCCCTTGGCGATGTCGTCATAGGTGACCTCTTCGCCGCAGATCGAGCAGGTGCGCTTGTATCGGATGCGCCCGCCGTCTTCCCGGTGAACCTGGTGAAAGCGGATGTCCTTCTCCTCTGTCGCCGAATAGAGCTTCACGGCGATCGACACGAGGCCGAACGAGACCGCACCCTTCCAGATCGCGCGCATAAATACCGGCTCCCTATCCCTGGCCTGCTCGGAACCCCCGCCGTGCGTCCACAGCCCGGTCTCACCAGGATTACACCGCATCGAACGGGACGCGAGGGCTTCAGAGTGGATCTATGGTGAGATCGTGGCTGGTGCGCCGCTGAAACCAATGCTCGCGACCACCGGGGAGCGGCTTCCGGCCGGTTCCGGATGGACGTACGAGTTCAAATGGGACGGCGTACGCGCGATTACCGAAATCGCCCAGGGCGCCGCGCGCATGTGGGCCCGGTCCGGTGCGGAAATCACCGCCGCCTATCCCGAGCTGGCCCGCCTCGGTACCGCCCTCGACGACGCGGTGCTCGACGGCGAGGTCGTACTGCTCGATGAGGCGGGGCGGCCGAGCTTCACCGCGCTGGCCGAGCGGATGCACGTACGCGAGAAGGCGAGGGCGGCCCGGCTGGCGGCGAGCATCCCGGTGACGTACATGATCTTCGACCTGCTCCGCCTCCGCGGTGTCGATCTGACCGCGTGGCCGTACCGGGAGCGGCGGGCCGCGCTGGAGTCGCTGGCGCTCGCCGGGCCGTGCTGGGCGGTGCCGCCGAGCTTCCCGGACGGCCCGGCGACCTACGAGGCGGCGAAGGAGAACCAGTTGGAGGGCCTGGTCGCCAAGCGGCTCGACTCGATCTACCGGCCCGGCGTCCGTTCCCCCGATTGGGTGAAGGTGAAGGCGGAGTTCACCGCCGAGTTCGTGGTCGGCGGTTGGCGGCCGGGCGCCCGGAAGGTCGGCGGGCTCCTGGTCGGCGTGCCGAGGCCGGACGGGCGGCTGGTGTTCCGCGGCCGGGTCGGCGGGGGCATCGGCGCCGCGGCCGAGCGCGCGTTGCTGAGGGAGCTGGAGCCGCGGCGGGACGCGCCGTCACCGTTCGGCGACGAAATCCCGCGTGAAGATGCCCGTGGCGCGATCTGGGTAAGACCGGAGATCGTGGTGGAGGTGAAGTACGGCCAGCGCACGCCAGACGGGAGACTGCGCTTCCCAAGGTTCCTGCGGCTGCGCCCAGACATGCGACCCGAGGACGTGGACGGATGAGCAGGACGGGCCTTGACCACGGCGGCGGACTGGCGCCGAGCGACGGAGCGGGGTAAGCAATGCCTAAGGAGCAGCGGATCCGGGTCGAGGTCGACGGGCAGGCGCTGGAGCTGTCCAACCTGGACAAGGTGCTCTATCCGTCGGCCGGCTTCACCAAAGGCGAGGTCATCAACTACTACACGCGGGTCGCGCCCGTGCTCCTGCCGCACCTGCGCGGCCGGGCGCTGACCCGGATCCGCTTCCCCAACGGCGTCGGCGGGCAGTCCTTCTTCGAGAAGAACAAGCCCGGCGGTACCCCCGACTGGGTGCGGGTCGAGACGATGCCGGTGCCGGGGTCGACCAAGGACCGGGAGACCATCGACTACGTGGTCGCCGACGACCTGCCGACGCTGGTGTGGCTCGCCAACCTCGCCGCGCTGGAGCTGCACACACCGCAGTGGCGGGTCGGCGAAGAACCCGACCTGATGGTGGTCGACCTCGACCCCGGCGCGCCGGCGGGGCTGCGCGAGTGCTGTGCGGTGGCGGTGCTGATGCGCGACCGGCTGGCCGAGGACGGGCTGACCGCCTATCCGAAGACCTCGGGGAAGAAGGGCATGCAGCTGAGCTGCCCGATCGCGGGTACGCAGTCGGCCGAGGAGGTCTCCGCGTACGCCAAGCGGATCGCCGAGGAGGTGGAGCGGGGTCACTCCCGGTCGATCACCTCAAAGATGGCGAAGCGGCTGCGGCCGGGCAAGGTCTTCATCGACTGGAGCCAGAACAGCGCGGCCAAGACGACGGTCGCGCCGTACTCGCTGCGCGCCCAGCCCACACCGACCGTCTCCACGCCGCTGACCTGGGACGAGGTGGAGGCAGGGGCGGCGCGGGCGTTCACCTCAGACGAGGTGCTGGAGCGGATCGAGGAGTACGGCGACCTGCTCGAAGACCTGCTGGCCCCCGGCCCTTCGCTGCCCAGTCAGTGAGTGACGGCCCGACTGGCACCGACGAAGCCGATCGCACGAGGCCGCGCGTCCAACACGATCCGCCCGGAAGCCTCAGGCGAGCACGTCGTCGGCGTCGACGATGGTGTACGCGTATCCCTGCTCGGCCAGGAATCGCTGGCGGTGCGCCGCGTACTCGGTGTCGATCGTGTCCCGCGACACCACCGTGTAGAAGTGCGCCTGCCGCCCGTCCGACTTGGGGCGCAGCACGCGGCCGAGGCGCTGCGCCTCCTCCTGCCGCGAGCCGAAGGTGCCAGAGACCTGGATCGCCACCGCCGCCTCGGGCAGGTCGATCGAGAAGTTGCCGACCCGTGAGATCACGAGCGTGCGGACCTCGCCCGACCGGAACGCGTCGAAGAGCCGCTCCCGCTCCTTGTTGGTGGTGGAGCCCTGGACGATCGGGGCGTCGAGCGCCTCGCCGAGCTGGTGGAGCTGGTCGATGTATGCCCCGATCACCAACACCTGGTCGTCGGAGTGGCGCTCGACCAGCGCCTTCACGACCGGGAGCTTGGAACGGGCGGTCGCGGCGAAGCGGTAGCGCTCCTCCGCCTCGGAGGTCGCGTACGCCATGCGCTCCTCCTCGGAGAGCGTGACGCGCACCTCGGTGCAGTCGGCCGGGGCGATCCAGCCCTGCGCCTCGATGTCCTTCCACGGCGCGTCGTACCGCTTCGGCCCGATCAGCGAGAAGACGTCGCCCTCGCGGCCGTCCTCCCGTACCAGGGTCGCGGTGAGCCCCAGCCGGCGGCGGGCCTGGAGGTCTGCCGTGAAGCGGAAGATCGGCGCGGGCAGCAGGTGCACCTCGTCGTAGATGACCAGGCCCCAGTCGCGCGCGTTGAAGAGGTCGAGGTGGGTGAAGGCGCCGCTGCGGCGGGTCGTGAGCACCTGGTACGTGGCGATCGTGACCGGGCGGATCTCCTTGCGCTCGCCGGAGTACTCGCCGATCTCCTCCTCGGTCAGTGAGGTGCGGGCGAGCAGCTCGCGCTTCCACTGGCGGCCGGCGACGGTGTTGGTGACCAGGATGAGCGTGGTCGCCGACGCCTGGGCCATCGCGGCCGCCCCGACCAGCGTCTTGCCCGCGCCGCAGGGGAGCACGACCACGCCCGAGCCGCCAGCCCAGAAGTGGTCGACAGCCTCCTGCTGGTACGAGCGGAGCTGCCAGCCGTCTTGCGCGAGATCGATCTGGTGCGCCTCGCCGTCGACGTATCCGGCGAGGTCTTCCGCCGGCCAGCCGAGCTTGAGCAGCGCCTGCTTGAGCCGCCCTCGCTCGGAGGGGTGCACCGCGAGCGTGTCGTCGTCGATCTTGGCGCCGAGCATCCCGGCGAGCTTCTTCGACTTGGCGACCTCGACCAGCACCGCCCGGTCGAGCCCGCGCAGCACCAGCCCGTGTGTCGGATGGTTGACGAGCTGGAGCCGGCCGTACCGGTCCATCGTCTCGGCCACGTCGACCAGCAGCGCGTGCGGCACGGGGTAGCGGGAGAAGCGGAGCAGCGCGTCGACCACGCCCTCGGCATCGTGGCCGGCGGCCCGCGCGTTCCACAGGCCGAGCGGGGTCAGCCGATAGGTGTGCACGTGCTCCGGCGAGCGCTCCAGCTCGGCAAATGGCGCGATTGCCATGCGGCAGGCGAGCGCGTCGGGGTGGTCGACCTCCAGCAGCAGGGTCTTGTCCGACTGCACGATCAATGGTCCGCCGTTCAAGATCGCCCCCTACTCCACGCAGACCCTCCAGTGTTGCACGACCTCCAGACTTGCCTCCCTAGGTCACACTGCCGCGAAGAAAGTCTTCATTCGGACGCAACCAGACCGGCACTGTCATGCGTCTACGTCACGACAACTGCTCTGGGGAGGGCGCCGTGGTTGACAAAGGTTTGCGCTTGGCCGCCGTTGCAGTCGTCGTGCTGGTCGGTGCCGGTGCGTGCGCGCTCGAGTCGCAATCTGGCCAGGCTGGGGGAGACGCCCAGTCGGTGAGTGCGGGGCAGGGCGCTACGGGGGCGAGCGCGTCGCCCGGCCCGTCCGCGTCTCCCACGACCCCGCCGTCGAGCCCGTCCGCGTCGCCCACGGTCAAGCCGACGCCGACGACCACCACCAAGGCGCCGAAGCCAAAGACCACCACCACGCCCGGCTGCCCGCAGGGGGAAAACCAGCGCGAGGTGGAGACCGCGCTGGCCAAGCTGGGCACGTTCGGGGCGGTCACCGTCGACGGCAGGCAGTCGGCCGCCGATTGCGCGGCGATCAAGAAGTTCCAGCAGCGCTACGGCATCCGGCCGGCCGCCGGCCGCGCCGGTCCCACCACGGCCGACGTCGCCAAGCGCCTGGCCGCGACCGACACGAGCAAGTGCAAGACCGGATCGGGTACCACTTTCTGCGTCGACCTGACCCACCAGACCGTTTTCGCGATCCAGGGCGGCAAGGTGGTGCTGGGGCCCACCGTCACGCGCACCGGCATGCCCGGCTACGCGACCCCGACCGGCGCGTACTCGGTGCGAAACAAGGCGCTCAAGGAGTGGTCCAACCCGTACGAGGTGTGGCTGCCCTACTGGCAGCGCTTCAACGGGGGCATCGGCTTCCACGAGACCACGACGTACATCCACACGAAGTCGATCGGCTCGCACGGCTGCATCAACCTGCTGCCCTCCGACGCCCGCGCGTTCTACAAGCTCGGCAAGGTCGGCACGCGGGTTTACGTGTTCGGCCACCGGCAAGGCACCTGATCCAGGCGCCCGGCCGGCGGCCGGTGTCGTTTCGGCGAGCGGTCAGCCCAGGCTCAGGCCGTAGACCGACATCACCTCGTTGAGCGGCTGGAAGAAGGTCGTGCCGCCGGTGGTGCAGTTGCCGCTGCCGCCGGAGGTCAGGCCGAGGCCGACGCTGCCGGAGAAGAGCGAGCCGCCGCTGTCACCCGGCTGCGCGCACACGGTGGTGCGGATGAGGCCGCTGACCGTGCCCTGCGGGTAGGTCACCGTGGCGTTGGTCGCGGTCACCCGGCCGCTGCGTACACCGGTGGTGCTGCCGCTGCGCTGCACCGACTGGTTGACGGTCGCGTTGCCGACCGAGGTGATCGACCGGGTGCTGCTGCCCGAGTACAGCCACACCGCGCTGGGGCGGGCGATGCTCGTGTTGGTGTACCGGACGATCCCATAGTCGTTGCCCGGGAAGCTCGAGCCGGCGCGCGTGCCGAGCGTGACCGAGCCGTTCGTCCAGGTCGTGCCGGCGTTGGTGCAGTGGCCGGCGGTGACGAAGTAGAGCGCGCTCGACGTACGCACGTTGAAGCCGAGCGAGCAGCGCGAGCCGCCGGTGTAGATGGCCTGGCCGCCCGCGATGAAGAGCTGGAACTTCTCGGACGTGGTCTCCAGGCGGGCCGCGTCGCCGGCCGCTGCCACGGCGGCCTTGACCGCGTCGAGGCGGGCGCCGGTGACGGTGCTGTCGGCGGTGACCACGACCTGGTTGGTGGTCACGTCGGTGTGGCGGGCGATGCCGGGGATGTCGACGGTCTTCGCGACCTTCGCGGTAACGGCGTCGAGCTGGGCGGCGCTGTACTTGACGGTCTTGGCGGTGGCGCCGGCGGCCCGCACCTGGCGTGCGGCGGCGGCGTCGGTCACCGTGACCACCATGCGCCCGGTGGCGAGGTCGATGTACGCGCCGGCTGAGCGGCTGCCGAGGTCCGCGCTGAGGCTGGTGGCCTGGTCAGCGGCCGCGGCGAGGAGAGGTTCTGGAGCGGCTTGCGCGGCGGACGGCCAGAGCACCGAGCCGAGCAGGAGTACCGGTGCCGCGAGGATGGCGGCGGGTCGGTTGAGTCTCACGTGAGCCTCCAGGGGGTGTTTTGGGCACACGTCGGGGACGTGATGGGTGATCTCGACCGCTTTGGTGCCGAGATGTGAAGAAGACTTCCATCACATCTAAGAATTCACAAGAACTAATATGCGGTTGATGTATGCCGCAATATGACCCCGAAGCCGGCGATATGACCTGGTCGGGATGGTGAAAGCGGCTGAAACCGGACCGTCGAAAGGGCTCAGTCGTCGAGGACCGCGGCGGTGATCCGGTGCAGCGCGAAGGTGTGCAGCATCTCGGTGCGTTCGTCCTCGGCGCGCAGGTAGCCGCCGCCGATCGACACCGGCCGCACCAGGCGGGAGGCGGTGGCGCCGTGCGCGTCGACGTACCCGACCCACACCAGCGCCTTGTCGCGCACCGCCTGCTGGAGTACGGCCAGCGCCTGGCTGTGCGCCTGCACGGCGGTGAGCCCTTCGACGCCGTGCCCGTTGGCGGCCCGTACGGTCACCGGCGCACGGCGGGCGGCCCGGGCTGCCGCGTCGCCCCGCCGGATCTGCTCGACGATGCCGGCCAGCCGGGGCGGGGTGAGCGGCGGCGGTCCGAGTGGGTCGGTGCGGAGCGCGGCCGGCGTACGCATCGGCGCCCGCCGCGACTTCGCACGGGTCAGCACCGCCGCGCCACTCGCGTCCTCGTGCACCGGCGGGTAGCCGGCCTCGCGGAGCGCGGCCAGCAACCGACCGATCTGGTACGGCGTGACCAGCACGGTCGGGGCCAGCCGCCGCAGGGTGAGCGCGCCCAGCCGCTTGTCGGCGAGGAGCTGCACGAGCAGGGCCTCGTCGTCGCTGCGCACGTACGCCCCGGCACCGCCCGCGCGCAGCCCGCCGTGCTTGCGGGCCACGTCGTCGACGAGGTAGGTCAGCCCTTGCGGGACCGGTGTGCGGGAGCGGCGGCGGAAGAGCGAGTGGAGGTCGTCGGCGGTGTAGCCGGCATCCAGTGCGCGCCGCACGCTCGCCTCGGTGACCCGGTGCACGCTCGCGCCGCCGGCGGACTCGTGCTCGGCCACGATCTCCAGCTCGGCGGCGAGCGCCGGCTCGGGCGGCCCGGGCACGACCACGGTCAGGTCGGCCTGCACCAGTACGTGGTCGACGGGCGCGGGGAGCAGGGCGTCGAGCGCGTCGGCGAGTTCTGGCGCCTCGCCCGCCCGTACGCCCAGGGGGTCGTCGTCTTCGCGCCCTTCCCGGCTGGCGAGCAGGCGCCCGTACGTGGTGAGCGCGCCCAGCCCGGTCACGCCGAGCAGCGCCGCGTCGGTGAGCACCTCGCGGTGGGCCACCTCCCGGCCCTTGGCCCGGCGCGGCGCCCGCCAGGCGAGCAGCGCGAGCACCTCGTCGGCGGTGGGGGCGGTGCCCGGCTCCAGCCCGGCGAGCACCTCCAGCACGGCGCGGCGGGCGGCTGGCGCACCGGCGCGTTCCGCGTCGCTCGCGAGTACGTTGATCGGCCGGTCTCGCTCGTCGCGCTGCCCGACCAGCCCGGCCTGCCGGGTCATCGCGAGCCACGCCGCGGCCAGCCGCTCCCAGCGGCGGGCGAGCGGGAGCGCGCGCCAGGTGTCGTATGCGGCGGTGGGCAGGAAAATCAACTCGGCGCCGACCCGGGCGGCCGGCACCTCGCCCTCGCCCGCCAGCCCGGCCGCGTGTGCCACCTCCAGCAGCAGCGCGGCGGCCGGCTCGTCGAGCCCGGTCGCCTTGGCCAGCCGGCGCAGGTCGCGCACGCCCAGCCCGCCCGAGCGCAGCATCGTCACCGGCTCGGCGTCGAGCGCGGCGAGCAGCGCCTCCACCTGCCGTACCGCCTCCATGGCCTGCCCCGCCCCGGCCGAGTCGACGGCCTTGGGCTCGCGGGCCGCGCGGGGACCCGCCTCGCCGATCACCGGTGGGCGTACGTGCAGCGGGCCGAGCGGCCCCGAGTCGCGGCGCAGGAGCAGCCCGATCTCCCGGGGCAGCTCCATCGCGTCACCGGAGATCCGCACGAGCAGCCCGTTGTCGATCAGCCACCGCACCGGCGAGTCGGCGGCGGCCGTGCCGCTGGTGAGCGTGCCCACGGGCGGGCCGGCGGCGAGGCGGTCGAGCACCGCACGCGCCGCCGGCGGCGCTGCCAGCAGCGTCCGGCGCAGGCGGGCCGGGTCCGCGCAGAGGGCCGCCGCGGCCGCGTCCAGCTCGGCGGCGGGTCGGCCGAGCCCCGCCGGGTACGGCGACGAGACCTCGTCGACACCGGCAACCACGTGCAGAGCGCCATCCGGACCGGGTACGAGCAGCAGGTCACGCAGCCGCCCGAGCGCCTCGCGTACGGCCGATGTCTCGCCCTTCGCCATCGCCAGCACCGCGTCGACCGAGGTGGTGTGGTCGTCGGGGTCGCGGGTCAGCCGCACCGCGTCGAGCACCTGGAGTGTGAACTGGTCCAGCCCGTCGAGCGCGCGCGCCACCGATACCCGCGACTGCGCCCGTACGGCCAGCGCCGAGATGTCGGACGGCACGGGCAGCACGAGGTCGGGGCGCATCTGGAGCAGCCCGGCCAGCGCCTGGTCGGGCAGCGAGCGCAGGTGGTCGGCGAGTGTGGTGGCCATCGTCGTTCAACGCTAGCCGAGGCGGTGTGATGGTGCGGCCGGCGTTCGCGTGTGTGACGATGATCGACAAACTGCCTGGGGAGGAGCGCCGGCGTGGCTGATCCGCTGGTTGTCGGGTTCGACCTCGACATGACTCTCATCGACTCCCGCCCCGGCATCGCCGCCACCTACCGCGAGCTTTCCGCCCGGACCGGTGTGTACGTCGACGCCGACGCCGCGGTCACTCGCCTCGGCCCGCCGCTTCGCCACGAGCTGCGCCTGTGGTTCGCGCCCGAGCAGGTCGAGGAGGCGGTGGAGGCGTACCGGGCGCTCTACCCCACGTACGCGATCGGCCCCACGGTGCTGCTGCCGGGCGCGGAGGAGGCGGTGCGAGCCGTACGCGCGGTCGGCGGCAGAGTGGTGGTTGTCACGTCCAAGCTCGGCCGGCTCGCCCGCCTGCACCTGGAGCACCTTGGGCTCGCGGTCGACGAGGTGGTCGGCGACCTCTTCGCCGAGGGCAAGGCGACCGCACTGACCGAGCATGACGTGCGCCTCTACGTAGGCGACCACGTGGCCGACATGGTTGCCGCCCGTACCGCCGCCATCCCCGGCCTCGGCGTCGCCACCGGCCCGTGCTCAGCAGAAGAGCTGTGGGCGGCCGGTGCCAGCGAGGTGCTGGATGACCTGAACGGATTCCGAGGCGCGCTGACGGGCCTGCTCCGGTTAGCCTTGTGACAATCAGCAATCCCGCAAACGGAGTTGAGGTCAGCGGTGCCTACGGGTCGAGTGAAGTGGTACGACGCGCAGAAGGGCTACGGATTCGTCACCAGTGACGAGGGTGGCGACGTCTTCCTGCCCAAAAATGCGCTGCCGGGCGGCGTCACAGACCTCAAGAGCGGTCAGCGGGTCGAGTTCGGTGTGGTCGACAGCCGCAAGGGCGCGCAGGCGATGGGCGTGACGCTGCTCGACGCGCCCCCATCGGTCGCCGAGCTGCGGCGGCGCCCCGCCGAGGAGCTGCACGGCCTCATCGAAGACATGATCAAGGTGCTCGAGGCGAAGGTCATGCCCGACCTGCGCCGCGGCCGCTTCCCCGACAAGAAGACGGCCCAGATGGTCGCCCAGGTCGTGCACGCGGTGGCTAAAGAGCTGGAGACCTGAGCAGCGTCTCCACCGCTTTGTGTCCCTCGCTGCCGAGGTCTTCGGTAAATCCGTTCACGTAGAGCGCTATGTGCTGGTCGACCACGTCCGGCTCCATTTCCTGGGCGTGCGCCAGCACATAGTCGCGGCTCGCCTCGGGGTGCGCCCACGCGTACCGCACCGAAGCCCGGATCCACTCCGCCGCGGCCTCCGGGTCGACCGTGCCGCGGCGGGCCAGGATCGCCCCGAGCGGGATCGGCAGCCCGGTCTCCGCCTCCCACCACTCACCGAGGTCGGCCAGCGCGGTCAGCCCGTGCCGCTGGTAGGTGAAGCGCGCCTCGTGGATGACCAGCCCGGCGTCGTACCGCCCCGCCGCCACGCCCGGCATGATCTGCTCGAACGGCACGACCTCCACCTTCGCCGGCGGTCGCTTGGCCGCCCACTGGCGCATCAGCAGGTACGCCGTGGTCCGCTCGCCCGGCACCGCGATCGTCGCCCCGCTCAGGTCGGCCCGCGCCTCCTTGGTGACCACGAGCGGCCCGCAGCCCCGCCCGAGCGCCCCGCCGCAGGGCAGCAGGTGGTAGTCGTCGAGCAGCCAGGGCAGCGCCGCATAGCTCACCTTGACCAGGTCGAACGCCCCCTTCTCGGCCGCCGTGTTGGTCACGTCCACGTCCGCGTACGTCACGTCGAACGCCGGCGCGCCCGGCACGAGGCCGTGCACGAGCGCGTGAAACACGAAGGTGTCGTTGGGGCAGGGCGAGATCGCGAGTGAGAGCGCCACGCCCCCACGCTATCCCCTACCACCGCTCAACCCCGCCGCCCCCGACCAGCGCCGACTCGCCCACCGGCCGCCGGGAATCCGGCCTGACCGTTGACGTCGCTCGCGTCCTCGGGCACCACCTTGAGCGTCTCGCCGGACCTTGAGCGTCTCGCCGAGCCCGAGGGCTGTTTCAGGAAAGCTGTCGAGCTGGGCGCACCGGTGCGCCCACGCGGCCTGGGCGCATCCACGCGCCCAGCTCGACAGCTTCTCGTAAACGCAACCTGGTCCCGTCCCCCCCCGGGGTTATCCACAGGAATCGGGGCGGCCTTGAAGCGCGGGCGGAGGGTCGGCACGCTGCTCTGTGATGGCGGAGACAGGCGGGATCGAGCTGGGCGTCGCCCTGCGCGCGCTGCGGCGGCGCGCTGACCTGAGCCAGCGGGAGTTGGCGGAGCGGGCGGGCCTTCCCAAGAGCACCGTGACCCGCATCGAGGCCGGGTTGGTGACAGATCCGCGGTTCCGGACCGTGGAGCGGCTGGTGCGGGCGGCGGGGGCGGCGCTGGCGCTGGGCGGCGGCGTCGAGAGCGGCGATGGCGTCGAGGCGGTGCCGAGCGAGGAGCTGCGGGATCGGGCGGAGCGGCACTACCCGGCGCACCTGGATGTGCGGCCGGTGGAGGATCTGACCGACTGGGCAGGTGCCTGGTGGGCCCATTGGCACCGACTGCCGCGGGCGGCCTGGCCGCTGGAGCCGCCGGAGTACACCTATGACCTGAGCCGCACGCGGCGGGGGCGGCGGCGCCACCGGGAGTGGGCGCGGCGAGGGCTTCGGGTCCGTCGCGCAGATGACGCCGGCGTCGAAGTGGGCGGCATCTGGCGGTGGCTGGCACAGACAGCGGATGGGGAGACGGTCGGGGAGTTGCGGGCTACGGTGCGCGCCGCGCATCCGGAGGAGCCGGCGGGGCTGCGCGAGGTGCTGCTCGATGGTGTGGTGGTGGCGGCCGGGCTGCGCGGGTTGGGGATCGGGCGGCGGTTGGTCGGGGAGTTCGCGGCGGAGGTGGCACGCTCCGGCATCGTGGCGCGAGCGGTCGTCGGGGCCGGGCTGCCAGCCGCGTTCCTGCGCCGGTGCGGGTTCGAGGACGATTCCTGGCGCGCCGTGGCCCTGGTGCTGAGACGAGGCGGTGCGGCCGGGCGCGGTGGAGCACGGCCGGCGGACGCCCCTCAGGGCTAGAGCGTCGAGGCGCCGAAAGGGTCGAGCGGAAGCCGAAAGGGCCGGCTAGGCGCCGAGCGCGCGGGCGGCGGCGGTCAGGGCGGCCAGGGCGTCGGGGATGCGCCACGCGGCGCGGTCGCGGGGGCCGATCGCGTTGGAGATGGTGCGCAGCTCGGCGAAGGGCACGCTCGCGGCGGCGGCGGCACGCGCCACTCCGTACCCCTCCATGCCCTCGGCGACCGCGGCCGGGAAGCGGCCGGCGAGGGTCTGCACGCCCTGGGCCGTGCCGGTCACGGTGTTGACGGTGAGGATGTCGCCGGTGATCGCGGTGGGGAGGGCGGCCCGGAGGCGGGCCAGGAGGGCGGGGTCGGCGGGCGCGATCGTCGTGCCGAAGCCGAGGTCGTCGAGCGGGATGAAACCCTCCGGGGAGTCTGCGCCCAGGTCGGCGGCGATGCTGTGGGCGGCGAGTACGGTGGCGCCGACCGGGGCGCGGCCCGGGAAGCCACCGGCGATGCCGGCGAGGACTACCGCCTGGTACGGGTCTCCGGCGGCCTCGGCGAGCGTGAGCAGGCGGGCGGTGCCGGCGGCGATGGCGGCGGCGCCCACGCCGGCGGCGGCGACGGTCACGGGCGCTCTCTGCGGCGGCTCGGCGCCCGAGGCGGCTGCCACCGGCTGCCGCAGTCCGGCGCGTACGGCCTGGGCCTCCGCCTCGACCGCCGTCACGACGAGCAGGGTCATGTGGGCGGGCCGGACGACGGACGGTAGACGTGGAAGCCGGGCGGGGGGCCCGCGTCCTTCTCCTCGGCGGGCTTCGGGGCCGGCTCCGGGGGCGCCTCGCGCCGTCGCCGCGTGGCCTGGGCCGGCGGGGGCGGCGGGGCATCCGGCGGCGTCGACGGCGAAGACGAGGATTGCGGGGAGGCGGGCGGTGGCGAGTCGACGCTGGGGTCGGCGCGCCCGTGCAGCTTGTCTTTGCGGAGCTTGCCGGCCACGATCACGGCCCGGACGGCGGCGACCACCGCGACGACGCTGACCACGGCGATGCCCATGCGCCCCTGAAACGGGATGAGCCCCAGCGCGCCGCCGGCGACCCAGGCGACCATCAGCACGGTCTCCGAGTGGGCGAACGCGCTGGCCCGCTGCCGGTCGCCGATGCGCTCCTGGATGGAAGCGTCGACGGCGAGCTTGGAGATGCCGCTCATGAACGCGGTCACCAGGCAGAGCAGCGCCACCATCGCGAGCGAGAACTTCAGCGTGGCGAGCACCGCCACGCCGGCCACGATGATGAGCCCACTGGACTGGAGCGCGGCCGGCCGGTGGATGCGCATGCGCGTGCCGATGGCGGTGGCGAGGAAGCCGCCCACCGCCAGCCCGCCGCCGGCGATGCCTAGCGCCAGCTCGTCGCCCACGTCGCGGCCCAGGAACATCGTGGTCAGGTCGCCGGCCTTGATGGCGAACGCGAGGAAGAGCAGCAGGAAGCCGTACAGGCCGCGGAGGGCCGCGCTGCTGATAAGCGTGGCGATCACGAGCCGGCCGGTGAGGGCGCGGTCGCCGCGGCGCAGGCCCATCGCGGCGAACGGGCGAGGGAGCGCCTCTGGCGGGTCGGAGTCGGCCTTGGGCGGCAGCCGCAGCGCGACCACCATGCCGACCAGGAAGATGATCGAGGCGACCCGGAGCGGCCACTGCGGCCCGAACTTGAAGGCGAGCAGGCCGATCGGCGTCACCGCGGCGCCGGCGATCATGCCGTAGACGCCGGCGCGCGCGGCCGCCTGCGACAGCCCCATGCCCTCGGGGAGCAGCCGGGGCACGGCGGCTGAGCGGGCCACGCCGTAGGCCCGGGAGAGCGCGAGCACGCCGAACGCCGCGGGATAGAGCCCGAAGCCGTGGATGTAGTCGGACATCAGCCAGGCGAGGAACGCGCGGCCGAGCATGGTGGTGGCGAGCGCGTACCGCCGGCCGTGGCGGAAGTGGTCGAGTAGCGGGCCGACGACCGGCGCGAGCACCGCAAACGGGATCATCGTGACCAGCAGGTAGATGGCGACCCCGCTGCGCGCCTCGCCGATCGGCGCGCTGAAGAAGATGGTGCCGGCGAGGCCGATCGCGATGAGGATGTCGCCCGCGTACGACGCGGCGTGCAGGTCGAGCAGGCGGGTCATGCCGATCTCGCCGCCGGCCCCCTTGGTGCGCACGGCGCCGACCTTGCGCCCCGCCCACCGGCCGCTGCGGAGCGAGCCGCGCCCGAGGAGCCGCGTCCACCGGATCATCGAGCCGACAGCTCGGCCGAGCGATGGCAACAGCGGCATCCCACCATTTTGGCGCATGGCACAATAGCCGGCGTGACCAGGACCACCGCCGTTCGCGCCGCTCGTCTCGACCAGGTCTGCGCCGAGGCGGTGGATCTGGCCCGCTCCGCCATCACCGAGGTCGACGCCTCGGACGTGGGCGAGCACATCGAGGTGGTGGCCGAGGCCGACCGCGTGGTGACGCACTTCTTCGAGTGCCACCTCGCCGGCTACCGCGGCTGGCGGTGGGCCGTCACGGTGACCCGCGTAGCGCGCAGCAAGCACGTCACGATCTGCGAGACCGTGCTGCTCCCCGGCCCCGACGCCCTCCTCGCGCCCGGCTGGGTCCCGTGGCAGGAGCGGCTCCAGCCCGGCGATCTCGGCGTCGGTGACCTGCTCCCCACGCCGCCCGACGACGACCGGCTCGCGCCGGGCTACATGCTCTCCGACGACCCCGCGGTCGAGGAGGTCAGCTGGGAGCTCGGGCTCGGCCGCCCGCGGGTGATGTCGAAGGAGGGGCGGAGCGAGACCGCCCAGCGGTGGTACGACGGCGACCACGGCCCCGACGCGCCCATCTCGACCGCCGCCCCCCGCTCGGCCCGGTGCGGCTCGTGCGGCTTCTACCTCCCGCTGGCGGGCTCGCTGCGGCAGGCGTTCGGCGTGTGTGGCAACCTCTACGCCCCCGACGACGGCCGCGCGGTCAGCGTCGACCACGGGTGCGGCGCGCACTCCGAGGCGACCCGTGAGGCCGAGGCGCCGGTCGACGAGCTGTCCACGGTGTACGACGACAGCGAGGTCGAGGCGGTCGCGGTGAGCCGCGCGCCCGGCTCGGTCGAGGCTGGCGAGCCCGCCGAGCCGTACGGGCACGGCTGACCGCTACGACTCGCCGCGGCGCCGCCTTCGGTTGTGGTCGTGGCGCAGCATCACCGCCAGGCCGAGAAAACCAAGCAGGAAACCGGCCAGGCAGGTCCAGAGCCAGTCGGTGTGCCCGTTGTCCTCCAGCCAACCGCGGAAGAAGACCAGCAGCACCAGACCGGCCACCGCCCAGCCCACGATGCCGGCGACGGCGAAGGGCACCATCGGCGGATCGAGCGGCTCCACCCGGGGTAGTGGCTTGTGTTGATCAGACACGAGGCAAGGGTACGGCTTTGTAACTTGCCGGTGCTTCCTCGGTACCTACTGATCTGGGACGATGCGCGGAACCGTATTCATGATCATAGGTGAGGTTCCGTGGGCCGCTTCGACCGGTTCTTTGAGATATCCGCCCGTGGATCGACGTTGGGTCGCGAGGTCCGGGGCGGGTTCGCCACGTTCTTCACGATGGCCTACATCGTCGTCCTCAACCCCCTGATCCTCTTCGGCGCCACCGACGGCGACAACGCGAAGCTGGCCATCCCGGCCATCGCCGCCGCCACCGCGCTCGTGGCCGGCGTGATGACGATCCTGATGGGCGTCGTGGCCCGCTTCCCGCTCGCGCTCGCCGCCGGACTCGGCGTCAACGCGCTGGTGGCGTACGAGATCGCGCCGGAGATGACCTGGGCGGACGCGATGGGTCTCGTGGTGATCGAGGGTGTGATCATCGCGATCCTGGTGCTCACCGGCCTGCGTACCGCCGTCTTCCGCTCGGTGCCCACTCCGCTCAAGACGGCCATCGGCGTGGGCATCGGGCTCTTCCTCGCGCTGATCGGCTTCGTGGACGCCGGTTTCGTGAAGGGCAACGCCGGTACCCCGCCGCTCGGGCTCGGCATCGGCGGCGTGATCGTCACCTGGCCGATGCTGGTCTTCGTGATCGGCCTGCTGGCGACGTTGCTGCTGATCGTACGCAAGGTCCGGGGCGCGATCCTCATCGGCATCCTCGGCACTACCGCGCTCGCGTTCGTCGTCGAGGCGCTCGCCGACGTCGGCCCGGCCGGCGGCCCCGAGGGCAACCCGCACGGCTGGTCGCTCAACGTGCCGCAGTGGCCGTCCAACTGGGACCTGACGCCGGACCTGTCGTTGCTTGGCAACTTCAACGTGCTGGGCGCGTGGGACCGGGCCGGCGTGCTGGTGACGCTGATGTTCGTCTTCACACTGCTGCTCACCGACTTCTTCGACACGATGGGCACCATGGTCGCGGTCGGCCAGGAGGGCAAACTGCTCGACGAGAACGGCACGCCGCCGCGTACCCGGGAGATCCTGCTCGTCGACTCGGTCGCGGCCGCCGCCGGTGGTGCGGCGAGTGTGTCCAGCAACACCTCGTACATCGAAAGTGCCGCCGGTGTCGCGGAGGGCGCCCGCACCGGCGTGGCCAACCTGGTGACCGGCGCGCTCTTCCTGGTCGCGGTCTTCCTCGCGCCGCTGGTGGAGATCGTGCCGTTCGAGGCGGCGTCGGCCGCGTTGGTGATCGTCGGCTTCCTGATGCTGACCGCCGTACGGACGATCGACTGGACCGACTACGAGATCGCCATCCCGGCGTTCCTGACGATCGTGCTGATGCCCTTCACGTACTCGATCTCCAACGGGATCGGGGCCGGCGTGATCACGTTTGTGCTGATCAAGCTGGTGAAGGGGAAGGCACGCGAGGTCCACCCCCTGTTGTATGCCGTCGGCCTGCTGTTCGTGCTGTACTTCTTGCGCGGTCCGATCGAGACGCTGGTCTTCTGAGCGTGACCGCAGTCATATTGGCTGGTCGTTAGCCTAGCTTATTAGTTATGCTAACGACCGTGACGGAGCGGACGGTGATGGCGGTGCCAGTAACCGCTGTGCAGCTCGCGCCGATGGTGCGCGATGCGATCACCAGGCTCAACCGGCGGGTCCGGCAGACCCGGCCCGTCGGTGACCTCACGGCGACCCAGATCAACGCGCTGACCAGCATCGAGCTGGCCGGAGCGGTGACACCCAGGGAGCTCGCCGACGTTGAGCGGGTCCAGCCGCCGACGATGACAAAGATCATCGCCAAGCTGGAGGAGCGCGGCCTCGTGCAGCGCTCGCCCCACCCGACCGACGGACGGCAGGTCATCCTGGCGACCACGGATGCCGGTCGCGCGATGCTCGGGCAGTTCGAGCGGGCGCGCGACGAGTGGCTGGCCAGCCGACTAGCCGAGCTGCGCCCGGAGGAGCGCGACACGCTACGGCGAGCGGCGGAGATCCTGCGAGAGCTGGCCCGCGCCTGACGGCACCCCATCGGTGCTCGCTTCGTCCACTGTGGATGACGCGTATCACCGGTGAGGGGGCGCACTCTCAAGTGCGGGCAAAGCTGAGCACCACATTCCAGTCCCTGAAAGTTCGTAACTACCGGCTCTTCGCCGTCGGTCAGCTGATCAAGCTGATCGGTGTCTGGATGATGTTCATCGCCCAGGACTGGCTGGTCCTCGAGCTGTCGGACGACTCCGCCACCGCCCTCGGCGTGGTGACCGCGCTCCAGTTCACGCCCGTGCTGCTGCTCACGCTCCTATCCGGCCGCCTCGCCGACCGGTACGACAAGCGCCTGCTTCTCCTCATCGGCAACGCCGCGTGGAGCGTGCTCGCGCTCGGCATGAGCATCCTCGTACTGAGCGGTGCCGCCGAGCTGTGGCACGTATTCGTCTTCGCCGCGCTGCTCGGTATCGCCAACGCGGTGGAGACGCCGGTGCGGCAGGCGTTCGTCTCCGAGCTGGTCGGCATGTCGCTGCTCCCCAACGCGCTCTCGCTCTCCGCGGCGACCTTCAACACCGCGCGGATCGTGGGCCCGGCGCTGGCCGGCGTGGCGATCGCGGTGTTCGACGTGGGTCCGGTCTTCATGATCAGCGCGGTCAGCTCGCTCGCCCCGCTCCTCATGCTGGCCCGGATGAACGCGGCCGACCTGCACCGCCAGGACCTGCCGCCGCTCGACGAGCGGGCCGCGGCCAAGGTGACCGACGGCCTCAAGTACGTCGCCCGCCGCCCCGACCTCGTCATGCCGTTGGTGCTCATCTCGGTGATCGGCATGGTGCTCTTCAACTTCCAGCTCACGCTCGCCGCGCTGGCCAAGACCGTCTTCAACACCGGCGCCGCCTCGTTCGGCCTCTTCACCACGGCGCTCGCGGTGGGCGCGCTGGGCGGGGCACTGGCGAGCAGCGGGCGGCGGGAGCGTCCCTCGGCGTACGTGGTGATCGGCGCTGCCATCGCCTTCGGCGCACTCGGCACGCTGGTCGGCCTCGCGCCGGCGTACTGGCTGGTGGCGCTCCTGCTGCTGCCGACCGGCTTCTTCATGGTGTACTTCGCGCAGGCGTCCAACCAGCGCATCCAGCTCAGCGTCGACCCGGCCTACCGGGGGCGCGTGATGGCGCTGTGGGTGCTGGTCTTCCTGGGTACAAACCCGATCGGTGCGCCGCTCATCGGCCTGGTGGCGGAGAAGTTCGGCGCTGGCGCGAGCATCTGGCTCGGCGGCCTGATCTCGGTCGCCGCCGCGCTGGTCGCACTGGCCTGGCAGCTCCGCCGTACGGGCGGTCGGCTGCGGCTGCGGTTCCGCCCGACGCCCCAGGTGTACGTGATCCACGCGGGAGTGTCGTAGGTCTGTGCTTTGCTGTGTGGCGTGGTGGATGTGAGCCCCGCCACGCCACACAGCGGGTGCGGGTTGTCCGTTGGGCGTCAGCTGAAACTGCTGGCGATAGTCGTAAGTTCGGCCTAGCGTGAAGGGTCGTGGCCGTCGTGCACGGGGTCGTGCTGGCACTGGCGCTGTTGGCGCTGGTGTTCCTTCCGTGCGTGGTGGCCCTCGTCATCTTCGCTGATGGCGCGGCCAGCCACCTGCGGGGCCGCCTGCACGACCGTCGCGACCGCCGTGCGCTCCACCGCCTCGACCAGACGCTGAGCCAGCAGAGCATGTCGCTCGCCGCGCTCGACCAGCACCAGCCGAGCATCCAGCAGATCGCGGCCGACCTGCGCCGGCTCGACCGCCATCGCCTCGGCATCGCCACTCACTCCAAGGTCTGGCACGCCGCGGTCCTGCTTGCCTACGATGACCGCCTCCGCCTCGCCAGCCGCTGCCTCGGCGTCCCCGAGCACCTCGACGAGCTGGAGGGCGTCGACCGCGAGATCGAGCGCGTGCGCGTCGAAGGCGAGCTCGAGGCGGCCGGCCTCCACCTCCGTCCCACCACGCCCCGCCACCAGGATCACTAGTGCGGTCGCCACAGACCTTTGCCGGCGACCAGCGGCTGACGGCCACCTGTCGGCCGCTGGACGCGCCGGCCGGCACCTGCTCGGCGGGCGGGCGTTAGACCTTGCGGCTGTTCGTCGCGCTCTATCCGCCGGAGCACGTGGCCGACGACTTCGCGGCGCGTGTGGAAGGGCTTCGCGTGAGCCAGGCCCTGCGCGACGGCGTCAACACGCGGGTCGCCGCCCGGGTCAACTGGCACGTGACACTCGCGTTCCTCGGCGACGCGCCCGACGACCGGCTGGCTGACGCCGCCACCGCCGTCGAGCGGGCCGCCGCGCTGGCCTCGCCCTTCGAGGTGCGGCTCACCGGGGGCGGCCGCTTCGGACGGGGCAAGTTCACGCTGCTGTGGGCCGGGGTGGGCGGTGACATATCCGCGCTGGGCGGCCTGAGCCGGGTCGTGCGCCGGGAGCTCAAGCGGGCCCGCCTCGCATACGATCCCAAGCCGCTCCGCCCGCACCTCACCGTGGCCCGCCCCGGCGAGCGCATCGACCGAGTGGCGGTCGACGCCGACCGGGCCGCGCTCGACGCCTACGAGGGTCCATCGTGGACGGTTTCGGAGGTGGTGCTGATGCGCAGCAATCCCGGCCCCAACCCCACCTACGACCGGATCGGCGCCTGGCCGCTCTGATGGCTCCGGGGCTGTGGTCCATGCCGCTGCTCCCGCAGCCTCACCCTCCGTGGAGGGCCACGGCGACCGCGCCCAACGGGGTCAGGAGGTCTCGCGGGCCGCCGGGCCGGTGCCGAAGAGCACGTCATCCCAGCTGGGCAGGCGCTTGCGCGGCTTGCCGCCGGGCTCGGTCGACTCGCTCGCGGCCGCGGCGGCCGGGCCGCCCGTGGTGCGCCGAGGGCGGAGCACGGCCAGCGACGGCACGGCCGGCACCTCCTTGGGGAGGTCGCTGTCGTCGTCGAACGCCGAACCCTGACCGCCGCCGAGCAACGCTGCCGCGCCACCGGACATGGCGGCCGGGCGCTGGCGACCGGCCTCGGTGGACGCGGCGGCCGGGTCGAGGCCTCGGCCGGGCGAGCTGACCGGGCGGTCGAGCGAGGCGAGCAGGGCGTCGCGCCCGGCGCGGATCGGGTCGCGGGTGCGCGACTTGTCGCCCGCGGCGGGCAGGCCGTGGCCGCCCCGGCTGGGCTCGGTGCGCGACGGTCCGGGCAGGCCGTGGCCGCTGCGCTCGGCCGGCGGGTCTTGCCCGAGGATCTGCGTCGGGCGCTCGGCGCACAGGTATTGCGCCATGTCGTCGTGTGGGGACACCATCTGGCGGGTCTTGTCGAGCTCCCAGATAGCCTGCGCCGTGGCCTTGCCGGAGGGCCAGGTGGCCACGATCCGCCAGGTGCCGTCGTCGCGCCGGTAGGCGTCCCAGGAGATTTTTTCGGAGTCGATGCCGTGCTGGGCGAGGCGGCCATCGACCACCTCGGCGAGCGGCGCGCCCTTTTCGGAGGTCTTGAGGCGCGTGCGGCGGGCGTGCTGGGCCAGCATCGCCCGCTCCTGGAGGACCGGGCCGGCGTAGCGCAGCACGCGGTCGACCGGCACGCCGGCGATCCGCGCCACGTCGTCGGCCGATTCACCGGCGCGGATGCGGGCCTGGATGTCGCGGGGAGACAGGGTCGGGGCCGGCTCGTGGCCGGTGCCGGCGACGGTGAGCGTGACCGGGCCAGCGCCAGGCTCGCCCTGCAACGCGGTGGAGATCCGCTCGTCGAGTGGGAGCGCGAGTAGGCGGCCCACCTCGTCGGCGAGCACCAAGGCCTGGCCGTCCTCGGAGAGGGCGACGAAGCGTACTGGCCGCATCGCGTTGCCTCCGTCCCGCTTCGCTGGCCTCCGCCACCTCCAGCCAGCTCCGCCAGAGATGTCTTTGGCACACGGTACGCCGATCTAGCTCCCCATGGGGGGAGGTCACACCCGCATGTCGCGTGACCTGCCCCCATTGAGGGATGGCCTCGCGGCTGTCAGAGCCGCTCTACCACGTAGTCGATGCAGGCGGTCAGCGCGTCGACGTCGCCCGGCTCGACGGCCGGGAAGAGCGCGATGCGCAGCTGGTTGCGTCCCAACTTGCGGTATGGCTCGGTGTCGACGATGCCGTTGGCCCGCAACACCTTGGCGATCGTGGAGGCGTCGACGCCGTCCGCGAAGTCTACAGTGGCCACCACGTTGGAGCGGAACGCCGGGTCGCTCACGAACGGTGTCGCCACCGAGGAGCGCTCGGCCCAGCCGTAGACGATGCCCGCGCTCTCGGCCGTGCGCTTGGCGGCCCAGGCCAGCCCGCCCTGGGAGAGCATCCAGTCGGTCTGCTCGGCGGCCAGGAAGATCGTGGCGAGGGCGGGCGTGTTGTACGTCTGCTCGAGCCGCGAGTTGTCGATCGCGGTGACCAGGTCGAGGAAGGCGGGGATGTAGCGGCCCGACTCCTTGATCTCGGTGGCCCGGGCGAGCGCGGCGGGCGACATCAGGGCGATCCAGATGCCGCCGTCGGAGCCGAAGCACTTCTGCGGGGCGAAGTAGTAGACGTCGGTCTCTCGCACGTCGACATCCAGGCCGCCGGCGCCGGAGGTGGCGTCGACCAGCAGCAGCGAGCCTTCGTCGGCGCCGGCCACGCGCTTGATCGGCACGGCCACACCGGTGGAGGTCTCGTTGTGCGGGGTGCAGTAGGCGTCGACGCCGGCCTCGGCCTCGAGCGAGGGCGCCGAGCCCGGGTCGGACTTGCGCACGGTCGGGTCACCGAGGAACGGTGCCGCCTTGACCGAGGAGGCGAACTTGGCACCGAACTCGCCGAAGCTCGCGAACTGCGCCCGGTCGCGGATCAGCCCGAACGTCGCCACCTCCCAGAAGGCGGTGGTGCCGCCGTTGCCGAGCACGACCTCGTAGCCCTCGGGGAGGGAGAAGAAATCGGCGATGCCGCGGCGCAGCCGGGCCACCTGGTCGCGCACCGTCTTCTGCCGGTGCGAGGTGCCGAGGTAGGTCGTCGCCACGCCGGCCAGCGCCGACACGGACTCGGGACGCACCTTGGACGGCCCGCAGCCGAAGCGGCCGTCGGTGGGCTTGAGGTCGTCGGGGATCCGGATGCTGGGTGTGTCAGCCACGGCGGCAATCCTCCCACCTCACTCCGGCGAGCCGGGGCCTGGCCCGCCGGAGTGTAAGCAAGGGCACGCCGTGCCCGGTGGATCGCTCGGTCGCGTGCCGGCGCGGGTCGAGAGCCGTGCCGACTCGGTCCGGACGCCGCCGCGCCCGGCTCCCTACGACCGCCGAAGATCCACTGCTCAGAGGCCGTGTGGGACGGTGTCCCAGCCCTCCACGTCGGTGGGCTTGCGCGGCGCCGGGCCGACGTACGTGGCGGAGGGGCGCACCAGCCGGTTGAGCCCCTTCTGCTCCAGGATGTGCGCGCTCCAGCCGCCCATCCGCGCGCAGGTGAACATCGACGTGAACATGTGCGCCGGTACCTCGGCGAAGTCGAGCACCACCGCCGACCAGAACTCGACGTTGGTGGCCAGCACGCGGTCGGGCTTGCGGTTGTGCAGCTCCTCCAGCGCGGCCTTCTCCAGCGCCTCGGCGATCTCGAAGCGGGGCGCGCCCAGCTCCTTGGCGGTGCGGCGGAGCACGCGGGCGCGCGGGTCCTCGGCCCGGTACACGCGGTGGCCGAAGCCCATCAGCCGCTCGCCGCGGTCGAGGACGCCCTTGACGTACCCCTCGGCGTCGCCGCTGCGCTCGACCGCCTCGATCATGTGCAGCACGCGGGAGGGCGCGCCACCGTGCAGCGGCCCGGAGAGTGCGCCGATGCCGGAGGAGATGCAGGCGGCCGCGTCGGCGCCGGTGGAGGCGACGACCCGGGCGGTGAAGGTGGAGGCGTTCATGCCGTGCTCGGCGGCGGAGATGAAGTAGGCGTCGACGGCCTTGACGTGCCGCGGGTCGGGCTCGCCGCGCCACCGCTTCATGAACCGCTCGACGATCGTGGAGGCCTTGTCGATCTCCTTTTGCGGCACGGCCGGCAGGCCCAGCCCGCGCGCCGACTGCGCGACGAAGGAGAGTGCGGTGACCGACACGCGCGCGAGGTCTTCGCGCGCCTGCACGTCGGAGATGTCCAACAGCTGGGACAGCCCCCAGTACGGCGCGAGCATCGCTACGGCCGACTGCACGTCGACCCGTATGTCGCCGGAGTGCACCGGCACCGGGAACGGCTCGGCGGGCGGCAGCCCGGGGCCGAACCGGCCGTCGACGAGCAGGGCCCACACGTTGCCGAACGAGACCTGGCCGATCAGATCTTCGATGTCGACGCCGCGGTAACGTAGTGCGCCGCCCTCTTTGTCGGGCTCGGCGATCTCGGTCTCAAAGGCGATCACGCCTTCCAGTCCCGGCTTGAAGTCGGACATATCGCTCTCCTGGATCTGTTGTCCGCACTGACAGCAAGCCACGTGGTGATCGCGGCAGGTGCGTGTCATCTTGCCTGGTGAGTAACTAACTTTGCGAGCAGTGGGTCTTGTGGTACATGCGACATCATCCCTTTTCCGCCGAGTTAACGGGGGGTTACCCCTCGGGCCAAGAGGATGGGACAGTGATCGCTGACACACCGGAGCCCGCCCGTATGCGCCGCGACTACGGAAGCGGCGACGCGTTTTCCCCCGCCGACCTGGCGCCGGACTGGTGGACCCAGTTCGACCGCTGGTTCGCCGACGCGGTCGACGCCGGCCTGCCCGAGCCCAACGCGATGATCGTGGCGACCGCCGACCCGGCCGGCCGGCCCAGCGGGCGCACGGTGCTGCTCAAGGGGTACGACGAACGAGGGCTCGTCTTCTACACCAACTACGCCTCGCGCAAGGGCACCGAGCTGGCCGCCAACCCGTACGCCAGCCTGGTCTTCCCGTGGTATCCGATGCGCCGGCAGGTCGTGGTCGCCGGGGAGGTGACCCGCGTGCCCCGTGCCGAGACCGAGGCGTACTTCGCGAGCCGCCCCCGCGAGTCCCAGCTCGGCGCCTGGGCCAGCCCTCAGTCGAGGGTCGTACCGGACCGCGCCGCGCTCGACCGGGCGTACGAAGATGCCAGCGAGCGGTTCCCCGACGGCGTGCCGACTCCCGACCACTGGGGCGGCTTTCGTGTCGTGCCCCACACGATCGAGTTCTGGCAAGGGCGGACGGGTCGGTTGCATGATCGGTTGCGATATCGCCGCACCGACCAGGGAGTGTGGATCATCGAGCGGCTGGCCCCTTGACGCAGAGCCTGACCAAGCGTTGGGCGATCGATGTCCGCCCGCTGAGCATCCCCGCATACCGCCGCATGTGGGTCGGCAACGCGGTCTCCTTCTTCGGCTTCCAGCTCACCGCGGTCGCCGTACCGGTGGAGATGTTCGCGATCACCGACGACTCGTTCTGGGTCGGGCTGCTGGGCATCGCCGGACTCGTACCGCTGATGGTCTTCGGTCTGTGGGGCGGCGCGGTCGCTGACGCGGTCGACCGCCGCCGCCTGCTGCTGGCCAGCTCGGTGCTGATGTGGGCGTCGACCGCAGGCCTGCTCGTCCAGGCGGTGCTGCGCGTGGAGAGCCCGACGCTGCTGCTCGGGCTGGTGGCGGTGCAGACGGTCGCGTTCGCGATCAGCTCGCCGACCCGCCAGGCGATCATCCCCCGGCTGGTGGGGCGCGACCTCCTGCCGGCGGCCAACACCCTCAGCCACACCACCACCAGCGCCAGCGCCGTCGTCGGCCCGCTGGCCGCGGGCCTGATCTTCGGGACCATGGGTACGGAGGCCGGGCTCCCGGTCGCCTACGGCGTCGACGTTCTCTTCTTCGCCATCTCCTTCTGGGCCACGTACCGGCTGCCGCCGATCCCGCCCGGCGAGGAGCGGGCGTCGATGGGGCTGCGCAGCGTCGTCGACGGCATCCGCTACCTCGCGACCACGCCGGTGCTGCTGCTCTCGTTCGCCATCGACCTGATCGCGATGGTGCTGGCGATGCCCCGCGCGCTCTTCCCCCAGGTGTCGGAGGAACGCTTCGGGGGCGGCGGCGCGGTGGGATGGCTCTACAGCGCGATCGCGATCGGCGCGGTCGTGGGCGGGCTGACCTCGGGCTGGATCGGCCGGGTACGCCGCCAGGGCGTCGCGCTCACCGCCGCGGTCATCGCCTGGGGCGTGGCGATCGGCTTCTCCGGCTTCGCCGACCAGCTGTGGCTGGTGGTGCTGCTGCTCGCGTGTGCCGGCGCGGCCGACCTGGTGAGCGCGGTCTACCGGCAGTCGATCCTCCAGACGTACGCGCCGGACAAGTACCAGGGGCGCCTGCAGGGCGTGTTCATCACGGTGGTAGCGGGCGGCCCGCGCCTGGGCGACCTGCGGGCCGGCGCGATGGCCGGGCCGTGGGGCGTGACGCTCGCCTGGGCCGGTGGCGGGTTCGCCGCGGCGATCCTCGCGTTGGCGCTGGTGTTGGCCTTCCCCGCATTGCTGCGCTACCGGATATCGTCAGCCGATGGATAACGGGAAGACCCCACTCTCCGGGGCACAGTGGACGATCGCGGCCGAGGGCCACGAGGCCGTGGTGGTCGAGGTCGGCGGGGGGCTGCGGCACTACCGGTGGCATGGGGTCGACTACGTGGACGGATACGGCGACGACGAGCTGCCGCCGGGCTGTGCGGGGCAGATCCTGGCGCCGTGGCCAAACCGCATCCGCGACGGCAAGTACACCTTCGGCGAGCGCCCGTACCAGCTCTCGCTCACAGAGCCGATGCGCAACAACGCGATCCACGGGCTGGTCAACTGGCAGCCGTGGACGCTCGCCGAGCAGGCGGCCGACGCGGTCACCATCGAGTGTGCGATGCCGGCCCAGCCGGGCTATCCGTGGCCGCTGCGCCTGCGCGCCGAGTGGCGGGTCGGTGCTGAAGGGCTGCGCGCGACCCACTCGGTGACCAACGCCAGCCGCGAGCCGTGCCCGTTCGGCTTCTCCGTCCATCCCTACCTGCGGCTGCCTGGCGCCCGCGCCGACGACCTGCTGCTGCGCGTGCCGGCCCGCAGCCGCGTGTTGGTCGACGGGCGCCTGCTGCCGATCGGCGCGCAGAAGGTGGCCGGCACCGAGTACGACTTCACCGCGCCCCGCCGCATCGGCGGCACCGTGCTGGACACCGCCTTCGCCGACCTCGACCGCGCCGCGGATGGCGGCTCCACTGTGGAGCTGTCCACTGCGGACGGCGAGCGCGTCGCGATCTGGGGCGACGCCGGCTTCGGCTGGTGGCAGGTGTTCAGCAGCGACACGCTCACCGGCGACCGGTTCCGCCGCGCGGTGGCGATCGAGCCGATGACCTGCCCGCCCGACGCGTTCCGCTCCGGGCGCGGGCTGATCGTGTTGGAGCCCGGCCAGACCTGGAGCGGCACCTGGGGGATCACCCCCGCGAAGGGGTGAGCTGAGCGGTGGAGTTCCGCGACGTGGTGCGTCGCCGGCGGATGGTGCGCAACTACGACCCCGACCGCCCGGTGCCGCCCGAGGTGATCGAGCGCCTGCTGGCGCACGCGGTGAAGGCGCCATCTGCCGGTTTCGCCCAGGGCTGGGGCTTCCTGGTCCTTGCCGAGGTGGCCGACCGGGAGCGGTTCTGGGCGGCCACCACGCCCGAGGGGCAGGGCATGACCGGATGGCTGGAGGGCATGCGGCGGGCTCCGCTGATCGTGGTCGCGCACTCCAACCGTTCGGCCTACCTCGACCGGTACGCCGAGCCCGACAAGGGTTGGAGCGACCGCGACCCGGGCCGGTGGCCGGCGCCGTACTGGGACATCGACGCCGGCTTCGCCAGCCTGCTGATCCTGCTCACGGCGGTCGACGAGGGGTTGGGGGCGTGCTTCTTCGGCATCCCGCCCCAGCGCGTCGCCCCGTACCGCCAGGAGTTTGGCGTTCCGCCGGATTTCGCCCCGATCGGGGCGATGACGGTCGGCTATCGGGCGCCGGATCACCGGTCGCCGTCGCTCAAGCGGGGACACCGGCCACTCGACCAGGTCATCCACCGGGGCCATTGGACTGGACGGCGTGCAATATAGCTGACATCTGACCCCTTCCACCGGGACAGCGCGACGCCCGCCGGCGCGGATGGACCGCAAGTGGCCGGTGAAAAGGGTTCACTAGGGAACAAACCGAGGTGTCGGCGCCGGTCGCTAGGCTGGCATGCGGCCGACAACGGGTGTAAGCGGTACGGCGACATGGGAGGGGAGCGTGCCGTCGTGATCTTCAAAGCGGTTCGGGACGGGCGTCCGTATCCCGAGCACGGGCTCACGCTGAAGCAGTGGGCCGAGATTCCACCCCGGCCGATCCGGATCGACCAGCTCATCACCACCAAGCGCGAGCTCGCTCTCGACAAGCTTCTCGCCGAAGACTCCACGTTCTACGGCGACCTCTTTCCGCACGTCGTGCAGTGGAATGGTGGCCTCTATCTCGAAGACGGCCTGCACCGCGCGCTCCGCGCCGCCCTCCAGCAGCGCAACCAGATCCACGCGAGAGTGCTGGTGCTGACCTGATGCGCGCCCCGCCCCTCGACCTGATCGACGTCGACTCGCTGCACAGCGACGAGGAGCGGGCGATCCGCGCGGTCGTGCGCAAGATGGTCGACGATCTGGTCCGCCCGCACGCCGCGGAGTGGTACGAGCGGGGGCAGATGCCCGCCCGCGACCTGGCCCGCGAGTTCGGCAAGCTCGGGCTGCTCGGCATGCACCTGACCGGATACGGCTGCGCCGGCGCCTCCGCCGTGGCGTACGGCATGTCCTGCCTTGAGCTGGAGGCGGGCGACTCGGGCGTGCGCTCGCTGGTCTCGGTGCAGGGCTCGCTCGCGATGTACGCGATCTGGCGCTTCGGCAGCCCCGAGCAGAAGGGCCAGTGGCTGCCGTCGATGGCCACCGGCGAGGCGATCGGCTGCTTCGGCCTGACCGAGCCCGATCACGGTTCCGACCCCGCGTCGATGAAGACCCGGGCCCGCCGCTCCGGCGACGACTGGCTGCTCACCGGCACCAAGATGTGGATCACCAACGCGCCGGTCGCCGATGTCGCCGTGGTCTGGGCGCGGGCCGACGAGGGCGTGCTCGGCTTCGTCGTACCGATGGACACGCCGGGCGTGACGGCGCGCGAGATCAAGCACAAGATGTCGCTGCGTGCCTCCTCCACCGGCGAGCTGGTGCTCGACGACGTGCGGCTGCCCGCCGACGCGGTGCTGCCCGAGGTGCGGGGCTTGAAGGGCCCACTCTCCTGCCTCACCGAGGCGCGGCAGGGCATCGCGTGGGGCGCGCTCGGCGCGGCGCGGGAGTGCCTGCACACGGCGCTCGACTACGCGGTGGCACGAGAGCAGTTCGGCCGGCCGATCGGCGGCTTCCAGCTGACCCAGGCCAAGCTCGCCGACATGGCCCTTGAGCTGCAAAAGGGCTACCTGCTCGCGCTGCACATCGGGCGCCTGGCCGACGCGGGGGAGGTCCGGCCCGAGCAGGTCAGCGTCGCCAAGCTCAACAACGTGCGGGAGGCGCTCGCGATCACGCGCGAGTGCCGCACGATCCTCGGCGCCAACGGCATCAGCGGGGAGTACCCGGTGCTTCGCCACGCCAACAATCTGGAGAGCGTGCTGACGTACGAGGGCACCTCCGAGATCCATCAGCTGGTCATCGGGCAGAAGCTGACCGGGCTGTCCGCGTTCACCTGAAAGATGGACGCCAAAGTCCGTAAATGATCAAGATGCGGGTGTCGTACCCGGGTCTTACCGTTCTCTTAAGGGGCAGTCTGAAGAGGACGGTGATCGGGACATGGACAACCCGACCAGCGAGTTTCCCGAATACCGAAAGGGCCAGGCCACGGCGCAGGAGCCCCGGCCCGACCCGCGGTTCGAAGACGACCACGAGACCCTGCCCGAGGGGCCCCGCGCCAGGCGGGGGCGGGCGCTGTTCTGGCTGGCCGGCACGATCGGCCTGATCGTCGTCCTGGTGCTGAGCGTCCAAGCGGTCGGGCTGTGGCCGAGCTGGCGCAACCCGTTCGGCGAGGAGACCAAAGACCGCAGCCAGCCGCCGCTGCTCCAGTCCATCCAGGATCTGAGCCGCTACGTGGCCGCGGAGGGCAACTTCCAGGTGGTCATCGACCTGGAGCGCGACCGCAAGTACGTGCCGGACTTCCTGGTCAACCAGCGCACCCTCTTCGTCGGCGCGGGCCGGGTCGAGGCATACGTCGACTTCGGCAAGATCGGCGACGGGGCGATCGTCGAGTCCGCCGACCGCACCTCCGCCGAGATCACCCTGCCCGCGCCGCAGCTCACCGAGGCCTCCCTCGATCTGGAGCAGAGCTACGTCTTCGCCGAGGAGCGTGGGCTGCTCAACCGGCTCGGTGAGGTGTTCGGCGGCGATCCAAACCGCCAGCAGGGGGTTTACCGGCTGGCCCAGGAGCGGATCACCGGCGCCGCGCGAGACAGTGGTTTGGCGCGGCGAGCCGAGGAAAACACACGCAACATGTTGACTGGCTTGTTGCGATCACTCGGCTACACGCAGGTCAAGGTCGCCTACACGGCCGCATAGTGGCAGGCTCCGGTCGGGGCACGCATCGAAGCCGGGCGAGTCGCCCGCGCGGAGTGTGGGCCAGGATCACCACGCCACCCGCTATCCTCGTGCGGGTGGCGCGGGCCGACGGGGTGACGCCGGTAGGTCTGATCCATCGGCGTTTCAGCACGCGTAGAGTGCGCCGGCAAGGACAATCAGCACTGTGACTGGGAGTATGCCTGTGGCCAGCACCGTGGCGAAGGACGACGTCGACATCGAGGTCACCGTCCTGCTGCCCTGCCTCAACGAGGCCGAGACGCTCGAGGTCTGCGTCACCAAGGCGCGCCGCGCGCTCGAGGAGCTGGGCGTGGTCGGCGAGGTGTTGGTCAGCGACAACGGCTCGACCGACGGCTCGCAGGACATCGCGATCAAGGCAGGCGCCCGGGTCTCCCACGCGCCGATCCGCGGCTACGGCGGGGCGCTGCTCAACGGCATCGCCGAGGCGCGCGGCAAGTACATCATCATGGGCGATGCCGATGACTCGTACGACTTGTCCAATCTTGAGCCGTTTATCCAGGAGCTGCGCGCCGGTCACGACCTGGTGATGGGCAACCGCTTCCGCGGCGGTATCGCGCCGGGCGCCATGCCCCCGCTCCACCGCTACCTGGGCAACCCGGTGCTCTCCTGGCTCGGCCGGCGCCTGTTCGGCAAGAGCCTCAGCCACGTGGGCGACTTCCACTGCGGCATCCGCGGCTTCAACCGCGACCGCATCCGCCAGTTGGGCCTCTGCATGCCCGGCATGGAGTTCGCCTCCGAGCTGGTCGTGCGGGCCGCGCTCAACAACTACGACATCGTCGAGGTGCCGACCACCCTCCAGCCCGACGGCCGCAGCCGCCCGCCGCACCTGCGCACCTGGCGCGACGGCTGGCGCCACCTGCGCTTCCTGCTGGTCTTCTCGCCGCGCAAGACGCTGATCTTGCCCGGTGCGATCCTCTTCGTCCTCGGCCTGATCGGCACGTCGATCCTGACCGTCGGCCCGCTGCGGGTCGCCGGCGTCGGCTTCGACATCAACACGCTGGTCTACACGTGCCTGGCCATGCTCGTCGGCGCACAGTTGCTGATGTTTGGCGCGTTTGCCCTGATCTACGGGCACAACGAGGGCATCACCAGCGAGCGCCAAGCCGACCGGTGGATCCGGCTGGTCCGGCTGGAGACCTGCTCCGCGGCCGGTGTCCTGCTCGTGCTGGTCGGCCTGGCCGGCAGCATCCTGGCGTTCTCCGCCTGGGGTGCGCGGGGCTTCGGCGCGCAGGATCTGGGCGAGGCGCTCCGCGTGGTGCTGCCCTCGTCGACCTGCATCGGCGTCGGCGTGACCGTGATCTTCGCCGGGCTCTTCTCCAGCCTGCTGAGCCTGCGGCGGGTCAACATGCCGACGGCGAGCAACGCCCGCGACAGCGAGCTGGCCACCACCGGCTCCTGACCGGCCAGCGGGGCTGCCGCGATGCTCGTCGTGGTCCGGACGGCTTCGCCCTGCTTTGGGCGCCCGCTGTCCGGGACGCAGGGCCGTTCCCACGTGGAAGCGTTCAAGCCCGACCCCGACGCACTCCCGGCTCTGGCCGCTGTGCGTCCGTGGCGATTTCTTTGACCCTACAGGGTCAACTTCTCGCCACGCACGGACTCGACCCCTGATCTGGAGGCCGCGGTCGACCGGCCCGGGCGTGCGGCGACGCTCACGGGGTCGTGACACGTCAGCCTTGGAACGGATCATCTAGTACGTCGTGGCGTACCGCTCCTCGCTGGGCATGATGATCCACAGCGCGATGTAGATCAGGAACTGCGGGCCGGGGAGCAGGCAGGAGATCAGGAAGATCAGGCGCATCGCGTTCGGCGAGATGCCGAAGCGGCGGCCCAGCCCAGCACAGACGCCGGCGATCATCCGGTTGTGGCGGGGTCGTACGAGTTTTTTGCTCATGTGTCAACGGTATGGGCGGACCTGGCTCCCCGCCTCCACAGCGCGACGGACCCGGCCCTGATCAGCGATTGCGGGCTTTCCCTGAGCCAGGCTGATGGCTGCTAACCTGTCCCGCGTCACTGGGGTAGGGACGGCGTTCATCGATGTTAGGTGTCATCGTCACGTCCGGGCTGGAGATGACCGGGCAGCTCGCCGAGCAACTGCTCGACGCGGGCACTGACAAGGTTGTCGCGGTCCCCGACCTCGCCGGGCTGGCCGGGATCGCGAGCACGGCCGAGGAGCCGCTGCTGATCTGCGCCGATGACCTGGTCGCGCACACCGCCGTACTCCGTCATCTCGCGACCAACCCTGCCGGGACGACGGTGGCCCTGGTGCTCGACGCGGCCGCCGGCTCCCGTGGCGAGCGGGTCCGCGACGATCGTGGCCGGCTGGTGCCGGGTGAGCCGAATGCCGCCTTCGGCGGCGCGCTGCGGGTCGACCCGCCCGACCTGCCCGCCCTGATGGCCGCCGCCCGAGGTGGGGTCGGCGCCGGTCTCGACTCGCTGCCCGCGGCCCTGCGCGGCCTCGACGTCACGATCTACACGCAGCGGGTACGGCAACTCGTGGCGGCCCGGGCCCGCGACACTACCTCCCGCGCGGCTGTGCGGGCGGCGATCGCCGAGATCCATCCGGAGGAGGTGGAGCTGCGGCTGGCGGTGCGCGAGCGGGACGACGTCGTCGCCACGTACCTCGTCAGCTCGTGGTCGCCCCGGCTCACCGGCTGGGCCGCGCGCGTGGGTCTGGGGCCCAACCTGGTCACCGCCTTCTCCGCCGCGCTCGTGGTCGCCGCGGCGCTGCTCTTCTGGCTCGGCGGCCGCCCCGCGCTGCTACTCGGCGCGGTGCTGCTCTACCTCGGCTTCGTATTCGACCGGGTCGACGGGCAGTTGGCCCGGTACACGCGGCGGTTCAGCCCTTTCGGCGGCTGGCTGGACACGATGGCCGACCGGGTCAAGGAGGCGGCCGTCTACGCGGGCCTCGCGGCGGGCGCCGGGGGCGGCGGTTGGGCACTCGCGGTCGCCGTGTTGCTCCTGATCACGGTGCGGCAGCAGAGTGACAGCTGGTACCTGGCGCTGCACGACGAGGCGGCCGCCCGCGCGACCCCGTCCCGCGGGCGGCTGGGGCGGCTCTCCCACCGCGTGCAGTCCGATCAGGGCTCGCCGGCGTACTGGCTCAAGCAGACCGCCCTCTTCCCGATCGGCGCGCGCTGGGCGGTCACCGCCGTGTGCGTCGCGCTCCTCGACCAGCGGGCGGCCCTGGTGGGGGTGCTGGCGTGCGCGGTGCTCTCGGGCGCGTACACGCTGGTCCTGCGCACCGCCCGAGCGTTGACCATGCGCGTGCCGGTGCTCGCGACGGTCGACGCCACGCTGTACCGGGACGACGGCGCGGCGGCCCACCTCCTGCGCCGGTGGGCGGTGCCACCGCTGGCCGCGGCCGGGCTCGGGTTGGCCGGGGCGGTGGCGGCGCTGGTGACGGCCAGGTCCGGGGCGAGTGAGCTGGCGGTGGTGGCGCTCCTCCCGCTCGTACTCGCCGCGGGGCTGGGCGCCTGGCATCCGCACGACGGCCCGCTCGACTGGCTCGTGCCGGCGGGGCTGCGGGCGGCCGAGCTGCTCTACGTGACCGCCGCCGGCGTGGCGTACGATGTGCCGCTGCCGATCGTCTACCTACTGCTCGTCGCGCTGGCACTGCACCACTGCGACTTCACGACCCGGTTGGAGAAGCGCGTGGAGGGTCCGCCCCTGCACCGGCTGGGGCTCGGCTGGGACGGCCGGGCGGTGGTGCTGGTGGCGGGCGCGTTCGCCGGGGCGGCCACGGCCGCGTTCGCGATGCTCGGCCTGTACGTAGTGGCGCTGGTGGCCGTCGATGCGTGGCGGACGTGGAGTCACGGCGCGGCCGGTCGTTGACGCGGAGTTTCGTGCCGGTTTCGGCGACCATAGCCGTGGCTACGCGGTAAACCAGCTGAACTGGGCAGTAATCACCTTGTCACACCCCGAACATGGCACGTTTACCCGATGGGCTGGAGTCGTAACGCTCGTCACAGTTACCTATTCGGGGGCCGGCAACGAAGCTGCGGGGAGGTGACGGTGACCACCGTCGCGCTCAAGGATGTCACCAAAGTTTTTCCAGATGGCACGGTAGCCGTCGACAACGTCAGCCTTGACGTTAACGACGGCGAGTTCATGGTGCTCCTGGGCCCGTCGGGCTGCGGCAAGTCGACCGTGCTGCGCATGGTCGCCGGGCTGGAAGACCCGACCACGGGAGCGATCCTGCTAGACGGCGAGCTTGCCAACGACCTTCCGCCGCGTGACCGGCGGATTGCGATGGTTTTCCAGGATTTTGCGCTTTACCCCCACATGACCGTGGGTGAAAATATTGGCTTTCCTCTGCGCCTCTCCGGCGTCGAGCAGCAGCCGCGTGGCGAGCGCGTGGCCGACGTGGCGAGCGCGCTCGGCATCGGTGACGTGCTCGCCCGCAAGCCCAGCCAGCTCTCCGGCGGCCAGCGCCAACGAGTGGCGATGGGGCGGGCGATCGTGCGGCGGCCCGGTCTCTTCCTCATGGACGAGCCATTGTCCAACCTCGACAGTGGTCTGCGCGCCGAGCTGCGGGCGGAGATCTCCGGCCTGGTGCGCGAGCTGGGGGTAAGCACGATCTACGTGACGCACGACCAGGCCGAGGCGCTGACCATGGCCGACCGCGTCGCGATCATGCGTAAGGGCGTGCTCCAGGACGTCGGCACGCCCACTCAGGTGTACGGCCGGCCCGCCACCCTCTACGTCGCCGCGTTCCTCGGCAGCCCTCGGATGAACCTGCTGGAGGCGTCGGTCTACGTGCACCTCGACCGGTACGTCGCGCTCAACCTCGGTGAGCAGGCCCTCTACCTGCCGTGGGACGACATACGGGCGCGGGCGGTCGCGCACTACCACGGCGAGCGCATCGTGGTGGGCATGCGGGCCGAGGCGCTCACACCGGTGGCGCCGGGCACGCCGGGCGACGTACTCCAGGGGCGCATCCGCTACCTGGAGCACCACGGGCACGAGTCGCTGGCGTTCCTCGACATCGGTGCCACCGCCATCCTCGTCGACGACCTGGGCGGCCCGGTCGCCGACGCCGAGGCGGCCAACGGCTCCAGCCGGTTGCGCCGCTTCGGGCACGTGATGCAGCGGCTCACCGGTGGTCGTACGGCCGGCGAGGCGGGTCGCCCCGAGCCCGCCGCCGGGCAGGGCAGCCGCACCAGCGTGCTCAGCGACCCCGGACGGCACCACCGCCGCCCGGCCGAACTCGCGGTGCGGCTGGCGCCGTACCCGGCGGTCGCGGCGGGGCATCCGCTGGCGATCTCCGTACGGATGGACGCTTTGCATTTCTTCGACGAACGCGGCGATCGCATCGATGTGGGGTGGCGCTAGTCACATTCGCTGCCCTACCGTCAGCGGATGTCCGCAAATGGTTCGGGTTTGCTCGTGATCGAGCGTATCCTGCGCGACCGCCAGAGCATCTGGCAGCAGATCGTCGATGAGCGGGAGCTAGGCCAGCTGACCGGCAACATGCTGGCCAGCTCCGCCATCGCGCTGGCGCTCTACGGAGCGGTGTTGGGCGCGTTCCACAGTGTCCTGATGGCGTTGACGTCGGCGGTCAAGCTGCCGCTGCTCTTCCTCATCACGCTGGCGATCTGCCTGCCCACGCTCTACCTGTTCAACCTGGTGTTCGGGGCGCGCCTGTCGGTGCGCCAGGCGCTCGCGATGGTCATGGTGGCGATCACCGTGATCGCGATGCTGGCCGTGGCGTTCGCGCCGATCAGCCTGTTCTTTCTGATCACCGCGCCCGACTACGGCTTCTTCAAGCTGCTCAACGTGGCGATCCTGACCCTGTCGGCGATCGTGGGGCTGCGTTTCCTGACCGGCGGCATGCAGGTGCTCAACCAGCACGGGCTGCTCGCCCCGGCCGTGCCGGTCCCCGCGGTGCCGGCCGCTGTCCCCGCCGCGCCAGCCGCACCTCCGGCGGAGGCGGTGCCGGTCACGCCGGTCTCCGCCGTCCCTGCCGCGGCTGTGCCGGCCGCCCTCCCCGCGGGCGCGGCCAACGGCACCGCGACGTCCACGGTGATCGCCGCGCCACCGCCACCACCGCTGGCACCGCCGCCAGGCTGGGATCCGGGCGGGCGCGGGTTGTACGCCGGGCCGCAGCCACCGCGTCCGGCCCCGCGCGACGGTCAGCGTCCGGCGAGCATGACACTGCTGTACATCTGGATCCTGCTGTTCGGCTTTGTCGGCACGCAGCTGGCCTGGACGCTGCGGCCCTTCTTCGGCAGCCCTGGTCAGGAGTTCGCGCTCTTCCGCAGCATCGAGGGCAACTTCTACGCCGCGATCCTGAAGATCATCGCCGACCTCTTCTGAGCGCTGCCGGGCTGGGCGCGACGATGCGCTCAGCCCGGCGGCCTCCCCGCCGCCCCGCGGGATCGGATCGAGCAGCGCCGGCCTGAGCGCACCAGCCGCAGAGCGTGCTGGTCGCGCAGCACCGCCCCGCGCTCCGCTCGCCACCACCAGGCTCGTGGCCGCCCGCATCGCCAGCTCCCGCGCCGAGGCCGGGAGGGTCGTGGGCGTGGCCGTATCGAGAGCAGCCCGGCAGCCGGTGACCCACGAACAGGCGCCGTCGAGTCGGTAGCCGCCCGCCAGGGGCATCGCACGCACCGAGGGCGAAGGCCGCCGCCAGTCAGCGCTGCGGTCGCAAGGTCCAGATCACCGTCATCTCGGCGGTCGTCTCGCCGTCTTCGGTGCCGATCTCGACCAGCACCGGAAACTCCGGCCGCGTCCCCACCTCCATCTCGGCGACGACCACGGCGACCGGACGGCCGAGGCGGGCGGTTGCGCGCACGGCGCCGAGCGCGAGCCGCGTCGATGGACATGCGCCTGATGTTACCCGCAGGTAACCCTGAGTGGGACCCCCCATTGAGCCCGGAGATGGGCGGCTTGCCGTGGCGCGCGACCCGACCAGTAGTAAAGCTACATGTAGAGAGGGAAGGAGTTAGTGGAGATGAGGCGACGAAGGGTCGTGGCGCTGGTCGGCGCCGGCGCTGTACTCGCGGTCTGTGGTGGTGGCGGCGTGGCCACGCTGGTGGCGTGGAGCCAGGCGGGGCTCGACACGGCCGGCCAGGTCGACTTTCGCAACCGGCTCGCGGTGCCGCCGCTAGCGGAGTCGCGGATCGACCGCGAGGGGCGCCGCGTGTTCGACCTGCGCGCGCAGGAGGGGCGGACGGACTTCGGGCGGGACGAGGCGACCCGCACCTGGGGCTTCGACGGCGACTACCTCGGGCCGACCCTGCGCGCGAAGCGCGGCGAGCGAGTGCTGGTGAACGTCGTCAATGGCCTTGACGAGCCGACCAGCGTGCACTGGCACGGCATGCACCTGCCGGCGCGGATGGACGGCGGGCCGCACCAGGAGGTACGCCCGGGCGCGACCTGGTCGCCCCATTGGACGGTGGGCCAGCCGGCGGCGACACTCTGGTATCACCCGCATCCGCACGGCGAGACGGCCAAGCACGTCCTGCGCGGGCTGGCCGGCATGTTCATCCTCGACGACGAGCGCTCGGAGGGGCTGGCGCTGCCGCGCGAGTACGGCGTCGACGACATCCCGGTGATCGTCCAGGACCGCCAGTTCGACAGCCGCGGCCGGTTTCGGGAGGGGAGCGGGACCGGCGACACCATCCTGGTGAACGGGATCCCGGGGGCATACCTCGACGTGCGCACCGAACGCGTGCGGCTCCGGCTGCTGAACGCCTCGAACTCGCGCATGTACACCTTCGGGCTTTCGGACGACCGGCCGTTCACCTTGATCGGCTCGGACGGCGGGCTGCTGCCGGCGCCCCACAGCATGACCCGGATCCGCCTGTCGCCGGGCGAACGGGCGGAGATCGTGGTCGGGATGGAGGCCGGCGAGAACGTCACTCTGCGTAGCTTTCCGACCAACCTTCACAACATCCTCAGTGACCGCTTCGCGGGTATTCGGGACATGCTCGACGTACTCCAATTGCGTGCGGAGAGTAACCTTGCGCGCTCGCCGGAGGTCCCCGCGGTGCTGGCGCCGATCGAGCCTTTGGGTCCGGCTTCGGCCGTGACCACGCGCAAGTTCGCGCTCTCCGGCCGCCAGATCAACGGTGAGCGGATGGACATGGGGCGGATCGACGAGGTGGTCACCCGGGACACGACGGAGATCTGGGAGATCACCAAGGAAGATGGCACGTTGCACAACTTTCACGTCCATGACGTGCAGTTTCAGGTGTTGTCAGTCGGTGGGGTGAAGCCGCCAGTGGAGTTGAGCGGCTGGAAAGACACGATCTTGCTGCCGCCCAACGAGACCGTACGGATCATTGCGCGATTTGCAGATTATGCAGATCCGGACGTTCCCTACATGTACCACTGCCACATCCTGAGCCACGAGGACGCGGGGATGATGGGCCAGTTCGTGGTGGTCGAGCCGGGGCAGAAGGCAGGCCGACCGGACACTCAGGGTCACCACAAAAGCCACGGGTGAGCCGGCAGTTTCGTCAGGCGTTGAGCGGTTACTCTGTCCGAGTGTTGGGACTCCCCGATGGTGTAACCGCCTGTCTGTTCGATCTGGACGGTGTGCTGACGCAGACCGCGAAGGTGCACAACGCCGCGTGGAAGGAGACCTTCGACGCCTACCTGCGCGACCGTGCCGAGCGCACGGGTGAGCCGTTTCGCCCGTTCGACTCCGGCGACGACTACAACAAGTACGTCGATGGTCGGCCGCGGGCGGACGGGGTGCGCACGTTCCTCGGGTCGCGGGGGATCAGCCTGCCGGAGGGCACCCCGGACGATCCGCCGGATGTCGAGACGATCAACGGCATCGGCAACCGTAAGAACGAGTTGCTGCTCCGCCACATCCGCGAAGACGGCGTGGAGGTTTACGAGGGCTCGCTCGCATATCTGAAGGCGGTCCGCGCGTCAGGATTGCGTCGCGCTGTGGTCTCCGCAAGCGCCAATTGTCGCGATATCCTGACCGTTACGGGCCTCATCGACGAGGTCGAAGTGGTCGTCGACGGCATCGTCGCCCGACGCGACAATCTGCGCGGCAAGCCGCACCCCGATACCTTCCTCGACGCGGCTAAGCTGCTCGGCGTCGCGCCGTCGGCTGCGGCCGTTTTCGAAGACGCCCTGGCCGGTGTGGAGGCCGGCCGCGCCGGCGATTTCGGCTTTGTCGTCGGGGTCGACCGGGTCGGGCAATCCGACGCGCTATACAAGCACGGCGCCCACGTCGTCGTGCGCGACCTCAGTGAGTTGCTGGAGAATCCATGATCCGTGAGCGGGCTTACCCGGTCGAGCCCTGGCACGTCCGGGAGACCCGGCTCGACCTCGATGTGCTGGCTCAGTCTGAGTCGGTCTTCGCGCTGTCCAATGGCCACATCGGACTCCGCGGTAACCTTGACGAGGGTGAACCACACGGGTTGCCGGGCACCTATCTCAACTCGTTTTACGAGCTGCGACCCCTACCCTACGCGGAGGCCGGCTACGGCTTCCCCGAGTCCGGGCAGACGGTTGTCAACGTCACCAACGGCAAGCTCATCCGGCTGCTGGTCGACGATGAGCCCTTCGATGTCCGATACGGCGAGGTGCGCACCCACCAGCGCGTCCTCGACCTCCAAGCGGGCACGCTCGACCGCACGGTCGAGTGGGTCTCGCCGGCTGGGCGGGCGGTGCGCGTGCACAGCACCCGCCTGGTCTCCTTCACGCAGCGCGCGGTCGCCGCGATCTGCTACGAGGTGGAGGTGGCCGACGACCGCCCCCTGCGCCTGATCGTGCAGTCCGAGCTGGTCGCCAACGAGGAGCTGCCGCCGACCCGCAAGGACCCCCGGGTCGCCGCCGTGCTCAAGGCCCCGCTGAAGGCCGAGGAGCACCTGGCGACCGCGGCGGGCGGGCTGCTGATCCACCGCACCAAGAAGAGCGGCCTGCGCATGGCCGCCGCGATGGAGCACGAGATCGAGGGGCCGGAGCGCACCTCGGTCAACACCGAGGCATACCCCGACTTCGCCCGCACCACGGTCGCGACCGTGCTCAAGCCGGGCGAGAAGCTGCGGGTCGTCAAGATCCTCGCGTACGGCTGGTCCAGCCGCCGCTCGTTCCCGGCGCTGCGCGACCAGGTCGGTGCGGCCGTCGCCTCGGCGAAGTTCTCCGGCTGGGATGGGCTGCTCCGGGAGCAGCGCAAGTACCTCGACGCCTTCTGGGACGCCGCCGACGTGCGGCTGGAGGGCGACCCCGAGGTGCAGCAGGCGGTGCGCTTCGCGCTCTTCCACGTGCTCCAGGCCGGCGCCCGTGCGGAGATGCGGCCGATCGCGGCCAAGGGCCTCACCGGTCCGGGCTACGACGGGCATGTCTTCTGGGACACCGAGACGTTCGTGCTGCCGGTGCTCACGTACACACAGCCGGAGGCGGTCACGCACGGCCTGCGATGGCGGCACGCGACGCTCGACCTTGCCCGGGAGCGGGCGCAGACGCTCGGGCTCAAGGGCGCCGCGTTCCCGTGGCGTACCGTGCGCGGGCACGAGTGCTCGGGCTACTGGCCGGCCGGCACGGCAGCGTTCCACATCGGCGCCGACATCGCCGACGCGGTCCAGCGCTACGTGGTGGCCACCGGTGACCTCGACTTCGAGCGCGAGGTCGGGCTGGAGCTGCTGGTCGACACCGCGCGGCTGTGGCGTTCGCTCGGTCACCACGACCGGCACGGCATCTTCCACATCGACGGCGTCACCGGCCCCGACGAGTACACCGCGGTGGTCAACGACAACCTCTACACCAACCTGATGGCTCAGAAGAACCTCGTCGGTGCCGCCGACGCGGCCCTGCGCCATCCGGAGCAGGCCCGCCGGCTCGGGGTCGACGAGGAGGAGTCGGCGTCGTGGCGCGACGCGGCCGACGCCATGCACATCCCGTACGACAAGGAGCTCGGGGTCCACCAGCAGTGCGAGGAGTTCACCCGGCTCCAGGAGTGGGACTTCGCGGCCACTCCGCCCAGCGGCTACCCGCTGCTGCTCAACTACCCGTACTTCGACCTCTACCGCAAGCAGGTCCTGAAGCAGGCCGACCTGGTGCTCGCGATGCACTGGCGCGGCGACGCGTTCACGCCGGAGCAGAAGGCGCGCAACTTCGCCTACTACGAGCAGCGCACGGTGCGTGACTCGTCGCTCTCGACGTGCACGCAGGCGGTCATCGCCGCGGAGGTGGGCCACCTCGAGCTGGCCCACGACTACCTCGGCGAAGCCGCCCTGATGGACCTGCACGACATCCACAACAACACCCGCGAGGGCTTGCACATCGCCGCGCTCGCCGGCGCCTGGCTCGCCGTGGTGGCGGGGCTCGGCGGCATGCGCGACCACGGCGGCAGCCTGTCGTTCGCGCCGCGGCTGCCCAGCCGGATCAACCGGATGGAGTTCTCCATGCTGTGGCGTGGGCTCCGGCTCCGGGTCGACGTGCAGCCAAGCGAGGTGACGTACTCCCTGCGCAACGGCGGGGAGGGCGCCAAGCTCGACCTCGTGCACCACGGCGAGCATGTCACGGTCACGAGCGACACGCCGCTGACCCTGGCGATCCCCGCGCTGGCACCGGTGGGCCCGCCGCCGCGCCAGCCCTTCGGCCGGGCTCCCGCCCGCCGGATGCCCGACCAGTGAGTAGCTAGAAAGGCGAAGCCCCGCGCGACCCGCGCGGGGCTTTCCTTTTCAACAGGTACGGGCGCTCAGAGCATGGATATGTGTACGTGGTTGGTGTGGTCGCTGGACGGGTCACCATTGGCGCCGCTGTACGACTTCCAGCCGGTGGCGGGCGACCAGAACTGCCGGTACCAGATCACGTACATCACGCCGAGGGCGTCGGCGTTGCGGACGAGGAACGCGGCGAGGTTGTTGCCGTAGAGCTTGTCGTTGCCGGTCGCGTCGCCACCAAAGCCGTTTTGCTCGGAGGAGAAGTCGCAGGCGCGACCCTTCGGATGCTCGTACGGCCCGCCCGGCCGGAAGCAGTTGACGAACCGCTTGAAGCCCAGCCGCTGCGTCTCCTTGAGCATGTGCAGCGTGCGCGGCGTGATACAGCGTCCGGTGGTGGGATCGTCGGCCGAGCAGCTCTGCGAGGAGAAGGAGCCGTTGCTGTTGCGCGGCGCGGGCCTGGCCACCGGCGACGTGGCGCTCACGAAGCCGCCGGTCGCCTTCCCACCGACAAGCTTCAGCGCCTTCTCCGCCTCGGACTTCTGCTTGGCCATGATGGCGAGCTGCTTCTGCTCTTCCTTCAGCTCGGCGTCGATCGCCGCCTTGGCCCGCCGCGCCTGCTCAAGGGCGGCGTTGAGCTCGCCCAGCTTCGCGTTGTCGCGGGCGGCGAGCAGATCGAGGTTGACGGCCCGCCGCAGGAAGTCGTCCGGGGAGGCGCTGTTGAGCAGCATGCTCATCGGCCCGATGCGACCGTTGCGGTAGGAGGTGATGGCCACGAGCTCGATCTCGGGCTCCATCAACTTGATCTTCTCTTCGGCCTTGCGCAGCTCGAGAGTGAGCTGAAGCTGCCGGTTGCGCGACTTCGTGACCGCGTTCTGCGCCTCGACGTAGCCCCGGCTGCTTGATTCCAGTACGTCCCGCAGCAGCGGCGTACCCCCCTCATCGCCGGGCGTGGGCTTTGGCGCTGCCGCCGCTCCACTGGGCACGAAGGCCACCCCGGACAACAACACGGCCGCCGCGGCGGCCAAGGCTACGGCCAGCGACCAGCGCCGGCGACGTACAGGTGCCGTCATACGCAATCCTCCCATCGGACCGCCGGCCGGGTTAGCTGACGGGTTCGGGACGGAAGGACCCCTACCGCGGTTGCGGATTCACCCCAGAAAACCTGGTTCCCCGACTCGCCCGGGCGGGCGATTAGGCGGTGGCTGTCGCCCGACGCCGTGGGGGCGTCGCCGCGCGACAAACCGCCGGACAGCTTACCGGATCGACAGTGGACTCCGGCAACGCTCTGACCAGGGAAAAACCATCGAAAGCGTTATCGGACAACGACGTTCAGTAATTGATAGCGATGCGTGTCTAACTCACGACGCGTGGTTCGCTCGGGCTTCCCTCGTTCCACAGTCGATCAAGGGCCGTCACGCAGTAGGTTTGCGCGCCCTCGCCCTTCGTGGTGTCGACCCAGGTCGCGCCGCGTGTCGTGGCGACCAGGCGGGCCGTGTCGCCGTCCAGCCGGTACACCGCGTAGCTCGTCGCGTCGCCCTCCCAGCGCAGCCGCACGCCCTCGTCGACGCGGTCCGCCTCGACCTCCGGCGCGGGCGGGCGCTCGCCGGGCAGGTGTGACATTGCCGGCACCAGGGCGGGCTCGCGGTAGTGGGCCTCCGCGTACCGTGATACCGCGCCGAGCCGGTCGGCCTTCACCTGGCGGGCGCTGAAGTGCACGCTGCCGGTGACCCGGTACTTGCGGTTGAGCGCCAACTGCCGGTCGAGTTCCGCGGGATTGGCCCACGCGCCCTTCTGCCCGATGCGATAGTCGGCCTGGCCTACGTAAAGCTGCACCGGACTGTTGGCGACCAGCTCCGACCACCACGGCAGCAGCTTGGCGTAGTCGGCGATCGCGAAGCCGATGTGCCAGTACAACTGCGGCACGATGTAGTCGACCCACCGCTCCTGTACCCACCGGCGAGTGTCCGCGTAGATCGCGTCGTAGCTCTGCAACCCGCGCGTGGGGGAGCCGAGCGGGTCGGTCGACGCGTTGCGCCAGATGCCGAACGGGCTGATGCCGAACTTCACCCACGGCTTGGCCGCCTTGATCCGCTCGTTGGTCTCGCGGACCAGCAGGTTGACGTTGTCTCGCCGCCAGTCGGCCTTGTTGGCGATGCCCCGGCCCTGCGCCCTGAACGTGGCCTCGTCGGCGAAGTCTTCGCTCCCCTGGGGGTACGGGTAGAAGAAGTCGTCGAAGTGCACGCCGTCGATGTCGTACCGGTTGACCGCGTCGAGGATCGAGTCTTCCACGAACTTGCGCGCCTCCGGGATGCCCGGGTTGTAGTAGAGGCGGCTGCCCTTGCCCTTCGCCGGGTAGGTGACCGCCCAGTCGGGATGGGCGCGCAGCGGATGGTTGGGCGGCAGCTCGGCGAAGACGCCGGACTGGCTCGCCTTGTACGGGTTGAACCAGGCGTGAAACTCCAGGTTGCGGGCGTGTGCCTCGTCGATCATGAAGGCCATCGGGTCCCACCCCGGCCCCTGCCCGTCCCGCCGTCCGGTCATGTAGTACGACCAGGGCGCGTAGTCGGACTGCCAGAACGCGTCGCCCGCCGGCCGTACGTGCACGAAGACCGCGTTGTGCCCGCGCCGCTGGGCCAGGTCGAGCCACTCCCGGTACTCCGCCTTGACCTTCTCCTCGCTCAGGCCGGGGCGGCTGGGCCAGTCGACGTTACTGACCGTGGTGAGCCACATGCCCCGGAGCTGGCGGGCGGCGGTGAGTGGCTGGCCGGCACAAGTGCTGGTCACCGCCGCTGGCTCGGGCGCCGCGGAGGGGCGGGTCTGCCAACGTGCGATACCGATGGTGACGAGGACGGCGACCGCCAGCACCACTGCCAGCTGGACCCGGGAGCTTTGGGCCATCGCCCCAGTCTGCACTGCGACTTCTCCGGGCTCCAGTGCTGGCCCGGTGGGAGCCGGTCCGGTGGAGTGGGCGTTCGGCTGGTTTTGCCGAGGTCAGCGCGCGTGTCACGATCCTCGGCGTGCCTGTGACACGACGTGCCGTACTCGGAGCTGGTCTGGCTGCCGCCACCGCGGGCCTCGCCGGTTGCGGTCCCCAGTCCGAGCCGCAGTGGGCCGCGCCGGGAGTGGCCGACGCGCCGCTGGCTGGTTCGGGGTCGCCATCCGGATCCCCGGCCGCCTCGTCGCCGTCCGCCTCCGCCTCCGCCTCGCCCTCCGCGTCAGCGTCGGCGGGGAAGTCCACCGCGCTCCAGCTCGCGCTCGAACGCTTCCTCAGGCCGACCAAGGAAAACCCGAAACACCCCACCTACGCCGGTGCGGTCGCCCTGGTCATGGTCGACGGCGAGGTGGTGGCGCACGTCGCGGTCGGCCACGCACTCCGGTACTCTGCCGGACCGGTCGAACTGCCGCCGGCCAAGCGCGTGGCCATGCGTCCCGACTCGGTCTTCGACCTGGCCTCGCTGACCAAGGTCTACACCGCGATCCTCCTGCTGCGTCAGGTCGACAAGGGCAAGGTCGACCTGTCCGCGCCGGTGGCGAGCTACCTGCCCGACTTCACCGGCGCGCAGAAGGACACCGTCACCGTCCGGATGCTGCTCACGCACACCAGCGGCCTGCCCGTCGGCGCCAAGGTGTCCGGGCTGCCCGACATGGCCGCGAAACGCCGGGCGGTGCTCGCCACCCCGCTGGTCGACGGCGCGACGCCCGGCACCGTCTACCGCTACTCCAGCACCGGGCTGATGGTCGCCGCCCAACTTGTCGAGAAGGTCACCGGGATGACCCTCGACCAGGCGTTGAAGGCCGAGCTGACCGGGCCGCTGGGCCTGCGCGACACCGGATTCAAGCCACTGGGCTGGGTCAGCTCCAAGGAGCGCCTGGTCGCCACCGACGCACGCTCGTCCCGAGGGCTGCTGCGCGGAGTGGTGCACGACGACGTCGCCAACCACATGGGCGGCGTGGCGGGCAGCGCCGGCATCTTCGCCACGGCCCGCGACGTCGCCGCGATTGGTCAACTCCTCCTCCAGGGCGGTGGCCGCATCCTCTCCCGCGACCTCGTGAAGGAGATGCTCACCAACGCCAACCGCGGCCTGCCCGCCGTCGACCCCGACCGCCCCGGCCGCCCCTCCGACCACGGGCTTGGCGTGGTGCTGCGGCAGCCCTGGTTCATGGGGCGCCTCTCCACGTCCGCCACCTACGGGCACACCGGCTTCACGGGTACGTCGCTGCTGGTAGAGCCGAAGCGCAAGCTGGTGCTGGCGCTGCTGACCAACCGCGCGCACCCCAACTGGAGCTGGGCCAACCCGGACCCCATGCGGGTGGCGATAGCCAACACCGTCGCGGACGAGCTGGGATAGCCAGCGGTCAGCCGAGCCGAAACCGCTCCATCTTCAGCAGCGGGCGGATCGCCTCGCGCCAGGCGCCCACACCGCAGTAGCGGCGCAGGCAGTCCGGGCGCAGCAGGTTGGCGATCGCGCCGAGGATCATCGCCTGGTCGAGCGTGAGGTAGTGCTCCGAGACCTCGCCGGTGACCACGTTGACCGAGTCGTAGTAGCCGCCGGGTCCGTAGAGCGCGAAGTCCCGGCGCAGCCGCGCGAGGTTGTGCAGAGCCTCGCGGGGCCGGTGGTCCAGAGCCAGGAACGACGCGTGCGGGGTCACCACCGCGCGATCCGGCCCGGTGCCGGCGGCCTCCCCCTCCGGCCGGATGCCGATGTGCGGCACTCCGTACTCGCCGTAGTCGCCCGCCGGGTCCTTGCACGGCGAGAGGCCCCAGTACCCGTACGCGGCATCCCGCAGGCAGTAGGCGATCTGGGCGTCGACGTACCGGCGGTGGTTGACCGCCCAACTGCCCTTTCCCCACCGCGCCTCCGGGATGAGGATCGGCACCATCAGCGCCTCGAACATGCCGCCGCCCCAACTCGGTACGAGCGAGATGTCCCCGTAGCGGTAGCAGCCCTCGGTGACCGGTACGCCCAGGTGCGCCCGGACGGCGGCCCGGCTCGCGCGGCCGCGCCACTCGGGGGGAGCGGAGTCCGGCGGGACGCGCCACAGCCGGAAGTAGTGATCGGGTTCGAGCTGGCCGAGAGCGATGCCGACATAGCTGGCGATCCGGGTCTCGCTGTTGAGCACGCCGTAGTGGTGCGGCGTGTGGAAGACGAGCGTCTGGTCGTCGAGGACGCTCGGCCCGTCGGGTCGGGACGTCCAGAAGCCGCCCCGCAGCAGTCCGACCGCCGGATCGTAGTGCCACCGGAAGTCCATCGAGTCGAGCAGCGCGGCCGCCGGCCGTGCCAGGCTCGGCGCGGCCTGGCACACCAACCACAGCGACGCGGCCAGCCAAGCGTTGTCCACACTGGACAGGAAGAGGTCGACCGGGACGCCGTCCTTCGGCCACGTCTTCATGACGGCGCAGGTGTCGGGCGTGTACCAGTTGTAGTACATGCCGCTCGGCTCGTGCCGGTCGATCCGGGCGAGCGTGTCGAGCACCTGGGCGATCCGCGTGGTCACCTCCCGGTCGGTGACGAAGCCGAGCTGGTGGACGGCGAGAGCGCTCCACAGGTAGCCGGCGATGTTGGTCGGTGAGGTGTACGCGACCCGGGAGCCCGCGCCGTCCATCTGGTCGCTCGGCAGGCCGGTGCCTTCGTCCACGAGCGTGGTGAGCGAGTACCACGTGTCGCGCGCGCACCGCCGCAGCTCGGTTTCGTTCATGCCCACGCGGAGTCGGATCGGCGGGATACGGCGGGCGCGGGCTGGCCGGGCGACCGGCTGATCACGTCGGCGAGCACGGGCGCCGCCAGCCACGCCAGACCCAGCAGCAGGAGCCCGAGGGTCGGCGTGCCGGGCTGCGTGGCGAACCTGCCGACGAGCACGAGGCCGAGCAGCGGAGCCGCCCACATCCGGGCCAGGTATCCGCCGAGGCCGACCGCCCGGCCGGCCACCTCGCCCGCCGAGACCCAGTCGAGCAGTCTCCGTCCGATGGCGAGCCGATACCAGGTGCGGACGATCGCGCTGGCGTAGACCACGCCCTCGTACGGCAGGAAGACCACCTCGGTGAGCGCCAGCCACGCCGGGCGCCACATTTCCGGCAGCTCGTCACGGGCCTGGCGGAGGTTTCGGCTGTTGCCCAGCAGGTCGGCCAGGCGGATCGCCACGGGCGTGAGGGGTACGGCGACGATCGCGACGATCAGCCCCGCGAGCAGCGCGGGCGGCGCGAAGACCGCGAGTACGGCGAGGGCGAGCAGGCTGGGCTTCACCAGGCTCCGGCGCAGGTTGTCCAGCAGCTTCCAGCGCGACAGCGCCGACAGCGGATTGGGGATCCGGCCGCCGCCGCAGACCGGCACCGTCGGCAGCAGCCATGCCGCGGCCTGCCAGTCGCCGCGGACCCAGCGGCTCCGGCGGGAGATCTCGCCGTGGTAGTGCCGTGGCGCGCCCTCGGTCAGGATCACGTCGCCGATGAGGCCGGATCTCGCGTAGCAACCTTCGAGCAGGTCGTGGCTGAGCACGCGGTCAGGGGGGATGACCCCGTCGAGCGCGCGCACGACGGCGGCGACGTCGTAGATCCCCTTGCCCACGAACGAGCCTTCGCCGAACAGGTCCTGGTAGACGTCCGACACGTCCCCGGTGTACTGGTCGACGGCGGCGCCGCCGGACAGGGCCCGGCTCAACTGGGATGCTCCGGCACCGTAGCCGATCGAGGCGACCCGTGGCTGGAGGATGCCGTAGCCACGCACCACGCGGCGGCGGCTCGGGTCGAAGCTGGCCTGGTTGAGCGGATGGGCGATGGCCGACACCAGGCTCCTGGCCGCGCCGGGCGGGAGGGCGGTGTCGTCGTCGAGCGTGATGACGTACCGCACGTGCGGGAGGATCGACACCGGGCCGGCGACGGTGGCAAACCGGTCGGCGGTGGTCGCCCGGCCGGCGATCACATCGTTGAGATCGGCCAGCTTGCCGCGCTTTCGCTCCCTCCCCATCCACTTGTGCTCCGCCGCGTTCCAGTGGCGCTGCCGGTGCAGGAGGAGAAACCGGTCGCCCGCGTGAGCGTGCCGCCGGTTCAGCGCCTGGACGCCTTCATACACTGTGGACAGGATCGCGCTGTCGTGCTCGGTGTGCGGGGCCACGGCGTCGCAGAAGTCGGTCAGCAGCGCGAAGTACAGGTTTCGGTCGGGGTTGGCCAGGAAGTGCCGTTCGAGCTTCGCGGTCAGGGCACGCGCCGCCGCCACATCCGGCAGCATCGTGGGTACGACCACGAGCGTGCGAAACTCCGCGGGCACACCGGTCGAAAGGTCGAGCCTCGGCACGCGGCGCGGCGGCACGATCAGCGTGACGCACCAGTTGACCACAGTGGACGCCACCTGGCCGGCTACGACGAGCAGGGGAAGCGCGACCAGGGCCAGCCAGAGCCCCGGGGTCGAGGCGGGCCAGACGACCGCGTAGAAGGCGACCATTCCGAAAACGGTCGTCGCGACGATGGCGGAGACGTACGGCGCGAGCGCACTCCTCCTCTTCGAGCCCGTCATCTCACCACTTCGGAGGTAGCCGTCGGGGACTGAGCCGGCGGGCCAGAGCGGCGATCGAGCATGGCTGAAGCAGGTCGAGCGCGGTGAGGCCGGCGTATCCGGAGCCTTCGACAGTGCGGGCGACCGCGGGGGCGAGCAGGGCGTGCCCTCCCAAGCTGACGTAGTCCGTGTTGACGTCGACCTCGATCCCCGGATGAAACCGCCGGATGGCCGAGGAGATGGCGTGCTCCTTGAGCGACGCGGGTTCCCGTCGCGGCGACCACCTGCCGTCGCCCTCTTCGACGACCGTCTGGCGTTCCCACGCTGTCGCGTCTCTCTCGCCGGAAGGGGGAGAGGCATCCACGACGCTGAACCGGTGCGGCACCGCCGCGCCCGGATGCGCGTGGAGTTGGTCGAGCATGTGTCGCCGTAACTGCCAGGGACGCAGCTCCGGAGACTTGGCCACGACGTACGCCACGAGCGTCGAGTCGCCGCTCGCCACCACGCAGGCGTCCCGCACGTACTCGTGCGAAGCGACCAACTCCCGCGTGGCGGCCAGGTTTATCCAGGTCGCGTCGGAGTACACGACATCGGGCCCGTAGGCCTGCTGGGGCATCCCGTGCCGCCGGAGCAGCTTGCCGATGTCGGCGTCGAGGGCTCCCGGATCCTCCGACAGCGCGACGATGACCTGCCCCATCGCGCGCACCGCGGACGCCAGCTCATCTCCGGTGAGCGCCGCGGCGGACCCGAGGAGTTCCAGCTCCGCCGTACCGGCTCCGGCGCGGACCATTATCGACAGCTCGTTGTTGGGGATCGGATGCTCGGTCTCTTCCACCGAGACCTCGTCGCAGGCGGTCTCATCACGCGGTGGACCCTCGGGGGACGCCTCCGCGTAGTCGAATGTGGAGGCGAGGGGGAGCAGCCGACCGCGCGCCCGCTCGACGCGTACGCGCGCCTCCTCGGCCTCGCAGTGTGAATATATGGACGACTCCATCGCCCTCAGCGTCTGCTCCTGGATGCTCCTGGTCAGCGCCAGGAAGCTCACGCCGTCGCCGGTCGAGCCGGCGACGAGCCCACGGGTGAAGTAGCAGCCGACGGAGCCCTCCATCGCGGCGTCGAACCGGCCACGGAAGTTGACGTAGATCGCGTAGTGGGGGTTGCGGGAGAGCGTGGTCAGGCAGGCGACGAAGACCGTCGAGTAGATGGCCGGCGTCGTGACCCCCAACCGCGCGGCCAGCCCTCGCGCCGCCGAGTCGACCGCCGCTGAACGCAGCCGGGCGAGCAGGCAGGTGCCGGGCGGCACCTCGTGGCGCATCAGCGGAAACAGCCGCGCGGGGGCCTGTCGTACCGCCTCCTCGAATCCCGCCAGGGCGCGGTCCAACCTCCGCCGATAGGCCGGTGAGGTCTCCAGCAAAGCCTGTTCGGCCGGTTGCCGCCCCGCATCGAGCGGGGCTTCGCCGAGAAGTATCTGGTAGAAGGCGCGCCGGAGGACGTCCATGCTCTCCCCGTCGGCGACGAGGTGACTCACCGCCAGCACCAGCCAGCGCATCTCCCTGTCGGCGAGGATCGCCACGTGGTAGAGCGGGCAGCCGTGCGGCTGGATCACGCTCGCGCTCACCTCCGACGTCACCTCGAACGCGATCTGCGGATCGGCCGACAGGTCGTACTCCGGGATGCTGTGTGGGGTCGTGGTGGCGACCTTCTGGTAGGGCAGGCCCGCATCGGTGAGTCCGAAGGTGGTGCGCAGCGCCTCGTAACGCAGCAGGAGTGTGGAGAACGCCTTTGTGACCTCGGCGTTGGTCACCTTGGCCGGCAGGTCCCAGACCACCACGTTGTTTGCCTGCGGTGGCGTCGACCAGGAGATCAACCAGAGGAACTCCTGGCTGGCCATCAACGGTATGTGCTCGTCAGTGCGGGCACTGGGCATGCCTATCTCCAACCGGTGAGCCCGCCGGTGAGTGCGGCGGTGAGGTGGTCGACCAGGCGCTCGATGCGGTTCGCGTCGAAGAGTTCGGCGGCGTATCTGACCGACAGGTGCAGCTCCCCCTCGGTGAGGTCGTCGAGGTCGATGGCGATGTCGCAGCCGCTGTGGCCGGTGCCGGCGTCGACCGGCTCGGCGGCCAGGTCGCCCAGTGCCGTGCGGCCGCCGCCACCGTTTACGGGCAGCAGCGACAGGCTGATCCGGAAGGGCGGGCCGCCGGGTCGTACCGCCTCCAAGACGCGGCCGAACGGGATTTCCTGGTGTGCGGTGGCCTGGCGGACGGTGTCGTGGCAGCGGCGGGCGAGTTCGGCGAAGCCGGGCTCGCCGTCGAGGCTGGTGCGCAGCACCACCGGGTTGACGAAGGAGCCGACGAGCGGGTCCACCTCGGCCCGCCCGCGCCCGGAGAAGACCGACCCGACCGGCAGGTCGCGCTGGCCGGTGTACCGGTGCAGCACGGTCAGCAGTGCGGCCTGCGCCAGCGCGAGGAGCGATACCCGGTTGGCGGCGGCGCAGGCCCGCGCAGCGGCGGCGAGGTCGTCGGGGAGGCGCCGCCGGAGGGTCGCGCCGGCGCCGGTGGGACGGGCGGGGCGTGGCCGGTCGGCGGGGAGGTCCACAGTGGGCAGTTCGGCGAGCTGCCGGCGCCAGTAGTCGAGTTGGCGCTCGGGCTCCGGGCCGGCCAACCAGTCGCGCTGCCAGGCGGCGTGCTCGGCGGGCTGGCTCGGCAGGTCGGGGAGCTTTGGCGGGATGCCGCTGGTCGCCGCGGCGTACAGGTGGGACAGCTCGTTGGCCAGGATGTGCACCGACCACTCGTCGGCCACGATCTCGTGCACGACCAGGAGGAGTACGTGTTCGTCCGGTGCGACGCGGGCGAGGGCGGTACGCAGCGGCGGGCCGGTGGCCAGGTCCATCGGCCGGCGGATCTCCTCGGCGGCCCACGCGCCGACCTGGCCGGCGGGCAGGTCGGGCACGGGAAGTGGCCAGATCGCCGGTGGCGGGTCGATGACCTGCCGGAGCCGGCCGTCCCGTTCGACGAAGCAGGTCCGTAGCGCCTCGTGCCGCACCACCAGGGCGTGCGACGCGCGCGCCAGAGCGGGCACGACCAGCTCACCGTGGAGCCGCAGCGCGAGCGGGAGGTGGTGGACGCCCGCCGCCAGCCACGCGCGCTCCTGCTGGTACGTGCACACGAATGACCCGTCGCGGCGGGGTGGCGCCACGGGCCGCGCCGGGGTAAGCCGCTCCTTCGCCGCCCGCTTCTCGGCCAGCCGCCGCTCCGCGTCGGCGCGCTCGGCGAGCCGGCGTTCGAGTTCGAGGCGCTCGGCCACCTGCCGTTCGAGCTCGGCGATCTCCGCGTCCAGCGCGGCATCCGGTTGGCCGGCGGCCGCCGCGGCCTTCTCGACCCGGTCGGTGTCGGTCATCGCTTCGTCTCTCCGGCCTCTACCGCGAACGCATTGTCGTCCCGCACGGTGTGCGGGAGCGTGCCTTGTGGCAGTGGTGAGAGTTCGTAGATGTCCTCCACACTGCTCGCGACCATGATCAGAATCTATGAGCAGCGGTAGGGGCTGTCATGTCGCCGGAACCGGGGGCCGACCGCCTCAGCGTGGCGGCTCGTCTTCGAACTCGGCCGCGTATCGGCCGGCCATCGCAGTGCGGGAGCGTACGCCCAGCTTGGCGAAGACGCGGGACAGGTGCGACTCGACCGTGCGGCGGCTGAGGAAGAGGCGGGACGCGATCTCCTGGTTGGTCAGGCCGGCCCGTACCAGCTCGGCGATCTCACGCTCGCGCGCGGAGAGCGCCACGCGGGGCGGTGCTTCGGCCCGATGCCGGTCGAGCACCGACAGGAGCCAGGTCGCGCCGTACGCCTCGTAGCCGTCCCGCGCGCGCTGGAAGGCGTCCCGGGCTCGTCCGGGCCGGCCGCCGCGCGTGTGCGCGATGCCGGCCAGGTGCCGCGCGAGTGCCTCCTCGACGGGCGCCTCGGCGGTGGCGAACCGGTCGCCCGCCTGGTCGGCGAGTGCGGCGGCCTCGTCGAAGCGGCGGGCATGGGCGGCCACGTAGGCGCGGGCACCGGTCGCCCAGCCGATCTCGTGGGCGAGTCCCGCGCCGTCGGCGAGCGATCCGACCCGGCTGGCGAACCGTCCGGCGCCGCCCATGTCGCCCGACCGGGCCAGCGCGATGGCGCGCAGGGCGTCGCGCGGTACGGCGGTCGGCGGCCCGGCCGGCCACGACTCCGGCGGGCCGGAGACGATCTCCAGACACCGCCCTGTCCTACCGGCGGCCAGGTGCGCGATGGCGAGGTTGACCTGCGCGACGCGCCACCACATCCGGGAACGCGGCCGGTCGAGCGCGGCGAGCCGGTCGGCGGCGGCGATGGCGGCGGCCGGTCCGGCGGTCCACAGCAGCGGGCGCAGCGACACCGCCTCCGCCATGGCCCGCATCTCGGCGCTGCCGATCCGGCCGGCGGCGGCCGCAGCCTCCTCGGTCAACTGGATGGCCGGCTCCAGGTGCCCGAGCCGGGTCTGCAACGCGGCCCGCACGACCAGCAGGTACGGCAGCGCGCTGCTGTCGCGCGTGCTCTCCACGACCTCCGCCGCCCGGTCGAGTTCCCGGGCGGCCGCGTCGACGTCGCCAAGTTGCATGTGGACCCACGCCAGCGGGCCGAACAGCTCGACATGCGGGAGCAGGGTCGGGCTGGTCGCGGTGTCCGCGAGTTTGGCCGCCGCGGCGGCGTGGTGCCGGGCGCCGGCGACGTCGCCGTCCTGGAGGCTGCCGAAGGCTTGCAGCGCCCGCGCCGCGGCGGCGAGCGCCGGCCGTTCGTCGCCGAACAGGGCGAGTGCGCGCTCCGCGTGGCGCAGGGTCGCTTCGCCGTCTTCGCGGAGCGCCCCGATCGCGGCGAGTTCGACGTGCAGCTTCCCCTCGGCCGTCGCGGGCAGTCGCTCGCCGTCCAGCTCCGCGGTGAGCAGCGCCGCCGCCTCGTCTATGTCACCACGCAGGCGGGCGACGACCGCGCGGAAGGCCGCTGCCTCGGTGCGTACGGGCTCGCCGGCGTGCGTCAGCTCGCGCAGCACCTCCCGGCTGCCCTCCAGGTCGCCACCGAGGCCCAGCGCGCGGGCGTACTGAAGCAGCACGGTCGGTCGCCGGTCACCGAGGCGGTCGAGATCCGGCAGCAGGCGCAGCGCCATGCCGAGCCAGCGGGCGGCTTGGGCGGGCGCGCTGTACGTGAAGGCCAGCCCCGCCTCGATCAGCACCTCGGCGGCGGCCTCGTCGCCGGGCTGGGCCGAGCGCGCGGTGTGGTGCGCCACCACCTGAAGGGATCCGCGGTGCGCCCGCAGGTGTTCCGCGGCCCGGGCGTGCGCCGCGACCCGCCACGCCGGACCGGCCAGCTCGTGGGCGGCGGCGCGTACCAGCGGATGGCGAAAGCGGAGCTGGCCACCTTCGACGTCGATCAGCCCGCGCCGGTGCAACTGGTCGGCGCCGGCGATGACCGCCCTCGTCGGCAGCTCGGCCACGTACGCGACGAGGTCGATCGGCGCGTGGGCACCGGCGACCGCCGCCGCGTACGCGACGCGGCGTAGCCGTTCGTCGAGATCGGCGATGTCGGTGACGAGCCCGGTGAGGATGTGGCTCTCCGAGGCGTCGAGGTCGTGGTCGTCCACGAGCGCGGCGAGCGTGTCGTCACGGAGCCGGGACAGGGCCTGGACGTAGAGCGGATTGCCACCGCTGGCGCGCATGATCAGTGCCCGGCGGCGGCGCGGCACCTCCGGAAGGAGCGCGTCGACGTCGGCCGGCCCGAGATGCGGCAGGCTGATGTGCGTTGCGGCCGGACCGGCGTGGGCGATCGCGTCGACCACACCGGACGGTGGCTGCTCGGTGCGGAACGCGACCGCCACCAGCGCCGGCCGCCGCGGGCGCTTGCGGAGCAGGTACTCGGTCAGCTCCAGCGACGGTGCGTCGGCCCAGTGCAGGTCGTCGAGGAGCAAGGCGACACCGGGCGCATGGGCACCGTCGAGCAGCCGCCGTACACCTGGGTAGATGCGCGCCCGGTCCACCAACGAGGCCGGGCCGGCGGCCGCGTGGCCGTTGACCGCGCGCGACACGGCGTCGCCCTCTTCGCCCGCGGCCCGGTCGGCGAGGAGCGGCTGGAGCGCCTCCGCGTACGTGGCGAAGGGCACATCCTGCTCGAACTCGGTGGCCTGGCCCGCGCACACGAGCAGGCCGGCCGCCGCCGCCCGCTGCTCCAGCGCGCGCAGCATGCGGGTCTTGCCGATGCCCGGCTCGCCACTCAGCTTGACCGCCGCGAACCCGCCGCCGGCCACGGCCGCCACGGCTCCGTCAAGCGCCGCGAGCTGGGCGTCACGACCGACAAGCGGCGCATCCGCAGCCACGACGCCTCCCCAGACTCGCTGCTGGGCCAAGGATAGGCGGGCCTCGACAGATTCCGTAGTTTCACGGATACCCGCGCCCGGTGCGAGACGCGATCCTGGCGCAGGCAGATGGGGCGGTGCCTGGCAGGATGGCGCGAGCCCAGTCGCGGTGGCAGGGGGCAGGAGACGCGGGATGCGCGATCACGCAGTGGCTGGTCATCGCAGGGCAACGAGATCGAGACCCGGGCCGGCATGGTGCCGCGCCGAGCGTCCCGAGGGCAGCGCGGATGCCTCCCACTGACCGGGTCGTGCTCGGTCCGCGGGCGCCCTCGCTGTCGGCCTGGGGCCTGTCCGCGGACGCGGACCTCATGTTCCGCTGCATGCTGATGTACGGCTCGCAGACGGCTGGGCAGCTTGAGCGTGGCCTCGGCCTGTCCCGGCAGCGGGTCGCCCGTGGCCTGGACGAGCTGCTCTCGGTGGGCGCGGTCGACCATCGGCCGGGCAATGGCCGCCGGGCCGTCCAGTGGACGCCGATGAAGCCCAGCAGCGTGGTGCCGGCGCTGCGCGAGCGGCGGCACGCCAGCGCCCGAACCGCGCGCCGGTCCACCGCGATCCACGAGATCCTTCCCGGTACGGTGCCGCTCGACGAGGGCATGCGACACCTGCCGAGCCGGGAGCTGACCCGGGCCCGGCTGGCCGAGCTCGTCGGGGCCGTACGGCACGAGCACCTGGCGATGCAGCCGGAGCGCTCGTACGAGGCCGAGTCCGCCCGCTCGGCGGTGCCGATGGATCGCACGCTGCTCAGCCGTGGCGTACGCATGCGCGTGCTGGGCGCATTGCCGGCGGACGCCGAAGACCCGCTGGTCGCGCACGGCCGGCAGGCCGACGACCTGCGGCCGGACTACCGGCAGGCGGCCGAGACGCCGGTGAAGCTGATCGTCATGGACCGCCGCACCGCGTTCCTGCCGGTCAGCCCGGACGACCTCGACAACGGTTACCTGGAGATCACGCAGGAGTCGGTCGTGGCCGCGCTGGTCGCCCTCTTCCAACGGCAGTGGGACGCCGGGGCGCGGCAGGAACAGCGCCCGCCGCGGATATCGCTCGGCGAACGGGAACGGGACCTGCTGAGGCTGCTCGCGCAGGGGCACACCGACGCGAGCGCCGCGTGGGCGATGCGGATCAGCCGGCGGACGGTCTCGAACACGCTCCGCGCGCTGATGGACCGGCTGGGCGTCGAAAACCGCTTCCAGCTCGGCCTCGCCGTCGGCGCGCTGAGCCTGATCGAGCCGCCGGGCACCGTGCCCGCGGAGATGGAGGGGGTCCGATGAACCGACCATTGTGGATATATCTGCCGGTAGCGGCCGTGGCGGCACTGGCGCTCGCCGCGCCACCAGCCACAGCCGGCGTCAGCGCCAGGACGACTGTCGAGGCCACCGGCAGCGCGAGCGTCCCGCAGCCCCCGGAGGCCGTCATCGACACGCCGCCCGGCGGGTTCGACAAGCCGTTGAAGGACCATTTCTGCGGCACCTGCGTCTAGGGATCCACCACACGGTCGAGGCGACCGCGCAAGGGGCTCTGTCGGGACAGAGCCCCTTGCGGCCGGCTGTGCCTGTCGGCCGGGCTTGGCGCTTACCCTCGGCGTGACAGCACAGGACACTGTGGACACTTGCGCCCCGCATGGTTGTGGGCCGCGGAGGGTGAGGCCGCGGGGTCTGGAGTACCTCATCCGGGAGATGACCCCGAACTGCGTCTACGGCGGTGTCCCCAACGCCGGGATGATCTCGTACAACTGCTCCTACGACGGACGGAGCGTGCGCGCCGTTTACTGGGCGGGCACCAACACGTACTCCATCGACGGCGGTCCTCCGATCCCAGGGCAGATCAACACGACGATCGTCCAGGACTTCCTGATGGCCGACACCGCCAGAGTGCTCGCGCAGCAGGCCCTGGATGTGTTGCTGCGCAATGGCGTCCCTCTCCCATAACGCCCGTGACCCCACTCCCGAGAGGAAGCGTGTACCTGAGACGTAGCTGTACTACCGCGGCAGGTTGCGGGGGCCGCCGCTCAACCGCGCTCAGATCAGCATGGACGCCACTCGAAACACGAGCCGCTGGATCGCCCAGCAGGCGCTCCCAACTCTGCAAGCGATTCGGGCGGGAGCCTGACCCGACAGCCCAATCGCCCCAGGGCCCGCCGCGCACCCCCTCGCGTGGCGGGCCTGCAAGGCAGTTTGTGCGAGCATCCGCACCGTGGTGTAGTCATGGCGATCGGTCGGCGTCAGCCGGTCGTCCCGCTCACACCTCGCGAGGGCAGAATGCGTAGATCGTTCCGTGCCGGATGCGCCGCGCTGGTGTTGGCCGGCGGCGTGGTGGTGGGTTTCGCGGGTCCGGCCCAGGCGGCCGATCCCACGGTCCTGTACGTGCGGCAGCTGGCCACGGCCTGTTCGGACAGTGGTGCGGGGACGTTGGAACAGCCCTTCTGCACCATCGGTGCGGCAGCCGCGGTGGTCACCAGCGGGCAGACGGTTGATGTGGGCCACGGCAGCTACCGGGAACGAATCACCGTCGCCAGGTCTGGGGCACCGGGGCAGCCGATCACCTTCCGGGCGACCAACGGAGCCACGCTCTCTGGACCCGAGGCCGGGTTCGTGATCGACGGGCAGCACGACGTCGCTATCCAGGACATACGGATAGTCGACAACGTCGATGTGCCCGCCGTCGACCTCCGCAACGCCTCCGCCATCACGATCGACGGTGGCTCGATCTCGATGGCGACGAACGCGACCGCGTCGGCCGTCCGGCTCAGCGGTGTCACCGGATCGACTCTCCGTGGCCTCGCCTTCGGCGGTCGCTGGCTTGTCGCCGGTGTCACGATGGACGCCGCGACCAGCGGCGTCACCGTCAGCGGGCTGACCAGGTCAGCCGTCCTGAACGAGCCGGTCCAGGACGCTGTCGGCATCCGCGTGGATGGCGTGGGCAACCGGGTCGTCGGCAACACACTCGCCGGGTTCACCGGCGCCGGCATCGTGGTTGAGCCGACCGCGACCGACACGCTGGTGGTCAACAACAACGTCAACAACGGAGCCGGCTACGGCATCCACAACCGCGGCGCCGCCCGTACCGCGATCACCAACAACTCGGTGCGGGAGCGTTGCCGCGACGGGATCCGGGTCGACGGCGCCTCGACCGGCGTGTCGGTGCAGAACAACGTGCTGTTCGCGAACGGCCTCTCGCACGCCAACCCAGGCGTCTGCGTCGGCGAGGTGGGCGGCCCGGAGATCGGGGTGTACGGCACCGCAGTCCACGGCACCGTGGTCGACTACAACAACACCCACCACGCTTACCTGCCGGCGCAGGCCTACCGCTGGGGCGGCACGGTGATGGGTCTGGCCGCGTTCCGCAGCGCGTCCGGCCAGGGTCAGCACGACCGGGACACCGGTGTTGCCAACGACGTCATCGACTCCGCGAATTCGTCGGCGCCCGGCTACCCGGCCGCCGACCGCGCCGGCAGGGCGCGAATCGACGATCCCGGAGTGCCGAACACCGGTGCCGGTCCCGTCACGTACGCCGACCGAGGCACGGTCGAAACCTTCCGGAGCCCGGTGGCCCGCATGGCGGTCACGCTGGACGCCGCGATCAGCACGGTCACGATCGACGCCTCCGCATCCGCGCCGGGCACCGCCCCCATCGGCTCCTACCAGTTCATCCTCGGCAACGGGGCGCGCGTCACCCAGACATCGCCGGTGCTCTCGTACCGGTACACCAGCTGGGGCGACTTCAACGTCACGACCATCGTCACCGGCACCGACGGCCGGACAGGCAGCGTGGCGACAACGGTCAGCGTCTTGCGGCCGACCAGCACCTCGGGCCTGCTCTCTCTTTTTAGGCTGGTCTACGCCACCGTCCGTCCCGGAAACGTCGACATCGTCGCGGACGAGATGGGGCTTTCCCCGGCCGGGCATTTCGACATCGTGGAGGCGGGATCCGGGCAGGTGGCCCTCTTCTCGCACGCGACCGGAAAGTACGTCTCGGCCATCGCCGACGCCGACCGGCTGTACATGACCCGTCTCACGGTCGCCGACACGGAACGTTTCACGCTTGTGCGGAACGCCGACGGCAGCATCAGCCTCCGGTCGGTCGCGACCGGCCGATACGTCAGCCTGCTGACGGAGTCCGCGCCATTCCTCGCCGCGAAGGCCACCACCATCGGCGTGTGGGAGAAGTTTCACCAGGTCGACATCCGCAACGCGGCGCGGACGCTGAAGGCGCTGGTGAACGGCAAGTACGTCTCCGCCGAGGGCGCCGGCACCAAACCTCTCATCGCCAGCCGGCCCGCCGCCAACACCTGGGAACAATTCGACGTTATCGAAGTCGGCAACGGTCACATCGCCCTCTTCGCCCGCGCCAACAACCGTTTCGTCGCCGCCGAGGGCGCAGGCACCCAACCTCTACAAGCCAAGCGACTTGCCGTCAGCACCTGGGAACGGTTCACCCTCATCCGCAACCCCGACGGGACAATCAGCCTGAAAGCGGCCGTCAACAACCGTTTCGTCGCCGCCGAGGGCGCGGGCACCAAACCGCTTCTCGCCGGCCGCACCGCCATCAGCACGTGGGAAAAGTTCGCCCTGAGTTGAGGGGTTCATGGCTCGCCTGACGTGACGGCACCGGAGGCCAGGCGGGGAGGGCAGCAATCCGACCGGTCTGGCCTCATCTCCTCCGGGCGAACGCACACCATCGCCGTTACCACGAGAAGGGCCGCTACGTGAACCCGACAAGCCGTGTTGTATGAACCTTACAAAAGAGCGGCCGGCTTCTTCCTTGTGGGGCCTCTGGGCTCCTCTGCCGCGATAGGCGACGATCGTGGCCATGGCACCGTTGGACGCCTTGGTCGGCAAGGGTCTGCGTGGGGACCGGTGCCGCCCGAAGGCGGTAGCGATCCATTCCACGCCCGACGATGATCTGGTGTCTTGGGGACGAAGGGATCAGCCAGGTGTTTAGTCGCGTCGCGATCGTCAACCGTGGTGAGGCCGCGATGCGGCTCATCCACGCTGTCCGGGAGCTGGCCGCGGAGACCGGGAGCCGGATCGAGACCGTCGCCCTGCACACCGACGTCGACCGGACCGCCACGTTCGTGCGCGAGGCCGACATCGCGTACGACCTCGGTCTCGCGTCCGCGCGCCCGTACCTCGACCTGAAGGTCCTGGAAAACGCGCTGGTCGAGACCGGCGCGGACGCCGCGTGGGTCGGTTGGGGTTTCGTCGCGGAGGATCCGGCGTTCGCGGAGCTGTGCGAGCGGGTCGGGGTCACCTTCGTCGGCCCGAGCGCGGAGGCCATGCGCCAGCTGGGCGACAAGATCGGCGCGAAGCTGCTCGCCGAGGAGGTCGGCGTGCCCGTGGCCCCGTGGAGCCGAGGGCCGGTCGAGACCCTGGAGGCGGCGCTGGCGGCGGCGGCCGAGATCGGCTATCCGCTCATGCTGAAGGCGACCGCGGGCGGTGGCGGGCGCGGCATCCGCGTGATCGCCAACGAGGCTGAGCTGGCCGACGCGTACGAGCGCACCAGCCAGGAGGCGGCACGGGCGTTCGGCAGCGGCGTCGTCTTCCTGGAGCGACTGGTCACCGGTGCCCGGCACGTCGAGGTCCAGGTGATCGCCGACGGTGCGGGCACCGCGTGGGCGCTGGGGGTCCGGGACTGCTCGGTGCAGCGGCGCAACCAGAAGGTGATCGAGGAGTCGGCGTCGCCGGTGCTCGGCCCCGACCAGGCTGCCGAGCTCAAGGCATCCGCCGCGCGGCTGGCCATCGCGGTCGGCTACCGCGGCGCCGCGACGGTCGAGTTCCTTTACCATCCGGGCGACCGGATGTTCGCGTTCCTCGAGGTCAATACCCGCTTGCAGGTCGAGCATCCGATCACCGAGGCCACCACCGGGTTCGACCTGGTCAAGGCGCAACTGTGGGTCGCGTCCGGGGGCCGGCTCGAAGGCGAGCAGCCGGTGGAGCGCGGGCACGCCATCGAGGCCCGGCTCAACGCCGAAGACCCCGATCGTGACTTCGCGCCCTGCCCGGGCCGGATCGTGCGGCTTGACCTGCCCGCCGGGCCGGGCATCCGCGTGGACACCGGCGTCAGTGAGGGCGACACCATCCCCGCCGACTTCGACTCGATGATCGCGAAGGTCATCGGCTACGGCCGCGACCGCGACGAGGCGCTCGGTCGGCTGCGCCGGGCGATGGCGCAGACCACGGTGGTGATCGAGGGCGGCGCGACAAACAAGAGCTTCGTGCTCGACCTGCTCGACCAGCCCGAGGTGATCGACGCCAGCGCCGACACCGGCTGGATCGACCGGGTTCGCGCCGAGGGCAGGCTCGTCTCGCACCGGCACTCCGGCGTCGCGGTGGCGGCCGCGGCCATCGACGCCTACGAGGAGCAGGAGCGCGCCGAGTGCCAGCGGCTGCTGTCCACGGCGTTCGGCGGGCGCCCGCAGGTGCGGCACGAGAGCGGCCAGGTGCTCGACCTGAAGCTGCGGGGCGACACCTACCGTGTGCGCGTCGCGCGGGTCGGCGCGCACCGGTTCCGGGTCAGCGTCGAGGCGGGCGGCACCGTCCACGCCGCCGATGTCGCACTCGACCGGTTCGACCGGCACACCGGGCAGATCGCCGTCAACGGCGCCCGGTACCGACTGCTCACCCACACGCACGGTCCGATCCATCTGGTCGAGGTCGACGGCGTGACCCACCGGGTCAGCCGCGACGAGGGCGGCGTGATCCGTTCGCCGATGCCCGCGCTGGTCGTCGCCACGCCGCTGGAGGTCGGCGCCGAGGTCGAGGCGGGCGCGCCGGTGCTCGTGCTGGAAAGCATGAAGATGGAGACCGTGCTGCGGGCTCCGTTCCGGGCGCGGCTGAAGGAATGCGTCGTGGCCGTGGGCGGCATGGTCGCGACCGGCGCACCGCTGCTGCGGCTGGAGCCGCTGGGCGACGGCGCGGCCGAAGACACCTCGACCGGCGGGTCCGTCGAGGTTGACCTGCCCGCCGTGCCGGCCACGGTCCCGGCGTGGGAGCGCACCACGCGCGGCCAGCAAGACCTCCGCAGCCTGTTGCTGGGCTTCGACGTCGACCCGCACGACGAGCACCGGGCGCTTGACGACTACCTCGCCGCGCGGGCGGTGGCCGTCGACGTCGGTCACCGGCCGCTGGCCGAGGAGATCGTGCTCCTCGACGTCTTCGCCGACCTGGCCGAGCTGAGCCGCAACCGGCCGACGGACGGAGACGGCAGCGGCGAAAGCCACGTGCACAGCCCGCGTGAGTACTTCCACACCTACCTTCAGAGCCTGGACGTCGAGCGGGCCGGGCTGCCGGAGACGTTCCAGGCCAAGCTCGCCAAGGCGCTCAGGCACTACGGTGTCGACGACCTGAAGCGTTCCCCGGATCTCGAAGCCGCCGTGTTCCGGATCTTCCTGGCCCAGCAGCGCGCGTCCGTCGACGCGGCGGTCGTCGCGTCGTTGCTGCGGGAGTGGCTGCGTGAGCCTCCGCCGGACCAGGCGCTGCACGAGCCCGCCGGTCTCGCGCTGGAGCGGCTGGTGGCCGCGACGCAGGTCCGCTTCCCGGCGGTCGCCGATCTCGCGCGGGGCGTGGTGTTCGCCTGGTTCGCCCAGCCGCTGCTGCGCCGTAACCGGGCCCGCGTCTACGCCCAGGTCCGCAAGCACCTGCGCCACCTCGACACGCATCCGGACGCGCCCGACCGGGCCGAGCGCATCGCCGAGATGGTACGCACCACCGAGCCGCTGGTGCGGCTGCTCGGCCAGCGCCTGATCCGCGCCAACCTGGACAACTCAGTGATGCTGGAGGTGCTGACCCGGCGGTACTACGGCAACAAGGGGCTTACCGGCGTCCGCACCAGCGACGTCGCGGGCTGCCGGTTCGTGGTCGCCGAGCGCGCCGGCTCGCATCTCGTCACCGCCGCCGTGAGCTTCGACGCGCTGGGCAGCGCGCTGCGCGGCCTCGCCGAGCTGGCGAGCGGCGACGCCCTCATCGACGCCGACATCTACCTCGGCTGGGAGCGGCAGCCGGAAGACTCCGAAGCGATGGCCGCCGCGCTGCACCAGGTCGTCAGCGCGCATCCGTTGCCGCACCAGGTCCGCAGGCTCACCACCACCGTCGCGGGCCGTGGCGGCGCGGTGATGCACCACCACTTCACGTTCAGCCCGTCCGACAGCGGGATGGCCGAGCAGCGGCTCATCCGCGGGCTGCATCCGTACATCGCGCAGCGGATGCAGTTGGAGCGGCTGAGCAGGTTCGACCTGACCCGGCTGCCGTCGTCGGACGAGGAGATATACCTGTTCCGGTGCGTGGCGCCGGAAAACCCGTCGGACGACCGCCTCGTCGCGTTCGCGCAGGTCCGCGACCTGACCGAGCTGCGTGACAACGACGGCCGGCTGGCCGCCCTGCCGACGGCCGAAAACCTCATCGCCATGTGTGCCGACTCGATCCGCAGCGCGCAGTCACGGCGCCCGTCGAAGAAACGCTTCAACACCAACCGGATCGTGCTCTACGTCTGGCCGCCCAGCGATATCACCCGCGAGGAGCTGGAGATGATCGCCAAGCGCGTGCTGCCGACCACCGCCGGCGCCGGGCTGGAGGAGATCCTGTTCATCGGGCGCCAGCGCGACCCGGAGACCGGCGTACTGGCCAAGGTCGCCATGCGCATCTCCTTCGACGCGACCGGCGGCACCGAGCTGACCCTCGGCGAGCTGTCCGACGCCCCGGTCGAGCCGCTCGACGACTACCGGCTGAAGGTGCTCCGCGCGAGCAGCCGCAACACGGTGTACCCGTACGAGCTGACCGGCCTGCTCGGCGAGTTCGTCGAGCACGACCTGGACGGCGACCACGCGCTGGTGCCGGTCGACCGGCCGAAGGGGCGCAACACGGCGGCGATCGTCGCGGGCGTGGTCACCACACCGACCCGCCGGCATCCGCAGGGCGTCACCAGGGTCGTGCTCCTGGGCGACCCGACGAAGTCGCTCGGCGCGTTGTCCGAGCCGGAGTGCCGCCGTGTGATCGCCGCGCTCGACCTGGCCGAGCGGATGCGCGTGCCGCTGGAGTGGTACGCGCTCTCCGCTGGCGCCCGGATCTCGATGGAGTCGGGCACGGAGAACATGGACTGGGTCGCCGCGGCGCTCAAGCGGATCGTCGAGTTCACCCAGGATGGCGGCGAGATCAACATCGTGGTCGCGGGCATCAACGTCGGCGCGCAGCCGTACTGGAACGCCGAGGCGACGATGCTCATGCACACCAAGGGCATCCTGGTCATGACACCGGACTCGGCGATGGTGCTCACCGGCAAGCAGTCGCTCGACTTCTCCGGCGGCGTGTCGGCCGAGGACAACTTCGGCATCGGCGGCTACGACCGGGTGATGGGCCCGAACGGGCAGGCCCAGTACTGGGCGCCAAACCTGGCCGCCGCGCGAGACGTGCTGATGGCGCACTACGAGCACACGTACGTCGCGCCCGGTGAGACGGCGCCGCGGCCCACGCGCACGACCGACCCCGTCGACCGCGACATCTGCGCCTTCCCGCATCCCACGACTGGCAGCGACTTCACCACCGTCGGCCAGATCTTCTCCGCCGAGGCCAATCCCGACCGCAAGAAGCCGTTCGACATCCGCACGGTGATGCGGGCACTGGCCGACCAGGACCATCCGGTGCTCGAGCGCTGGGCGGGCATGGCCGACGCCGAGACCACGGTGGTGCAGGACGTGCACCTCGGCGGCGTCCCGGTGTGCCTGCTCGGCATCGAGTCACGGTCGGTGCCACGCCGCGGCTTCCCGCCCACCGACGGCCCGGACACCTACACCGCGGGCACGCTGTTCCCGCGTTCGTCGAAGAAGGCCGCGCGGGCGATCAACGCGGCCAGCGGCAACCGGCCGCTGGTGGTGCTGGCAAACCTGTCGGGCTTCGACGGATCGCCGGAGTCGATGCGCAAGCTCCAGTTGGAGTACGGCGCCGAGATCGGCCGCGCGATCGTCAACTTCCGCGGCCCCATCGTGTTCTGCGTGATCTCGCGGTACCACGGTGGCGCGTTCGTGGTGTTCTCCAAGGCGCTCAACCCCAACATGACCGTGCTCGCGCTGGAAGGCTCGTTCGCCTCGGTGCTCGGCGGTGCCCCCGCCGCCGCGGTGGTCTTCTCCGGCGATGTCGACGCGCGCACCGCGGCCGACCCCCGCGTGCGCGACCTGGAGGCCCGCGCCGCGGTCGCCTCGGGCGTCGACCGCGCCGCCTTGACCGCCGAGCTCGACGAGCTGCGCACCGCGGTCCGCACCGAGAAGCTCGGCGAGGTGGCCACGGAGTTCGACCGCGTGCACAACATCCGTCGTGCTGTGGAGGTCGGCTCGGTCGACACCGTCATCCGCGCCGCCGACCTGCGCCCGCGCATCATCGAAGCGATTGGAGCCCGGGCTGGATAGCCGGCCTCACCACCACGGCTGAGGCCGGCCGTTCACTCCAGCGTGCGGTCGCCTCGCGGCGTGGCGACAGCGATGATCTCCAGCTGTACGCGCAGCTCCTCGTGGAAGTCGGCGAGCGGCGTCACGATCGCGTGCCGGGCCGGCCGGTTGTCGGGGTCGGGAAATCTCCGTTCCCACTCCTGGTTGACGATCGCCCGGTCGGCGAGGTCTTGCAGGAAGACCGTCATGTGTCCGATGTGGTCGACCGTGATGCCGGCGGCGTCGAGGAAGCTGTCGAGGTTGGTGAACGCCTGACTGATCTGCGTGTGCGGGTCGAGGTGGAGGCGGCCGGTGGCCGGGTCCTTGCCCGTGATCGCGGAAGAGAAGATCATGTCGCCGATCCGTACGCCCGCCGGGATCGGCGACCGGTGTTCGAGTCGGGGGTGGAAGATCCGCGAGCGGGGCGAGATCCGGTTGTCTGCGGTCGTCATAGATGTATGGCTTTCGGTGTCGGGTTCCATCCGAAGCGGGATGACACGGTGTCGGCGGCCTCGACGAGAAGCGGATGGAGCTCGAGAAGCTCGTCCAGTGTGGCCAGTGCGGTCGGTACGGAGATGGAGACGGCGGCCTCGGCAACACTGTGGACGTTGCGGATGGGCGCGGCGATGCAGCGCACCGAGTCCTCGTTTTCCCGCTCGTCTACGGCGAAGCCGCGGCGGCGTACCTCGGCCAGGTCTTCGCGCAGCGCCTCCGGAGTGGTGTGTGTGCGCTCGGTGCGGGGGAGCATGGTGCACCGGGCGATGATGTCGTCGGCGTCGGGCGGTGGCCGGAAGGCGAGCATCGCCTTGCCCAGCGCGGTGCAGTGCATCGGCAGCCGGGCGCCGACCCGGGAGTACGACCGGACCGGCATGCGGCTCTCCCGCTTGTCGATGTAGACCACGTCGGTGCCCTGGCGCTCGGCGAGCTTGACGGTGTGGCCGCAGGAGCTGGCCAGCTTGGTGAGCGCGTCGGCGGCCACCTCGCGCAGGTCCATGTCCTCCAGCGCGCGGTTGGCCAGCGCGAAGAGCTGGCTGCCGAGGTGGTAGCGCTGCTGGTCGTCTCGGCGCACGAACGAGCGAGCCTCCATCGTCTGCAACATGCGCAGGACGGACGACTTGTGTACGCCGAGGCCGGCGGCGAGCTGTGCCAGAGTCGCGGGCTCCTCGGCGAGGAGGGTCAACGCGGTCAGGGCGCGCTCGACGCCCTGGTTGGCGCGCGGGGGTTCGCGTTCGCTCGGGTCCACTGTGTCTGGTCCTCCGTTCGTTTCCCCTGGCCGCCTCGTTGTTTCCGGGATGTTGACAGCGACTGTGACGAGGTTATAGTTCGGATGTCAACAAGGCAATAGCGTTGCCGCCAGGGCAACGGAGCGATGGCCAAGTGACGGCCGGTTCCGCGACGAGCGGTCCGGTTCGGCGCCCATCAGGCGGACGCGTCCGCCGCGACCTCATGCCACGGGTCCCTGCTGGCCTACGTGCGGTGAAACCCGGTTTGCTCGTATACGTGAAGGTATGGGAGATAGGCCCATGAAGAAACGAATAGTAGCCCTGCTGGCGGCGACGGCGATGCTCGCGACGACCGCCGCCTGCGGTGGTGACGACGGCGCGTCCGAGTCAGGCCCGGTCCGGCTCCTGCTCCCCACCGGGGCGTTCGAGCGGTCCATGCAGCCGGTCCTGGCGGCGTTCACCCAGGAGACCGGCATCAAGGTCGAGGCGATCTCGATGCCGCAGGAGGACGCCCGCTCGCGTCAGGTGCTCGACCTGAACAACCGGGCCGGCAACATCGACCTGATCCTTCTGGACGACGTGGCCTGGCTCAGCGAGGTGGCCGCGCAGTTGGAGCCGCTGGACGAGCGGATGGCCGCGGACAACGTCGACATCAGCGACTTCCTGCCGCAGTTGGTGGACGTGTTCAACATCGACGACAAGCAGTACGCGTTTCCGCTGGGCGTGAGCCCGCGGACGTTGATCTACCGGGCCGACCTGTTCGAGGCCGCCGGGCTGACCCAGCCGCCGACGACCTACGACGAGTTCCTGGACTACGCCCGGAAGCTCAACACCGGCGGGGTCTCCGGCTTCGTGGGGCCGTGGGGGCGGGCGTCCAGCAACGTGTCGATCTGGCTGGAGCTGGCGTTCAACCACGGGCTTGAGAGCGCGCTGAGCCCGGACGGCAAGAAGGCCGCGTTCAACGATCCGGCGGGCGTGGCGGCGTTCAAGCTCATGGGCGACCTCTACACCGGCGGTCTGATGCCCAAGGACTCGATCGAGTTCGCGCACGACGGCACGCTTGTCGCGATGCAGAAGGGGCAGGCCGCGATGACGGTCCTGCCGATCACCTTCCTGCGCGCGATGAACGACAAGGGCGCGTCGCCGCACGCCGGCCAGTTCCGAATCGCGCCGATGCCCACCACCGCCGGCGTGAGCACCGCCCGATACGTCGTCACCGGCTGGGGGTACGGGCTGTCGAAGCACACCAAGAACGCGGACAACGCCTGGACGCTGCTGAAGTTCCTCAACGACAAGTTCCAGCGCCCGGCGGCCGACGCCGACCCGGAGCAGTTGATCCGGCCCGCCTCCAACACCGCCTTCGCCAACCCGAAGACGCAGGAGATCTTCCCGGACGGGCAGATCGACATCGTCCGCAAGGCGCTCGAGTCGCCGGAGACCAGGCCGGGCGTCGTGCAGTGGGGCGAGATCGAGTCGGTGCTCGGCGAGTCCCTCCAGCAGGTGTTCCTGGGCAAGATGACCGCCGAACAGGCCCTGGCGGACGCCGAAGGCAAGGTCAACAAGATTCTGGCCGGCTGACCCAAAGCGGGACTGGAGATGACAGTGGATCACGAGTCCGGGCGTACGGGCGCCAGCGTGGAGCCGGCGTCCGTACGGCCCGGAGACGCACCCCGACCGTCCACCTCGGACGGTCGGGGGAAGGGGCCGGCGCACGCGGCGGCGCGGACCCGGCCCCCATGGTGGCGTGGCCGGGACGGGCTCGGCCTGCTCTTCGTGCTGGCGCCGATGCTGTTCCTGTTCGCCGTACTGATCGTGCCGATCGTCTACAACATGTGGGTGAGCCTGCACAGTTGGCGGCTCACCGACGTGGGCGGACCGCAGTTCGTCGGCCTCGACAACTACATCGAGGTGCTGCGGACGCCGCGGTGGCGGGACACCATCGTGCGTACCGCCGTCTTCGTTGTGCTCACCGTCGGCCTGCAAGTCGTGATCGGCTTCGGCATCGCGATGTTCCTCTACAAGCACTTCCCCCGCGCGCGGGCGCTGCGCGTGGCGCTGCTGCTGCCGATGATGGTCTCCGAGGTGGCCGTCGGAAACATGTGGCGGCTGCTCTACAACTACGACGGCGGGCTGCTCAACTGGGCGCTCGGGCTGGTCGGCATCGACCGGGTCTTCTGGCTCGGCCCGGACATGGCGTTCGCCAGCGTCGTGCTCACCGACGTGTGGCAGAACGCGCCGTTCGTCACCCTGGTCATCTTCGCGGCCCTCCAGACAATGCCGAACGAGCTGCTGGAGGCGGCCGACCTCGACGGGGCGAGTGGCTGGGTGCGGATCAGGCGGGTCATCCTCCCGATCGTGCAGCCGGCGCTGCTGCTGGTGCTGATCTTCCAGACCATGTTCGCCATCCGCGCCTTCGGCACGATCTGGATCCTCACCGAGGGCGGCCCGGGCACCGCGACGACGCTGCTCTCCATCGACATCTTCCGGGTCGCGTTGCAGAGCTACGACGTGGGTCTGGCCTCCACGCTCTCCTGGTTCCTGGTCTTCATCAACCTGATCGTCGCGATCATCTACATGAGGTGGTTGAAGCGTGAGCCGCTCAGCTGAGGCGCCCGCGCCGGCCCGTCCCGGCGCGCGGCGGATTCCCAAACCAGGGCGCCTGCTGGCGTACGCCGTCGCCGCGGGGCTGGTCTTCGTAGCGCTGTTTCCGATCGCGTGGCTGTTTCTGGTCTCCTTCATGCCGGAGAACCTCATCCTCCGCGCGGACCCCACGTTCGTGTTCGAACCGACGCTGGACCACTACCGGGCGATCTTCCAGTCCACGCGGTCGTCGGTGACGGACAACCTGGTCAACTCGATCGTGGTGACGGTGGTCTCCACGGTCGCCGCAGTGGCCCTGTCGGTGCTGGCCGCGTACGGGCTGGCCCGGCTCCGCCCCCGCGGCCACGCCCAGCTCAGCCTCGTCATCCTGGCCACGCGGATGCTGCCGCCGGTCGCGCTGGTGGTCCCGCTCTACGTCATCGCGAACCGCGCGGACCTCTTCGACACCAGGACCGCGTTGATCGTGCCGTACATCGCGCTGAACATCCCGCTCGCCACCTGGATGCTCCAGGGCTTCTTCATGGACCTGCCCAGGGAGCTGGAGGAGGCGGCACTCGTCGACGGCTGCAACCGGTGGACGGCGTTCTGGCGGGTCATCCTGCCGCTCGCCGGTCCGGGGATCGCGGCCGCCAGCATTTTCTCGTTCATCCTCTCCTGGAACGACATGGTCATCGCGCTGCCGCTGACCCTGTCCGACGCGGTGACGCTGCCGCCGTTCGCGTCCCAGGTGCGTGAGGAGGAGGGCGTGGCCTGGGGGCAACTCGGCGCGGTCACCGTCCTGATCATGACGCCAGTGATCATCTTCACGCTCGCCGTGCAGCGCTGGATCATCAGCGGTTTGACCGCGGGCGCAGCCAAGGGCTGAGCACATACCAAGAGACGCGTCACCACCAGGAGAGAGGAAGCACTTCGTGAAGATCGCCAACGTGACCGCCGTGCCGCTGTCGTACCGGTACAAGGAATTGCCAATGCCACTGGCGACCGGGCAGTCGTACAAGCGGGACACCGTGATCGTGCGGGTGCGCGACACCGACGGTGCGGTCGGGTACGGCGAGGCGTACCACGGCAAGGCGCCGACCGCCATGGCCGAGCTGATCAACACCACGCTCGCCGACCTTGTCGTGGGCGAGGACGCGGACAACACCGAGGGGATCTGGACCAAGGTCTTCCGCCGCCAGGTGCGCGGTGCGGGTACCGGCGCGGCCGCGATGGCCGGTCTGGGCGGCATCGACATGGCCCTGTGGGACCTGCGCGGCAAGCGCCTCGGCGTGCCGGTCTACCGGCTGCTGGGCGGGGAGCGGCGGGCGTTCCGGGCGTACGCGGGCGGGATCCGGCTCGGCTTCCAGCCGCCGGAGCAGCTCGCCGAGGAGGTGACCCGGCTGCGCAAGCTCGGCTACACGGCGGTGAAGATCCGGCTCGGCGACTCGTACGCCAAGGACGTGGCCCGGCTGCGCCGCGTGCGCGAAGAGGTCGGCGACGACTTCGACATCATGGTGGACATCAACCTCGGCTACTCCTACGACGAGATGTACCGCCTCCTGCCGGTCCTCGGCGAGTACGCGGTGACCTGGGTCGAGGAGCCGTTCGAGCGCACCGACGTGGGCTCGTTGCGGCAGTTGCGCCGCCGCTCGCCGGTGCCGGTCGCGACCGGCGAGCACCTGTTCGGGGTGCACGAGTTCCTGCCGTTGCTCCAGGCGGAGGCGGTCGACTTCCTCCAGCCCGACCCGAGCAGCGGCGGCGGCATCACCGAGCTGAAGAAGATCGGCGACCTGGCGAAGGCGTTCCACGTTCGGTTCGCCCCGCACATCAGCAACTCCCGGCTCAACCACGCCGCCGTGCTGCACGTGATGTCGGCCGTCTCCTGCTCGTACATCTTCGAGGCGGACGCGACCGACAACCGGTTCGCCGAGGCGCTCTGCACCGCCCCGCTCGCCATCGACGCGGACGGGCTGGTGCGCGCGCCGGACGCACCGGGACTCGGCGTCGAGGTCGACGAGTCGCTGTTCGCGGAGTTCCCGGCCATCGCGGGCTCGCCTCACCTGCAGGACCGACCGAGGTGACCGTCGCGACCGAGGTGCTGCTGGCGTACGCCGGGCACTTCCGGTTGGACCCGGCCGACGTGGCCGAGCTGCGCCACCGGTTTCCAGGCGTCCGGTTCGCCGAGGCCGAGGTCTCGGCGATCGGACCCACCGACGTGGACACCGTTGACGTGATCATGGGTACGCCGCCGGCCGGGCTGCTCGGCGGCGGGCGGCTGCGCTGGCTGCAACTGCCCAGCGTCGGGCTGGACGGCCGCCGCTTTCCGGACGGGCTGCTGGTCACCAACGCGCGCGGCGTGTTCGCGATCCCGGCCGCCGAACACGCGGTGGCGCTGACCCTCGCGCTGTGCCGGCGGATCGACGTGCACGTACGGCAGGCGCGCGATCGGGTCTGGCGGCGCAACGACGCGTGCCTGGAGCTGACCGGTTCCACGGTGCTGGTGGTGGGCCTCGGCGACATCGGTACGGCGGTGGCCGAGCGCTTCCACGGCCTCGGCTGCACCGTCGTGGGGATCCGGCGGCGGCTGGACCAGCCGCTCCCGCCCCACGTCTCCGCGGTGGTACCGCCGGATCAGCTCGTTTCGGCGGTGGCCGGCGCCGACGTCGTGGTGCTGGCGCTGCCGCACACGCCGCGCACCGCCGGCCTCTTCGACCGGGCCGCGGTCGCCGCGCTGCGCCCGAGGGCGCTGCTCGTCAACGTGGGGCGCGGCGCGGTGCTGGACGAGCCGGCGCTGATCGAGCGGCTCGCCGCCGGCACCATCGCCGGGGCCGGGCTGGACGTGTCGGCCGAGGAGCCACCGCCGCCGTCGAGTCCACTCTGGACGCTGGACAACGTGATCCTCACGTCGCACTCCGTCGGGGTGAGTCCGCACCGGTCCCGGCGCCGGCGGGAGCTTTTCGCCGACAACCTCGACCGCTTCCTCGCCGGCCGGCCGCTGCGCAACGTGGTGGACCCGGCGCGGGGGTACTGACGTGCGCCGCCCCTCGCGGTGACGCTGATGCCCGGCGGATCGTGGCCGGTGGTGGCCGGCGGTTCATGCCGGTGCGCCGGGCGCGGGCATCCGGCGCACGCGGAGCGCGCCGGTGGCGGTTCACGCCGCGGTGCCGGGCACGGGCATCCGGCGCACGTAGAGCGAGCCGGCGGCGGCGATGTACAGGTCGCGCCGGTCGGGCCCGCCCCACGCCATGTTGTGCGCCCGCTCGGGCACCGGGATCACGCCGGCCGGCACGCCCTGCGGTGTGAAGGCGTGGATGCCCTCGGGGCCGGTGACCAGCACGTCGCCCCGCTCGGTGCAGGCCATGCCGTCCGGTCGCCCGGGGCGTCCGGACGCGGCCAGCCCGCCGGCGAGCACCGACCACGGTCCGGCCGGTACGCCGCCGACCAGCGCGACCCGGCGCACCTCAGCCCGCTCCGTGTCGGCCACGTACAGCGTCCGCTCGTCCGGCGCCAGGCACAGGCCGTTGGGCTGGGCGAAGTCGGTGGCGAGCAGGTCGAGCCCGCCGGTGGTCGGGTCGATCCGGTACACGCCCTGGAAGTCCAGCTCGGTGGGGCGGGCCAGGCCCAGCCGGGCCCGCCGCCCGTACGTCGGGTCGGTAAAGTAGACGTGCCCGGACCGGGAGACGATCACGTCGTTGGGGGAGTTCAGCTCCCGCCCGTCCCAGCGGTCGGCCAGCACGCGGCACTCGCCGTCCGGCTCCTCGCGTACCACTCGGCTCGTGGTGTGCTCGCAGGCGATCAGCCGGTGCTCCCGGTCGAACGCCAGCCCGTTCGCCCGGTGTGTAGGCGTCTTCACCACGCGTACCCCGTGCCGGGGGTGCCAGGCCCGGCGTACGTCCATCAACAGGTCGCTGAAGATCACCTCGCCGGTGGCCGCGTCGAACAGCGGCCCCTCGGTGAAGCCGAATCCGGTGGCGAGCAGGCGCGTCTCCGCCACGGCTCAGCCGGCCACCGGCTCGACCTTCTCCCACTGTCCAGACCGGACAGAGCGGAGGATGGCGTCGTTGACCGCCACGTTGGCCATCGCGTCGGCGATCGGCACCGCGAACTCCGTGTCCTCGACGACCGCCCGGACGAAGTGCCCGAACTCGGCCGCCAGGCTGCCGACCAACCGGTCGTCGACCTCCGCGGAGTAGATGAACTCCGGCATCTGGGTCTGCCCCGCCGTGTACACGGTGACGCCGCTGCCCTGCGTGTTGAGCTCGACGGTGCCGGCGGTGCCGACCAGCTCCATCCCGATCCGCAGGCCGGCCGGCATGTGCTCGGCCATCGACCAGCCGAAGCAGAGCTGCCCTACCGCGCCGGACGCGAACCTGACGATCGCGACGATCGCGTCCTCGGAGTCGACGCCCAGCGTCGGCATGTGCTTGGCGACCCGGGCCGCGGACACCTCGGTGATCCGCTCGCCGCTGATCCACTGGATCGCGTCCACCTCGTGGATGCCGAGGTACCACAGCACGGAGCTGTTGCCCTGGTTGCGCTGGCCGACCCGGGCGAAGCTGAGCCGGCTGGCCGCGCCGTGCAGGAACGTGCCGAGCGCGCCCGCCTCGACCGCCTTGCGCATCGACAGGTATCGGCCGTCGAAGCGGAAGAGCTGCCCCACCATCAGGCGCGCGCCGGACTTCTCGGCTACCTCGCGCATCCGCTGGGCCGCCTCCAGGCTGTGCGCCATCGGCTTCTCCACCAGGACCGCCTTGCCCGCGGCCAGCAGCGGCTCGGCGGCCTCCAGGTGCAGCCGATCCGGCACCGCGACGGTGAACGCCTCGACGCCGCCCTGGGCGAGCGCCTCCTCGGTCGTGGCCACGTGGCCGCAGCCGAACCGGTCGGCGACCGCGCGGCCCTGCTCCACATTGGGGTCGACGATGAGCCGTAGGTCCGCCTGGGGGTTCTCGGACAGCACGCGGGCGTGCCGCTGGCCGAAGATGCCGGCGCCGACCACGGCGATCGGCAGCGGGCTGCGGTGCGTCATGACGGATCTTCCTTTCTCGACCCCACCGGGGCGGCGGGGCTCATGCTGGTCGTTTCGGCGGTCCAGTGGAGAGGGCGGGCCAGGTCGGCCCGCCGCCCGCGACGGCTGGTCGTTTCGGTGTTGTCGTCGCGAGGGCGGGTCATGCCGGCTCCTCGGCCGCGACGGCGGCGGTGACCTCGGCGAGGTCGGCGCCGGAGAGGCGCACGGTGGCGGCGCTGCGCGCGCTGTCCACCATGGACGGTGTGGTGCAGCCCGGGATCGCCACGACGTTTGGCCCCTGGGCGAGCAGCCAGGCGAGCGCGATCTCGTGCGGGGTGGCGCCATGCCGGGCGGCGACCGGGGCCAGCGCCGGCAGGGCGGCGGCGAGCCGGGGCGCCCGCCGCCGGCCGCCCAGCGGGCCCCAGGCGAGGAACGCGATGCCGAGCCGCTGGCAGTGCGCCACCGTGGCCAGCTCCTCCCGGTCGAAGAGGGAGAGCCGGTTTTGCACGCTGCTGATCGGTGCGATCGGGCGGACCCGCTCGATCATGTCGACGCTGAAGTTGCTGACCCCGATGTGCTGGATCTTGCCCTGCCGCCGCAGCTCGCCCAGGGCGCCGACCGACTCCTCGATCGGCACCGCCGGATCCGGACGGTGGAGCTGGTAGAGCGGAATCGACTCCAGGCCGAGCCGCTGGAGGCTGGCGTCGCAGGCTCGGAAGAGGTGCTCGGGGCGCGCGTCGTTGATCCAGCCGCCGGTCTCGCCGCGCAGCAGCCCGCCCTTCGTCGCGATCAGGACCCGGTCCGGCCAGCCAGGGCCGAACGTGGCCAGCGCGGCTGCCGCGAGCCGCTCGCCGTAGCCGTGGTCGTGGCTGGTCAGGCCGTAGCAGTCCGCAGTGTCCAGGAACGGCACGCCAACCTCGACGGCGTGACGGACCGTGGCCACCGCGTCGTCGTAGTCAGGTCGGCCCTCGGCGGCCAGCGGAAGCAAGCCCAGGCCGATCCCGCCGACCTCCCTACCCGCCAGGTGCATTGGATCAACTCTCCGATAACTCTGCGTACTGGCCTTGCGCTTTGACCCCAGTATCAGGCATCTTCCGTCAGAAGGAAAGAGTTTCTGTCGTACGGAAGGAATCTCATGTACGTTCAACACGCGACCCATCCGGCGGAGATGGCCGGCCTCACCACCGCCGCACTGCGCGAGCGGTTCGTGGTGCCCGACCTGTTCACGCCGGGCGAGATCCGGCTGTCCATGACCCACCACGACCGGTTGGTGATCGGTGGTGCGGTCCCGGCGGGCGGTTCGCTGACCCTGCCCACGCCGGACCCGCTGCGCGCCGGCTACTTCTGCGAGCGCCGCGAACTGGCGGTGATCTGCCTGGACGGTTCCGGCACCGTCACCGTCGACGACACCGGGTACGAGCTGGTCGCGGGCGACGTGCTCTACGTCGGGATGGGCAGCAGGGACGTACGGCTGGCCGGCACGGCGGCGTACTACCTGGTCTCCGCGCCCGCGCACCGGCCCGACCCCACGCGGCTGGCCCGCCGCGACGAGGTGGAGGCCCTGCACCTGGGTACGCAGGCGGAGTCCAATGTGCGCACGATCCGCAAGTACGTGCACGCCGGCGGGGTCGCCTCCAACCAGCTCGTCGTCGGCATCACCACACTGGCCGAGGGCAGCGTGTGGAACACCATGCCGTGCCACGTGCACGACCGGCGTACCGAGATCTACCTGTACTTCGGGCTCGGCGAGGACGACCGCGTCGTGCACCTCTGCGGCGAGCCGGACAACACGCGCAGCCTGATCATGGCGGACCGCCAGGCCGTCGTGTCGCCGCCGTGGTCGGTGCACAGCGGTGCCGGCACCAGGGCGTACTCGTTCGTCTGGGCCATGGCCGGCGAGAACGTCGACTACTCGGACGTCGAGGTCGTCCCGACCCGGGACCTGCGGTGAGCGGCGGCCTGCCGCTGGCCGGGCGTACCGCGCTGGTCACCGGCGCCCGCACCGGCATCGGCCGGGCGAGCGCGCTGGCGCTGGCCGCCGCCGGCGCCGACCTGGTCTGCTGGGACCGGGCCGAGGCCGGCGACGTGCCCGACGAGGTGCGCGCCCTCGGCCGCTCCGCCGAGTCGGTCGTCTGCGATCTGCTCGACGCCGACCGGGCCGCCGGCGAACTGGATGCGCTGCTCGCGCGGCGCCGGATCGACATCCTGGTCAACAACGCCGGGATGATCCACCGCGGGCCGGCCGAGGAGACCTCGATGCCGGACTGGCGACGCGTACTCACCCTCAACCTCGACGCCGTCTTCGCGATGAGCGCCGCGGTGGGCCGCCACATGCTGGCCAACGGCGACGGGCGAATCATCACGATCGCCTCGCTCCTGTCGTTTCAGGGCGGCGTCACCGTGCCGGCGTACGCGGCCAGCAAGCACGCGGTCGTCGGCCTGACCAAGGCACTGGCCAACGAGTGGGCCGGCCGCGGCGTGAACGTCAACGCGGTCGCGCCGGGCTACGTCGTCACCGACAACACCGAGCCGCTGCGCCGCGATCCCGACCGCGAACGGGCCATCCGCGAACGCATCCCAGCCGGCCGGTGGGGTACGCCCGACGACATCGCCGGGCCGGTGGTGTTCCTGGCCGGTCCCGACTCCCGCTACGTACACGGACACGTGCTCGTCGTCGACGGTGGTTGGATGGGACGCTGATACCCGTGACCGCCGAACCGCCCTCCGCCGTCGAGAAGGTGTTGCTCGTCCTCGACGCCGTGACCACCGAGCGGCGGCTCTCGGACATCTGCCGGGCCACCGGCCTGCCGCTGAGCACCGCACACCGGATCCTCAACGAGCTGGTCGCCGCCGGCTGGGTCCGGCAGGACCACGACCGCGGCTACGCGCCACACACCAGGCTGCTCGGCCTCGCCGGACGGCTGATCAACAAGGGCGGCCACGCCGAGCTGGTGCGGCACGCGATACAGCGGCTCAACGAAATCACCGGCTACACCATCCACCTCGGAGTACGGCAAGGCGACCAGGTGCTCTACACCGAGAAGCTGGACGGCCAGCGGGCGTACCAGATGCGCTCGTACATCGGCCAGGCCGTACACCTGCACTCCACCGGGATGGGCAAGGCCATCCTGGCGTGCCTGCCGGAGCCCGAGGTCACCGCGATCGCCGCCCGCACCGGGCTGCCCGCCATGACCCCGGCCACAATCACCGACCCGGCGGGGCTGATGGCTCACCTCGCGCAGATCCGGGCGCGCGGCTGGGCCTGGGACGACGGCGAAAACGAGCAGCACACGCGCTGCATCGCCGCCGCGGTCCTGGACGACGGCGGCGTCCCGGTGGCGGGTATCAGCATCTCCGGACTGGAGTACGACCTCAGCCTCGACCGGGCGGCCGAGTTCGCCGCCCCACTGCTGGACGCCGCGGAGGAGATCGGTCGTGCCTTCGGCGCGGCCGGCGCTCGCCCGTAGCGGCTTCGATCGACCCGGCGGGCCTAAGCGCTTGAACGCGTCCAGGCCCGTCGAGGTTGTCATGTGCTCGGGTCGACTTCGCGACCGGAAATGGGGGCTACGGCGGTAACCCGGCATGGAACACGGTGACGTTTATACGTGTGTCCATCGCCGCGCGCAGGCCATCGCCGTAAGTTTCCTTCCGACGGAGTTGTTCCATGACCCAAGCCATGACCGGGGCCGCCCCGGCAGGCATCACCGCCCGATCGCCTGTGGTGGAGCAGATGACCAACGACTTCGACGCCTTCTTCCGCGGGCGTGCGCCGGCGCTGCTGCGCACGGCGTACCTGCTGACCGGTGACAAGCACCTGGCCGAGGATCTGGTCCAGGACGCACTGGCCCGTACGTTCCGGGCCTGGCAGCGGCTCTCCGACGGCAACCCCGAGGCGTACGCCCGCCGCGTCATGTACCACCTCCAGGTGAGCATGTGGCGCCGGCGCAAGGTGGTCGAGACCATGCCGGGCGAGCTGCCGGAGCACCGCGACCACTCCGATCACGCCCACAACGCGGTCGAGCGGCTGGCGCTGCGCCGGGCGCTCCAGGCCCTGCCGGCCCGCCAGCGGGCGGTGGTCGTTCTGCGGTACTTCGAGGACCACAGCGAGGCGGAGACCGCCGAGATCCTCAACTGCCGTGTGGGCACGGTCAAGAGCCACACCGCCCGTGCCCTCAGCAGGCTCCGCGAACTGATGCCCGAGATCGACCTGTCCGAAGGGGTGACCCGATGAACGACCTGAACCAGCGACTCGCCACCCTGGCGGACGAGATGACCGACACCGACTACACCGCGCTGCGCCAGCGGGTGGACACCAGCGCCCGCCGCCTCGGCTACCGCCGCGCCGCGGTCACCTCGGTGGCGGCCCTGGCCCTGGCAGGTGCGGCCGCGGTCGGCGGGATCCAGATGCTGCCGCAGTCGAACAGCGTGCCGCAGCCCGGCGAGTCGGCGACGGTGGCCGTGCCGCCCACCCTGTCGACGTCCACTGTGCCCACTCCGCCGGCATCGTCGGCGCCAGCCACCGAGGGCACGCCGCGGGCCGGCACCGCGCCCGACCACGTTCCCGGCCGCCTCGTGTATCTGCGGGTCGGCGCCGAGATCGAGGTCGTCACGGTGACCGACGGCGTCACCAGGACCACCAGCTTCGGCGCCCGCATGCCGGGCGACCGTGTCGCCTCCGTCTCGCCCGACGGGACCAAGGTCGCGTTGCTACATCCGAAGCGTGACATCACCGAGTTCCCTGGTGACCTGGTGATCGTCCGCCCGGGAGGCGCCCGGAAGGTCGTGGCGGAGAACGTCTCCTGGGGCGGCGGAAACGAGCCGGCCTGGATGCCCGACTCCAACCGCCTGCTGGTCGGCATCACCGCCATGGAGGGCGACACCGCGACCGGCGGCCAGTCGTTCGGCTACGTCGACGCCACCAGTGGCACGTTCAGCGAGCTCGACATCGACCGGTTCCCGGAGTACCTGGCCTGGTCCGCGATCGGCACCTTCAAGGCGTACGCCGAGGGGAGCCGCACGATTGTGGTCGCCCGAGCGAGCGGCACCGTCGTACGGCGGATCGACATCAGCCGCCAGGCGGAGTGCGGCAAGGTCGCGTGCCCGTTCGCGGTGCAGGCCATCTCAAACGACGGCCGGTACGTCGCCACCGCGCAGGGCAACACCGATCCCACGCGGGTACTCAGCGCCGCGATCGTCCTGGACACGACCAGCGGCCACCGGATCGCGCTCCCCGCCAAGCTGAAGGGGATCACCGAGATCTTCTTCCGGTCCGACAACAGCCTGGTCGTGCAGACGGCGGACAAGCTTCACCTGGTCACGCTCGACGGCAAGGTGACGGCGACGATCGACCGCCCGGACCCGAGCAACGAGGCCGATCTGGCGCGGTACCTCGACCGCTGACCTGAAGCGAACCCGAGCGGCGCCGGACGAGTTCCGGCGCCGCTTTGCCCTGTATCGCAGGCATCCTGACTGTTGCGCCGCCATCCGTGGACCCAGGTACGCGCGGGACAAACTTCCCGGTGCGGTGGGACCGGTGCCAGGGCGTGCCGGGACTCGGTGGCGATTTGCTGAGGCCGGTGGGGAACGGCCGGCGCGCCGACAGGTGGGGCTTGGGTCCGTCGCATGGCGGACACATGATCATCGCGCGGGTGGACGTACGGGGGCCTCGGTGCTGACGACGTACCAGAACGGGCGTTCCTAGCCTCTTGGTCACACCAGAGTCGAGGAAAGGGACTGTCCACGTGCGACACCGTCTGAGATCCGTGCTGCTTTGCGCCGGTTTGGGGGCTATGGTCGGGGGTGCCGTCAGTGCGGCGCCAGCGCACGCCAAGCCCAACTGCGATGTACCGGTGCCACCGCCTATCTGCGGCGAGCAGCCGGAGGTGTATCCGCCGACCGGCACACTCACCCAGGTGCAGCGAGTGCCCGCCGGCGTGTCCGTCGCCGGCACGGCGTCCGACGACGACGCGCCGTCGAGCCCGGTGAGCGTCGACATCACCATCGACGGCGCTCGCGTCGGCACGCTGGTGGCCAACCAGACCGGCAAGCGCTACTCCGGGGTCGTGCCGGCGCGGGCCGGCAGCCGGGTCTGCGCGATCGCCCGCGACATCGGCGGCGGCGGGGACACCACGCTCGGCTGCGTCAACACCACGATCCGAGTGGACCCGTTCGGGGCGTGGGAAGCCCTCTGGCACGACAGCGGCCGGGTGCGGGTCAAGGGCTGGGCGATCGACCCCGACTCGACCGCCGCGCTCTCGGTCGAGGCACGGGACAACGCGGGCGCCCTTCTGGCGACCATCCCGGCCAACGTCAACCGGCCCGACATCGGCCAGGCCAACGCGGGCTACGGCGACTACCACGGCTTCGACGCGCAGTTGCCGGAGAAGCCCGCGGACGGCAGCCACCAGATCTGCCTCACGATGGTCAACCTGGGCGCCGGTACGAACACCGGCCTCGGCTGCAAGTCGTACACGGTCAAGCACCAGCCCTTCGGCGTCTTCGAGTCGCTGGTCCGCGACGGCGAGCAGCTCGCCCTGCGCGGCTGGGCGGCCGACCCGGACGGGCCGACGGCGCAGATCGACGTCGACTACTACATCGACGGCGTCTTGCGGGGCACCGAGCGGGCCGGCAAGGTCCGCGAGGACGTCGCCAACGACTGGCCCGGATACGGCCCGTACCACGGCTTCGAGACGACGCTGCCGGCGAACATGTCCGCCGGTAACCACACGGTCTGCGTCAAGGCGCGCAACATCCTCGCCGGCGTCGACCCGGCCACGCAGATCGGCTGCCACACCTACAGCGTCAAGGCGGCCGTCGCCACGCCGCGCTTCGACCCGGCCACCGTCGCTTCCACGTCGATCCGGATCGACTGGGCGGACGACCCGGTCGCGCAGGGCTTCCGGATCGAGCGTTCGGCGGACGGCGGCCCGTGGCGGATGCTCGGCGAGTGGGACTACAGCTGGTTCGTGGACAGCGGCCTCCGGCCGGGTCACGACTACTGCTACCGGGTCACCGCGAGCAACGACCGCCCGAGCAGCGCCTCGGCCGAGACCTGCCACAAGACGCTCCTGCTGCCGCTGCCCGCCGCCAGCGGGCTGACGCAGAGCGCCGGCGACGCGAGCAGCGCGACCGTGAAGTGGAACGACAACGCGACCACCGAGACCGGCTACGTGCTCACCTGGAACCGCAGCGGCGCCAGCCCGTCCGAGGCCAAGCGCGTGGAGCTGCCGGCCCGGGCCGGCACGGGTGAGATGGTCCACCGGATCGGCTCCCTCGAGCCGAACACCTGGTACTGGGTCACCGTGACGCCGGTGAACCCGGCACACGAGGCCGCGCCGGTTGCCGGGCTGAGCGTTCGGACGACGCCGTGAGGGCCCGTAGGCGGGCGCTGACGGTGTTCGTACTGTCGGCGCTGGCGATGGCGATGACGGCCACGACGGGGCTGTCCCCGGCGGCCGCCCAGCCCTTCTGCGACCGGATCCCGACGCCACCGGCGTGCAGCGACCCCGACCCCGATCCGCCTCGTTCGCACAACCCGACCGGCACGCTCGCGTCGGTCCATCGTGTACCGACCGGTGTCCAGGTCAGCGGCGAGGCGCAGGATCCGGACTCGACAAGCCCGGTCACCGTGGAAATCAAGATCGACAATGTGTCGGTCGGCTCCCTCGTGGCACACGGGGGTCGCTACTCGGGAGTGGTTCCGGCGCGCGCCGGCTCGCGGGTCTGCGCGACCGCCCACAACATCGGTCATGGCAGCAACGCCGGCATCGGCTGCAAGGACGTGACGATCTACTTCTCGCCGATGGGGATGCTGGAATCGATCGGCGCCGAGGGAGACAAGGTCCGGGTCCGAGGCTGGGCGGTCGACCCGGACACCGCCGGTCCGGTCGTCCTCGAGGCACGGGACGGCAGCGGCAACCTGCTGGGTACGATCACCGCCAACCAGTCGCGGCCCGACATCGGGCAGGCCAATCCCGGATACGGCGACCTGCACGGCTTCGACGCCCTGCTGCCGGATGGGGGACGGGACGACCTGCACACCGTCTGCCTCCGCATGCTGAACGTCGGCCAAGGTGTGAACATCGACCTCCTGTGCCGTGGCTACTGGGTGCGGCACCAGCCGTACGGCAGCTTCGACACGCTCACCCGCGACGGCGCGACACTGCGGGTCGGCGGCTGGGTCGCCGATCCCGATGACAAGGCGGCCAAGCTGGCCGTACGGGTCAACGTCGACGGCGCGGTCGTGCACGAGGGTCTGGCGGACGTCAGCCGGACCGGCGACGGTTGGGGATTCGACCTGGGCGGCATTCCGGCTGCCACCGAGGAGGGCAGCCACGGCGTGTGCGTCTGGGCTCGCAACGTCGGCTTCGGTGTCGACCCATGGACCGAGATCGACTGTCGCGGCTACAACATGCCCGGCAACGTCGCGCCGCCGGTCATCCGGCCGCTGGTGAAGAACGACACGCTTTTCTGGCTCCGCAACCAGGTGCGCTGGACCAACCACGAGAGCGTCGAGGGCGTGCGGGTCGAGCGCAGCGTGGCGGACGGTCCGTGGCAGGAGGTGTATCGGGTCAACGGGAAGGTGGACGTCTACAACGACACCGACGTGCAGGCCGGGACGCGTTACTGCTACCGCGTGATCACCACCAACACGCGTCCGAGCGAGGCATCGGCGCAGGTCTGCGGCAACTCGCTGCTGCCAGCACCGCAGGCACCGACGGGAGTCCAGGTCGCGGAGATCGGCGACACGTCGCTGACCATCACCTGGAACGACAACTCCGGCACCGAGGACGGCTACTCGATCAAGGTCACCGGTGGCGGCACCAGCCGGACGGTCACACTGCCCGCGATGGCCGGCACCGGCAAACGCCAGGAGACGATCACCGGGCTCAGCGCGGTCACGGGGTACACCATCCTGGTCAAGCCGTTCCAGAACACCGCCGCCGACCTCCCCGACGACCAGGCCGGCAAGGTGGAGGCGTGGACGACCGGGGCGCCGCGCATCGACACGTTCAGCGCCAATCCCACCCGCCCGCAGGCGTGCCAGCCGGTCAACATCCAGCTGACCTGGAGCGTCTCCGGCGCAACCCGCATCACGGTCACCCGTGACGGTGCGCAGATCTACAACGCTCCCCGGTCCACGCCGGGGCAGTGGGACCAGCAGATCAGCGGCGGAAGCAACGACGGCAACGTCACCTACGTGCTGACCGCGACCAACACCGCCGGTCAGACCACCACGCGGCAGGTGAAGGTGGAGCGCGACACGCCGATCCGGCTGGTCAAGCGGCTCAACCTCACCAACGTCAGCATGGAGCCGATGCGCGTCTACCACGTCGACATGTGGGGCAACGAGCTTCAGTTGCTCGACGAGTTGATCCCCGGTGAGACGTATCCGTACACGCCGCCGAACTGCCAGAAGGTCCGGATGGTCGTGAAGCTCAAACTGAGCGGACGGGTCGTCTACGACACCTTCGACATCCTGGGCCACCAGGACGGCATCGACATCCCGCAGCGGGTCAGCAACCCGTACTCCTAGCCCGATAGCGACACACAGATCCGAGGTGCCCCACCCCGACTCCGGGGTGGGGCACCTTTCCGCGTACCAACGGGCTGCGGATCGCCGGCGATCGTCGTTTCCGTGGTCGCCGGCAACGTCGCCTCGTGGCGGGCGCTGGAGAAGGCGGGCTTCACCAGGATCGGTGCGGGCCCGATAGAGCCGGACAACCCCGCCGACGACCCGTCGCACTACGTGTACCGGCTCGACCGCCTCGCTCCAGCGCCGGACCGACCTGTTCATGGGTAGGTAACGGGAGGGCGTACGCCGAGGCAAAAAGTCTGCCTTATTAGGACATTCCCAGCGTGAACCGTGTGCGACCGGCCTGCTGCCGGTCGCACACGGCCGTTCGCGTCAGGCCGGGCCGGTGCCGCCGATCAGCGCCCGGGCGGCGTCGGCGATGGCGTCGGCGTCGATGCCGGCGGCGCGAAGCTGCTCGTCCGGCGTGGCCGACGCGGGCATCTCCCGTACGGCGAGCTTGCGTACCCGTGGTGACGGCTCGCCACCGTCGGCGAACACGTCCAGGACGGCGTCGCCGAGCCCGCCTTCGGGCCAGTGGTCCTCGACCGTCACGAGATGGCCGGTCTCCCGTGCCGCCGTACGGACGGCGTCCGCGTCGATGGGCTTGACCGAGTAGGCGTCGATAACCCGGGCCGGGATGCCGTCGGCCGCGAGCCGGTCGGCCGCGGCGATGGCCTGGTGCACGGTGACGCCGGCGGCGAGGATCGTCACGCGGTCGCCGGTCGAGTGGCGCAGGGTGCGGCTGCCGCCGATCGGAAACCGTTCGCCGGGCGGGTAGATGACCGGCGTGCCGCCGCGCGTGGTGCGCAGGTAGCTGATCCCGGCCTGGTCGGCCATGGCCGCGACAAGCGCGGCGGTCTGGTTGGCGTCACACGGGTAGAGCACGGTGCTCCCGTGCACTGCCCGGAACACCGCCAGGTCCTCCAGGCCCATCTGCGACGGCCCGTCCTGCCCGATGGAGACGCCGGCGTGCGAGCCGCAAAGCCGCAGGTTCGCCCGGCTGATCGCGGCCATCCGTACGAAGTCGAAGGCTCTGGTCCAGAACGCGGCGAACGTGGCCGCGAACGGTGCCCAGCCGCGCGCCTGCATGCCGACCGCGGCGGCGACCATCTGCTGCTCGGCGATGTAGCACTCGAAGAAGCGGTCGGGATGAGTGCCGGCGAAGAATTCGGTGCGGGTCGAGTCGGCCACCTCGCCGTCCAGCACGACAACGTCGCCGCGCGCGTCGCCGAGCGCGGCGAGGGCCCTGCCGAACGCGGTCCGCGTGGCCTCCTTCTCGCCGACCTGGTACGTGGGCAGCGTCAGCGGGCCGGACGGGAACCGGTGCGGCGTGCCCGCGCGGTCCGGCGTCTGTACCGGTACCGTCATGTCGCGCACGCCGCCGAGCTGCCGCACCGCCTCGTCCGGGTCGGACAGCGGCTTGCCGTGCAAGCCCTCCTGGTCCTCGACCCCCGCGACGCCTTGACCCTTGCGGGTCCGCGCGAGGATCACCTGCGGGCGGCCGCTGGTGGACACGGCCTGGGCGAAGGCGCGGTCGATGTCCGCGATGTCATGCCCGTCCACCTCGATGACCCGCCAGCCGAACGCCGCCATGCGCCGCGCGTACGCGTCCAGGTCCCACTGGTGCCGGGTCGGGCCGCGCTGGCCCAGCCGGTTCACGTCCACGATCGCGGTCAGGTGGTCCAGTCCGGCCACGCCGGCGTGTTCGAACGCCTCCCACATCGAGCCCTCGGCCAGCTCACTGTCGCCGCACAGTACCCAGGTCCGGTACGGCAGCCGGTCCAGCTGGGCTCCGGTCAACGCCATACCAACGCTGAGCGGGAGCCCCTGACCCAGCGAGCCGGTGGCCACGTCGACCCACGGCAGCCGCGGTGTGGGGTGTCCCTCCAGCCGGCTGCCCAGCCGCCGGTAGGTCATCAGCTCCTCGGTGCTGATCGCGCCGGCCGCCCGCAGCATCGCGTACAGCAACGGCGACGCGTGCCCCTTGGAGAACACGAGATGGTCGTTGTACGGGTCGTCCGGATCGGTCACGTCGTATCGCAGGTAACGGGCCAGCAGCACCGCCATCAGGTCCGCCGCCGACATCGACGACGTCGGGTGCCCCGAGCCCGCGGCCGCGGAACACCGCACGGCGTCCACCCGCAACTGCTGGCCCAGCTCCACCATCTGATCCAGGCTGGGCCTGGTCTGCGCCTTGGTTACCGCCATACCGTTCCGCGTACCCGTCGGTGGCCGCCACAAACGGTCCCGCGCCGCCTGATCGCCTGTGCGTGTGCCGTCCGAAATTACGGGTACCTCGTCAGTTACGGCTACTTGTCAGCAAGGGGGTCAGCCGTCGACGCAGCGCCTCGGCGCGGGGGTCGCCGTACCGCCGGGTGAGGTCGAGCGCCTCGGTGGCGAAGCTCGCGGCCTCGGTGCTGTCGCCGAGGGCGTGCAGCACGGTGGCGAGGTCGGCCAGCGCGAGCGCGAGGCGCCAGCCGTCGCCGAGTTCCCGGTGGACCATGGCGGCGCCGCGGTGGAAGTCGGCGGCTTCCCGGGTACGGCCGACCGCCTGGTATGCCTCGCCCGTGGCGTTCAGGGCGAGCGCCTCGCGGCTGCGGTCGCCGAGCCGACGGTGGATCGACGCCGCGTGCTGGAGCGTGGCCAGCGCCTCGTACGGGCGGTCGAGCGCGAGCTGGACGTTCGCCAGCTCGATCTCGAGCATCGCCTCCATGATCAGGTTCTTTTGCTCGCGGCTGATCGACAGGGCCTCGTCGATGGCGGGCTGTGCCTCGGCGGCGCGTCCGGACTCCCGAGCGATCATCGCGCTGGTGTACAGCCACTCCGCCCTTACGAGCTGGGAGTAGTCGCCAGGCATCGCGGCGAATGCGTCGTCGATCCGGGCCTGAGCCTCGGGTAACCGACCGGCGTGGAACAGGATCAGCGCCATGTTGCCCAGGACGCCAACCTCCCAGTGCTGGTCACCGGCGTCCTGTACCCGGGCGAGAAGCCGCTGGTAGACCTCAAGGGCCTCGCCGAACCGGCGGGCGTCCACGAGCGCGTGGCCGTACGTGTTCTCGCGCAGCAGCTCCAGGCCGCTGTGGTCGGTGTCGACGGCCAGCGCCGCCTCGTGGTACTCGATCGCGCGGTCGGTGTCGCGGGCCAGGCGGTGCGTGATGCCCAGGCCCACCGAGAGGATGATCTGTCCAATGTGGTCATCGCTGCGCCGGGCCGCGGCCAGTGCCCGCTCGCCGAGCGGTAGCCAGGACATGGGCGGATGCCGGTCGCCGTACGGGTTGCGCAACAGAGCGGCGAGCTTCCACGCCATCTCGTCCAGGCCCGCGCCGGCCGCGGTTTCGGCGATCGCCAACAGGTTGTCGGTCTCCGTGTCGATCCATTCGAGCGCGGCATCGGGATCGGCGAAGCGCAGCGGCGTGACGGCGCTGTTTTCGAGGACGACGAGCCCGGGGTCACGCTGCGCGTCGAGGGCGTCGACGGCGGCCGAGAGCGTGCGGAGGTACCAGTCGCACAGCCGCTCCAGGGCGGCCCGCGTGTCGGTGGGACTGTCACTTCCCGACGCCTCGCCTGAGGCGTAGGCGCGCAGCAGGTCGTGAAACTGGTACCGCTCGTGGGCGCTCTGTTCGAGCAGATGCGCTCCGACCAGGACGTCGAGCAGGCGGCGGGCCTCCACCGGCGACACGGTGGCCAGCGCGGCGGCGGCCGGTAGCCCGAAACTGGGCCCCGGATGGATGCCGAGCAGCCGGAAGAGGCGCGCGGCGGAGGCCGACAACGCCCGGTACGACCACGCGAACACGGTGCGCACCGCGTCCGCCTCCTCCTCGTCCTCAGAGGAGAGGGCGGTCCACAGGGACGACTCGTCGCGCAGGTCGCGGATCAGCGCGGCCAGTGGCATGTGGGGCCGGGCCGCCGCGCGCTCGGCCGCGATCCGCAGGGCCAACGGGAGCCGGACGCACAACCGGGCGAGTTCGGCGACGTCGGCCTCCTGGTCGTCGATCCGGTATCCGGCGGTGGCCACGCGCAGCAGCTCGACAGCCTCGGCCTCGTCGAACACGCCCACGGTGACCCGGTGTGCGCCGTCGCGGATCAGCAGCCCGGAGAGGCGGCTGCGGGACGTCACCACCACCACGCAGCCGGCGGCCCCGGGCAGCAGCGGACGCACCTGCCCCACGGTGGCGGCGTTGTCCAGCAGGATCAGCATCCGCCGGTCGGCGAGCAGCGAGCGGTACAGCGCGCTGCGCGTCTCCAGGTCGCCCGGCACCGTACTCGGCGTCTGGCCCAGCGTCGTGAGAGACCGTTCCAGCGCCGACATGGCGGTCACCGGTTCACCCGGGTCGTAGCCGCGCAGGTTGACGTACAACTGCCCGTCCGGGAAGTCGGCGCGGTGGCGGTGGGCCCAGCGCAGGGCGAGCGCGGTCTTGCCCACGCCGGCCGTACCCGCGATCACGCACACCGACGTCTCGGGCGCTCCGCTCGCCGGCACCAGCATCGCGTCGAGTCGCGCCAACTCGCTCACCCGGTTGACGAAGCCACGTACGTCCGCCGGCAGTTGCCGAGGCACCGGTACAGGCTTGGCGGCCGGGCCGTGGAAGTGGACACCACCACTGATGTCCCGTGCCTGGACGACATCGTGTGCGCTGCCCGAGACCTCCGAGCGCGTCCCGTCTCCCGACTCACCCACCGGCGCCGCCTTCGTCACGTGTTCGCGGGCCTCGGCCCGGGCCCAGTACTGCCATGATCTGACGGTTTCGGTCCAATGTGAATCGTGCGGGCGAGCCGTAGAATCAAGCTCCCGCGTCCGATGGGGGTTGTTCCACAAACAGCAGGTGAGGTGGACAATGCGCACTATTCCGGAAGTCGTCCCGAAGAGCGTTGGGCGACGTGGCACCGGCAGCACCCAGGGCAGCACCAGCGGCGCCGGTGGTAGCGGCACCAACGGCGACACAAAGCCCAGGCTCGGTTAGGACCAATTTCAGGCGGGTCGGTCGAGCCGAGGCTCAGGCGGCGTCCGGTGTCGCCGGTCGTCGCTTGGGCCTCCGACGGCGTGTGTCCTCAGTCAGTGGAATCTGAACGGCCGGGATCGTGAAACGTGATCCCACCGCTCACGTCACGAGCCTGGACGACGGAGCCGTGGACCTGTCCACTGACCGTGTTGGAGACATCGTCGCGGCTGCCACCCTCCGCGGCGGTGACGTCAAACCAGAGCGCCCGGAGCCGCTGCGCGAACACCGGGTCTTCACGCATACGCCGGTCAAGCAGCTCGGCGAGGCGTTGGATGGCGGCCCGGTCCTCCGGATTGTCTCTGGCCGCTTCCAACGCTTCACGGTCCGATGGGTCGCGCCGAAACCGTTCGACCAGAAATCCGGTCAGCTTGGCGATCAGCGTGCGGCTGCCATCGGTCAAAGCCGTCGTCGCGGCCGTCGCCAAGGCAGTGGCGATGCTGGTGGTGATGGGATCGGTCACGGACATCCCCTCGCCAAGGAGCAGGACGATCAACGAGGCGAGCGTACTGCAAACCCCCAAAGCCCTTGCGCGTCGTCGTGGGCCCAGGCGTCCTCGTAGGTCGGTGTCAGTCGCCGTTAGGCCGGTTGTGTGCGAGGAGATCCCCGTGGTTTGATCCGGTTCCCCCTTTCTTGATCCGACGAGGGCAGCATGCGCAGATCGTTCCGGGCGAGCGTTGTCGTGATGGCGTTGACCAGCGGCACGTTGGTAGGTGTGGCGGCTCCGGTGCAGGCAGCCGCGACCGTGCTTTACGTCCGTCAGATGTCCGCGACCTGTTCGGACAGTGGCGCGGGCACGCCGGAGCAGCCGTTCTGCACCATCGGCGCCGCGGCGGCGGTGGTCACGGCCGGACAGACCGTGGAAATGAGCCACGGCATCTACCGGGAGCGGGTCACCGTCACCAGATCCGGGACACCGGACCAGCCGATCACGTTCCGTGGCACGGCGACCTCCAGCGTCTCGATCAGCGGGCCGAACGTCGGCTTCGTGATCGACGGCCAGCACGACATCGTGCTCCAGGGCATCCGGCTGATCAATGCCGTCGATGTGCCGGCCCTCGACATCCGAAACTCCTCCGCCATCACCGTCGAGGGTGGCGGCCTCGCCATGGCCCAGAACGCGACCGCGCCGGCCATCCGCCTCGCCGGGGTCACCGCGTCGTCGCTGAAGGGCTTCGTCGTCACCAGCACATCGGCTTCCGCCAGCATGACCATGGACGCCGCCACGAGTGGGGTCACCGTCACCGGTCTCACCTTCGACAGCCCGCAGCCTGTCGACGGGTCCGTCGCGATCCGGATCGATGGGGCGGGCAACAAGCTCAGCGGCAGTATCGTCAAGGGCTTCGGAGGCGCGGGCGTGGCGATCGAGCCCGGCGCGACCGACACGCTCGTGGTCAACAACCACATCTCGGCCGCCGGCGGTTACGGCATCCACAACCGCGGCGCCACGCGTACCGCGATCACCAACAACACCGTCCGGGACCGCTGCCGGGACGGCATCCGGGTCGACGGCGCCTCCACCGGTGTCTCCGTGCAGAACAACGCGCTGTTCGGCAACGGTTTCAGGCCAGGCTTCCCCAACCAGAACTCCTGCGTATCCGGCCAGATGGGCGGCCCGGAGATCGGTGTGTACGACGCTGCCGTGCAGGGCACGGTGGTCGACTACAACAACACGAGCCACCAAGTGCCGGATGAGGCATATGTGTGGGCCGGGACCCGGATGGGGCTGGCCACATTCCGTACCACCTCGGGGCAGGGGCGGCACGACCGGCAGACCATGGCCACCAACGACCTCATCGACTCAGCGAACTCCGCCGCCCCCGGCTACCCGCCCACCGACCAGGCCGGCAAGGACCGGATCGACGACCCGGGAGTGGCCAACACGGGCGCCGGCCCGGTGACGTACGCCGACCGGGGCTGGTCAGAGACCATCCGGAACCCGCTGGCCAGTGCGACCCTCGCGCTGGACGCCGGCAACAGCACGGTCACCGTCGACGCCACCGCCTCCACGCCAGGCACCGTCCCCATCGCCTCGTACACGTTCAACTTCGGCGACGGGACGGTCGTCACCCAGTCCTCGCCGATCGCCTCGCACCGGTACTCGACCTGGGGTGACTTCACTGTCCAAACCACTGTCACCGGCACCGACGGCCGCACCAGTGGGGCCACCGGGCAGGTCAGTGTCCTCCGGCCGACCGGCACGTGGGGACTGCTCTTCCTCTTCAATCTCCGGTACGCCACCGTCCGCCCCGGAAACGTGGACATCGTCCCGGAGAACCCCGGGGTGACCGAGGCGGCACAGTTCGACGTCGTGGACGCCGGCGCCGGAAGGGTGGCGCTCTTCTCTCGGGCTACCCGCAGGTATGTCACGGACGGCCCCAGCGATCGGCTCCGGATGACGCGCATCACCGTCGGCGACGGGGAGCGCTTCACCATCGTGCGCAACGCCGACGGCAGCATCAGCCTCCGGTCGGTGATCGGCGGCCGATACGTCAGCATCCTCTCCGAGGCATCACCGTTCCTGGCCGCGCACGCCTCCACGATCGGCATCAAGGAGAAGTTTCACCAGGTCAAGCTCACGGACGCGGGCCGCACGTTCAAGGCACACGCGAACGGCAAGTTCGTCTCGGCCGAAAGCTGGGGCACCAAGCCACTGATCGCCAGCCGCCCCGCCGCCAGCACATGGGAGACATTCGACATCGTCGACCTGGGCAACGGGCAGGTCGCGCTCTTCGCCCGCGCCAACAACCATTTCGTGGCGGCCGAGGGCGCTGGCGCCCAGCCACTCCAGGCCAAGCGGCTGGCGGTCAGCACCTGGGAACGGTTTACGATGATCCGTAACAGCGACGGCTCGGTGAGCTTCAGGGCAGCGGTCAACAACCGGTACGTCGCCGCTGAAGGCGCCGGAACAAAGCCGCTGCTCGCCGGGCGTACCGCCATCAACACGTGGGAGAAGTTCACCCTCGGCTGACGTCCGCTGCCGCTGCCTTCGACGTCTGAACAGCCCGGTCAACCGGGCCACTGATGTCGTGCGTCGCGGCAGCATCTCCCCGCGCCTGTCCTGGGAGGAAAGCCCTTATGACGAAGGCCTTTGACGTCGGCGAGGTGCTGCGCTCCAGACCGCGTGAGAGTATCTGCGGAGACCGATGCCGTCAGAGCGGGACGAGCGGATCACCGGTCTTGTCGAGGCACTCAGTGACGGGCCGGCAATTGAGGCGGCTGCACGATCGGTGGCGGCCGTGGGGGAGACGGTGCTGAGTCCGTATGCGCAACGAGCTGCCGCGCTTGCCGTGCGACAGGCGACGCCACGGTATCTGCGGGCCGGGCTCCGCGCGACGGCCCTGATGGCTGCCAATGGGGATCCCCGCGACGTGGTCGTCGTTCTTGCGCTGCTGTGGCGCAGTGCCGAGTTGTTGAAACTCGATCCCGGCGCGGAATTCAACGCGGTCGCTCGGGCTCTCGGACGGTACGGGGAGCCGCTGGCCGCCTTCGCTAGTCACCAAGCTCGGCGGCGAGTACGCCGTACGTGCCTTGATCGAACGCTACAAGCCGGATCAGCGTCACATCGGTTGGTGTGTCGCGCAAGGTGCTCACCGCGATCCGCGCCGCCCTGTCCTGGGGGAATCCGTAGATGCCGGTCGAGATGGCGGGAAAGGCGATGCTGCCTACGCCGAGCCCGTCGGCCACGGTGAGGCAGCGGCGGTAACAGGATGCAAGCGTCTCCGGCTCGCCCTGCTCGCCGCCCCGCCAGACCGGCCCGACCGTGTGGATCACGTACCGCACCGGAGGGTCGAGGTCGAACGCGGGCGTCGCCTTGGCATCTCCGGGCTTGCACGGGGCGATGTCACGGCCGGCGAACGCCAGCCGTGGGCCCGGCGGCGCGGTGGATGGCCCCGTCCACCCCGCCACCGCCTTGCAACGAGCTGTTCGCCGCGGTCACGATGGCGTCGACGGTCTCCCGGCGGATGTCTCCGCGTACGACTTGGATCGTTGCCATGGTCGGGCGGTCCTTTGTCTGATGGGTCGTCGTACTTGTCCTCAGGTCGGCAGTCAGCCGCGGGCGTTGCGCGGATGATTCTTGGCCGTGCGCTCGTTGCCGTGCCGATACTGACCGGTCCAGCGAGCCATGACCATCTGCGGGTCATCCTCCTCCACCTGGGCCAGGAAGGCTGCCGCACGCCCGCCGCGCACCGTCGTCACCGCACGGCCTCGGTGCCAGATGAGCACCGACCCATCCGCGCGGACCGTGTACTTGAAACCCTCCGGTGCAGCCATCCCGGCATGGTCGCACACTCCTACCCGCGAGCTGCACGGGTTTTCGCCCGCGCCCGCAGGGATCTGAGGGAGCACTTCCCACTCGCGCCGCTTTGGTCACGAGCGTGACCGGTCGGAGGGCCTCAGCGGCCGCGGTCGGGCCAATGTGGGTCCAGCCAGCGTGCGGCGCCGTCGAGGTCGAGTAACCGTATCCGGTGAAGCAGTTCCTCGTCGACGCCGTAGGCCCGTAGGCGGCTGGGGGCGTACCGGATCAGCCAGGTGGTGAGTTCGGTGCGCTTGGCTTCCTCGTCCGGCCAGCTTTCCCAGGGAAGAGTCCCGGAGGTTGCCGCATGCCTGGACTGGTCATTTTCGGACCAGGTTGTCTCGCAGCATGAGTGTGGCGCGGCGGCCGAGGCCGCCGCGCCACAAACGCGTTGATCAGAGTTGGTCGGGTCAGCCTGTTCGGCAGGTGACCGTCGGCCAGGTCCAGTTGCCGTTGGCCATGATCGTTACCCCGAAGTTGTTGCCACTGCCGTTCGGTCGGGCGGTGATGGTTCCGGTCGTGCCGCTGACGGAAGCACTCCAGCTGTTCTGCAGGCTCTGTCCGCCGTTCAGGTTGAGGCTGACGACCCAGTTGTTGGTCCCGCTGACCGCGACGTTGAGGTTGAACCGGTCGCCGAACTGCTGGCCGGCGGAGAGCGTCGCGGTGCAGTTGCCGCCGCCGGGGTTTCCGGGGTTGCCGGTGGTGGGTCCGGGGCCCGGGTTGCTGCCGCCGCCTTCCCGGACGGTGATGTCGGAACTGCCGCTGCTCTGGTAGCCCTCGGTGGCCATGACCTGGTAGCTGTGGTTGGTGCCGAGGTTCAGGCCGGCGCGGGCCCAGGCGTCGAAGTGGTTGGCGGTGGTGATGGTGCCACCGGTGCGCTTGCTCTGCCGGACGCTCCAGAACTGGTAGAACGTGGCGGTCCCGTCGATCGACGGCTGGTTGACCCGCTGGCTGCGGTAGATGTCGTAGGTGCCGCCGTCGGTGGTGACCGAGCCCATCCGGGTGGCGCCGCTGCTCGGGTTGTAGGTGCCGAAGTTCTCCACGACGTAGTACTCGATCAGCGGGTTCCGGGTCCAGCCGTACAGAGCGAGGTAGCTGTTGCCGTTCGGGTTGTAGGAGCCCGAGTAGCTGATCGTCCTTCGGGTACCGGTGGCCCAGCCCTTGCCGCCGACCCAGTTGTTGGTGCCGCTACCCCACTGGCTGGAGTACCGGCCGTCGGCGCGCAGCGTCATGCTGGCGTTGCCACTGTCCTTCCAGAACGAGAAGTAGAACCCGTTGTGCGTGCCCGTGGCGTTCGAGCTGACGGTCCGGTCGGCCTCGGCGTACGCGTTGGTGGCCATCACCGTGCCGCCGGCGGCCAGCACCGCGGCGCACGCGGCGCCGAGGAGCAGCCGCATGCGGCCGCGCCTCCCCGGTCTAGCGGGGCTGTGGTTCAGGTCGTTCATCAGCGTGCTTCCTCCTTCTGAGGAGCGTGGGGTCCCAGGCGGCGGGACGCGACCCGGCGGGTTGCCGCGTGCTGCGGCGCGGCCGGGGTGGCTGGTCGTCGTGTGGGGCGACGACTCCGGCGCAAGGCCAGTGGGCGCCTGGATCGACGGTGGTCGAGGTCCGTCGACGGCGTCAGTATTGGCCCAGGCGCTTCATATTGTCAATACTTCCCGGAAACATGCCGGAAGTCGTGGCGCGCTCGTTCGGATATATGCCCAGGCCACGGCGGATGTGCGGGCTGATGATCGAGAAGCTGTGCGCGATCGAGTGGCTAGATAGACCATCGACTTTCAGAAAACTTCCGGAGAATTAGATGGATGCCACCAAGACGGGTTCAGTGTTTCGCCTGCTCAACTGGGGGTGGAGCGACGAACTAGCACGTAGGGCGCGCTAGGAGGACTCCAGCTCGCAAACACTCCTCCGGAAGACTTTCGGAACAGAGTTGACGAGCCCGAATTCCTGCTGTAATACTCCGATTCACTGAGGCCGATGCGATGCACTTGGTCGGGGTATCGATCAGCCTTCCCCACTCGCACCGACATGTCCCGGAAGTCCTCGCCGGCCCGCGCCAAGGCGCGGCCGCGCGGCTGGCCACGGACGCCCACCTCGTTGCCCCGCCCCGCTGGCGGGGCCGCCCGCCGAACGAGTTTTGGAGGCTTCGTTGCGATCGACTCTCAGCATCGCCCGGCTGGCGCTCGGGCTGGTCACCGCACTGGCGCTTGTGCTGATCGGCAGCCAGCCGGCCGCCGCGGCAGGTGCCACGACGTCGGCGTCCACCTGGCAGTTGACGAACATCGGACAGCGCATCTGCATCCCGGCCGGCGAGTCATGGTGGACGTACTTCTGGATCACTATCGACGGGGAGTGGTCGGCGCCCATCGAGGTCGGAGCACGGAACCTGCCCGCCGGCACGACGACGAGCCTGCCGCACGCACCGATTCCACCGGGCTCAAGCGACGGCCATGTCGCGCTCAATCTGATCGCGATGACCCTGCCGCCGCTGCCGTTTGGGGTGTACCGGCCGGAGCTGACGGCGTCAGACGGGACGGAGACGCAGAGCGTCCAGGTCACGATCCAGGTTCAGGAGCGTTGGGGCTGCGTCTGAGCTTCAGCGAGTCGTCGGCCGTGCGTCCCGATCCAGCGGGCCCGGGGCGCACGGTCAGCACGTTCCAACCGCGACTGCGCGCACGTCACTGTCGACGCCCCGACGCCGACCGGCTGTCTGGGCGGCTCGTTCCAGCCTCAGGCGCCGTTACCACCACCACCGGCGTCCATGCCGCGGGGCGTTCTGCGCCGCCCGATGGTTGCGCAGGAGACGAGAGTAGTGAAGATTGTCGAACTCGTCGTAGGGCGCCCGACCTGATATGGCGATGTCCAACGCCACCTTGATCGCCGCCAGCAAGGGCAGGATCGCGAGCGAGACTGCTGCGGCGACCATCGTCTCGCCGAGCGGCCGTGGCGTGAACAAGAGCCAGCCGACGATTATCGGGTCAAGCAGCAGAGTCAGGAAGATGAGGGCATGAACCGCCGATCGCGCTGGTCTCAACAAGGGTCGATGGCTCACGTCCAGCCTCCCCGGTCTCAGAACATGCCTCGATGCGCTGAAGCCGCAGCGCCTCTCATCGATTGTGAACGCGCCGACGATGATGCATCGGGCGTGGTCGGTGAACCGCTACGCCGCGTCGGCTGCCGGCTGCTTCTGCCAAACCGCGGCCACGTCAGCCAGGGTGGTGAAATCCTCCGGCGCGAGCAGCGCCTGGAACGCCGGGTAGCACGCCCGCGTCAGTTCGGCGTTGTTGTCGGCGATGCAGTCCTTCGGCACGATGGTGAAGTAGTCCCGTTCGATGGCGTCCCGCACTGTCGACAGGACGCAGCCCGAGCCGGCGACGCCGGTCGCGACGAGTGACTCGATGCCTCGGGCGCGCAGCAGGTTCTCCAAGTTGGTGCCCTGAAACGCGCTGCGCCGGGTCTTCTCCACCACGAGGTCGCCGGGCTGCGGCGCAAGGTCGTCGAGGATCTCCCAGCCCCAGGTGCCCTGCATGCACTGCAACGGCTCGAAGCCGTAGCGCAGGTTGTCGGCGAGCCAGAGCGGCGAGGCGAGTGAGCCGTCAGGCAACTGGACCACTTTGGTGTAGATCACCTGCACATCGGCGGCCCGCGCGGTATCTACGAGTTGAGCGATGGGTCCGATCACGCTCTGGAAGCCGCTGACCATCGGCAGGCCGAATGACTTCGCGCAGTGGCCGTCGTCGTGGACGAAGTCGTTTTGCATGTCGACGACCAGCAGGGCGGTACGTGATGGCACGATCTTCTCATCGAGCCGGTCCCGCAGAATGTGGCCCAGGTACTCGCGCGCCATGGCGACCTCCGGTAGGTCAAGAACCTCTGCCAAGCAAATGCTTGGTTCCCTGCCGGAATCTAGGGGCCTGGCGAGCGCCGGTCAAGGCCACCTGCGCCGCATGGCGGTCGTCGAGAGCCGCGAACAGCTCCACCTCGGTGCGCGACGCGGCCAGCAACGACCAACCTCCCTCCTCGCGCGGCTGTCACATCTGTATTTCCACGTGCCGGGGTTTGAGTTCACGGCGATCGGAGAAGGACGATCGGCCCGCCGCGATGTGGCGGCGGGCCGATCTGGTGTGTGAGGGCTATTGCCAGTAGTCGGCGGGGATCGTCACGGTCAGGGCGTTACTCGGCTCCGAGGGTCGGTTGACTCCACCGCTGTGGCCGACGGCCACGATCGTGAAGGTGTACGTGAACCCGGGTTCCAGGTACGCCAGCTCGACCAGCTCGCCCACTGTGATGGTGGTCTGGAACATGTTGTTCCAGATCGGCCCCGAACCGCTGAAGCCCGGGCCCCTGGCGTGGACGTGGTACCAGAACGGGCCGGCCTGGAAGGTCGACCGGTCCCAGGCGATGCCGGCGAAGACGCCGTCTTCCTGCACCGCCCGCAGGTTCTGTGGGGCGGTCGGGGCCGGACCGGGCGTGGCGGTGGTCGCTCCCGCCGGTGCCGGCGCCAGGGCGAGCACCGCCAGGATTGGTACGACGAGCGCGAGCCAGAGGCTCGACCGGCGCGGTACGCGTAGATGTGGTCGCATTGGTTCACCCTTCGGGTTTCGTGTGGCTGTCGCCGTCTGTCAATGTCCAGCAGGGCCCTGGACCGGCCCTGAAACCCCGCTGAAACCGGGTGCGTCTAGGAGAGCGTGACGGCGCAGTTGGTGTGCCCGTTGAAGGTGACCTCGCTCGGCGCCTCCAGTGGGTTCGCGATGTGGAATCCGACCGTGAGTGCGGTCGTCGTGCCCGGCGGTATGGCGGGGAACCAGGGCACGCTGGTCACGGTGACCACCGGGCCGATCTGGTGGAAGTTGGCGTTGAAGAAGGGGCCGACCAGCTGACCGTTGGGGAACCGCCACGTCATCGTCCATGGTGGAGCGATGCTCGCCGGGGAGAGGTTCGTCAGGCTGAACGTCGCGAAGGTGGTCGCCGCGGTGACGACGACGGGTTTGATGGCGACCTTGACCGGGCACGGTCCGGTGGGTGGTGTCGGGGGCGGTAGTTCGTCACGGAGGCGGATGTCGTCGAACGACGCGCTCGCGCTTTCGGTGTAGAAGCCGACCCGGTCGCCGGAGCGGGTGCCGCCCGGATCGGCCGCGCTGACGGTGGCGCTGGCATCGCCTGGGCCGGTCGCCCTTCCGGTGACCTTGCCTGACTCCAGGAAGCTCAGGCTGAGCGTGTACCAGCTTCCGGCGCTCGCGGCGAAGGGTGTCGACGCGAGCACCACGTTCTGGCCCCACTTCCGCTGGCCGATCTCCAGGTTCGGGCCGCGGAACCCCACGTAGTAGAGGTTGCTGGGGTCGGAGACCTTGCCCGCGAGGCTGACCAGGTTGTCGGGGGAGAGCGCGCTGGTGGCCTTCGCGCGCGCGGAGACCAGCGTGCCCGACCCGGAGCCGGATCCGGCGCTGGCGAGCGTGTCTGCGGTCGTGCTCGCCTGAGTGAATACCTTCGAGCCGTCGGCGGTGACCGACCAACTGCCGCCGCCACCGGTGAGCCAGACGTTGACGGTGGGCTGTTCGAAATCGTCGGAGAAGAGAGCGGCGGCCCGTGCCGGCGTCGACGTCAGTGTCGCGCCGGCGATCAGGCCGCAGAAGGCGGTGAGCGCGAGCGTCTTCGTACGGCGGATGTGTGGCTTCATAGCGACTCCGGGGAGGTGGAAGCTGCTACATCGATTTCGATGTATCGGTGGCGCCACCATCGCCTCCCGGCCTGACGCGCGGCTGACATGGCGCTGAAAGCGCGGCTGTCTCATGCCGGTTCCGGTGCGGGCTTCCGGTCGAGCCGGGCGCGTACGTCGTCGGCGTCGGGGTGATCGATCTGGGTGAGGATGCGCAGGGCCTCGCGCCAGGCGAGCTGGGCCGCGTCGGCGTCGCCCGCGTCCTGGTGGGTGTCGCCGAAGTCGGCGAGCGTAATCGCCTGGTTGTACGCGTCCGCGAGCTCCCGGTACAGGTCGACGGCCTGCTGGTAGCAGCTGATGGCCAGCGGGTAGTCGCGCAGCTGGCGGTGGGCGTAGCCGAGGCTGTCCCAGGTCGCGGCCTGACAGTTCACATCGCCCAGCTCCTGGCAGATCATGAGCGCCTTCTCGCAGTGGGCGACCGCCTGGTTGTGGTCGCCGAGCAGGCTGTGAAACCAGCCGAGGTCGTTGAGGAACCTGGCCTGGTGGCCGCGATGGCTCGTGTTCTCCACGAGGCTCAACGCCCGGCTAACGTCGCGGAGCGCGTCGGCGTGCCGGTTTCGCCGCTCCGCTATCCAGGCCAGGGTCTCCAGCACGACAGCCGCTCCGAGCCGGTCGTCCAACTGCTCGAACAGGTCAAGGGCCTGCCTCAGTTGCGGGTGGGCCTCCTCGAAGCGTCCGGACCGGGCGTTGCCGATACCGAGGCCGAAGAGGGCGTGAGCCTGACCGGTGCGGTGGCCGAGCCGCCGCGCGGCGGCCAGGGCGGTGTTGTGCGCCTGCTCGTGCTGCTGCCACAAGCCCTGGCGCAGCAGGAAAGTGCTCACGGTCGAGGCGAGCTGCCATGGATGCTGCTCGAAGCCGATCTCGGCGGCGTGCTCGATGGCGGCGAGGAGCGGCGTGTGCTCGGCGGCGAACCAGGAGAGCGCGGCGTCGTGGTTTTCGTGCTGCTGGACGGTGACGCGTGGCTGGACCGGTGCCGGATAGATGGGGACCAGGTGCGGGTCCAGAAGCTGAGCGGCGGTGTGTGCCGTGTGTAGGTAGTGGTCGAGCATCCGATGGACCGCCGCCCGCCGGGTCTGGTTGTCGTCGAGCTGGTCGGCCCGCTCCGCCGCGTACGCCCGCAGAAGGTCGTGGAATGTGTACCGGCCCGGCGCGTGTTCGGCCAGCAGGTTTACGTTGGTCAGCTCGGTCAGTAGCGGGCGGACCCGCGCCAGCGGCATACCGGCGAGGCTGGCGGCGGCCTCCGCGGTGGCGTCCGGCCCGCGGACCAGGCCAAGCAGGCGGAACAGGTACGCCGCTTCCGGGCTGAGCGCGCTGTAGGACCACGAGAACACGGCGCGCAGGTCGGTGGTGGCGTCGCCGTGGTCGAGAGGTGCGAGTGCGCCGGCGTCGCGCAGCTCGGCGGCCAGCCCGGACAGCGGGAGGTGGGGGCGCGTCGCGGCGCGGGCGGCGGCGAGGGCCAGCGCGAGGGGCAGCCGGGCACAGCGCTCGATGATTTCGTCGACCGCCGCTGGCTCGGCCTCCACCCGATCCTTGCCGATCCGGGCCGCCAGCAGGTCGCGCGCCTGGGCGGGGGCCAGCAGATCCAGGGTCAGCGGGTGCGCCCCCTCGGTCGCGACCAGCGCCGTGAGCTGCCTCCGGCTGGTCACGACCACCACAGATCCGCCGGAGCCAGGCAGAAGCGGGCGGATCTGCGCGACGTCCCGGGCATTGTCCAAAACCACCAGGACCCGTTTGCCGGCCAGCAGACTGCGGTAGAGGCTCGCCTGGTCGTCCAGGGTCGCCGGGATCCGCTGAGCCGGCACGCCGAGCGCGTCCAGGAACGAACGCAACGCCGCCGCCGGGTCGAGGACCGAACCTCCCGCGTCGAACCCGCGCAGGTTGACGTAGAGCTGGCCGTCGGGGAACTGGGCGGTGACGCGGTGGGCCCAGTGCAGGGCGAGCGCGGTCTTGCCGATTCCAGCGGTCACGGACAGCGCCGAGATGACCACCGCCGCTGGGTGGGCCGGCTGCTTCCGTTCGGTATCGGTCAGGATGGCGTCCAGGCGGGCCAGTTCCGCGTCCCGGCCGACGAACGTCCGCACCGCGAGCGGGAGTTGCGACGGCACGGTGGCTTTCGACGCCGTTCGGCCCACGGTCACCGCCTGTCCCGGCGGATCGAGAGTCGGGTCCTGCCGCAGGATGTTGGTTTGGAGATCCTGCAATGCGGCGCTCGGCTCGATCCCCAGGTCCTCGCGCAGCGCCCGCCGCAGCACCTGGTACACGTCGAGCGCGTCGGCCTGTCGCCCGGCGCGGTAGAGGGCCAGCATCAACTGTGCGTGCACATTCTCGTGGTAGGGCTGCTCGGCGGTGAGGCGCTGAAGCTCCGGCACCAGTTCGACATGCTCGCCCAGCGCCAGGCGGGCCTCGACCAGCGCGTGCCAGGCCTCCACCTCAAGCAACGTAAGGCGTCGCGACTGTTCCTCCATCCATCGCAGACCGGCGACGTCCACCAGCGCCGGACCGCGCCACAGCGCCAGCGCGGCCCGGAGCCGAGCGGTGTTCGCGCTCCAGTCCTTCGACTGCCGCGCCTGCCGGACCAGGCGTTCGGCCACTGCGGCGTCCGTCGCCTCGGAGCCGAGTTCCAGGACGTAGCCGGGTGAACGGGCCACGATGGCGTCCCGCCTACCGAAGACGTGGCGTAGGTATGACACGTGCCGCTGGAGCGTGTTCAGCGCCGTCGCCGGCGGACGCTCGTCCCAAATGGCGTGTACCAGCCGGTCGACACTCACGATCGTGCCGGCGTGCAACGCCAGGACAGCGAGCACTCCCTTGCGGCGCAGGCCGGGTACCGGCCGCGCGACACCAGCCACAGTCACATCAACCGGACCAAGAAGCCTGACCTGCACGCAAACCCCCAAAGAAACTGATCCCCAGGCGGCCACACCGGCAGGCCGCCGTACCCGCCCTTGCCGCAGTCAGCGACTACACCAAGGTTGTGTTGTGCCCTCGCTGCGACGCTGGTTCACCGTCGACGCCTCTGCTGGCCTGGTTGGCCGCACACGGCGCATGCCATCGGCACGAGGCCGTAGGGCTGTGGTGTGGGTCGGGTGCGTGGAGCAGTGCGGCAGTGCGAGCACGAGCCGCCCCGCATGCTGGGCAGGCGGGTAGGTCTCCAGCAGCCTGAACAGGATCCTGCTCATCAGGAGGTGTGCCTTTCGTCGACGCTCTGTGCCATGTCACGGTGCCGGACATGACGGCCCTGTTCCTTGGAGAGAACGTGGAGAGATCTTGCAGAGCCGCTTCGACAAACAGCGCCGGGCCGCGGGTCTCCGAGACGGGGAGCGCGGCCTGCCCCGAATGTCTGGTTATATGGACCCGGAGCGGGCTGGCCGGAACTGTCCGGTTTGTTACCGGAGGCTCGTGCTCGCCGGCCCGGTGGCTAGGCTCCCGCGCGTGGTGGTTTACCGATTCGGCAGTTTCGGGCTCGACACCCGGGCACGGGAACTGCGGGCACATGGCACGGTAGTCCATCTCGAGCCGCAGGTTTTCGACGTGCTGGCCCACCTGATCGCCAACCGGGATCGGCTGGTGCCCAAGGAGGAACTGCTCGACACGGTGTGGGGCAGCCGATTCGTCACCGAGTCGGCGTTGGCCTCCCGCCTGAGGTCGGTGCGGGCCGCGGTCGGTGACGACGGGGCCACCCAGGCGTTGATCCGCACGGAGAGAGGCCGCGGCTACCGGTTCGTCGGCACCGTCCGGGAGGAAGTCACACCACTGTGGACGGCCGCTGGGCGCCTTCCATCCGCCCGTACCCCCCTTATCGGCCGGCGCGCCGACATCGACGCGCTCCGCGAGCTGCTGAGTGGGCATCGCCTGGTCACGATCACCGGACCTGGCGGCGCGGGCAAGTCCACCCTCGGAATCGAGGTCGCCCGGAGCATGCCCGACGTGGCGTTCGTGGAGTTGGCCGCGGTGCGGGGGCCCGGCGAGATCATCCGTGCGGTTGCCGAAGCCACCAGCGTCGAGGGCGCCGCGGCCGATGACCCCGGCCTGCTCGTCGCGAGCCTCGCCGCCCGGCCACTCACCCTCGTCCTGGACAACTGCGAGCATCTGCTCGACGGCGTCGCGGTTCTCGCTGACCGGTTGCTTGACGCGAACCCTGCGGCCCAGCTGCTGGCGACCAGCCGCGAGCCGCTCGGCATCGACGGCGAGGCCGTCCACCCGTTGGGCTCTCTGGGCCCCGACGCCGCGACCCTCTTCGTGACCCGTGCGGAAGCAGCCTCCCGGCGTCCTCGGCTCGATCCGGCCGATCCCAGTGTGGTCGAGCTCTGTGACCGGCTCGACGGCCTCCCACTGGCGATCGAGTTGGCAGCCGCCCAACTGCGCCATCTGACGCTGGCTGACCTGTTGGCACGCCTCGACGACCGGCTTGGTCTGCTCGTCGGCGGCCGGCCCCGCGCCGGTGCCCGGCACGCGACCCTCGTCGGCACACTCCAGTGGAGCCACCAGCTACTGGCCGAGCCCGCCCGGGACCTCTTCGACCGGCTCGGGATCTTCCCGGCCAGCTTCGACCTTCCAGCCGCGACCGCGGTCGCCACCGCCCGGCTCGGCGGGACCACGACGGATCCGGTCGCCGCTACGAACACGCTCGGCGACCTCGTCGCGAAGAACCTCGTCGTGCACGACGAGGGCCGCTACCGCCTGCTGGAGACGATCCGCCTCTACGCCGCACAACGCATGGACACCGCCGGCAGTCGCCCCGGGCTGGTCGAGGCGGTGCGTCAGCACGTCGTCACGCGGGTCACCGCGCAGTCCCGGGTGCACGCCTGGCTGTCGGCCGAGGGCGCCGCACGCAACCGCGACGACATCGCGAACGTCCGGCTCGCGTTCGAGGCCAGCGTGGCCGGCAGCGCGTACGTGGACGCCGTCGACATCATGATCGGCCTGAGCACCCTGTGGCGCAACGCGGCCTCCTACGCCGAAGGGCTACGTTGGGCCGACATGCTGCGCCCATTAGCTCTCGCACCGCGTGACCGGCTATGGCTGCACATCCTCGAAGCCGACCTCGGCCTCGGCTCGGGCGATCCCAGGAAGATGGCCGACGCGGCCCACGCCGCCGTCGCGCTCGCTTCCGACGTGGATGATCCGGCCGCCGCCGTCATCGCGGGCATGTACCGCTCACTCGCCGCCATCACCAGACCCGACCGCGCCGTCGCGGGCTTCGACGCGATCTATCCTCACGCGTACGACGCCGGCGGTCGTGCGCTCGACCGCCTGGTACGCGCGTTCCGAGCCGTGGCGCTGCTCTGGGCCGACCGGCCCGACGAGGTCTCCGCCGAAGTTCAGGCATTGACGGACTCGCCGGGGCACGGCTACGACCGCTACATCTGCATCTGGGCGGCGTTCATGAAAGCGCTCCTGGAGCGCGACGGCCCCCGCCTACGGCGGCTGATGGACATCCAGATCGACAATGTTCACCGCAGCGGCCTGCGGGAGAACTGGCTGACGATGTTCGACACCGCACTCACGATGATCGCGCACGGCGAAGACCACCTACCCACCCTCGACCGTGCCCGCCGCCGCGCCGAGGCCGAAGGTCGCCGCGCCGACGCTGACATCGTCTTCGCCCTGGCCTACGCGGCCGCCTGCCAGGACAACTGGCCCCTCGCCGCGGAACTGCTCGAAGCAAGCAGCGACAGCCTGTTCCGCGACACCGCCAACTTCACCCAACACCGCGCCGTCAGGGACCTCCTCGTCCGCCCCAAACTTTCGCCAGAAGAGCTGGCCACGGCCAAACAACGCGCCAAAAGCCGCACGATCCACGAAATCCTCACAGCCCACGGCCTCGACCCCGACCCGCCCAGCACCCCTCAATCATGAACACAGGCCCCGCCCAGAGCACGTTCAGCCGCAGGTCTACGGCGTTGCCGACAGGAGCCCCGGAAGAACCCATGATCGCCGGCCTCCTGCCGACCACGGTGGTCTCGTAGCGCGGATTGCCCAAACGTAACAGTGCCAGGAGATTGAGGTCCTGACTGGCGACGATTGACCAACACACCACGGCGGCCGTCCGCCAGTCGGCGGCGATCGCACCGGTGCCGGTACGCCGGTGGGGCCTGTCGGCAGCACCGGCCCAGGCCGCGGCGACGTTGAAGTAGCGCAGGATGACGCAGCTCAGGCTGCCCGACACTGGTCCTCGTGACAACAGCAATTTCAAGCCCGGGGTGGCGGACGCGAAATACGACAGGTACATACTTGACCTTGATGGTCGCTGGACTCGCTCGAAGCAGGGGGCAACTTCAGCAGAAGCTACATCTCGGAGGTCTGTGAGGGGTTGGTTGGCATGGCACAGCGTCCGGGGTCGGGCAGGGCGCGACCGGTCCGCTATGTGCGTGCCCACGAGTGGCCGGAACGGGCTGACGGGCTTGACTACGCTGACGCGACCTTCATCGATGTGGATCTGTGTGAGGTGGCGGTGACCGCATCCACCTTCGTTCGATGTGTGTTCCAGAACATCCGGTTCAACTGCGCGGTGGTCACGGACACGCGGTTCGTCGACTGCCAGTTGCGTGGCTGCAACTTCTTCGATGCCAGCTTCACCGACTGTGCTCTCACGGGGAGCCGGTTCGATCGCTGCGGCTTCGATGGGCTGCGGGTCACCGGCGGCGACTGGTTCGAGGCCGAGCTTCTGGGCGCGGATCTCGGCACGGCCGAGTTCACCGGGTCCGGATGCGCGAGGTCAACCTCAGCGGTAGTCGCTGCCAGGGAGCGGTTTTCCGAGACGTCGACTTCACGAACGCCTCGCTGCGCGAGGCCGATTTCACCGGCGCCGACCTGCGCGGTACCACGCTCACCGCCTTCGACCCACGCGACGTGACACTGCGCGACGCGATCATCACCGCGGATCAGGCGGTCGACCTGGCGGTCTGCCTGCGGATGTCGATCCGGGCGACGTAGCAGCCGCCGCGCGGCGGGGCGGGTGGCCGCTTCAGCGGTCCTTCACCACGATGCCGAGCGTGTCCGCCAACGCCGGCGCCAGCTCGGCCAGCTGTGCGGTGTCCACGATCGCGCCCCGCAGCGAGTCACAGCCGGCGGCGATGTCGAGCTCGCGGGCACCACGAAAGTCGACCTTCTGCAAGGTGGCATTGCCGAACCGGGCCCGCCGGACCGTCGAACCGGGAAAGGTCACACCGGTCAGCGTCGCCGCGCCGAAGTCGGCCTCGGAAAGCTCACAGTCGCGAAACTCGACGTCCCGCAGGTCGGCGTCCCTCAGGTTCAAGGTGTCGATCTTGCAGCGTTCGAAGACCACCCGCCGGAACCTTCCGCCGTACGCCTGCACTCCGGCCAGAGCCCCGTCCAGAAACGACACGTCGAGCATGTCGACTTCGGCCCAGCTGACCCCGATCCACCGCGTCCGACTGACCCACACGTCGCTGAACCGACCTCGGGGTACCCCGCCACCGTCGAACGTCACACCGGTGATGGCGCTCTCGTTGAATCGGACGTTGCCCGCACCTTCCGGTATTCCGCGTCGGCCAGGTGAACCTCGGTGTAGTCGCCGCCCTGCTCCGGCTCGCCATCGAACGGCTCCAGGTAGTGCGCATACGGCAACGCGGCGAGATCCTGCGGTGCGGGCACGAATACTCCTCGCGGTTGACGGCTCGATGTGTTGGATGGAGGTGCCCGACAGCGCCCTGGTTGCAACCGCGGCCGCCGGTTATCACGCCAAAGGCAGCGCTATGGCCACTCGCCGTTCGGGGTTGCCCTGGCATGGGGGAGCTACTCGGGCACGACCTCATAGCGATGGGCACGGACCCGTTCGCCGTCGATGAGCACGACGTCGACCAGGCCGTCGCCGCCTGGGGTGGCTCTCATCGAGTGCACCTGCATGCCGTCGTGTTCGGCAAGCAGGCTGGAACGCGTCGCAGGGTCCGGACGGAGTATCCAGCGCAGCTCCAACGGCTCCTTCACCGTTACACCTTTCCGTACGTGCGTTCGACTGATGGGAGGTTACCAAAGTCAACCGGCGGCGCCCTACGGCTCGCTCCGTTAGTAGGCGTGTCGTCCGAGCCGCCGAATGTCAGATCGGTCGCCGGGTGATGAAGCGCCATTGCATGCCGAAGGCGGCCTCGGGGTCGATCGAGGTGACCTCGGTGCTGAGGCGGCGGGTGGGGACGCCGGCGTGTGCCAGGTGGGTCTCGACCTGTTCGATGTCGGCGACCTGGAGGCTGATGCCGTGGTAGTAGTCGAGACCGGAGGAGACGCGAGCTGCGGCAGGACTTTTCGGGTCGGGGACCGCGAACTCCACGACGCTGTCGCCGAGGGTGATGAAGGTGCTGAGTGCCTGGAGTTCCTCGTTGCGTCGCTGACCGATGACACGACCTCCCGCCGCGTCGACGTAGACGCGCTCCGCCCGTTCGGGGTCGGCTGTGAGGAAGGTGTGGTGGGAAGTGCGTTCGATCCGTAGCGGGTCATTGGGGTCGACGGGTGGGCGGACCCAGTCCGGTCGCAGCCTGGGATCGGCCTGGCGGGAGTAGTACTCCAGGTGCCGGTCGCCGATCCGGACGAACTCGTGGCGGTAGCCGGCGGTCTCGGGATCGGTGAATCCAACGTGGATGTCGGGCGCCATCGGGGAGACCGGGGGGTTCTCGGAGGTGATTCGCCGACCCTTCTGGTCGTGCGATGTGATCCCATGCTCGGTGAGGCGATCGAACATCCCAACCGCGTCATCGGTGTACCAGCCGACTCCGATCATGCCTTCGGGGACATCCTGGTAGCGGGTCTGCCCGCGGAGGGCGCCAGTCGCGTGCAACTGCGGGCACAGCACCACATAGTGGAGATCGTGGATGAAAAAGAAGAACGAGTAGTTGCGCGGATAGTCGGGGTCGAGCAACTTCGGGTCGAGGGTGTCCTCCCAGCGGAAGGCGGGTCGGGCGAAGACTCGGGTGAACCACTCGCGGGCGACCTCAAGGTCGTGGACCCCGAGGGTGGGGTGATACATGGCGGTCACGCTTGGAGTCGCTACGGTGTGGGTGAGCGTGGAAGGGTCGCGGTCTGACATCGGAAGTCTCCTCCGGTGGGTGTTGGGCGGGGGTTGGCCGGGCTCAGACATCGAGGGCGGCCGGGAGCGGGGCCCGGGCGCTCGCCGCGGCGGTGGTCAGGCCGTCGCTGTCCGCATGGTCCAGGGACGTGCCTCGAGTCTCGCGGACCAGCAGCACGGTGACGCCGCCGATAAGCGCGAGCGCGATGACCAGTCCGCACAGGGCGTACGGGGCCCCGGTGGCGATGCCCACCAGGCCGGCGCCGATGACCGGCACCACCCCACCGCCGATGCTGCCGGCGACCTCGCGGCTGAGCGTCATCCCGGTGAGGCGTTCCTGGGTGCGGAACAGTTCGGCGCCGAAGCTGTTGACCCCGGAGTTGTAGCTGGCGTTGGCGAGTGCGAGCGCGGTGACCATGACTGCGAGGTAGCCAGCGCCGCTGCCGGCGGGTACGACGAAGAACAACAGGATTCCGGCGAGGATCGCGAAGCCGAGGCCGATGAGGATGACCGGTCGGCGACCGATCTTGTCGGAGAGCGCACCGAACAACGGCACCGTGAAGAAGCCTCCGATGGCGCCGTACAGGACACCGTCGGCGACCTGGGCGGCCGTCAGCTCCAGGACGCCACTGGCGTAGGCGGCAGCGAGTGCCTGGAAGAAAGTACGAGATGCCGTTGCAGGCGAAGTAGATGATCCCGAGCACGATCATGGGCTTCCAGGAGGCACGCACGATGGCGGGCAGGGTGACCTGCTGGACCACGCCTTCGGCCTGCTTGACGAGGTAGGCCGGGGTCTCGCTCAGGCCCAGGCGCACGGCGATCCCGACGATTACTACGACAAAGCCGAGCAGGAACGGCACCCGCCAGCCCCAGCTGTACAGCTGCTGCTCGGGCATCTGGGTGACGACCCGGACGGCAACCGCGGACAGCACCAGGCCGGCGAAGTTGCCCATGGCGGGGAAGGACGCCCACAGGCCGCGGCGCTTGGCAGGGGAGAACTCAGCTGCCACTGTGATGGCGCTGCCCACCTCCGCGCCAGCGGCAAAGCCCTGGGCGAGCCGCAGTCCGAGCAGCAGCAACGGAGCCCACACGCCGATCTGGGCGTAGGTGGGCAGCAGGCCGATCATGGTGGTGGCGGCGCCCATCACGAACAGCGTTGACATCAGCACGCGCTTGCGTCCGTACTTGTCACCGAGCCGTCCGAAGTACAAGGCGCCGACGGGGCGGGCGAGGAATCCTGCGGCGAAGATGCCCAGCGACGAGACGACCGCGACCTCGGGGTCCGAGTTTACGAAGAAGAGGCGGGGGAAGATCAGCGCCGAGTAGAGCGTGAAGAGCGTGAAGTCGTACCACTCCAGCGTGGTGCCGACCAAGCTGGCCACGCCGGCTCGCCGGCTGGAAGTTCGGGTGCTGAGGGCGGAAGGCATGTGGGTCTCCGGGGCCTTGTGGGGGTTTGTGCTGTGGGTGACGAGGTGACGGTGGAGGGTGCGGATCGCCCAGTGCCGCTCGTGGGAGGTCGTGGACCGGTTGGGGGGCCGGGCGGTGTCGGATGATGGTGAGCCGCTCCGCCTGCTCCCCCTCGGCGATGTCCTCGTCGCTGGACCGGACCAGGTACCTGGCGCCGTAGGAGGTCCGCAGCACCTTGGCCTTGCTGCGGTAGCGGGCGTACCGCGCGGCGTCGGCGACCACGCCGATGCGCACGACGACGTGGGCAGCCGTGCACTTCGCCTTCGATGGTGTGGTCGGGTCAATCCCGCTGGCTGCGTAGCTAGGCGTACCAGGACGGCCGTTCGTGGCTGCGCTGCTGGTTGAACTGGATCATGTTGCCATCGTCGTCGTAGAACAGGAACGACTTGCCGTTCACCGCCCATGTCCAGATGTAGTCGGTGTTGGTCTCGTAGCCGGCGCTGCGGACCTTGTCGAACCAGGGCTCGATGTCCTCGACTAAGAAGGCAACCTCGTGGATGCCGGTGTGCCGGTACCGAAGGTTTTCGCGTGGTGTCTTCTGCACCGCCGGCACGGTGGGTTGCTGCAGCTCGATCATGGCGCCGTGAGCGGACTGAAGCAGGGCCATGCGTGAGGTGGCGCCCTCGACGCCGAAAATGTCGTCGAGGACGTACTGGGGCATCCGCGCTTGGCCGCCGTCGGTGGCGGTGTCAGGGATGACCCGGTCGACGAGGACTTCGAAGCCGAGGACGTCTCGCCACAGCTTGAGAGATTTGTCGAGGTCGCTGACGAAGAGGGCGACGTGGTGGAACTTCATGGTTCTCCGATCTTCAGGGGGAGTTGGGCGGGCGGGAGTGGGCGGCGATGTGCTGGGCGACCACTCGCCCGAAGACAGCACCTTTGCCAAGGGAGGTGCCGGTGATGTAGCTGGCGCCGTGGAACCCGCCAGTCACCTCGCCGAGGGCGTACAGGCCGTCGATGACCTCGCCGTCGATGTCGAGGACCTGCCCGTGGGCGTTGATGGTGAGTCCGCAGTAGGTCGAGGTGAGCAGCGACTTGGCCGGGTAGGCGAAGTAGGGCGGGGTGTCGATCGGCTGCAGCTGGCCCACGCCGTGGCACAGACTGGTGCGGCCGAGGTCGTCGGGTGCGGCGCCGGTGACGGCGCAGTTGTATCTGCTGACGGTGTCGGTCAAGGTGGCCGGGTCGATCCCGGCTTGGGTGGCGAGCTCGTCGAGGGTGTCGGCCCGGTGCACGTGGCCGAGATCCTCCAGCGTGTCGATGTCCTTCAGGGCCACACCGCGGCGTGACTGGGCGCGGACCTTGGCGTCGAAGATCTCGAACCCGAGCGCGCCGGGCTGGGTGAGGACGGCACGGCCCAGGCTCTTGTAGTCGCGGGACTCGTCGACGAACCGCCGCCCGAGCTTGTTCACGATGATCGCGCCCATGTAGTAGGCGGTCAGGAGTTCGTGGAAGTCCTCACCGGTGTCGGGGTGGGAGCCGAAGGTGCCGGAGACACAGGACATGTCGGCCAGTCCGGCGCCGAGCCGCCAGGCCATCCGCAGACCGTCGCCGGTGTTGCCCTTGCCGCCGTAGGGGATCGCGGTGAGCTGCTCGGGGGCGAAGGTGCTGAGCAGCTCGGTGCTGCGCGAGAAGCCGCCGGTGGCCAGCGCGACTCCGGCGCGGGCGGTGATCTGGTGCTGCCCGTCAGCGCTCTCGACGGTCACGCCGGTGATCCGGCCAGAGCAGTCGCGCCGCAGATGGGTGGCACGGTGCTCGAGCTGAATGTGCCCACCGGCTGCGGTAAAGGCGGCATGCAGCCCGGCCAGAACGTCCTTGATCGCGGTGTGGTGACTCCGCGGTGCCGACTGTCCAGAGCTGATCTCCACCTCGTCGAAGACGACTCCGTGAGCCTTGAGCCAGCGGTAGGTCTTGTGCTGGTGGCGCAGGTAGGTCTCCAGGAGAGCCCGGTCGTTGCGATGCTGACCGGCCTCAAGCAGGTCAGCGAGGAACAACTCGGCCGAGTCGGCGATGGCCGCCTCCGCCTGTTCGTCGGTGCCGGTGAATGCGAACCAGCCGCCGCTCATCGCGGAGGACCCGCCGATCCGCTCGGTCTTCTCCAGCAGCAGCACAGCCAGACCGAACTCGGCGGCGGAGGTGGCTGCAGTCAGGCCGGCGATGCCCGACCCGACAACGACCAGATCGTAGGCGGGGATGTCCGGGTCGCCGCGCGGCACCGTTCGATCCCGGATGTCGTGTGACGCAGATGACATGCTCCTCATGTTCCATCCTGACCAATGAGGCTGGCCACAGTGTTCTGGCATGCGGAACGCTATCTGCCAACTCACCGATGCGGAACGATCCCGCTAGAGTTGTTCCGTGTCCCAGAACAAGGAGTCGCGCACTGTCGGTGCCGTCGACCGGGCGCTGGCGCTGCTTACCCTGGTCTCCGAGCGCGGTCCGATCGGGGTGCACGAGGCGGCCCGGGAGATCGGTTCCGCTCCGTCGACGGTGCACCGGCTGTTCGCCACGCTGTGCCAGCGGGAGTACCTGATCCAGGGCGAGGACCGTCGCTACCGCCCGGGTCCGCAGTTGTTGGGCCGCCGCGCGGCGGTGGCCATCCCGCAGCTGGTGCGCGATGCGCGTCCCTTCCTCGGCGAGCTGCACGACAAGGTGGGCGAGACTGTCCATCTCATGGTCCTGGTCGGGAACCACATCCGCCTGGTCGACGGCATCGAGTGCGCACACGACCTGCGGGTCACCTTGCGGCTGGGTGCGGAGTTTCCCGCCCACGTCACCGCCGGTGGCCGGGCGATGCTGGCCGAGCTCGGGCCTGATGCGGTGGCTGCTCGGTACGCTGGCGGGATCCCGCACGTGCCCGGTCGAGGACCGACTACGCTCGCCGAGCTCCAGCACGTTCTGGCCCAGAGTCCGTCGAGGAAGGCGTGGTTGAACATCGACGGCACCGAGGTCGGCATGAGTGTCATCAGCGCCTCGGTGGGTTCCTCGGCACGCGAGCCGCTGGCTGCGATGTCGATCGCAATGCCGACCGCGCGGTTCCAGGCAGTAGATCAGCAGGCGATGGCCGCGACTCTGCTGGAGATCTGTGACCGAGCGCGGCGGCATCTCGAAGGGCCTGTGTTAATGAATTGAGGGGCCGCCCCGATGACGGGATGACTTGGTCGCGGTCACCCGCCGTCCGTCATGCCTCATGGCCGACGCCAGGCTGGCGGGCACGTACCGGCCCGAGTCAGCCGGCCAGGTCGGCACCGATCACCCCGGCCGCGCGCTGCAGGGCCGCGACCAGGTTCGGCAGCTGGTGTCGGTCGTAGCGGACTTCCGGCAGCGTGACCGAGAGGCCCGCGACCGCCATGCCGTCGGAGTCGCGTACGGGAACGCCGACCGCAACTACCCCACGCTCGGACTGGCCCTGGTTGAGGGCGAAGCCGGCGCGCCGGACCCGGGTCAGCTCGGCGCGCAGTCGATCAAGGTCTGGTCGCTCCTCGGGGTGCTCGGCGTACCGTTCCTCGGCGTAGACACCCGCAAGTTCGTCGGCCGGCAGGTCCGCGAGCAGCAGCAGGCCGGCAGTGGTCCGGTGCGCCGGGAACACCATGCCCTCGCGGGTGCCGACTCGCAGTGACTGGTCGCACTCGACGCTCACGATGAACCGGGTGGTGTCGCGCATCCGGATCGCGAGGTTTACCGACTCCCCGAGCACATTGACCAGCCGCTCCATGTGCGGCAGGGCGACCGCGCGCAAACGGGACGTGCCCGACCGGGAGTGGGCCGCGAGCTCGAGCACGGGCCCTGGATGGTAGACCCTGTCTTCGTCCTGCGCCGCGAAGTCGCGGTATACCAGCATCGCGAGCAGTCGATGCGCGGTCGAGCGCGCGACGCCGAGCCGCTCGGCGACCTGGCTCACCGTGAGCGCCCCCTCCAGCTGCAGTATGGTCGCGATCCGCAGTGCGTGGTCGACGCTGGCGATCGCGTAGGTCGGCGGTGTCTTCAGCGGCTTCTCCATGGCGCGACCACCCAAGCTAGCGTTCTGGATAACAGAATTGGTGATTCTTCCTCGCAGGGTACCCGCACCCTTTGACCATGCCAATCACCTCTCCTGTCCGCCTGCAGGCGGTAGAGGCCCCGGACCAGCCCGACGTCACCCCCGCTCTTGAGGACCTATACCGAGGCCTCGAGCAGGAGTTGCTCGTTCCGTTGTGGACCGAGATCGGCGACCTGATGCCTGCCCACCCACGGTCGCGCGGCGTACCCCATGTATGGCGCTGGGACAGCTTGTACCGGCTTGCGGCGCAGGCCGGCGACCTGGTGCCGGTGGGCCGCGGCGGCGAGCGTCGGGCGATCGCGCTGGCCAACCCAGGGCTCGGCGGCCGCCCGTTCGCGACCCCGACGCTCTGGGCGGCCATCCAGTTCCTGATGCCGGGCGAGGATGCCCCCGAGCACCGACACACACAGCATGCGTTTCGCTTCGTCGTCGAGGGCGAGGGCGTGTGGACCGTGGTCGGTGGTGACCCGGTGCCAATGCGGCGCGGTGACTTCCTGCCGCAGGCCGGCTGGAACTGGCATGCCCACCACAACGCCGCCAGTGAGCCGATGGCCTGGATCGACGGCCTGGACATCCCGTTCCAGTACGTCACCGAGGCGCCGTTCTTCGAGTTCGGCCGCGACCAGATCAGCGATGCAGAGCGGTCCACGCCGGAGCGCTCGCGGTCCGAGCGGCTCTGGGGTCACCCCGGCCTGCGGCCGCTGTCGGTCGGCGAGGTCGCACCAGGTTCGCCGCTGCTGGCCTACAAGTGGGAGTTCACGGACCGGGCGCTCGCCGACCAGCTCGCCCTGGAGGCCGAAGGATATCCCGGCCCCGTCGAGCCCGGCCATGCCGCGGTCCGCTACACCAACCCGCACGATGGCCGCGACGTGCTGCCAACCATCCGGGCAGAGTTCCACCGCGTCGTCCGTGGCGTCGAGACGGCGCCGGTGCGGGAGACCGGCTCCTCGGTCTACCAAGTCTTCGACGGCTCCGGCACGGTCACCGTCGGCGAAACGACCTGGTCGGTCACCCGCGGCGACCTGTTCGTCGTCCCATCGTGGCAGCCATTCTCGGTCCACTCCGAGGCCGGCACGACGGATTCCGACTCCGGAGCCCTGGACCTCTTCCGCTTCACCGACGCGCCCGTCTTCGAAGCACTCCGACTCGACCGCCAGGAGGTCGCCCGATGAGGCTCGCCACCGTCCGCACCCCCGATGGCACCCGCGCCGTCCGGCTCGACGGGGACCAGTTGGTCGATGTCGGCGCCGACGATGTCGGTGCCCTGCTCGGCCGGCCAGACTGGCAACAGGCGGCCGCGGCGGCGACGAGCGCAGGCGGCGCCGCGACCTACCCGGTCGAGGTGGCGGACTTCGCGCCCGTCGTCCCCTCGCCGGCGAAGGTGGTCTGCGTCGGCCACAACTACACGAACCACATCAAGGAGATGGGTCGCGAGCTGCCGTCGTACCCGACACTCTTCACGAAGTTCGCCGATTCGCTCATCGGCGCCCACGACGACATCGCCAAGCCCGCCGAGACCGACGCGCTCGACTGGGAGGTGGAGCTAGTGGTCGTCATCGGCAGGGAAGTACGACGCGCGAGCCAGGCCCAGGCGGCCAGCGCCATCGCTGGGTTCACGATCATGAACGACATCTCGGTGCGCGACTGGCAGTTCCGAACCGTCGAGTGGACCCAGGGCAAGGCCTGGGACGCCACAACGCCCGTCGGCCCTTACCTCGTGACCCCCGACGAGCTGCCCGGTGGCCTCCGGCCGGCGCTCAAGGTGAGCACAACGGTCGACGGACAGCTCATGCAGCGCGACGACAGCAGCACGCTGCTCTTCGACCCCGTCACGCTCGTGCAGTACGTCTCGACACTCACCCGGCTGCGGCCCGGCGACCTGATCGCGACCGGCACGCCGGCCGGTGTCGGGCACGCACGCGACCCGAAGGTCTACCTGGCCCCTGGCCAGACCGTGACGACCGCGATCGACGGCCTCGGCGCCTGTACGAACCGGATCGTCGAGGAGGCGTGATGGCCCGCACCCCGAGCGACGCCCTCCGCTGGATGGCGGACGGCCAACGGCTCCTCTCATCTGTGATCGCGGGCCTCGACGCGAGCGACTTCAGGGCCGACAGCCTGCTTCCCGGCTGGACCCGCGGGCACCTGGTCGCACACGTCGCGGGGAATGCCGAAGCATTGGGCAACCTGGTCATCTGGGCGGCGACCGGCGTGGAAACGCCGATGTACGCCTCGCCCGAGGAGCGCGCAGCCAGCATCGAGCGCGGCGCCGCCCTCCCCGCCGCCGACCTCACCGCATGGGAGGCGGGCTCCGCGACCGCCCTTGCCGAAGGACTCGACCGGCTGACCATGGCGCAGTGGGCACACGAGATCCGTACCGCTCAGGGCCGGCTGCTGCCGGCCACCGAGATCCCGTGGCTGCGCGCCCGCGAGGTGATGGTGCACACCGTCGACCTGGCCCTCGGAATCGGCTTCGCCGACCTCCCGGCCGACTTTCTCAGCGCGCTGGTCAGCGACATCAAGGCCAAACGCGGCGACGTACCCGCCGTCGACGCGCGGCTCCCCGAGGTGGCCGCCTGGCTGGCCGGCCGCCCGCACTCCCTGACCGACGCCCCGGACCTCGGTCCGTGGCTCTGACCTGCGAGGACCCATGAGCACAACTGGCACACCGGACGTCATCGTCGTCGGTGGCGGTATCGGCGGCCTCAGCAGCGCATATGCCCTGACGCGCCGCGGCCTCGCCGTCCGGGTCCTCGAGCAGGCGTCCGCGTTTGGTGAGGTCGGTGCCGGAATCCAGCTCGCGCCCAACTGCACGCGGATCCTCGACGACTACGGCTTGCTCGACGAGGCCAAACAACTCGGCGTCGTACCGACATCCATGGTGATGCGCGACGCGGTCGACGCGACCGAACTCACCCGGCTGGACCTGATCGACCTCGAGCGGCGCTACGGCTTTCCTTACCTGGTCATCCACCGCAGCGATCTCCACGGCCTGCTCCTGCGGGCCTGCCAGCGCGTCGGCGTGGACCTGATGACCGACGCCCGCGTCGAGTCGTACGAGACGAATGGAAGGGGCGCACGCGCCGTCCTCGCGAACGGCGACGCTCACGAGGCGGCGGTCGTCATCGCCGCCGACGGCCTGCACTCGGTCGCTCGCACGCTGCTCGTCAACGACGAGCCGGTGTCCTCGGCGTATGTCGCCTATCGCGGCACGGTGCCGGTCGAAGCGACCGCCGGCCGGCCCGTCGACCTCTCCGAGGTCGTGGTGTACGTCGGACCGGGCTGTCACTTCGTCCACTATGGCCTGCGCGGGGGTGAGCTGCTCAACCAAGTCGCAGTCTTCGAGTCGCCGAAGGCACGTGCAGGTGAAGAGGACTGGGGTACGCCGGACGAGTTGGACGCGGCGTTCGACGGCACCTGCCCCGCCGTGCAGGAAGGGATCCCGCACATGTGGCGGGACAAGTGGTGGCGGATGTACGACCGCGACCCGATCCTGACCTGGGTGCACGGCCGGATCGCGTTGCTCGGCGACGCAGCGCATCCACCGCTGCAGTACATGGCGCAGGGCGCGATCATGGCCATCGAGGACGGCTGGGTGCTGGCCGAGCACGTCGCCCGCCAGCAGGAGGCCGGTGGTGCTGGGGACCCGACTCGAATCGACTGGTCGGCAGCGCTCGCGGCCTACGAAGCGGTGCGTCCCGAGCACTGTCGCCGAGTGGTGATGACCGCTCGCGCTTGGGGCGAGCTGTGGCACCTCGACGGGGCGGCGCGGGCCCGACGCAACGCCTTGCTTCGAGCCCGGGACGTGCACGACTACGCCTACACGGACTGGATCTACGGCCCGACCGCACTCTTTCCAGAGGACGAACCGCCGATGTACCCGGTGGTGCCGCTCGCGGCCGCGGACGATTTGGCGCACGCCGACTGACGCACCGGCAACTTCTGCGGTAAGGAAAGTACTGATCGGACCTGTCCAGCAAGACCATCGCCAACAACATCTCCGCGATACTGACCAAGCTGCACGTCAGCCAGGGCAGCCAGGCCGTCGTCCAGGCCCGCGACGCGGGGCCTCGGCCGCCCACGCCAAACAACTCCTACCCGAAGCGGTGACACACAAAGAATCCGTTTCGCATCCGCCCCTGCAGGCCGTGCATTCGCAGCAGGGTCAGCGTCACCCACAGAACAGTCGTCTGCCTTCGCGACGCCGTCCTGGTGGCCCGCTCGTGCGGTTACAGCGGGACGGTGTGGGCGGGGCCGGTGTTGGGCGTGACGCGGACCTCGGTGGCGGTGGTAGGCAGGAGGGTGGCGTTTGGCCCGGCGTCGTGCCAGCGTCCGCCGCCGGCGCGGTGTTGCAGCGTGGTGCGGGGCGCGGCGACCAGCGTGCCCTGCCCGTCGGGGAGTCGTAGCCGCACTGGCAGGATTGCCTTCCAGTCCACGAAGCCGCTGGCCACCGCCTGGTATTCGGCCTCGCCGCGGGCCAGCATGGCCACGACGCGGGTGGGGTCGTCGTCGAACTGGATCGTGTCGACCAGCAGCCGGCGGCCGTCCGGGGTGAGGCCGCGGATGGTCAGCCGCGGCAGTCGCGGGTTTTGCGTGTGTGTGCCGTCGAAGTCCTGGTAGGGCTTGAGTGCCGATGATGTCTCGTCCCTGCCTAGGGGGAGGGGCGCGCCGGGCAGGGTGTACTCGAACCGTTCCGGCACGGGCACCTGCTTCTGCTCCGGGTTGAGCACGGTCGAGGCGTTGCTGATGAACACCTGGCCTGGCTGGCCGTCCGAGCGCCGGAGCGCCACGGTGATTTTTCTGACCTGTCGGTCTACGTGCCGCCAGCCGGCACCGTCGCCGAACGCGAAGGGCTGGTACTGCCGCACGATCTTGCCGTCCGGGGCGTATCGCAGCTCGGTCGAAAGCTGCACCGGCCATCCGAAGTCGAGTACGAGCAGCACGTCGCGTTCTGGACCGAGCAGGATCGCCTGCGCGATGTCCTGCATCCGTGTCGGCTCGTTGACCGGCGAAACACTCGACACTCGCGGACCGTCCGGCGTCGGCTCGATCCATCCGACCGCCGCCCCGGTGCCGCCGCGTTGCGCGATGAACGCCGCGGGGCCGGCCGGGGTGCTGCCCGCCCACAGTACGTGTGGCGTGCCCCGCATGTCGGGCAGCGGGTCCTGCAAGCCGAACCACTGTTGTCGCACCTGGCGCAGGTAGTCCTTGTCGCCGGCCAGGTCACCGCGGGTCGGCTCGGCGAACAGGGGGGAGCTCGGGTCGAGTGGCTGTTCGCCTTCGGTGCCGACAAATCTGAGCAGGCCCCCTGTAGATGCCGCGGCGGTGACGGCCAGGCCGGCGGTGAGCAGTGCGCGGCGGCGCACGACCCGGCGCCGCCCGCCCTGCCGGATGTCGTCGAGGAGGCCGGGCGGGCCGGTCAGGTGGTCGGTGGCACGGTGCAGGAGGGTCCGAATGTCGTTGTCGCTCAGGGTCATCGCGTGCTCCGGTGTCCGTTGGGGTCGGGCAGGACGAGATCGGATCCGGACAGTGCCTGGCGTAGCTTGGCGAGCCCTCGGGCGGTGTGGCTGCGCACCGCGCCCTCGGAGCAGTCCAGGGCCGCCGCGGTCTCGGCGACCGAGAGGTCTTCGAGGAAACGCAGCGCCACCGCGGCCCGCTGGCGCAGCGGCACGGCGCGCAGCGCCGCAGCCACCGCCTCCCGCAGCGCCACGTCGCCGGCGTGGTCGGGCGCGGACAGGTCGAGGTCGCCCAGCTCCCGCTCGCGGCGCCGGCTGCGCAGCCGCCAACGGTTGGCCGCGCGGTTGACCAGCGCCTTGCGCACGTACGCGTCCGGCGTCGCGCGCACTCGGCGCCACCGCACGTAGACCTGCTCCAGCACCTCTTGGAGCAGGTCCTCCGCCGCGTGCCGGTCACCTGTCAGCAGGTATGCCACCCTCAGCAGCGACACCCACCTGGAGCGTACGAAGTCGTCGAATTCCGTGCCGGGCGCTTCGCCCATCCGTCCTCCCCGGTTCCGTCACACACCAAGACACCGGATGGCGCGATCCGGGTTACACGCTCAGTGAATCGGTGCTCGGGAAGCGGGGACGCAGGGGCCGCCGACGGAAAATCGGGGCGCCGTGGCGCTCATGGCAGACGACCCGTTCGGGCGAATCCGCAAAGTAACCGTCAACGACCCAGACTCTGAGTCTCGGTCCACGCCGACCTGTTTGATCCCACCGCGGCCCAACCGCTGCGCACGCGGAGCAGGACGCCTGGCGCGCAATCGGGTCGCGCACGGCGGGGCAGCGGTTGGCCCGGTCCACTGCCCGGCGCCGCACGCCCACGATCGGCCCTAACCTTGGCCGCGACCGGTTCGCCAAGTTCGCGGGGGATAGCGGCGGTTCGATTCACGCCACCGTCACGACGTTCTTTCGGGCGCGGCGCCGGGCCCGCCACGCGTGGACGGCGACCGTCAGACCGATGCCGACCAGGATGATTACCAGGTTCACCAGGCCGTATGCGTACAGGTCCGACTCGGAGAAGGCGACTGGAAAGCCGCTCGGGCTCGGTCCGAAGGCGCCGTTGTCGGTGGCGACGCCGAAGTCGCCCTCGCCGGCCATCCACGCGAGCATGACGGCGAGGCTCTGGAAGGTGAAGCCGATGGCTTCGATGGCGAGGAACCCCACCACGGCCAGCCCTCGCGATCTCACGAAAGCTCCGATGGCCAGGGACGCCCCGCAAGCCATGACAGGGGCAGCGGCGCATGCCGCCCGACAAGCTGCTGCGCCCGGGCGGCTGCCTGGTGCTGGTGGTTGGTGTCCCGGCCGGGTTGGCGGCCACGCCGGAGGACTTCGGTCCGCTGGTCGCCGCCGCCAGTGCGGGGCTGGGCTACCTGCAGCACATCGTCGCGGTCGCGGCCCGCGCCGACGGCGATCACTTCGAGATCGTCACGAGGCTCCCGTCCGCGCCGCATGACATGCTCGGCTGGGCAGCGGCATTAGCCGAACCCGACCGCCTTATCCTCGCCGCGGCTGCCCTACGCGCTGGCGCCGACCATCCCGGCAGCGCCACACTTCGAAGACTGCTCAACGCACCGAAACGCGCCTCGGCCGCGCGCGACCTCCGTCGGACGCTTCGCCGACTCCGCAACACCTGGCTGCTCGCCCCCGTAACCGACAATCCGCATATCACCAAAATGATCGCTGCGGAACTGACCGCCGCGCTCGGCAGTCTGGGCCGCTCGCCGGACAACCTTTGCGGCGACGGCATCTCCTCATTGCGGGGCCAGACCGTCACGGGCATCGGTGACCGTACGCTTGTCCAGTTTGATGCGGCTTTTCGCCTCGGCTTTGATGATCAATGCTTTGCCGTCGGCGTCGATCTTTGCCCCGAGCACATCGTCTCCCCGCATCGCCCACTCCTGATGGTCACGGTGGATGAGCCGACTCGGGCCGACCACCCACCGGCCTTCTTCGTGCAGGTATGCCGTCGCCAGAATCTCGCCCATGTCCCCGGAACGAGCGGCGGCTGTGATAGGCGGCAGGTTGCTGAGGAACTTGGCCACGGCGGTTTTGCCCATCCGCTGCGCAAGCCGCGCGAGTGCCGCGGATTCGGCGTACGCGGCGGCGAGCGTGGCCACGCCGGTGGCGTCGTCGAACGACTCGATCAGGCCGGCGTGGTGGCCACCCGTGGGTACCGGCACAGCGGCACCAGCACCTACCTCGACCGGGCACTGCCGCGCCCGTTGCGCGACGCGGCCTTCGACTGAGCGCCTGGTAGATACCGTTCGAGGGGCCTCATTCATTTCGCGGTGTCGGATGCCTCCGGGGTCGGCGGCCGGCGCCAGTTGCCGGTTGAGGTGGCCGGTCAACGCGTCGGGGGAGTTGTCCCAGTCGCGGGCCAGCGCGGCCAGGAACTGCTGGGCCTGCTGCATCGGCGCGGACTGCAGCCGGTACGCACCCGCCGACGCTCTCCCGGTTCGGCTGTGACCAGGCCGGCGTCGGCCAGGAGGGTGAGGTGTTTGGCGATCGCCTGCCGGGTGATCGGTAGATGGGCGGCCAGGTCCGTGGCGGTGGCCGGTCTTGCTGAGGCGAGCGCGGCCAGGATACTGCGCCGGGTCGGGTCGGCTAGGGCGACGATGACCTGTTCGGCGACCGCTTCGTTGTCAGGCGGCATCAAGGCGCTCGACGAGTTCCCCGAGTTCGCTGGCCCAGCCCTGGGTGTGGGCGTCGTATGCCTTGCGATAGGTATCCGGCGGCAGTTGGGCGAAGCCGGTCTCGACCACCCGTAGCCGCGTGCCCGAGCCGACCGGTTCGAGGGTGAACTCCACATAGGTTCGGCGGGCGTCGTCTTCGGGCAGCCCGTCTATCTGCCAGGTGAACCCGAATATGGTCCGCTCCTCGACGCGTTCCACCCGCATGTCCTTGGTGGACCCGTCGGACCAGGTCATCCGGGCCGTCCCGCCGGGGCGCAGGTCGATGGTCGCCTCTTGGTCGAACCAGGCGGCCAGCCCTTCGGCCGTGGTGAGCGCCGACCACACTGTGGCCGGTGGGTGAGCGAGTTGGACGGTCCGCTCGATGCGATCAGGAAAGCCCACAGAGCCTCCAACCGTTAGCAACCGATAGATTGCTATCTCTATCACCTCTGCCTTGCGCGGCCCGCGGTCGCCTGCTCGAGGCTACTCAGACGCGCGTCGCCGTGCGATGCGCACCAGAGACGAGGTGTTGACGCAACCGACTGATTGCTATACCTTGGATGGCAACCAGTTGATTGCTATAACGAGTCAGAGCCCGTAGCCGGGCCTCGGCCGGCATTCACGCAGGGAGCGCCCGATGTTGCTACCTACCTCGATGATCATGGCCGAGACGGCGACGAGGCAGCACGTGCTGTCCGCCCGCCCGAAAGCGCCCACGATCTCCGCGCATGCGCCCCGGCGCCGTCGCAGCACGACTCGCCGGCTGACGGCGGGGGTCCTGCGCCGGCTCGCCGACCGCATCGAACCGCGCCGCGTCTACAACTCCGCGCCAGTGTCGTAGCTGCCCGCTACGAGGCTCGTAGCCGTTGGTGATGGACGGTGCGACAGGAACAGACAAATAGGGAGCGATCAAAATGACGACGATCAGAAATCTGCCCCGGGTGGTGTCCCGCGAGCAGTGGCTGGCCGCCCGAAAGGAGCTGCTGGCCAAGGAGAAGGAGCTTACCCACGCCCGGGACCGGGTCAACGCCGAGCGGCGGCGGCTGCCGATGGTCCGCGTCGACAAGCCGTATGCCTTCGAGGGCCCGGGCGGCACGGTGAGCCTGCTCGAGCTGTTCGACGGCCGGCCACAGCTGGTCATGCACCATTTCATGTTCGACCCGGAGCGGGAGGCCGCCTGCTCGAGCTGCTCGTCGGCTGCCGACATGATCGGCAACCCGCGGCAGCTGCACGCCCGTAACACCACGCTGGTGGCCGTGTCGCGGGCGCCGTACGCCAAGCTCGCCGCGTACCGCGAGCGGATGGGCTGGACGTTCCCCTGGTACTCCTCGTACGGCAGCGACTTCAACCACGACTTCCACGCCACCATCGACGACCGGGTCGCCCCGGTGCTGTTCCCCCTCAGCACCGAGGCGGAGCTCGCCGCGGCCGCTGCCGCGGGCTCGGGGACCGCGGCGGACCTGCGCGGCGAGTGGCCGGGCATCAGCGCGTTCCTGCGGGTCGGCGACGAGGTCTTCCACACCTACTCCACGTTCGGTCGCGGCATCGAACAGTTCCACTACGGCATCCCCTACCTGGACCTCACCGCCCTGGGCCGCCAGGAGGAGTGGGAGGAGCCCAAGGGCCGCTCGGCCCCGCTCGGCCGGCAGGTCGGCGGCCCGGGGCTGCGCCTGCCCGATCAGTACGCCTGATCAGGCGTCCCGGTCGACGGCCTCAGGACCGGTTGTTCACCAGCTCTGACCCACCATGCCGGTCTGAGCACGCGTGCTCAGGCAAGCCGGTGCCGTCCGGGTCCACGATGATGGCATGCCAAGGAAAGCCGGTGCCGTGCTGGGCCAGCTGGGGCGCGGTCTGGGTGCTTGGTGCGCTCACGCTGCCGCTGTCGATGGGGCAGTTGGCGATCGCGCTGTTCGCCTACGGCTGGGTCGGCGCGGCGGCCGGGGTGCTGCTGATCAGCGCGGTTTCGTCGCCTGCCTGCGGAGCATCGTCTCGGTGACCGCCGGCGCCACCTGGCTGGGCACCGCCGGCATCGGCCGCGTGGTGTGGGCCGTGCTGGTGTACGGGTTCGGGGTCAGCGCTGTGGTGGCTCGGCTGGGCGGTCGCCGACGAAGCCGAACTCGGGGTCCAGCACCAGCCCGCGGCTCACCGTCGTGCTCAGTGGTATCCCGTTCCTGCTGGTGGCCGGGATGCTGTTGCGCGGGTGGTACCTCGGCCTGCCGGCGGTGCTGGCCCTGGCCGGGTTCGCCGCCTTCGGCGCCGTGGCGTTGCGCGACTCCGGATCAGACGAGGTGAGCCTTCGCTTGCGGCACGTCGAACTCGACCGTGCCACGGCCCTGGTCGCCGCGTACGGCGGGCGGGCATCGGCACCGGCACGTTTCTGCCCGACGATCCGGCGCCGATCCCGGCGGAGCGGTTCGTCTGCATCGTCGCCTACACGACCCTGGTGCCGCTGGCGGGCGTGTGCGGGCAGACCGCGCTGGACTCGCTGCTGTACCCCAGCCCCCGAATGCTCCGCCGAGCCAAACGGCCTCGTCTACCGGCGCGGCGCCGCGCACCACGGATACCAGGTGCGGCGGGGACAGGTGACGGTAGGGGTCGCCCGGCACGCTCGCCGTCGACCGGCGGCTGCTTCGCGACGCCGCCGCGACGGTACGGCTCGCGAAGCCGTCCGAACGCCCGCCCGCCGCCGTCGGCGACCAGGTTTTCTTGGCCGACCTGCACGGCTACACCGGCCAGCCGACCGGCAGCCCCGCCGGCATGCTGTACCAGCCGGCCGACCATACCGGCACGTCCCGCGGCGTCGCCATCGATGTGCGGGCCGACCGGATCTCGGTCGAGACCCTCTGCCTCGACGCCGAGTGCGTCACCGAGGGCGACCTCACCTACGTCCGCCGCGCAGACGAGCACGGATACTTGCGGCGCGGCGCCGCGCCGACGTCAACGTCCTGGTCACCGGCGGCGTATCGGTCGACCGCGCCCTGCTGCGCCAGACGATCCCGGCCGTCCGCCCCGCCACCGACGCGGAACTGATGCGGGCACTGCCGCGCCCGCCGGCCCGAACTCGCCTCGACGGGCTACGCCTCTGGCTACGCGACCACACCTGACCCGAGGAGTTCCGGGGAGCTCGATGGTAGCTGCGGCGAATCCCTTTACCGAGGCTCCGGGGCCCGCCGCGAAGGCGGTCGTGCTCAGCCAGCAGATCCAACGGACTCACAGCCGCTCGCTTGACAAGTGCAGAGAAACTTCGAACGCCGCAAGGTCGCCCTCGGCACTTGCGGACGCTCCTACGCCACCCCTTGCATTCGCGAACACTCATGTCTGCGTTGCCCACTCCTGCGGCCTGACCCCGCCAGCCGCCACCGGCTCGAGGAGATCCGCGACAACCTCCTGGCCCATCCCATGCAGAGAAAAGACCTCGACCGGCTACGCCACGCCGTCGAGAATGGCATCAACCGCCTCAAACGCCACCGCGGCGTCGCCACCCGCTACGACAAGCTCGCGGTCCGCTTCCAAGCCGTCCTAACCATCACCATCATCACCGAGTGGCTCTAACCAACTTATGAAACACGCCTGATCAGCCGCGGTTGAGGGCGACGTGGTCGTGTTTACGGTGGCCGGCCACGGCTGGACAAACACGTGCCCGTCGGGGATCTCGGTATCGGGGTGAGCTTGGCGTCACGCGGTGACGGCGTAGGGGACGTCTGGGATGCGGCGCCGAGGATGAACGACAGCCCTGCGGCTTCGATCGCGCGTTTGTTGGCCTCGGACACCATCCCGGCGTCGGCCACGACCGTGACATCGGTCAGCCGATTGCCCTCGAACGCGTGCACGCGCCAAGCTCCGCCCGTTGCCACGCTCAGACTCCGCGCGGTCGAAGGTGCGGTGAAGAGCTCTCCATGGGAAAGCCCTTCACCGCACTGTCACAACTGCGGGCTGCGAACCAGCGTGCACCACCATGCCGGCGCCCATGTTCCAATGCACATGGTCAAGCACCACTCACGGATCTCACCGTCTTCGGTGACCAACAACAGGTGCGACGCTCTGGTTCTCGGGTCGGACCAACCATCGACGACGCCGTCCAAAAGGTCCGCCATGGTCGTGTTGTGGAGCTCCGCACCTCCGTGCATCACCCCGAGCACCCTGAGGCCGTCTACATCCCGGCCTTCGATCAGAGCCGCTGCCTGATCGGCGGTAAGGCCCATGCCGCCGTCATCAATAGCGATGACCTTGTGAAGGACGCCAAGCGGCTTGCCTGTCTGGCTCTCGATCTGTTGAACGATCTCCCCGGGCGCACCCGGCCGATCGGTAACCCTGACGTTGCCGGAGACTTCAACCGCGTCGGCCGGAACACTTGACAGTGATAACACCGCGAACATCGCTGTAACAGCGACCGCGACGTGAGCGACTAACCTACGCGGATTCATCAGAACTGGCACCGGATCTCAAATCCCCGGGGGGTAACATTGAGGGTGCAAGAATCGTAGATCTTCTCGGCTGCCCAGACCACGGCCGCAGCAGCAAGCTTGATGATCTTACTCCAGAAGTAGAGCACATAGTCGCCTCCCGGATCACCGCCGACCTGGCCGATGATGTCGGCCTGAGTTTGACCTGCAGCGGGCAGGTTGACCTGCCCTACGACACGCACACCGGTGGTGTCATTACCCGCGAGAAGTGCCTGAAGTTCTGCCTCGGTACGCTCGCGGCCATCATCGACGGCCACAATCGCACCTTCGATCGTCGCTGTCGCGTCGCCGGTGACCGCGCGCAGTAGACCGGTCCGCTCAGCGATCGTGAGGTCATGACTGGACCCAAGGCTGACCATCTTCCGGACCGAAACCGTGCCGTCGACGTGCTTCACAACCTCGTCGGCCTTGAACGCGGAGCGCCGGTCGACGAGTTCCGACAACAGCTCCCACTTTCCGTTCGTACAACGGAACTGACCCAGCACCGAGCCGTGGCGCTCGGTGGAGCTGTCGGCAACACCACCACGCTCATCAAGATGCCGCACGACGCAGTCCGTAAGCAGAAGACTCGACGTGTCAACGTTGGCGATCGCGGCGGTTCCCGTAGTGACGGCCATCACCGTCGCGCTGGCTGCTCCGACAACCGCCAGGTACATCATGCGCCTCACGGAGGCTCCAATCGTTGAGAGGATTGACGAATGGAGCGTTACAGAGCGCGCTGAAACGGCGCTGAAAAACGTTGGCAAACCTCCGCCAAGCGCCGTGTCCACCTCGACCAGATCACCGCACCAAGAATGAGCCTTTCCAACCTGTTGATGCTGGTCAGGGCATCGTTGGAGGCGGATGACGGCTGGGAGAGGCTCCGCGGTAAGACAGCAATCGACCAAGAACGTTGCCCCAGCCAGGGAGCCTCTCGATGCTGTCCTATCCGTCCGCGATCACGCTGTCCAGCCGGACGCTGAACTGGCTCGCCCAACGCGCCGCCGAGCACACCTCGGCGCGGACGCGGGCCACAGTTGTGTGCAAGCTGATCGGTCCGTGTTCGCCTTTGAGCGAGGTTTGTTTCCGGCAGCCGGTATCGGGTGTGATGTCCGGTTCGTGGCGGGTGTCTCGTGGGCGGGGCCACGCCGCCGCCGGAATCATGCCAAGGCCGGGGTCGTTACATATGGCAGACCGCAGCGTGCTCTCCGCACCTGGCCGGTCGCCCGGCCTGCCACCACGCAGGCTCCCGCCCGGCGGGAATCAACCGCCGCCGCGAATGGTTACACCCTCCCTGGATGCCTGAGCAGGCCCCAGGCCGCCGGCGATCCTCCTAAGACACTTCCCCCCCTTTTTCCGCATGGCATCCGCGTCCCCCGGCGTGTGCGTGCCGTGTATCCCCCCAACGGAAGGCGTGAGTTCATCATGCGTACCGATATCCTGCGCAAGATCGCCCTGACCGTTACCGGTGTCGCCGCCACCGCCGGTGGCATCGCTGGCCCCGCCGTCGCCGCCCACGCCGCCCCGGCCGCCCCGGTCGCGCAGGCGCAGACCGACCGTAAGCCGGCCGGTGAGCGGGAACTGAACGTGCGCTACGAGGCCCAGCCGAACTTCTACTACTGCGGCCCCGCTGCCACCCGCAACGCCCTGTCCGTGCAGGGCAAGAACATCGACGTCAACGCCATGGCCAAGGAAATGGGCACCACCGAGGCCGGCACCAACAGCATCAACGACATCACCCCGGTCCTGAACAAGGAAACCGGCAAGAACGACGCCTACAAGTCGGTAGAGATCCGCGAGAACAACGCCAACGACAAGCAGACCGACAAGCTACGCACCGACATCGTCCGCACCATCGACGAAAGCCGCGCCGTCGTCGCCAACATCGCTGGCACCACCACCGACACCGACGGCGTCATCCACTCCTACGAAGGCGGCCACTACATCAGCGTCGTCGGCTACCACGACGGCGGCAAGACCGTCACCATCGCCGACTCCGCGAACCCGGACCAGGCCTCCTACCGCATCAGCGTGGACAACCTCGCCGACTGGATCGCCACCCGCGGCTACTCCACCTCCTGACGATCGATCCGCACCAACGACAAAGGGCCGGCCCCCACAAAGGGCCGGCCCTTTCGTCATACCCGGACTGGCCGTCCCGCGCGCGATACTGCCGGGTCTTGTGCCCGTACCGTGTGCACCACGGGCAGGCGACCAGCTTTGGCTCCGCCGATCGTCCATGCACGACCCCGACCAAGGTGAGCCCGGCAACGTGTCCTTCGAGCCCGCCCACAGCGTGGCGGAGGCGGGCCTGCGCGCGTGGGCGCTGTCCGACGACGAGTTGGCCTTGCGGTTCACCGCGGCTGCCGCCAGCGACCTGGAGATTCCTGACGTCGACGGTTGGCTGCGGTTCCGGCTCCCGGAGAAACCAGCGGCGCGGCGTAAGCTGCGGGCCGGACTGGAGACGCTACTCCAGCCGCCCATCTGACGGTACGGCCGCCACACACCGATGGCGCGCGTCAGTGATCTGGGCCTGACCGGTCGACGTATCCACGCGCACCGTGGTGAACGCGTTGTCAGCGCCGCCCGCCGCGGCGTTGTCCGCCGCGATCGTGATGACGAACCTACTCATCAAAGCCTCCTCATTGGACGACACTGCTGACCCGCACGGCCGCGGCGACTGACGTGACCGCGCGCCACGCCAAGGTTGGGAAGAGCCCGCCCATTCGATCGATAATCAAGAGACTACATTTTCACGATGTGCAGCGAAGGGCCGGCCGAGGTGCGTGGCTCGGCCACATCGGACATCGCAATCTGAAGCCCAAGGGGTCCGATCCTTGGGCGTTGCAGAAACGCCCAACCCGACCGGATCCCTGTGGGGACTGCCACTGAATCAGATCCAGTCGGAGCCGATCTGGCCGGTCATCGCGGCGTCCCTCCATCCTTTCGAGACCGCAGCCCGCGAGCCGACCGCCGTGTACGGCTTCCAGTGGCCGGTCGGCGCCATCTACCGTCCGCCGATTCATCGCAACGTGAGGCCCATCCAGTATGCCTGGATGGGCCTCTTTTCGTTTCATAGATCGCGGACCTGCCTGGTCCATTGCAATGAAGAACGGCACTCAATCGCGCGACCGTGTGCGGTGCGGGAGCTTGCGCGAGGAGACCGGATGGAGGTGGCGGACCTCACCTTCGCCGGTGTGGCTGAGTTCGACCCTGTACGGCCGGTGCGTTGCGAGCTCCTCGCGGTGTACCAGGTCTCGCTTGATGCCCGGCCGCGGCTGAACGGTAACGACGAGGCATTGAGGCTTCGATGGTGGTGGCTCTTGGAACCGGTGGAGGTGCTGAGTGCGCCTGGCGAACGTTGTGCCGCCCAAGCCGTTGGGCGGCACGAGACGTCCCTCAGCTACTGGTTTGGGTGGGAGCCGGGATGGCGCCGAGCTGCCGCAGTTGGGCGAGCATGTCGACGACGCCCCAGCTCTCGACGATCCGGCCGCTGGCGAAGCGGAGGATGAAGATCTCGTCGTACCTGACCGACTTGCCGGTCGCCGGCAGGCCGTTGTAGTCACCACGGTGGGTTCCGGTGACGGTGTTCCGAAGGACGACCTTGTCGCCTGCGGTGATCACGTCTTCGATCGTGACTCGGATGTCGGGAAACGCGCGAAGTAGCGTCGCCCATACCCGTTTCACCGCCTCCGGCCCGGTCCGGTCACTCGGTACCGGCGCGTGGAACACGGCGTCCGGCTCGAAGATCTCGTCGATTGTTGTCTCGATGAGCGCCAGGTCGCCGCTGTTGGTGGCGTGGTGGAACCGCTCGAACGTCGCTTTGATGGTGGCTTGGTGGTCAGTGGGCATGGTGCGTCTCCTCATGTGGTGGGGATCAGAAGGCGTACGGGCCGAAGCGGAGTACAGCGAGCGCGGCGGTGAGCACGGCGAGCACGACGGGGCCCGTGGCGTACGTGGGCTCCCCGCGACGAAGGTGCACGACCACGGCGCCGGCCATCAGGAGCGCAAGCCCCGCCGCGGCCACCGGGCTCAGCACATCCAGGACACCGAGCGCGGGCGGGACGATCAGCCCGGTGGCGCCCAGAACCTCCGCTACCCCGATGAGTTTGACCTGGCCGCGCGAGAAGTCCTCGGCCCACCGGTACCCGCTGGTGATGACCTTCTCGCGCGGCCGAAGGAGCTTGGTCGCGCCGGAGGCGAGGAACGCGAGCGCGAGCACGGACGCCGCGATCCAGAGGACGATGTTCACGATGGTCGCCTTCTTGTCGGGATTCTCCCTGAGTCATCAGTTACGACGACGCGGCGGCCCGAAGTGTCAGGCGAGGCCGGTCGCATCACAGATCGCCGCCGTGATTCGTCGTAGCGGTAGAGACGCGTAATCGCGGGGAGGCTGGCGGGACGATGACCACAGACGACGAGCCGCGATCGGGCCGGCATGACGACCCAGGCCTGAGCGCGGTCATGGGTGAGCGGCGCCACCTCATGAACCTTGCCTACCGGCTCCTGGGCTCCCTCGCCGAGGCTGAGGACGCCGTGCAGGAGACCTACGCCCGCTGGTACGCCATGTCCGACCGGCAGCGGGACGCCGTCCGGTCTCCGGCCGCGTGGCTGACCACTGTCGCCGGCCGCATCTGCCTCGACCTGCTCGGCTCCGCGCGGGTGCGCCGGGAACGGCACGTCGGAGCGTGGATCCCCGAGCCGCTACCCGACGGGACCGAGTGGGTCGCCGGGGCGGACGGCACGCGGGGCGATCCCGCCGACCGGATCGCCCTCGACGAGTCGGTCACCATGGCGTTCCTCGTCACACTCGAGTCCATGTCTCCGGCCGAACGCGTCGCGCTGATCCTCCACGACGTCTTCGGCTACGCGTTTCCCGAGGTGGCGCGGATCGTCGGCCGGACGCCAGCGGCCTGCCGCCAGCTGGCCTCCGCTGCCCGTCGCCGCGTGCGCACGTTCGAGCCATCGCGGGCATCGACAACTCGGCCTGCGCGCACGGTTCGCGCGTTCAAGCAGGCGTGGGAAGCCAAGGACATCGACGCGCTTGTCGGGCTCCTCGATCCTGACGCCACGGCGATCGCGGACAGCGGCGGTCTCAGCCTCGCTGCGCCCGGCCCGATCGAGGGTGCCGACCGCGTCGCACGCCACTACGCTGCGATCGCCGACAACATGCCCGGCAACGTGACCGTTCTCGAGTGCGTGGTGAACGGCCAGCCCGGCCTGGCGGTGCGGCAGGAGGGCGTGACCGTGACAGTCCTCGCGTTCGACATCGCGGGGGACCGGGTCAAGCACATCTGGACGGTCCTCAACCCGGACAAACTCCGGCGCTGGACCGACCGGAACCCGTTACCGCGCCGGCCACCGTCGACAGGTAGGACCACGCCGTGTACGCACCCGGAATAGGTGCACTCCACCAGCACGGCCAGAGAACCGGGCTGACGGGCAGCCGTACCGCCCCGTCCAACCGCTGGTCGAGTCCTCGGCACCGTAGGGCGCCGTCACGGTTCATCGCGTATCGCGAGCGGCACGTCGTAGACGGACATGTCGAGCCGGGGCCGGGCGGCGTGTACCCGATGCCGCGAGCGGCCGTGCTCGTACGCCCCCGTTGACGCCGATCTCCATCACGACGGTGGGTTCGAACTGGACGTACGGCAGCGGCTCGGGTCGGTCGAACTGGCCTGACCACGACGCTGGCAGCGGCTGCGGCCACGGTGGTCGATCCTGCCGCGGCGTCGCTGTGGGGAGCGGGTGAGCAGCGGCGCCAGCTCCCGCCGCCGCACCACCACAAGGTTGTGGGTCCGGCCGACGTACCTTTCCGAATCACGAAGTTCGTCTATGTCTAGTTCGTCCACTCTGATGGGTGGTAGCGGTAGGTAAGCGGTCGTAGTCAGGAGTAGCTAAGCGGTAGTACCGGGATATTCCGAACCTGGGAATAGGCCGACGTGTAGTGGGCCGCGTCGCGATGCGCTTGCTTCTTGACATCGAGTTGGGCGTGGAGGCGAGTTGGGCCTGCCCTCCACGCCGCTTCCGATATCCCGTCAGTGGTGGCCTGGTCGGTCTTCCTGTCAGATCAGGTCGATGCGTTCCTGGGCGATCGGATAGCCGGCCTTGGCGAAGGTGGCGGCCATCGGGAAGTTGGTCCGGTCGGTGGCGGCCACGATGCGGTCTGCGCCCTCGTCGGCGAGCATGCGTGTGGCTTCGACGAGTAGGTCGTAGGCGTATCCATGGCCGCGATGCTCGGGCGCGACTCCGATGTAGCCGATGACCGGGTCGCCGTAGTTGCGGCTGGGGACGCTGAGGCCAACCAGTTCCCCGGCAGGGGTGTAGGCAAGGCGCCACCACTCGCGTGGGCTCGGCTTCCAGTGTAGGTAGTCCAGTGCTTCTTGGGCGGCCGCGTCCAGCCCGGCCCTGGCGATGGTGCGGCGTGCGTGGGCGTCGAGACTGCCCTGGTGGATCCGGCGGAAGACGTCGAAGATCACGGCGTCATCGGGCTCGGGCCGAAATTCGAGGCGAGCCGGACGTTGGGGCACTCCGCAGTCCGGCGTCCATCGGTATCGATAACGCTCGACCAGCGGTGACAGACCAACGGTCATGGCCGCGTCGATGCGGGACAGGGCCTGCTGCCGGACCGCGGGATCCTCCCGCCACCCGGTGGGCAGCATCAAGGAGTACTCGGCGTGTAGCGGCGCCGTGCGCAGCAAATGCACTGCGGCGTCATGGTCCGTGAAGTCGAACCAGTCCAGGGCCAGCGGTTTGTCGTCTTTGGGACCGGCCCACCAGGCGGCACGAGCCACCACGACGCCGTCGCGCAGGGCAACCCAAGTCCACTCAGGACGGTACTGGCCGGCTGCGGCCATGTCGGCGTAGGTATCACCGAACGCGGCAAACCCGACGAGCCCGGGATCGGGCAGGGATTCGAAGAGATCTTCCTCGCCCGCGGTGAGGGGGCGGATGACCAGGCCGGTCATGTGGGTTCCTTCCGGGTAGCAATGTGCTCCCGTTCAGATCCTCGACGCCCTCGCAGCCGGGTGGGAGCACGTGACAGTCATCGTGGCCACGGTTCCCACCTCCTTTATGAAATCGAGGGCGCCAGCAAAGGTTAGCAGCATGATCGAATCGATCACAACGGCGCGTGGCGTCAGGATCCGCTCTACGCCTGTCGGGTGCCGCCGCTGATGGTGGGGATGCCCAGAGCGATTGGTCCGACTCGTGCGGCACGGTGATCCAGGGCGCTCAACACGAGCGGACCCGCCCTGTACGCCGCGACCATGCGCGGGGACCGGGACCTCAAACTCGCACGTTACGACGTGTTCCGCTTCGGCGCAGCAGACCTGGACGAGGAACGGACCGCCCGCGAGATGCTGCGGGGCTTTCGAGGACCTATTCCGCACCTACCACGTCGCCTGATGCAACGCTGGCATTGACAGACGCACCAACGCCGGCCGCGCCAGGCAGGTCGTGCTGAGGTGGGGAACGAGCGGGGTAAATTCTCGTTTTAACCTATAGGTTAATGTACATATTGTAGATCTTGTGAGCCCTCCATGTGCGAGCAGATGCGTTGGGCATCCTTGGTAACCGTTGGGGATGGATGGGAACGGGTCGATAGCCGGCCCGGCGGAGATCTCCGTGCGGTCCACGTGTGGTCCGCTGTTGGCGGCGTGCTGGTTGAGGGCTGTTGGGGATGCCTGGTGCTGGTTGGCTACCGCTGGCAGGTAGCCTGGAGCCGCGCGCCCTCGTAGCTCAGGGGATAGAGCAACGGTTTCCTAAACCCCGGCTCCGGCGGCCTTCCCGGGCACGTGACGTGCGGTTTTTTCCGTTCGTTCCCGCTGATGGGCCCATGTGTGGTCGTTGTGTGCTCGGTGGTTGGCGCGCCGGTCGCGTCACGTCGCCGACGTTCGATGTGTTGCTCCACGTATATGCGCGGCTGTAGGATCAGATACATGAAGACGATGATCGACTTGAACGACGAGGCGCTGGAGCTTGCCGCCAAGGAGCTGGGCACCACGACGAAGAAGGACACCGTCAACGCCGCGTTGGAGTTCGTGGCCAACCGGCGCCGCCGCATCGAGCAGCTGCTCGACGATCCGTACGCGCTGGGTGTGGGTCCGGATATCGCCGATCCGGAGGTCATGCGGCAGGCCCGTCGGTGACGATTCCGGTCGGTCCGGGGCAGCTCTATCTCATCGACACCTCCGCGCATGCCAGGATCGGGCATCCGGCGATCCGCAATGTCATCGCTGGCCTCATCGTCGACCGCGCCGCCGCGACCTGTGTGACGGTTGACCTGGAGGCTGGCTACTCCGGTCGCGACCTCACCGATGTGCGTGCGATCGCCGAGCGCCGCAGAGCTCTCTACGTCGTGCTGCCGGTCAGCGAGGTGATCGCCGATCGGGCCCGCGATGTCCAGCTCCGGATGGCCGCGCGTGGTCACCACCGAGCCGCCGGCGTGATCGATCTGTTGACCGCCGCGGTGGCAGAGCACCACGGCGCGGTGGTCCTCCACTACGACGCCGACTTCGAGCACATCGCGGCCACGACCGGCCAACCGCACGCCTGGATCGCGCCGCGGGGCACACTCGCCTGACGGTCGACACGTCGAGCCGCATTGCCCGTCATCGAGCCGCAACTGGGTCACGCGGGAGTGGCCGGATGCGGTGGAGCTGAGCGGGCAGACTCATGGGTGCGACCTGTGTCGGGCGAACGCCTCCGGCGGCCCTGCCGTGCCTTGAGCGGCGATCTTTTGGCGGATTCGCATGCCGTGGCCGCCGTAGCAGGGCGGTGCGGTCCAGCCATCCGGGACGAGGCCGTGTCTGGCCATGCCCCACCCGGCTCAGCCATTCAGGCTTTCGACGGGCTGGCCGGTGATCGCGGCGATGAGGTCGAAGTCCTTGTCGGCGGCGAGGACGGTCAGTGCCGCCTTCTCAGCGGTCGCTGCGATCAGTAGGTCGGGGATTGACGGGGCGCGGTGCTGGCCGCGGTCGGCCAGGAGCATCTGTACCTGGAAGGCTCTGTCCTCGATGGCAGGTGTCAGGTGCTCTATCGGCATCAGGGACAGCGGTGGGGAAGCGAACTGTCGGCGCCCGGTTTCTCCGGAGCGTGCTGAGTAGCCGAGTTCGAGCCGGGTGATCGTGGAGAGGCGGACGAGTCTGCGGCTGATACGCGTGTTCCACTCGTCGCGGTTGGCCACTTGGCCGAGTTGGAGCCGTATGTACGCGGACTTGTCGATCAGCCAGCTTGTCACCGCCATGCGGCGTCCATCACCGTGGGGTCGGCCAGGTCGGCGAAGGCTTCGGCGGATCGTTGCCAGTCTTCGGCGGTGACCGTCCGCCCGCCGGTGGGGACAGTGCCTTCCTCGAACTTGCGGCGCAGGTACTCGTTGCGGGACAGGCCGAGGTTGGCGGCCGCGGCGTCGATGCGGTCGACGGCTTCTTGGCTCAGGTCGCGAATGAGGATGTTGGGCATTGGGTACCTCCGAAGGCCGCACGTGATATCACGATATCATATGAGCGGCCGGGTGGGTCGAGCTGCGGCCGAATACGTCACCTGTCGACATCGTCGGTTCTGGCACTTATTCGGTTACTCGTGCCATGGGGTTCGGTCGGCCGTGGTCGTCGAGGATCCCGGGGAACTGAAGCTGGCCTGAGGCGTATGCGAGGCAGCGTTCGGTCAATTCCGCCGCCATCCCGGTCTGTTCGGCGAGGAGGCGGATCCATTCGGGCAGCACGGCGACGAGTTCGGCGGCGAAGTCGTCTTTGTAGAAGTCGCGCAGGTGGAGCACCGCCACCGCGACCTTGTGCGGCGAGCAGAGCGGATACAGCGTGGGGTGATCGCGCGGGGGCCAGGAGTCGGCCAGCTCCGCGGCGAGGTCGTCAGCACCGGCCGGGCCTTCGTCGGTCGATCCGTCGTGGTGGCCGAGTTGGCGTAGCCGCTGGGCGAACCGTTGCCTGGCCTCGTCAGCGGTCAGCCGTACGGAAGGTCGCCCGCGGGTCTTGCCGACCGCGTCCCGGGCGGTGCGGCCGAGCCGGCGGCTGCGCATGAACTCGGCGTACTGGTCCTGGTCCTCCCCTCCGATCCGGAGCTCTTCGAACTGGCTGGGTAGAAGGGCGCCGAGCGTTTCCGCGTCGTCCACCACGGTCATGGCCGCGCCGGTCGCGGCGTTACCGACCGACTCGCGCCAAGCCGTCAGCGCGGACTCGGCGGTCGGGTGGAAGCCGCTGTGCACGGTGACGATCTCGTAGCCGCAGGTGTCCACGTCCCACAGGTACCACCGGTCCGGGCCGTCCACCGAGCTGAACGGTGCGACCACCGCCCAGCGCGTGCCGTAGACATCGTGCGCCCACAGCACCGGCCCGGTCACAGCCCGCCCACGCGAGACCTGCCTGGCAGCCTGGGTGCCGAGGTGCTTGGCGACCAGAGTGCGGGCGGACTCGCTCAGCGGCGGAGGCAGCACACCAGCGACGACCGTCAGCAGCCGGTGGAGAATAGCGACGTCGGTGCCCGCCTGGTGGAGCCGCTCGTCGATCGCCGCCAGCAGCGCGCGGACGAGGTCGTCCGGGTTGACCACGTCCTCCACGGCGCCGGCGTCGTACTGGGCCATGGCCGCGCCGTAGCGGACGCACAAGTGGTCCTCGAGGTCCTCGTCCGACCATTGTGGAGCATTTGCGACCAAGGCATCGATCATCGACCGGGCTTCGGTCCCGGCCAGCGCGGCGCGATGCTCGCCGAGCTGGCGACGGTACTCGAACAGCTCGCTGAAGGCGTTGGCCAGGGAGGCCCTGCTCTGCGGAGGGGCCACCGGCTGGCGCTGGGACTTGCGGCCGGACTGGGACTTCTTCTTCCGCTTACGAGAGACGGGCACCGCGGCATCCTACCCAGGCAGCCGCCCCTTAATAGTCACCGCATGTTGAAGGTCTGGCCGAGCCAGGCAAGGTCCGTCTGGTCGCGTCGGCGTGCCTCCCGCTCGCGTACGAACAGCGCCTCCGTCTTGGTCAGGACCAGGGTGTAGGGTCGCCCGCTGCGTCGGGTTTGGTGGTGCACCGCCAGTTCCGCCTGGTCGATCCTGCTGTGGACGTGCCTGCGCCGTTGTTCTGCCAGCGGCCACTCGAACGAGCGCCGTGCCTTGTCGGCAAGGAACGCGTCCAGGGTCTGGCACAGTTCGCAGTGGCATCCCTGCGGCAACTCGATCGACCAGTCGTCGGCGGACCGGGCCGGCTGGGACAGCCGAGTCGCAAGCCGCGCGGCGCAGTGGCGGGAAACGATGTCGAGTCCCGCCTCGCGATGCATATCGCGCCTGTTCTTGTGGGCGGCGCGCAGCGCGGACATCGCGCACCCGACCCGATCGTCATTGTCCGCGCACAGGAAGGCGACTATCTCGTCGCGCAGGTCCGCCGCCGCGAGGATCGCCGTACTGGCCAGCAGACCGGCGACGGCCGGCCCGAGTTCGGCCAGCGCCGTGTGCCGGTGGCTCGGTGTAGGGAGCCGCGACAGCTCGGCCACCGAGTCCCGCAGCGGGGTCCAAGCCGCGGCGGACAGCAGCCAGCCCACCATCACGCCGGCCTCGTGTCCCTCGCGCAAGGCTTCGCAGACGGCCGGGAACGACTCCAGCCAGCTCGCCCGCTGTGTCTGCCATGACATGTGCGTCGGCCGATCCCGGCCGAACCAGCCCTCGATCGACTCGCGGGTCCAGGACTGGCCGTAGTGCGCCGCGAGTTGGACCAGCGCCGCCGTATGGGTGTGGTCCAGCATCTCGATCTGGAACGGGGCGAGCAGCACGGTGGCGATGCCCGGCTCGTCCAAGCCCTGGGCGACCGTGAGCGCCTTGCCGAACAGGTGCTGGCCGTTCACTCCCACGGCTGCGCTCCAGAAGGAGCCGAGCGTGGTGGCCGCGTCCCGGGCGCCGGCCACGTCACCGGCCTGGATCAGATCGGCGAGCCGGTCCAGGGCCCAGCCGGGTGAGGCCTGAGCACGGATCGCGTAGGACCACCGGCGGGGCCACACCACGATCGCTGCCCTGCGGTACCAGCGGTCCAAGGTGTTGCCGTAGTTGCCCATGTAGCCCTCGTACGACGAATCGTGTGGCGACAGGTCCGCCGTGGGGGTGGTCGCGCACACCTCGTCGTCGAAGACGGTCAGAGTGGTGGGCGTAGCCTCACCCGACTCGTCCAGCCAGCAGTCGAGGCTGGTCGTCGATTCGATGAGCTCCTGCAGCTCATAGCCGTCCTCGCCGGACCCGTCCTCCTCGTCGTCTTCCTGGTCGTCGTCCCAGTACCCGCCGTGCCGGCCGCCGTACCCCCACGGCTCGGCGTCCTCGGTGCTCCAGGTCTCGTGTACCTCCGCCAGGGCCAGGGCGACCTCGCAGTCCGCCTCGCGGGCCGCGGCCCGTACAAGTGCGGCGCGGCTGGCGTCATCTCCCTTGAGGCGGCCCCAGCTCAGCGCACGTTGGGTGTACTCGTGGTCGAGTAGGTAGACCAGGCGCGCGGGTTCGTCAGAATCACCGAAGTGGTCGTTGAGGCAGCCGGCCAGTTCGGCGGCCCGGTCCGGGTCTGCCCGGTCCGAGGCCGCGGCGACCGTGTCGCCTTTGAGCAGCAGGTTGTAGGTCAGCACGACCCGGTAGCCCGACGTGACCGGCCGGACATGGTGGCGGCAGTCGGCGTAGAAGGCCACGAACGACAGCGATTCCTTCGAGGACCGGTAGGCCGCGGTCTGGCCGGCGTGTTCGACCACGAGTACGCCGCCCGTGGACGCGGACGGAAGCGTGACGACCATGGTTCCGATCATGGTGTCAGCCTTTTCGGAGTCCTGGTGCGGGGCGAAGAACTGGCCCGGTGCGTAGACCAGCATCGAGTGGAACTCCGCTGTCAGCTCGCATCCCTTCGGCAGCCCGAGATCGGCGCGCAGACGGTCGAGGACGGGCCGCAACGTGGCGTTCCACTGCCGCTTGTCGATCTTTATGCGGCTCTTCGGGATCTCCCACGTGTCGCGGACCCGCGCGTCCAGCAGCGTCTGCTCGCCCTGACCGAACCGGGCCGGCCGACCCATCAGGCACAGCTGTTTCGCCTGCCGGACCGAAACAGGCAGCGCGATCGGGCCGACGCCGCTAACCTCCAGCCGCAGGTCGTCGGGGCGGGCGGTACGTCGGGCACTGAACGAGCCCGTAGCCGCGGCCTCACCCAGAAGATTCGCGAACCGGTCACGCGGGAAGATCGCGGGCGAACGCATGGCAAGACTGTAGTCACCCCCCGCCGAGCGGGCAGCGTGCCCTGACCCAGCGGCTTTCCGCCGACCCACGTCGGAGAACCGCCTGCTGTTCGTTGTCGGGCTTCAGCGCGGCGGGTGGAGGGTGTATTCGGCCTGTTCGCCGGCGGCGAGGGTGCAGGTGCCGATGGTCGGGCCGCTGCCGCCGGGCGGGCGGTCGTGCGTCAGGACGGCGGCGATGGCCACGGTGAGCCGCTGCACGGCGGTGCGGTCGAGGTCGGCCGTGCCGTGCGGTCCGGTGGTCAGCCATACCGGAGTGAGATCGGCGTCGGCGGGCCAGCCGTACCGGGCTGCTTTCGCCACAAACTCCGGCGGCGCTTCGGCCGGCGGGTCGAGGTAGAACAGGATGCTTCCAGCCGGTGCCAGGATCGGCGCGCCCGGTCGCCAGCCAGCAAACTCGTCCGGCAGCGCCTCGCCCGGATATAGGACCAGGCCGTGTTGGACACCCTCGGCGCCGATCACGATCGTGACGTACCGGGCGGAGATGCCGTCGACGCGGACTGCCAGGTCGAGGTGGTCTTGGTCGGTCCAGCGCCGCCACGGCGCCGCCCGCCGGTAGGTGTCGGCGTGCTCGACGAGGATCGCCCAATCAGCTGCGGTCGCGAACTGGCGAGGTTGTGCCCGGCCGGCCATGTGCCCGACGAATGAGTCGAGGATGTCTTCGGCTTCGACGCTGACCACCTCGGTCACCTCGGGCAGCGGGCCGTCGCCGAGCACGACGGCCAGTTGGGCGGCCACAGGTTCGTGGTGACCGATTCCGCACAGCACCCGGGCCGGTCGCTGCGGCGGCAGACCACCGGCCGGTTGGGTCAGCGCGGTCCGCATCGCCTGGGCGCACGCCTTTACGTCGGTCCGGTCGACGCACATTCCCCTGGCCACGCCGGTGTCGGCGTCCAGTACCAGGCTGGCCACCAGGTGTGACTCACCTTCGACACGCACCGCGTGTGACACGTCACGGAGCAAGACAATCCAGGTCGGCTCGTTCTCCATGACAGGCAGTCTGCCAGCGCGAGTTGGAGCTTCCGCAGCGGCGTTTTTCCGCCCGCCGTGACGAGGCCCAGAAACGCGCCCGGGTTATGCCGGTGGCGCTTGTGACGCGCGATGCGCTGCTCGGTCGGCGCGGTGACGTTTCGCGGCGCGGGCGATTTCCTCGATGGTGTTGATGACGTCGGGCCGCTCGCGGCCGAACCGCTTGGCGTACAGATCCTCGATGAACTGGGGAAGCGGCGCCTTCCACGGCTCCTGCCGGTGGTTGTCGATACGGACCGGAAGGTGATCGGCTGGTCCGGCGTGCCGGACTTGGCGACGGTGATCCGTTCCGGATAGTTGCCCGCGCCGATCACGACCGTCTGCCCGGCGCTGACGGCCGCGGCGGCCGCACCGATCGTGCAGGACGGCTGCGCCGTCGTGCCTGGCCCGCTATCGGTGCAAGCGGCTGACGTCCTCTGGACGTACAGGATCGTTTCGTCGGCGGCTCGGGCGGGGCCCGCGACACCTAGCACAGCGCCACAGACCAGCGCGACCCCAGTGATACCAGCCCGAAAAGGTGCACGCATCGCCGTCCCCGTATGTGAAGCCCGTCGGAAAGTCTCCGGGATCAGATCACGCCGGTGGATTTGATGTCATCGTCCCAACGGCCCATCCGCCAGCAACCACCTGCCCGTGCCGCGGCGCCCCAGGTCCGCGCCTACCGGATGTCGTAACTCAAGCGGATACCGAGGCCGGTGGAGTTCGTCCTTCCCGAGCTCCTCTCGAACTCCGAGCCGATCACGATGTCTGGCGCGATCGGTGGTGTTGTCGGGCGGGCCTTTATGACAGGCTGCCAGCCGGACGCCAATCGCGTAGTGCTGGGAGCGTATGGGGTGACGGTCGTATCGGTTCTGAACTACAAGGGCGGAGTTGGTAAGACCACTGTGACGGCGAATCTTGGTGCCGATCTGGCGTACCGGGGCCGTCGGGTGCTCTTGATCGATTTGGACCCGCAGGCGAGTCTGACGTTCTCGTTCTACACGGCTGATGAATGGGATACCCAGCTGAGGCCGTCGAAGACGGTCTTGCACTGGTATGACTCGTTCAATTGGTCGTCGTCGACCAAATCGCTTGGGGATCTCGTGACGACGCCGCCGAGGGTGAATGCGCTGGTGCGCTCACGGGGCGGCCAGCTTGACCTGATCGCTTCGGACCTCGGTCTTGTCGACGTGGAGCTCGATCTTGCCGCCGGGCTTGGCGGCTCCCGGTACCAGACCTTCAACCCCGACTACGTCACGGTCCACAGGCTGCTCGCCGACGCTCTGGGCGAAGAGGAGTTCGCGGGCTACGACATGATCCTGATCGACTGCCCGCCCAACTTCAACATGGTTACCAGGACCGCGGTCGTGGCGAGCCAACACATCCTGGTTCCGGCGAAGGCCGACTATCTTTCGACCCTGGGGATCGACTACCTGCGGCGTCGCCTGACCCAACTGGTCGAGCAGTACAACGGCGTCGCCGGGCCCGCGCCTGAGGCGTGCATTAACCCAGAGGTCCTCGGCGTCGTGTTTACCATGATCCAGTACGCTGGGTCGAATCTGATGACCAAGATCGGAAACTACATCGATCGCGCCATCGAGGCCGGGGTACCGGTGTTTCGCCAGACCGTGCGCGAGAGCAAGAGCGTCTTCGCCGATACTGGGGAGTTGGGCATCCCGGCCGTGTTGGCGGCCCACGCGACGAAGAACGTCGAGTACGACCTGAAGCAGCTGACCAGCGAGTTCATCGCCAGGACGAGGATCTGAGGAGCGCGCCTTGACCGAGCCAGTCGATCGTACGTACGACATGCTCCAGCGGGTCGGAGAGTTTCTGAAGAAGCTGTCGCAGGAGCAGTACGACGCATTGGTCGCCGGCGAGGCCCGGCTGGAGGTCGTGCTGAAGGGCGCGCGCGTGAGCGGGGGCGGCGTCAAGAAGGCGGCGGCGTCGGCCGTTTTGCCGTTGCCAGCCGACCAGGTCGCCGCCGACCTGCGGAACCTCGACGACCGCCAGTCGGCGACCCGGTACCTCGATGACCTCAAGCTCAATAAGTCGCAGTTGGTGCTCCTGGCCAAGGAGCTCAACGTCAAGATCACGACCAAGCAGAACATGACGCAGATACGCGACCTCATTGTGGCGCAGAAGGTCGGTTCCCGGCTCACCACCGACGCGATTCTGGGCCGCCGCTGAGGAGAGGGCGACCCGACCGGTCAGCCTCGGGGAGCCAACAAGCGGGCCGCTTCGCGGAGCACCTCTTCCCACTGTTCGGGTGGGCTGTGCCGGCGCAGTCGGGCGCCGATGTCCTTGGCGAGCCAGGCGAGCCGGGTCGGATCGAGAGCGGGCACCGGTGCGGTGACCTCGTCGGCGGTGCGGGGCGGGATATGGACGGAACGCAGCGGCAAGGGCTCGCCGGCACAGACAATGTCGAGGTAGCCGACCGTGCGGGTCAGCGCCACGTACAGCAGGCGGTGGCCGCGCTCGTCACCGGCCACTATGTCCTCTGGCTCGATCACCACGACCGCGTCGAACTCCAGCCCTTTGGATTCCTGCGGGCTGATCAGGTTGATCGCGTTGCCCAGTTCGCCACGGTCGGCGCTGCTCCAGCCGACTCCGTTGGCCGCCAGCGCCGCTTCCACGTCGGTACGCAACGTGCTGGGACAGATGATGCCGACGAATCGCCCATCGTTGGCATGGGCGACGGCCTGGGCCACGGCACGCCCGGCGCGCTCGGCCGGATCGACGCGGAAGATCCCAGGCTCTGCCGGTCCGTCGCGGACCACCTCGGGCGGGATGGTGGCCGGGGATGCCAACGGCAGGAGGTTGGCTGCGAACCGGTACACCTGGCTGGGCACCCGGTAGCCGTACCGAAGTGTCTTGATCTCTCGGGGTAGCGTCGCCGGCAGGTGTGAGGTCACGTCGTCCCAGGTGTCGCAGGCCCATTTGCCGGTTGACTGGGCCAGGTCGCCGAGGATGGTGAGCGAGCCGGACGCGGACCGGCGCGCGATCGAACGCAACTGCATCGGCGACAGATCCTGTGCCTCGTCGACCACGATGTGCGCGTATCGGGTCTGCGGCTGCCCGTTGATCAGGAAGTCGGCCTCGTCGAGCAGCGGCAGGTCGTCGCGGCTCCAGATCTCCTCGGTCAGCCGGTCCGCGCCGCGCCGGCGCAGGTACAGGATCTCCGACGCGGTGAACTCGTCGCCAGCCGCTACCAGCAGTCGTTCCCGCGAGCTGAAAAGATCGCGCAGCAACGTCGCTGCGGTCAACTGCGGCCACAGGCGGTCGACCAGGTTTTCCAGGGCGGGTTGGCGGGTGCCAGACGGATTGACGCCGCGCCTTTCCACCATCTGTGTCACCGCCTCGCGCAGCCGGGCGCGGCGGCGCGTGTAGGGGCTGTCATCGGTCTTCAACGTTTCGATGACATCTCGGATTTCGGTGCCGGGGACCGTGACGAAGCGGCCGTCGACCTGTAGCCGCTCGGCCGGCTCGGGCACGCCGATGCGAGCGTTCAGGGCGCGGGCGAGCAGGCCGGCCATCCGTGCCTGGCCCTTGAGCCGGCCGACTTCCGGGGGTTCCGGTCGGCCGAGCTTGAGCGGCGGCGCCAGTTTGGTGATGTCCAGTTGGGCGACGTCGTCTTCGCCCAGGCTCGGCAGCACCGTACTGATGTACCGGGTGAACGTCGGGTGCGGGCCGACGATCAACACATCGGTGTTTCTGAATCGATCTCGATGGTTGAAAAGCAACCACGCCACGCGATGCAGGGCCACAGCGGTCTTGCCAGTCCCCGGCCCACCCTCGATCACCAACAGGTGTTCCAGCGGTGCACGGATCAGCTCGAACTGTGCCGCCTGGATCGTCGCGACGATGTCGCGCATCGTGCCCGTACGACCGCGGGCGAGTTCCCGCAGCAGACCGGCGTCAGGGCCGGCCAGAGCACCGGCGATCTGCGCGAAGACAATCTCGGTGAAGTCATCGATGAGGTTGCCCGTGCACTGAAACGTCCGCTTGCGGGTCAATCCGTGTGGCTCGCGGTGGCTGGCCTTATAGAACCGTTCGGCGGCGGGTGCGTGCCAGCTGACCACGATCACTTCGCCGTCGTCATCGCGGATCAACTCTCGGCCCACGTAAAGCTGATCCTCGTCGTCGTCCATGCGTCCCACTGCGACAGCGGTCTCGGCTGAGCCGAGCGCCTTGCTTTGCCCCTTGGCGAACTGTCGCATGTGCGCGGCCGCGGCAGCATGCGCCGCCGCGGCCGCCGCGCCAGCGATAACGGCGCGGGACTTTTCACGCGCCTTGTCAGCGCGATCAAAAAACTCCTGCTCTTTTGCGATCTCAGACTTCGAAGCCACGTCCGCCCTCGCATCAACCAGTCGAGCCAATGCGCCCCACCGTACCGCCGGATCTCAACGGTGCGACGGCTCGCCCCAGCGTCCAGTCAGGACATTGATGGCAACAGCCCCAGTGCTGTCATGTCGCCCCAGCCGGCCTTCGTCTCTCGTGGTGGTCTCGAGGTAGGAACGAGAGCTGGCGTTTCGCCCGGGGCCGGGCGGGCCTGTTGCGGTGGTCAGCATGGCGGTGGCGTAAGGCGGCGAAGTGAGTGTCGCCGGACGGTGATCGACTCGGCCGCGTCCTTGCGTTGCGTCGGGGTTGCCGGCGCTGTCGCTGGAGTAGATCTTGAAGTCGCTGGGGTTGGCTACCGGCCGTCGGGAAGCTGCGGTTTTGCATGTGTGCTCCGATGTGGCAGCAATGGAGATCAACGCCGTCCGGCGGCCGTCGGTGACGATCGGCGACGACCGGCGCCAGGCAAGATCACGCCGGGCTGTGCGATCGGTTTGTGCTCCGCCGGTCGGCGTTGGGACGGTCGGCGGCCATCGGCGCTCCCCGGCGACCACCAGCAACCGCTGGCAGGTACCCTGGGGTGCCGCGCCCTCGTAGCTCAGGGGATAGAGCAACGGTTTCCTAAACCGTGTGTCGCAAGTTCGAATCTTGCCGGGGGCACCTACTTTGATCTCACCAAACGGCCTCTGAGCTGGCCTTACTTGAGTCGGTCGATCGGTCGCCATAGGCAGCCATATGCCGCCCTCGGCGGCCGTTTGTCGCCCGTCCTGCAAAATACGTGCAATGATCTTGGCTGAGTTTTCCCAGGTCAGGAAGCATGTCCGCCATCCATCGCCGCGAGGGCCGCTTCGATCCGGGCGTTCATGATCTCCTGGTTGCCGTCGATGCACTTCGCGTACACCCTGAGCAGCACATCGACAGAGTGCCCTGCCCGCTCGGCCACATCGGGCGCCGGGACGCCAGCGTTCAGCCACAGCGAAACACCCGCGTGGCGGAGGTCGTACGGTCGGCCGGCGAGCGGCGACTGAGCCCGGTCCGGTGGCAGGCCCAACGCTCGCGCCTCGTCCCACACGCGCGAGTACGTGGATGCCGCCACGACGTTCCCCTTATCGCTGCGGAACAGCCGACCGTCATCCGCGACGCCGAAGCGCTCGATGTGCTCGCGGAGGATCGCCACCAGCTCTGGAGGGATGGGCACTGAACGGGTCTCCGTCTCGCCCCGGTGCTTCAGTCCTCGGTCGTCGTGGACCTCGCCGCTGTCGGTGTAGCGCTTGCCGGCCGCCGGCCGAGACTTCTCGACCGTGAGGAGGCCCCAACCCTCGTCCGGTAGGTAGCAGTCGCGTTGCCGAAGACCCAGCGCTTCGGCGGGACGGAGAGCCGCGAGGTAGAGACAGGCGAAGAACGCGTATAGGCGTTCACCGCGCCGCCCGTTCCTACCTCGCCGACCGACGTAGGTCACCGCCGCGAGCAACTCGCGCACCTGCCTCGTACTCGCGACGACCCGCCGGTCTACCTCATGGGTGACCTTCCGCCGGTTCGATCGCACGCGGAGCTTGTCCACCGGGTTGTAGTCCAGCAGCTCCAGCTCCACGGCGTACTGAAGCACGTTGTAGAAGACCGACCGCTTGCGCCTGGTCGTGGTGGCCGCCGCCTTGCGACCCTCAAGGGTGAGCCCGAGTGCGTCCAGCGCAGGCCGGATCACCGCGGCGTCCGTCAGGTCAGGCAGAGGAAGGGAAGCCCTCTCTAGCCAGCGCAGGGCCGCCGCGATGTCCGGCGGGCGGTCGAGTTGCCGAGCAGCCGGAGGAAGGGCGTACTCGCGTAGTGCTCGACGCAGGATCGCGACGTCTGGGGCGCCAGGTGCCGCACGGACCAGAGTCGGCGTCACGGTCGCCAACGCGTCCGTCATGCTGTCCCGAGACTTCGCCGCCGCACCGGGCCACTTCATGTCGATGTAGCGCAGAACGAAGGCGAACCAGGTAACCGCCTCCTCAGGCTGAACCATCGAATCGGGCAGCCCCGTCTCGGTGTCGAACGACTCGCCCCGGTTCGCCGCCTGCATCAGGTCCGAGCGGAAGTGATCTGCCAAGGCGCGAGTCGTGAACGTCCGTGACTTCGGGTCGGCGGCGACGACCCATCGCACCGTGTACGACTTCTTCCTGTTGGCCAGCGCGTTGACCTGGATCTTCCGGATACGGACATCGCGAGACTTCACGCTGCCGCCTCGCGCTGCCGCTCAAGCCAAGCGCGCAGGTCGCTACGCCACACCCGCAGCTCGCCGTTCGGGAGCCGCACGCACTCCGGAGCCACGCCGATCTCGCGCCAGCGGTAGAACGTCCGGCGAGAGACGTTGTTGAGCGCGGCCAGAACCTCTGGCACGGTCATCAAGCTGTCGTCCACAGTGGTCACTCCTCCCCATGAGTCGCCGAGTGGTTGCCGGTTGCCGAAAGATCGGGCGGTCCCTGGGCGGCCCGGTCCTTGGCTGCGAGGAGTTGTGCGCGCCATCGGGCGCGTTCGGATATGGAGCGCAGGAGTCGATGGGCCAGCGGCGGTACGTCCGGGTCGTCCGGGCGTGCCAGTTCCCAGGCGTGCCGCCGGTCCTGGGTCTGGTCGGCCGCGTCGGCGCAGGCGAGGTCGGTGGTGACGCCGAGGAGGGCACGGACCCAGGCCCGCGTGTCGTACTTGTGGTCGGCGAGGGTCTTGCCGGACCAGTCGCGTGAGACGAGGATGCGCCGGCCGCCGATGCCGAGGGTGGCTTGCTGGTGGACTTTGCCCTTGCAGCGGCCCGGCTTGAGCTTGGCGTGTGCCTTCTTGGGTTGGATGCCGTAGAGCAGCCAGTTGGCGCATCGGTCGGTGCAGGGTGTGACCTGGAGTTGGTGCCAGAGCCGGTCGAGGTGCCGTCGCTGGCGCTCGGTTTCTGTCTTGTGGCAGTCGCCGGTCTGCTTGGTGATGTACTTCGTGATGTAGCGGATCGTGCGTTCCGCGTCGTCGGTGCCGGGCATGACACCGCGCGCGTCGACCTGGGCGCCGAAGCGGACCACGTGCACGGGTTCGGCGTCCGGGTCCTGGTCGATAGCGTCGAGCGCTTCCGCCCAGGTGGCCAGCGGAGCGCGGGTGTCCGGGTCGACCCAGGCCGCCGCGTGCTCGTCCCAGACCGGAGGCCGGTCGCGGGTGTACCGCTGGACGTCCACAGCCGGCCACCACACCTGGTGATAGGTGGCCGCCGCGACCTGACGCAGCACCGCGCGGGGGATAGTGCCGCGGATCGCGAAGTGCGCGTGCGGGGCGAGCCGGCGCTGTGGCTCGACACAGCCCGCGTACTGGACGTTCCATCCCTCACAGCGGCGCAGGTTCTGCCAGAACCGGTCGAGCAGCCGGGGGAAGTGCACGGCGTCCCAAGCTGCCCGGCGGTAGTCGTACCGGTCCGGGTCGACCGGGGTTCCGTCGCCGAGCACTGGCCCGTACGAGTCGAGGGTGAGCGTGAGCCACATCGACGGTTGGTAGGTGGAGCCATCCGGCGCCGTGTAGGTCTTCCCGACCGTGCGCCGGTCGACCTTACGCCGGGGCAGCTCCGGCGCGTCCTGCCGCCGCCGTGTGGACCGGATGCGTCGCTTGCCGTCGTCGTGGTCGTCGTCCTCGTCGTCCGGTTTGGCGTGCGGAGGAGCGACCCGGCCACGCAGACCCTCCGCGGCGATGGCCTCTTCTATCTCGCGGATCGCCTCATCGAGGTCGGCGACCTGGTCCCACATCGAGCGGCGCGCCGCGTCGTCGCGTTCGAACTCGTAGTGCGCTCGCAGGACGACGAGCGCCTTCTGTTCCTCGGTGGCTGGCTCCGGGCCGGGCAGCGGCTCGTCGGACCGGTGCCAGCCCTCGCGGATCTGGGCCTGTCGGAGGCGCCGGTTGCGCTTGGCGCATGGTGGGCACTTGTCCTCGCGGGTCGCGCCGCAGGGCAGGTCGATGACTTCGGTGCGGCCTGTGTCGAGGTCGGTGCGGCGCATCGAGATCGGATGGATGCAGACGCCGTACTCGCCCGCGATGTCCCGGAGCACTTCGACGGAGCGTGGCAGCGCCATCCGGGCGGCCCGGGAGCCCGGTCGCGGCTGGTCGAGGGTCGGCGCGGTCACCGTGCCACCTCGACACCGTTGGAGCGAGCAGGGTGGACGACGCCGAGCGCGGGCAGCACGGCAGAGGATGCGGGCCGGGCAGGCGTCGGCTCGCTGACGGGCACCAGGTCGACCGGTGCCGGCTCGGCTACCGCTGGAGCGCTGGACAGGACGACCTTGACCAGCGCGAGGAACGCCAGTGACGGCACGGCCGCCACGATCCAGCCCCACACCGACCGTTCCGCTTCGGCGACCTGGGCGGCCAGCGAGAGGATCGCGAAGCCGACCAGGAGCACGCCGACCAGGCCGACCGGTCGGCCGGCGCGACGCCGGGCGCGGATCTCCAGACCGAGGTAGATGGCCATCAGCTCGATGGCCACGGCGTTGGCCCAGCCGATCCAGTCCGGCTGTCCATGCGCCACGGTGAGGTCGTGCACGTGGGTGAACGCCGCCGCGCCGGCCATCCCACCGATGGCAAGCAGGATCACGAGCCTGGCGCCCGCCTCAAGCCGGACGCGGGTCATCGGGAGCCCTCCGTTTGCAGGTCCTGGACGACCCGGGCGCCTTGGATGCCGTGAAGCGCCTCCCTGGCGTGCATCGGGCATCCCCAGCCTCGGTCGCCTGTGACGTCCTCGACCTGGACCAGGGCGGGCCGATCGCAGGCCGGCATGTCGCGGGTGAGAAGCGTGCAGACGTTCATGCGCCCCACCCCCAGACGTCTGGGTCGGTGTCGGTGTCCTCGGCGCGTGCCGCCGCATGGAGGCGGTTCGCGCGGCCGAGGAGCTGCACTGCCTCGTCGTCGAGACCCGATGGCCGCCAGGTCGACCAGATCCGGCGCCGACGCCACGTACCGTCGTGGTTGGACTGTCGAGGCGTGCGGCTCATCGGTTGTCTCCCTCGTTGCGGATCGTGAGGTCGATGCGGATGCGGCGACCGTCCAAGTTGGAGTAGCGAGCGATCAGTCCGGCCAGGGCGTGCAGCGTCGTCGCGGCCTTTGCCTGTGATGCGGTGAGCTTGATGTGCAACGGACGCCGCTTGAATCGGGGCAGCTTCACTGCGGTCACCTCCGTGAGGGACGGACGGTGGTGCGGATGTGGTCTGGTGGGTCGCCGAGGGAGGCGACCGCTTCGGAGAGGCAGCGCCAGAGCGCCCACGCCTCGTCGGGCGTGAGGTACATCCGGCGCCGGCCGCCGCCGACCGCGAGGTAGAGCGGGAACGGGTCGGGCCGCTCGTCGTCGACCCGCACAGAAACGGCGGTGTCTGAGCCGGTCGCGTTGGGCGCGCGCAGGCGGTAGAAGCGTCGACCGGTCATGACGCACCGCCGTTGTCGCGGTTGTCTTGGTCGAGGATGTTGAGCAGTGAGTCAGGCAGCAGCGGTCCGGACGTTCGCCGTTGGACGGGCGGCCGGACCGGCTCCGGTGCGGTCTCGCGGCGTACCTGGGCGAGGATGTCCGCCGCGTCGGCCGGCGCGGGATGGGTCGTCGCGAGTTGGCGGATGTCGTCGTCGCTGATGTAGGAGAACCGGACCCGCATTGGTTCTGGCGTGCCGTCGAGGATTACGTAGCCCACGCCCTTGGCCCAACGCGGCATCTGGTCGGCCAGTGCACCGCGATCCCGGGCGCCGTCGCCGAGGACCATGTCCACTTGGGACTCTTCGGTCAGGCCGAGCGCGATCCGGGTGGGGAACAGGTCGCGGAACGGCAGGACTTCCTTGCGTGGGTCCTGCAACGCGGCCACGACGAGCACGCCGACGCCGGCACCTTGTGAGAGCAGCAGGCCGAGCGAGCCGGCGATGCGCTTACGTAGCTCCCCGTCCTGGAGGTATGCGGTCAGCGCCGCCATCTCGTCGATGACCACGACGATCAGCGGGTCGCTGGTCGTGGGGGTGTGAACCCGTACGTGTCCGGCCAGCCGGCCCTGCCGTTCGCGCATCACGGTCACTGCCTCGTCGAGCAGGTCTGCCATCGCCTCGAACGACTTGCAAGCGAACCGGGCGAACAGCGGCCTGCCCATGGCGAACTCCATGCCGCCCTTCGGGTCGATCACCCACAGCCGCACCAGCCCGGAGGAGATGCCGCCGGCCAGCGCGCGGACGAGGGACCAGAGCACGGAACCCTTGCCACGCCGGGTAGCGCCGCCGATCAGGACGTGCGTTGCGAGCAAGTGGAGGTGCCACGTGCGCAGGTCTTCCCGCATCGCCAGCGGCAGCTTGGTGAAGTCCGGCAGCTCCGCCACGGGGAACGGCTTGACCAGCTTGCGGAGCGCGTCCGTGCGGACCAGCACCACGTAGACGACGGTGGGCCGGTCGCGGTACCGCACCCGGTCGACGAGCCGCAGCGCCCACGCCAGCCGGCCGTCGCGAGCTGGCGGGTCGTCTGGCCGTTCGGAGTAGACCCGGGCGTGCCGGCGACCGAACGCGTACGCCAGATTGGCCGTCGCCTTCTGGAAGTCGAGCGGGTTCTGCCCGCGCACCATGCGGATCGCGAGCACGTCCAGCGCCTCGTCGCAGCGGACCGAGAGCAGCTTGGGCAGCACGATCTGGTGCTCGTACTTCCGGGACAGGCCGCAGAGGGTCATCGCCTCGCGCCATGTTCGTCGGTAGACGAAGACCTGCCGGAACGCGCCGAGCAGCGGCCCGCCGCACCACGCCCACCAGGACGCCGCGTGCCGCCACCGCCAGACGCCCGCCAACATGGCCGCCAGCGCGAGCGGCACGACGACGCCGGCCCAACCGAACTCGGCGTACAGCCATACCGCGACAACCGCGAGCGTGGTCGTGATCGGATGCCGCAAGCACCACCACGTCAGCCGCCAGCTCCACCGGCCGATCAGACCGAGTACAACCGCCCACCAGGGCAGCTCGAACCGCTTTGGCCGCATCACCACCAGGTCACCGGCCGAGGTCAGCACCACCTCACCGCGAGGCCGGCGCATCATCGGGCACCTCGCAGCGATACGAAGCGGCCGCCCGGACCGCGCACCGCAGGCAGTGGCAGGACGAGCTGGCCGGCGCACAGCCCGCACACCCCGTCGTGCGCCTTGCGCGGATCGAACGGCTTGTTGCACTGAGGACACCTGGGCCGCGCAGCAGCGGCCCGACGCCTACGCTTGGACACGTCGGAACCTCTCTCCGAGCGAGAAGGGGGAAGACAGGAGGGTGGGGCTGCCGTCCGCCAAGACCAGACAGCCCCGCCCGCACTCGTCAGATCAGGCCGCGGCCTGCCGCGCCGCCTTGCTGTTCACGCCCGCCGGGGGACGCATCCCGGTGGCGCGCAGCGAGTACGCCATCCGGCCGTTGTTGGCGACGTACGGCGTGACGGTCATCCCGTCGAACTCCACCGCCTCGAACGGCGCCCCGGTCGGCGGCACCGGCTGGAAGTCCGCCGAGATCTTCACCGTGGTCTCGCGGGACCGCTTGCCCAACTCCGGGTCGAGATCCATGACCCGGACCTGCCACACACGCTGGCCCGTGATCTTGTCCTTCGCCGGACTACGCCGGCCCGTCTTCTCGTCGAAGTCCTCCACCTCACCCAGCGACTCGGGCACCAACGCGCACCCCGCCGGGAACACGTCCTCACACCGGACCGAGAACCTTGTCCCGCCCCTGAGAGCCATCCGCTCTACCTCCAGATCCAACTTGGCTGTCCTGACTAGCCAAGTGCGATGAAGCAAAGATAGACCGGCTTGGCTAGCCAAGTCAATAGAGAGATCGAGGGTTTCCTAGCTTGGCTAGCCAGGAGGTAGCCTGCGGGCATGACACTCGACCCGGACGACCCGAGAACCCCGTCCCAGCAGATCGCCGCAGCACTGCGCGCCGAGATCAAGACCGGCAAGTTCGCGCCAGGGGAAAAGCTGCCTTCGCAGAACGAACTCGTCGAGCGGTTCAGCGTCGCCCGCGAGACCATCAAGGCCGCACTACGCAGGCTCCAAGACGAGCGCCTGATCGTGACCCGGCAGGGCAGCGGCACCTTCGTCCGCGCCAACACCGAGCGCCCCGTTGGCCTACGGCCGCACATCGAGCGCGCGTTCGAGGCCCCACACGTGTCGATCGACTTCGCCGGCTTCTCCGGCGAGACGCTCTACAACGCCATCCAGGAGACCCTGGACAAGGTACGGATCGGCCGCCTCACCCCAGAATCGTTGCGGCTACGCATCCTGATCTCAGACATGACACAACCGATGGCGATCCCATGCCGCGCCGAGGACCGCGCCGACGATCCCACGATCCGTGCCCGCTCACAGCGGATCACCGAACGCTCGATCCACGCCATCAGGGACGCCGTGCAGGAGCTGGCCGACCTCGACCTGGTCAAGAGCGCCAGCACCGAGATCCGGGTACACGGAGCGGCCCCGCTCTTCAAGCTGTTCATCATCAACGACGAGGAAGCGTTCTTCGGCTTCTACCCAGTCGTCGAGCACACCGTCAGCATCGACGGCAAGCCACTCGCGATCTACGACGCCATGGGCAAGGACGCGATCCTGTTCCCGTTCACGCCCAGCGACGACGACACGTCAAACGACGCGCTCTACGTCGAACAGGCCCGCATCTGGTTCGACAGCCTGTGGAACACCATCGCCCGCGAGTACGTGTCGTGACCGCCCCCGACCTAGCGACCCTCGTCGACCGCGCCCGCTACCTGCTACTCGACTTCGACGGCCCGATCTGCCGCGTCTTCGCCAACCACTCCGCGGCCACCATCGCAGCCGAGCTGCGCCGCGTGCTCGTCGACCAGGGCGTCAGCCTGCCCGAAGCGCTCCTCACCGAGTCCGACCCGCTGGAGATCATGCGGTACTCCGCAACATTCCGCCGGCCCGGCCTCGCACGCCGCGTCGAGGAAGCCCTACGCGCCGCCGAACTGCTCGCCGTCCGCAGCGCGGAGCCCACGCCCTACGGGCGGGAAGTCATCGTCGCCGCCCACCACTCCGGCCGCCGCGTCGCGATCGTGTCCAACAACTCCGCCGAGGCAGTCCGCACCTACCTGACCGAACGCCGACTGGCCGGCTACGTGCACCCCATCATCGGGCGAGCGTTCGCCGACCCCGCCCGAATGAAGCCGAACCCATGGCCCGTCATCGCCGCCGTTCGCGAGCTGGGCGCCCAGCCCGAGGCATGCCTGCTGATCGGCGACTCGACGAGCGACGTCGACGCCGCCCAAGCCGCCCGCGTGCCGGTCATCGGGTACGCCAACAAGCCCGGCAAACGCACCCGCCTCGCCAAGGCCGACGCCATCATCGACAGCATGGCCGAGCTGGCGTCGCTCCTCGCCGCCGACGAACTCTGACGCCCGCGTGTAGGGTGGTTCGCCACGGCTAGACCGAGAAATCCACCCGCCACGTTGGTGCCTCGGGAGCAACGAACCCTTCGAGCGCGCTTCCGCTACGATTCCAATGTGTATCGTCGCTTCGCGCCCGCTGGAGCAGTGCTCGCGGGTGGAGGCGTGTTCTTGCCCGGATTGATCAACCTGCACGGCAACCCAGTGTGGATCATCATCCTCGCGCTGGCGGGTAGCGGTCTGGCGGGCCTTGGTGGATACATCCTGTACCTGGCCGGGACCTCGAGTGGGCCAAACGACCTACTTGTAGCGGGCGCCTTGGGTATCTCACAATGGCCTCCCTTTAAAAAAAATCTCTAGGGTGCGCCGCTCTGACAATTTTTTCGAGTCTAAATTGCTCAGAAATATGCAATCTGATCCAAGAGTGTCGATCTAACGTAATTCCTGCGATAGTCCTACCTGCAAAGATGTCTCAGAAAATTGCAGGCAGGGGTCGTCGTTAAGCCTTTTAAGAGCAAGATCGAAACCCATGCCCCTGGCTCTGGACCTCGCCAAGATCCGAAGTTAAAAGCGTTATCGACTAAGTCTGAATAGACGCCGTAGTTGTGACGATGGCTTTGGGCAACGAAGCCGGCCAGGCCGCGTCGTCTAGTCGACGTGGGGCATCCGGCCCGCCAGGTAGTCCGCGATCTGTCGGCGCATGGTCGGGTGGATGTCCAGCCCTTCCAGCTCGCCCGGCGCGAACCAGCCGACGTCGCTTGCTTCGTCGTTGGCCGCCGGAGCGCCGCCGACTGGCCGCGCGAGCAGGGTCACCTCGTACTCTTGCCGCACCTCGCCATCGGTGTACGCGACGATGTGGCCCGGGTCGGAGTAGATGCCGACGATCCCGGTTACCTCGACGTCGACGCCGGTTTCCTCGCGCGTCTCGCGGATCGCGCACTCGGTCGGGGTCTCGCCGATCTCCATCTTGCCCATCGGTAGCGCCCACTGGCCTGTGTCGCGCCGGCGCTGGAGCAGAATCGCGCCCTGCGCGTCGACCGCCAGGACGCCGCAGGCCGGGACGAGCGAGTTGGCCTTGGGCGCGGCCGGATCGTTCCAGTATTCGATGCGTCTCACGGTCAGACCTCCGCACCCAGCCACGGCATTGCGTTCGCCCATACGCGTTCGAAGCTGCTTAGGTAGTGATCGAACATGCTGCCGCCGTCGACTCTACGGAAGTGGAAGGTCGGATTGACGCTGGCTGGCTCGCCGTACGCGTGCGGGTTAACCAGGATCTCGTCGTCGTAACGGAAGATGCTCGCGTACAGCGTCGTTGGGTGTAGCCGCACCTCGCATCCTTCCGCGGACGCGATCTCCCGGTAGTACGTCAGCGATGCCCGGATCTTCGCCGCGAGCGTGCCGGATAGGCCCTCCTCGCGGTCACGGACCGCTACCGCTTCGCTGTTCGGGTCGCCGAAGCACATTCGGACCTCAACGCCGATCGCGAGCCGGTCAGCGAGCATGCGCGCGACGCGGGGCTGTGTCTGCGCGAAGAACGTCCCTGAGAACACCAGGACGTCTATCCGTTCCTGTGCCTCGGTCAGCAGGCGCAGCCACAGCTCCCGCGGCACGCTCGCCCGGTCGGGATAGATCTCGACCAACTCGGCGCGGCTCGCGTCACCACGCTTGCCGTTCGCGGACGGCATCACGTCCGGCCACAGGTACGCCTCCTCCGCGCCGAGCTTCCGCGCGGTCAGCCACCGGTTACGGCGGTGCGGAAGCCGACCGAGGCTGATCCACCGTTCGACCGTCTTTGGGTCAACGCCGCAGTCCTCGGCCAAGTCCTCCACACCGACGCCACGGCGCACCATGACGGTTCGCAGACGTTCGTTCACGTCTTAATTGGACGTTTCCCGGCCGGGACGTTTCAAGGGCGTGCCAGGACGTTTCGCGGAGTCCGTAGACGTCCTTCGACGGTCCATCACGGTGGGTGAGAAGTCCGGCGGTGGTGGATTGACTACCCGTTGTCGTGCGCAAACCCTGGCGTGGTGCATCGCCGCAAGGGCCGCCGCAGGCAGGTGAGTACGACACCCCAACCGCCTTGGTTGGGGTCCCAACCGGTGTCGGGGTGGGCGTGTTCCGGCGAGCCAGGGGAGTGGCCCCACGGCCGCCGCTACGTTGCCCTCCGCCCACTCCGACACCACGGACCGGAGGAGGTACAACAGTGCCTACCAAACGAGAACACTTCCAGTTCTCCCTACGGGCGCAGATGCTCGGTCAGCGCATGCGCTCCCTGCGGGAAGGTCGCGGCCTGACGCTCAAGTACATCGCCTCGTACCTGGGCGTGGAGTTCTCGACGCTCGCCAGGTACGAACGCGCTGAGTGGCCATTCCGCCGCGACCACGTCACCGCCCTACTCGACGTGTACGGCGTGTACGACGAGCCCGCACGAGCGGAGCTGGTCGAGCTGGCGGCCAACGCGTGGAAGATCAACCAGTGGGAACCCCGCTACGGCAACAACCGACCGACCAGGAGTAACGATTGGGTGATCATCGACCACGCGTGGGTACAGGCCAGGGCAGAGGAGCTGTGCGTCTACGCGAGCAGTCTGGTGCCGGAGCTGTTGCAGACCCGCCACTACGCCGAAGCGGTCATCCGCTACGGCGATCCAAAGGCGAACATCGTGGACCAGCAGGTGCGGCAGCTCCTGGGCCGGCAGCTTGTCCTGGACGAGAAGCCGCCCAAGCGGCTGACCGCGGTCGTCGAGGAATCGGTGCTGTCCCGCCCAGTCGGGGGCCAGGCAGTCCTGGAGGCACAGCTGGAGCATCTCCTCCGCGCGATCGAACGTCCCCACGTGAAGGTACGGATCCTGCCCACACAGGTGGGACTGCATGATGGCCTGGACGGCTCCTTCACCGTCTGCCTGATGCAGCGCCCGTACCCGCCAGCGGCCCTTGTCGAGCACTTGGGCGGACGCGCGGTCCTGGAAGACACCGACGCCGACCGGTACGTCACGACATTCGACAAGCTCACCGAGAGAGCACTCAGCGAGCCGGACTCGGCCGAGCTGATCCTCCAAGCCGCCGCCCGCGCCAGCGAGGGTGGACTGTCCAACCGCACCGACCGGTCGACGGCTGGGCCGGAGGCGATGGCCGCATGACGATCCCCTTCAACTCCGACGCGCACGAGGCAGCTGTGACTGCTGCCGCTCAGCGGATCACTGCCTACGCCGAGCGGAACGGCATCCAACTCACGCCCGACCAGTGCCATGACCTCGCCGAAACCCTGATGAGCCACTACCAGTCGTTCCTCGCCGGTGTCCGATACGCCACTGAGCGTCCGTCGCAGGTCGATCAGTAAGTAGGGTCTGCCGCTGTCGGCTTTACCGCAGCGGCAGACTCACTGGTCATAGTGATCGGCTTGGTATAGCGAGCCACTCAGAGCGTGTTTGAGAAGTGCTGATGACGGGCGGCGGTTCGCACGCCTATGGGAGCGGCCAGCGTCCATAGTGGTCGGATGTCGCGCCAGCGTCGCTATCCCTCGGACCTGACCGACGCCCAGTGGGCCCTGGTCGAGCCGCTGCTGCCCGCGCCGAACTCGGGCGGACGCCCGGAGAAGCATCCTCGCCGCGAACTGGTGGACGCGATCTTGTATGTGGTGCGTACCGGATGCTCGTGGCGGCAGCTGCCGGTCGATTTCCCGCCATGGCAGACGGTTTATTGGTACTTCGACCGATGGGAGAAGGACAAGGTCACAGAGCGGATGCTGGTCGTGCTGCGTCGCCGGGTTCGGGCCGCCCACGGCCGCGCTGAGGAGCCGTCAGCCGGGATCATCGACTCCCAGAGTGTCAGGGGCGCCGACACCGTGCCGCGTACCAGCCGCGGCTACGACGCCGGCAAGAAGGTGAACGGTCGCAAGCGGTTCATCGTCACCGACACCCTCGGCCTGCTGCTGGTCGTGTGCGTGATGGCCGCGAGCGTCCAGGACCGCGACGGGGCCAAGACCACCCTTCTGTCGGCGTACCTGTTCACCCCGGTGCGGTTCGTCTACGCTGACGCTGGCTTTGCCGGGGTGCTGGTCGACTGGTGTCGGCGGATCCTGCGTACCACGCTTGAGGTCGTGCGCAAGGCCTCAGGTCAGAAAGGGTTCGCCGTGATCGCTCGCAGGTGGGTCGTCGAGCGCAGTCTGGCCTGGCTGACCGCCCACCGGCGGCTGGCCCGCGACTATGAGCGCCACCCAGCCACGTCCGAAGCGATGATCCGCTGGGCCGCGATCAACGGCATGGTGCGCCGCCTCACCCGAGGCGGTCCCGCGCGCCGTCAGCCCGCCTGGACCCTCGACGACCTCGCCGTGGCCAAACGGTGACCGGCATGACGCGGACCGAGGTTCTGCGTCATCTGGTGGACCACGGCCGCAACTGCGACACGCCGCGGCTGGAGAGGCTCGCCGCCGAGCTCGGCCTACCCGTGGCAGACGTACTCGTGATCGCGGGCCATCCGGTGCCGGGGCACCTGCTGCCGCCGGACCGCGATAAGGACGTCCTGCGCGCGTTTGCCTACCGCGTGACGTACTGCAATCACCCGCAGCTGGCGGCTCTGCGCGAGTTCCTCCTCGCTCTGCCGGATGAGGGCGCGACACCCGCGCCTCGACCAGCCCGCGATCCGGCGGACCCGGACCCGTTCCCGGCCGTCCTGCACGGTCTTATGCGTAACCGCGGCTTCGGGGTGCAGGAGTTCCCGTTCGTCGGGCTGTCCAGGAGCACCATCAGGGGCATGCTGGGCGGGGCATGGCACCGGCTTTCGCAACTGCAGGCGGTGGCCGGGCCGCTGGGCTGGAGAACGGAGGATCTGGCCACCCTCGCGGACGAGCCGCTGCGGCCCCTCGAATACGGTCCGATGTTCTGTCACCACCTCGGGGCGGTGTTCCTGGCCGCCGTCCCCCGCACAACCGAGCAGCTGGTGCGCGCCGCCCGTGAGGCGGACCGGCTGAGCGCGCGCGAGGACCACGGCGCCTGGCAACCGGTCTCCCAAGGCATCAACGACTGCCCGGACACGTAGGCATGCTCTTCTCAAACACGCTCTCAGGTCACTGCTTACCATCACGATCTTTGCACGCACTTGCCTCAAAAACGGCTTGCGGCGCGTTGTAACGTAACAGCCCTGGTTGCTGAGCTCAAGTAGAGTTCTCGTTGTCGCAGATGATACGGCTACTTCGGCGATTAAAGCGAACTACACCGTATCATATGCCTCTTGAATCATCTGGTCTAGCGTCACGACCTCAGCCGGGCCTGGGTGTGGAATAGACGAGATTACCGGCCTATCGTAGCCGAACGTCAGCTCCTGCCATCGTCTCGAATACTGGTCGGGTAGACCGTTATCGGCCACGATGATTTGGACACGACCTCTATAGGTCTCAGCAAGAATGTCGAGTTGACGATACAGGTTCGCTGCCAGCGCTTCTCCCGCTCCGATTGACTTCCGAGGACTGTCCAACACGAGTAACGCTGGCATCAACGTTGTCGACTCTCGAAGCGCTGTCGCAAGTAACGTAACCCAGTACGCAACAACGAGCGCGGTACGGATCCCTCCGGTACTGACCCGGTCGAAACGCACGCCGTCCACATATGGAAGATATGTGTTATCGTCGATTCTTCCCGATCGGACGCCTGGGACTCCCAAGTTTGCAAGCGTTCGCGCGTAGTCCGCACTCATCGTCCTAAGCAATGTCCGGTTTTCGGCTAGCCGCTGTTCCTGATCGGCTACACGATCTTTTAGCTCATTGCGTATCGTCCTGAGACGATTAGTGTGAAGCGAGATGTCGTTGAAGTGGTCCCACAAACGAAGCCTTTCCTCCAAGGATCGTAGGCGCTCCTCGGCCTTTCCCACGGCTGTGCTTGCATCAGAGAACGCCTGTAGTCGAGGACTGATAAGCTCGCGTGTACGTTCATCCACCGCGCTTGCCAGTCTCTTGGCGTGTTCCTCCGTCTCTATGAGGCGAGTTCGCAGCTCAACCATCCGTCCTTCGCCCGCCGCTAGCAGTTCCACCACCTCGGACTGCTGCGCTTCCAGTTGCCGAACCTCGTAGGAACTCACCTCATCCCCAGAATCGAGAATCGGTTCAGGTTGGAGGCATAAGCGACAAGAGCCATGTGCTACGTCTCTATCTCGGATCGATTGACTACAGCGTGGACAAACTACAAACTCGAAATCGGCAAGTCGCCTGCCGGCCTCCTGTGCCCGACTTAGCCGCGCCAAGTCTTGACGTATTCCGGCAGCCAGCCCAAGTCTTCCTTCGTGTGCAACTTCGACGTCTGTAAGTTCTCGACGTAGGCTGTCGACGCGCTCAAGAGTTGCGACCATCAAGTCCCTGAGAACATCCGTTTGCGCGTCCGCAGGATCGGCTTCGTTGCTTAAGCGCCTCAACCTCTCTTGACTGCGTTCAAGATCAAGTCGCGCTTGTTCCTGGGCAATTAGAGCTTCGTCACGCCCCCCAGCGTCGGCGCTCCGCAGAAAGCGGGAAATTGAACCCTCTTCGGCTTCTGCTGCCGCCAGTTCTTGTTCGGCCGTTTGGAGGCGCGCACTTAGGCTCAGTAGCTCGGCATCCGTAAGTCCAAAAAATAGCTTAAATACAGTCCTTCGTTTGGGCTCGCGATAGGTATCCGTGTGGTGGGCGATACTCCGGTCAATCTCAGGCTGCTCAACGTAGAGACTCGACCATACATCGTTGAAAGTGATCAGGCTTGGTCGACCAGTAGCCTTCTTGTTCGCACTAGATGCTCGCGCGTCGGTAGGCAGCCCGAGAGCCCTCAAAAGCAGCTTTCCCACAGTCTCCTTATCTGCCCTTTTCTGTCCCTCCGTTACGAAAAACCCAAGATCTTCCTGTGTGATTAGGTCCCTGACCTGTACATGCCCCACCTCGTCGTGAACGGCACGTGTAATCTCATACCGTTCTCTTCCCGCAGCGACGCCAAGAGTTACAGCACTAACGTGTTCACTTACAACGGGACTGAACCGGGCACGTCCACCAAGTCCGTGCTTAATCAGCTCAAGCAGGCTGCTCTTTCCGGCGCCCACCGGTCCTGAGAGAACTGTGAGTGGACCGCTGAAGTCGTATCGAACCGGCCCGCCGCTGGTTCCCAACTCGATGCTATCGATTCGAAGGCGGGTGCTCATGGACGGATGACCTCTCGGTGGGGAAGGTCTACAACCTCCGGCAGTCGCTCATAGATCAAATCTTTGAGTTGGCTGCCGCTACGCGCACCCAAATAGTCAGCAATAGCTTGGCAACGAGCCGCTATGCCAGCCCATGATGTGCTCGACAGGAGTTGCTTCACTAGGTCTCGTCCAGCGGGCGTCACGCGTAATGCGACGCTACCCTTTCGCCCACGCGTGTACGCCACCAGACCCCGACCGACCAATCCTCCGATAACGGGATAGTACCGGTCATCCCACGGGCCGAACTTGTATCGAATCATGGGTGCCTCTGCCTCACGATGGTCATCTGCTGTCGGTCGTATGCGGTGGTCCCCACGCAACTCCTCCACGACTCGTTGCGCAAGGACCGGATAGCGCACCAGGAAGTCAAGCTTCGCTAGCTTCGTCAAACCATCGAGCTTCCTGCCAGTTCCAGGAACCCCCGCGACAGCATCAACCAGTAGCAAGACTCGTACCTGATGGTAGGCCAGGTCCTGCCGCGCGGCGGCTAGAGGCTCCGTGGCGAGTTCTGTCATACCGCCTCCGCCTCCGCTTGAGATCGGCTGAAGTGTGTTGCCCGAAGTTTTGCCTGGGCCTCTTCTACATCGAATTGAGGACCAAACCAGACTTGGCATCGACCTGCCAGGTCGCAGATACCGCCCAAGGCCAGCAATCGATCTGGTTCCACGGGCAGGCCGCGAAGGGCATCGGTCATGTCAGCGCGACTAAGTGCCTGCCACATTGCGGCACCGTATCTGCCGCTTCCAGCGGCAGCAGCCGCCGTCTCTGCTGCGGTACTCGCATAGTGTCGTAAGCGTAGCTCTGCCATGGCAAAGTCGCCCGCAGTTCCGGGAACCCCAGACAAACTCTCGCGGCGTATCCGTCGCCAATGTTCTGCCGTTGCTTCGGCTGTCATGACAGTTGTCGGAGTGCATCCGCCGTGCGTTAGCTTCGCCGCGAGCCTCGTAGCCGGAAGTACGACGTCGAGCGGAGCATAGGCACCCGGTGCGTCGGCGGCGGTTCGAATTGCAAGAATAATGTCCGTAACGGCGACCCGGCGGCGACGCAACTCCCTGGCAAGTTCCTCGCTTTGAGATTCACCTCGTGCGATGCCTATCAATGCAGCTAGGTCGCCGAATGGAATTCTTCCCTTTCCGCGCATGCGCTGTCTAAATAGGCCAAGCGTCGCCCCCCCATGCTGCCTTCGCGATAGATACAGGTAGCTCAAGCTCCGCCAATAGCGGCTCGACGTACTTCTCAGGAGCGGCCGCGTTCATATCGTTTCGGTGTGGTCGTCCAGTATCCAGCCGAAGTACTGCAAGGAAGGCCTTGATCTCAGAAAGAAGCTCCGACGACGGCACGATGGACCCCTTCGGGGTGCCAACTTCCACCCGCCACTCCATGGGAAGCTTTGCGATCTTAGCGTGGTGAACTAATTCAACGCCGAAGTTGCGGATCAGCTCGTCCTTCTTGGCGTAATTGCCGCTGTCACTATCCTCTTGGCGTAGCTGCCTGCATAGGCCGTGAAGTTGGGCCGGTGGTCCACTAGCTAGCCCTGCATTTGTCACCATGCGACACCGCATGGTCCTTCCTAGGGCACGCCATCGCCCAAACAGATGCGCCAATCCGCCATCTTCGACGAGGGTTGCCCAAGTCCACGATCCACTCGACAACTCCCGATGTTTAACTGAGACCAGCTCGACGTCGTCGCCCAAGAGGACTGCGTAGTCCTCATGGTGTTCGCAAATAATGGATTGGGCGTTCGCAGTTTCGACGGACGTGCGATCCTGCAGCGCGACGGCTGCGAGGGCCAGCCCATCTGCTGCGGCGACGGCTGCCTGCCATTCGAAAAGGTCCGCCGTACTTGCGCCAGCATCTTCGGGAGCCGGGGTGCTGAGCAGCAGTTCGCGTGCCGTCACGCAACCCCTCCCTCGATCCGAGGCCCTCTTTGAGGATTGTGACGTATTGAGGCTTCATTCGGTAGCCCTCGCCGTACAGGTTGTCGTTGGATCTTCGTCGTTTGCGCCAGCCTGTTTGTGCGACTTAGTTGGGTTGGCTATCGATCCCTACCGCAAGGGCAACTGCCTATAAAGTCCTTTGTCGCAAAGATGACTGTCATGGCCGTCGCAGGCGATGGCGGTTCTCTCGGTTTGACAGCTAGGACGAGTGCTGCCGAATTGATCTCTTCTCCATCAAGCGCGCCGCTACGCGGCGCGGCTCACGACGCGGGTGCGGTGAGCCGCCCGGCGGAAAGCCGCCCCGGACCGCTTCGCGGCCGGGGCGGAAAGCCACCGCGACGCCGGACAGCCGCACCCACGCCGTGAGCCCGGACGATTCCTGGAAGACCATGGGGCTCCGCCCCAAACCCCGGCCCTCCTCGGAGAGTGGGTGACCGGCGGCCCTCCTCATCAGGCACCGCAAGGGCTACCAGGTGCCGCGGACGTGGCCAAGGTCGTTCGTCCGTGGGGCGCTCCACCTTGTCCACGTCCGCGACACCTGGTCGGTCGGTGACTGCCCGACGAGGAGAGCCACCTCCGAGGTCCTGGTTGACCCGACATACGACGTGCGCGAGTCGACTGGCGCAGGGGATGATGGGTGTCATGACAGCCAGGATCTCCATCGACCACCGAATCATGGGCGGCGTGCCGTGCATCGCGGGGACGCGGATCCCGGTGGCTACGGTCGTCGGCTTGCTCGGGCAGGGGTGCAGCATCGATGACGTCTTGGCGGACTACTCCACTCTGACGGCCGAGGATGTACTGGCCGCGCTCCAGTTCGCGGCGAACGCGGTCGACGAGCGCGAGCTGCCCCTGCGGCTGAGCGCGTGAGGTTCCTCGTCGACGAGTGCGTCCCTACCCGGGTCGCAGTCCTGCTCACCAACGCTGGACACGACGCCATCCACGCCTTGGACTGCGGACTCGCTGGCGCCCCCGACGAGGACGTTCTACGTAGGGCCGTCGAGGGCGGGCGAGTACTGATATCCGCCGACACTGACTTCGGCGGGATCCTGGCCCGCTCGCGAGAACGGGCGCCGAGCGTGATTCTCTTCCGTCGTCACGACCGGCTCGCGACCTCTCACGTCGCAGTGCTCCTGGCCAACCTCGACGCCATGGCCGACGACCTTGAGAAGGGTGCATTCATCGTCATCACCGACGACAAGATGCGGATACGCGCCCTTCCCTTCCAGTAGGGCGCCGTGCAGAGTGCGCGCAATGATCAAGCCGCGATGACCAACGCCGAGCCGTAGCGGCCCAGGTCAGCGAGGTACAAGCACGCCTGCGAGGATCGCTTTCCTAAACCGTGTGTCGCAAGTTCGAATCTTGCCGGGGGCACCCTTAGGTTCGGTCGCAATGGCGCTGTGGGCTGGCAATACTCAAGATGGTGGATGGGTGAGCGGTCCTGGAGGCCCGCGTTGGTCGCCAGTACACGGGTGGAGGGATGCAGCCGCTCGGGATTGTGTAGACCGCTCCCGCTCCGATCCGCCGGTTCACAGTCGCCTCCTGACTGTCGATGCACGTGTCGAGACTGCGACAGGCATGCTCGGTCGCACTGGCGAACGTCATGAAGCTCTGTGGGGGAGACTCGGCGGCATGACGTTCACCATGATGACTGGCGATCTCTTCGGGCTCGGTCTCCCCGCGATCGGGCATGGATGCAACTGCGCCGGGGCGATGGGGGCTGGCATCGCGGTTGAGATGCGGCGGCGGTTTCCGGACATGTACGAGGAGTATCGCGAGCTCTGCCAGCGCGGCGACTTCCAGCTCGGCGACATTTTCGTCTGGGAGGCGCCGGACGTGGTGGTCTACAACCTGGCCACGCAGCCGATCCCGCGTCCCCCGGCGACCCTGGAGGCGATCGACACCAGCGTGCGGGCGGCGCTCTCCGACGCGGCGAGTCGTGGGCTGCCGCGCCTTGGCGTGCCGCGGATCGGGGCCGGGCTGGGCGGGCTGAAGTGGATCGACGTTGCCGAGGTGCTGGCGAACGCCGGTGAAGAGAGCCCCGTCGAGCTGATCGCGGTGTCGCTGCCAACGCCGGATTGAGAAACGCCAGGCGCCAGGCCGGCACCGCGCCCACCAGAGGCCCCGCTGAGAAGCGGCGGAGCCAGGCCAGCACCACGCCGCTGAGCACCGCGAACACTGGAGGCCCCGCGCAGACCCGGCCCCGCACAGACCCGGCCACAAACCCCGTGACGGGTCCCAGCAAGCCCCACGAGGCCCCCGCAAAGCTGCGGGCGCGCTTGGAAGCCAGCGGCAAACCCCACGGAACTACCTGTGGAAAGCCGCAGCGCTAGCCTCGCCAGTGTGGTCTGGACTTGGGCGCGAGTGGGCGTCGGCGTGCTGCTCGGCACCGTCACCGCCCTCGTCGAGCTGGTCTTCCTCGCCTGGGCCGCCCTCATCCTGATCCCCGCCTGGGCGCAGCCGAGGGCTCGCCGGGCGGCCGTACACCGGATCCACGCCGGCGCCCGCAACCTCTGCGAGGTCGAGCGGTGGCGGCTGGCGGCCTTCCTGCGTACGGAGAACGCGAGCGACTACACCGGCCGCCGCGCGGTCGAGTACCTCGCGCTGCGGTGGTCGGCCGGGCTGCTCGGCGGCCTGCTCCTGCTGCTGTTCCTCTACGGCGTGGCGGTCGGCGCCATCTGGACCCACGACCTGTTCACCGGCCGGAGCACCGTGCTGCTGGTGGTGTCCCAGATCGTGCTCGGCTTGTTGGGGCTGTTCCTGAGCATCCAGGGGTTCATCGGGGTCGCCGCCATCGAACGCCGCCTCGCCCGCCACTTCCTCGGCCCCAGCACGCGGGAGATGCTGGAACGCCGGATCACCGAGCTGTCCACCAGCCGCGCGGGCGTGGTGGCGGCCATCGACGCGGAACGGCGGCGGATCGAGCGTGACCTCCACGACGGCGTGCAGCAGCGGCTGGTGGCGCTCGGCATGCTGCTGGGCCGCGCCCGCCGTTCGGCCGACAACGCCGCGCTCCTCGCGCAGGCCCACGCGGAGACCCAGCACCTGCTCGACGAGCTGCGCGACGTGGCGTGGCGGGCGTACCCGGCGGCGCTCGACAACCTCGGCCTCCACGAGGCGCTGCTGCGCGTGGCGGAGCGGGCCGGGGTGCCGGTGCGCCTCCGGTACGAGCTGGGGGAGCGACCGCCCACCGCCGTGGAGACCGCCGCGTACTTCGTGGTCTCCGAGGCCGTCACCAACGCCGCCAAGCACGCCTACGCCGAGGAGGTGACCGTGGACATCACGCGCACCGACAAGCTGACCGTCCGGATACGGGACGACGGTATCGGTGGGGCCGACCCGAGCGGGAGCGGCCTCTCCGGGCTGGCGCGGCGAGTGGCGGCGCTGGATGGGGAGTTCACTGTGGACAGCCCGGCGGGCGGGCCGACCGTGATCGTGGCGGAGTTGCCGTGCGCGTGACGCTGGCCGAAGACTCGACGCTGCTGCGCGAGGGCCTGGTTCGCCTCCTGGCCGAGGAGGGGCACGAGGTGGTGGCCGCGGTGGGGGATGCCGGCGCGCTCCTCGCGGCGGTGGCGGCGGAGCAGCCGGACGTGGTGGTGGCCGACGTACGCATGCCACCGACCCACACCGACGAGGGGCTGCGTGCCGCGCTCCAGATCCGCGAGCGGTGGCCCGGAGTGGGAGTGCTGGTCCTCTCCCAGTACGTGGAGAGGCGCTACGCCGTCGACCTGCTCACCGGTCAGCCGGAGGGGGTCGGCTACCTGCTCAAGGACCGGGTCGCCCAGGTAGGGGAGTTTCTCGACGCGCTGGTGCGGGTCGGCGAGGGCGGGGCGGCCTTCGACCCGGAGGTGGTACGCCAGCTGCTGGCGCGGACCACGCACACCGACCCGCTCAGCCGCCTCACCGAGCGGGAGCGGATGGTGCTCGACCACATGGCGCAGGGGCGCACCAACGCCACCATCGCCCAGCAACTGCACGTGTCGCAGAGCGCGGTCGAGAAGCACGTCAACGCGATTTTCGACAAGCTCGACCTGTCGCACGTCACCGGCTACAGCCGGCGGGTTCTGGCCGTACTCAGGTATCTCGGCTCCTGATTTTGCGCACGCGGGCGGTGACCCACCAGGCCACCGCGACCACGACGACGGCCACTACCAGCCACTGGAACCAGCCGGCGTAGGTCTCGACCACGTGCCAGTTCTGGCCGAGGAGGTAGCCGGCGACGATGAAGGCCGAGTTCCAGATGAGGCTGCCCGCCGTGGTGAGCAGCACGAACGACGGTAGCCGCAGGCGTTCGATGCCTGCCGGGATGGAGACGAAGCTGCGAAATATCGGGACCATCCGCCCGAAGAACACCGCCTTCGTGCCATGCCGGGCAAACCATGCCTCGGTGCGGTCGATGTCCGACACCTCGACCAGCGGTATCCGCGCCGCGAGTGCCCGCGTCCGCTCGCGGCCAAGCAGCGCGCCCAGCCCGTAGAGCACGAGCGCGCCGGCGAGCGAGCCCAACGTGGTCCACGCGATCGCGGCCGCCAGGCTGATGTCGCCCTGGCTCGCGGTGAAGCCGGCGAGCGGCAGGATCACCTCGCTGGGCAGGGGCGGGAAGAGGTTTTCCAGCGCCACGGCGAGGCCAGCGCCGGGAGCGCCCAGCGCCTCCATGAGGTCGACCGCCCAGCCGGCGATGCCACCAGGCTCGCTCGCTCCGATCATTGTCCAGCAATCATTACCGCTCGGCGGCCGTTCCATGCGGTCGTTCACTGGATTCGGCCGGCGCTCGTGTCGGCGGGCGCCGAAGCCTCCCGCGCGCATGATGGTTGGCATGTCGCCACGCCTGGCCCGGCTCGCGGCGCTGCTCGCCGACGGCACGCGCGCCACGTTCTGCGTGGCGCTGCTCGACGGGCGGGCCTGGACCGCGGGCGAACTCGCCCGCCACGCCGGCGTCGCCCCCTCCACCGCCAGCGAACACCTCAGCCTCCTCGTCGCCGGCGGCCTCCTCGCGGAGGAACACCAGGGCCGCCACCGCTACGTCCGCCTGGCCACGCCGCGCGTGGCTGAGCTGATCGAAGACATGGTGGGGTACGCGGACGCGGGTCCACCGGCGCCCCCGAAGTCCCTGCGCGGGGCCGCCGCGAGCGAGGCGATGGCCCGCGCCCGCACCTGCTACGACCACCTGGCGGGCCGGCTTGGCGTACGCGTGACCGACGCGATGGTCGAGCGCGGGCTGCTGGACACGGAGGCGGGTCTCGCCCTGACCGAACGCGGCCGCACCTGGCACGCGTCCGGTGGCTCGGGGGCGTGTCGAACTCGGGCTAGGCTGGCGGGCGATGAAGCTGAAGCTGGACCTGCACGACATCTTCAACCGTGGCCACGACATCGACCGCGCGCTCCGCGCCATCATCGACGAGGCCGTGGCGAAGAAGGCCGCCGTAGTGGAGATCATCCCGGGGAAGGGTTCCGGCCAGCTCAAGAAGCGCGTGTTGCGGTTCCTCGATCAGAAGGAGATCAAGGAGCTGTACCACCGGGTCGAGAAGGACTCGAAGAACTTCGGTCGCCTCTTCGTGCATTTCCGGCATAAGTAGCTGCATGGACGACCGGTCGAGAGATCGGTCCATTGACACGTCTGAAACACGTTGACAACATGGAGCGACGGTTGGGAGCGCTCCCATCAGCCGATGCCCCACCCATCGGGAAGGATCAACGTGACCAGACCCATCGGACGGCTCGCCATAGCCGTGGCGGGCGCCTTGCTCGCCACCGGCCTCACCGCCTCCTCGGCGTACGCCGAGGGGCCCGAACAGATCGTCAACGGCACCTTCGACAGCGGCCACGCCCCCTGGTGGGGTACGGCCAACATCACGCTCGACTCCGGCAGCGGCCAGCTCTGCGCCGACGTACCCGGTGGGACCGTCAACCCGTGGGACGTGATCATCGGGCAGGACAACGTGCCCCTGGTCGCCGGCGAGACGTACGCCTACACCTTCTTCGCCACCGCCACGCCGACCAAGGTCGCCCGGGCGCTCATCCAGCTCCCGGTCGACCCGTGGACGCAGTACCTGAGCGCCAACCCCGAGCTGAGCGTCTCCGGCAACCAGTACACGTACACGTTCACCGCGCCGGTCGATCTGCCCAACGCGCAGGTGGCGTTCCAGATCGGCGGCAGCACCGACCCGTGGCGGTTCTGCGTCGACAACATCTCGCTGACCGGCGGGGCGGTGCAGGAGCCGTACGAGCCGGACACCGGGCCGCGGGTCCGCGTCAACCAGGTCGGCTACCTGCCCAAGGGCCCGAAGAACGCCACCGTGGTGACCGAGGCGACCAAGGCCCTGCCGTGGCAGCTCAAGAACTCGGCGGGCAAGGTGGTCGCCTCCGGGCGTACGACGCCGCGCGGGCTCGACGCCTCCTCCGGGCAGAACGTGCACAGCCTCGACTTCAGCCGGTACACCAAGGCGGGCAGCGGCTACACGATCACGGCGGACGGCGAGACCAGCCATCCGTTCGACATCGGTGAGGCGTTCTGGGAGAAGCTGCGCATTGACGCGCTGAAGTTCTACTACACGCAGCGCAGTGGCATCGAGATCCTGGAGAGCCTGCGCCCCGGCTACGGGCGCCCGGCCGGCCACATCGGCGTCGCGCCCAACCAGGGCGACGTGAGCGTGCCCTGCCAGCCCGGCGTCTGTGACTACACGCTCGACGTGTCGGGCGGCTGGTACGACGCGGGCGACCACGGCAAGTACGTCGTCAACGGCGGCATCTCGGTGCACCAGCTGATGAGCGAGTTCGAGCGTTCCCGCGAGCCGTGGACGCTGCGTGACGGCACGCTCGACATCCCGGAGAGCCGCAACCGCGTGCCGGACATCCTCGACGAGGCGCGGTGGGAGCAGGAGTTCCTGCTGAGCATGCAGGTGCCGGCCGGCAAGCCGCTCGCCGGCATGGCCCACCATAAGATCCACGACGAGAGCTGGACCGGGCTGCCGCTGCTGCCGCACCTCGACGACCGCAAGCGCGAGCTGCACGCGCCGTCGACTGCCGCAACGCTCAACCTCGCGGCCACCGCGGCCCAGGCGGCGCGGGTCTTCCGGCCGTACGACCGGGCCTTCGCCCAGCGCAACCTCGCGGCCGCGAAGACCGCGTGGGCCGCCGCGAAGGCGCACCCGGACATCATCGCCGACCCGGCCGACGGCAACGGCGGTGGCACGTACAGCGACCCGGACGTGAGCGACGAGTTCTACTGGGCGGCCGCCGAGCTGTACATCACCACCGGTGACCGCGAGTTCAAGAACTTCGTGCTCGCCTCGCCGCACCACAAGGCCGACATCTGGCGTGAGCGCGGCTTCGACTGGGGCAACACCGCCCAGCTCGGCCGCCTCCAGTTGGCGACCCGCCCCAACAACCTGCCCGACCGCCACCGCGTGAAGGCGTCGGTGGTGCAGGGCGCGGAGAAGTACCTGGCGACGCAGAAGGCGCACCCCTACGGCATCCCGTACGCGCCGAGCGACAACGTGTACGACTGGGGCTCCAACAACCTCATCGTCAACAACCTGATCGTGGTCGCCGCCGCGTACGACCTGACCGGCAAGCAGCGCTACCTCGACGGCGTGCTCCAGGGGATGGACTACATCTTCGGCCGCAACGCGCTCAACCAGTCGTACGTAACCGGCTACGGCGAGGTGGCGTCGAAGAACCAGCACAGCCGGTGGTACGCCCGCCAGCTCAACCCCGAGCTGCCCAACCCGCCGGTCGGCACGCTCTCCGGCGGCCCCAACTCGCTGATCCAGGACCCGGTCGCGCAGCAGAAGCTCCAGGGGTGCGCCCCGCAGTTCTGCTACATCGACGACATCGAGTCGTGGGCCACCAACGAGCTGACCATCAACTGGAACGCCCCGCTCTCCTGGATCTCCGCGTTCATCGCGGACCAGGGCAAGGGCTAGGCCCTAGACCGGCACTGTCGTGGCTACCGCCACCAGCTCGCTCGTGTGGGTCCCCGCGATCCCCACGTCGGGCGGGCGGGGGCGGTAGCCCGGCAGGCCGGTCAGCCCGTCGCTGCCGTCCATCACCCGCAGGCCGACCTGGCCGGCGGGGCCACCGGACGGGCGCAGCACCAGCTCCACCTCCACGCCCTCCGTCGGCGGTGCGTGGAATACCATGCCGAACGACCACCGCCCGCCCTCCTCCCGCTCCACCGGCGCGGGCTGCCCGGCCACGCGAGCCGAGACGACCGTGGCGGTGGCGGCGTCCACGTGCAGCGTGAGCATCCGCACCGGGCGCTGCGGGCGCACGCGGAGGCGTACGTGCCGCTCGCCGGTGGCGCTGGGCAGTTGCTCGACGTCCACTGTGGGCGCTGGGAGTGCGGCCACCTCGGCCGGCCCGGTGCGAAACTCGTCGTCGCCGAGCCCGGGGAAGTCGTCCTCGACGGGAGCGGGGTCGCCGGAGACGTACCGCCCGGTCCACTCCTGCTCCGACTCCTCCTCGCTGAGCCACAGCGCCTTGCCGGTGGAGGTGTCCAGCGCGTACATGAGGTGGGTCGGTGACGGGCGCGCGGCGTCGAATCCGTTTGCCGACAGGCCCACGCCGGTGAGCACCACCGCCGCGAGCCCGGTGGCCAGCCCTGGATAGATCGCCCACCGCCGGGCCCGCACCGCCTCCATAGCCCGCTGCCCGCCGGCCTCGGCGAAGAGCAGGTCGGTCACGGGCAGCGCGGCGAGCCCCAGCAGCACCGCGAAGAGCGCGCCCACCGCGCCCATCGCCAGGCCCAGTGCTGGGAAGAGCAGCGCGATCGTGGGGGCCAGGATCACCGTGGCGACGGCCGCCGCGGCCGTCGTCGCCACCATCCCCAGCCGGGGCACGGCCAGCGCGAGAAGGCCACCAACCGCGCCACTCAAGGCCGGGATGGAGGTGAGGTACGACCCGCCGGGCGCGACGGCCGCCAGAGCGAGACCGAAGACGACCAGCCAGCCGAGCCCGCCGATCGCCAGGGACGCGGGACCGAGCCGGCGGCGCAGCAGTGCGTACCAGGTGAAAAGGACCGCCGCGGAGAGTGCGATGACCGCGAGCCTGAACCACAGCGGGCGGTATGGGTCGACAAGCTCGGTGTAGCCGGGGCGTACGACGGTGAGGATCGCCCACAGCGCCTGCGCCAGCGCGGCCGCGGCGACGATCGGGATCAGCGCGAGACCGAAGCCACCGGCGACCCGCCCCCACGTGGTGCGCCCCCGGCGCCGGGCCAGCCACGCCAGCGCGCCGGTCGCCACGAGCGCGAGCAGCGCGAGGGGCCAGGTCAGCCAGCCGGGGTAGTGGACAAGTCCACCGGGCGCGGGGAAGTACGTGGCGTCCCCGCTGGCCTCCACTGTGGACAGATCGAGCCCGCCGAACTCGCGGGCCAGCGCGAGTGTGTTGTCACCGTGCTGCTGGAGGCTGGCGCGGCTCATCGAGGCGGGCGTGTCGAGTGGGGTGTGGTAGACCGCCGCACCGTCGATGTACGCGGAGTTGAGGCCGGCGAAGCCCTTGTCGAGAAACACGGTGAAGTCGGTGTCGTTCGGCAGCAGCCGGTAGACCTCGACCGCGAACGACGTGCCGACCGGATGGGGCGCGGCCCGCCCGAAGGCGCTCACCAGCGCGGCGTTGCGGCGCGACGTCTCGAACGTGATGACCGGCCCGCCGCTTCCGCGCGCCTCGAGGTTGAGCACCACGCCACCGTCGGCGGCGAGCGGATGCGACGAGGCGAACGCGGACGCGCCGCAGAGGCAGGCCTCCTCGGCGTCGGTCAGCACGAACACCACGTCGTTGCGCAGCCGCGGCCCGCTGGTCAGCGCCCGCGCCACCTCCAGGATCGCGGCCACACCGGCGCCGTCGTCGTTGCCGCCCGGCCCCACCTGTACCGAGTCGTAGTGTGCGACCAGGAAGACTCGGCCGGTCGACGCGGTGCCGGGGAGCGTCGCGACGACGTTGCGTACCCGCGCATAGGTCACGCCGCCCTCGCCGCCGGAGACCTGCCCCGCCTCCGTACCAACGGTGTCCTGGACCGTCGGCGAGAGGCCGAGGTCGCGCAGCGTGACCTCGATCCGCTCGCGATTGCGTTCGTTGGCCGCGCTGCCGGCGGCATGGGTCTGTGTGCTGAGTGCCTCGACATGCCTGTACGCGCGCGCCGCGCTGAAGTCGCCGGCCGGCGCGCTCGCGTCGCGCGGCTCCGGTGGCTGGACGTCGAACAGAGTGATCGCACCGAGCGCGACCAGCACGGTCATCGCGGCGAGGGCGGTCAGCGCGCGGCGGCGGGGGCGGATGAGTGCGCGGTCCGCGGGGGCCTCCAGATCCACGACCATGGTTGACATCATCCGTCCCGGACGGCCCGCTGGCATCCACCGGGCAGGCGGGTCGCCGCTACCGCCACGCGTGGCCTAGCGTGTTGGCATGGCTCTTGCCCGCGTGCACGCGCCGCGTTCCAAGAGGGCGCGGCGATGACTGTCATGCCTCCGCGGGCATACCCGTACGGAGGGGCTAATCCGGGCGCAGTCCTGCCCGGAGGCGAGCGGCTGCGCGTCCTTCTGGTGGAAGACGACGACGCCGACGCGTTCCTCGTCGGCGAGCTGCTGGCCGAGGCGGACGCCAAGGTCGACCTCGCGGTGACCGCCAGCCTCACCGAGGCGCGCGAGCGGGTCGCCGGCGTCGACTGCGTGCTGCTCGACCTCGGCCTGCCCGACGCGCAAGGGCTCGACGGGCTGCGTCAGGTGCTCGCGATGGCCGAGCACGCCGCGGTGGTGGTGCTCACCGGCCGGCAGGACGAGCACCTCGGCGTCGGGGCGGTCGCCGAGGGCGCCCAGGACTATCTGCTCAAGGGTCAGGTAGACGGCGTGCTGCTGACCCGCGCGCTGCGCTACGCGGTGGAGCGCAAGCGGGCCGACGAAAACGCACGGCGGCTGCGCGAGGTCGAGTTGCGCCAGGCGGAGTCGGCTCGCCTCGAGCGGGGTCTGCTGCCGCAGCCGCTGATGACCACCGAGCTGGTCGAGACGCACCCCTTCTACCAGCCAGGCCGCCACGCCGCCGTGATCGGCGGCGACTTCTACGACGTGGTGCAGGCCGGCGACCGGCTGCACCTGATCGTCGGCGACGTCTGCGGCCACGGTGCCGACGAGGCGGCGCTCGGCGTCGAGCTTCGGGTCGCCTGGCGGGCGCTGATCCTCGCCGGCGTGCCGGAAGACGCGGTGTTGCCGGCGCTGGAGCAGGTGCTGATGAGCGAGCGGAAGGCGCGGGAGATCTTCGCGACCGTCGCCGCCGTGACGCTCGACCTGCCGACCAACCGCGGGACCGTGCGCCTCGCCGGTCACCCCCCACCGCTACTGCTCTCCGGCGGCAAGGTGCGGCCGGTGCCGGCACCGCACGGGCTGCTGCTCGGCGTGCAGCCCCGACCACCGCACCCCTACGACCTGGAGTTCGACGGTGAGGACTGGTCCCTGCTGATGTACACGGACGGCCTCATCGAGGGGCGGACCGGTCGCGGCAACGAGCGGCTCGACGTGGGCGGCCTGTGCGCGCTGCTCGCCGAGCGCGAGGCCCGCGACATACCACTGCCCGCCCTGCCGCAGTGGCTGATCGGCCGGGCCGAAGACGCCAACGACGGCCCGCTCGTCGACGACGTGGCCATGCTGCTGGTCTCGAGGGGCGCTGGCCGGTGAAGCGATCCTGGAGCCTGCGCCAGCGGGTGACGGCCCTCTGCGCGGTGGTCGGCGGGCTGCTCGCGCTCGTGGCGATCGTCGCGGCCGGCACGGCCACGGCCACCCGCTCGCAGGTCGACACCCTCGCCAACCGCGCCACCCCGCTGCGCACCGGCTCGGAGGCGGTGCTCACCGCGCTGGTCGACCAGGAGACATCGATCCGCGGGTTCGCGGTCAACGGCGACGAGGCCGACCTCCTGGCGTACACGAGCGGCATCGCCGAGGAGCGCCGGCTGATCGACGCGATGCTCGCGCTGGTCGAAGACGAGCAGAGCATCCGCCAGGCCCTCGAGCAGGTCAGCAACGACGCGGCCGTCTGGCGGCGCGATGTCGCCGAGCCGGTGATCGCCGCGGTCCGCGGCCAGGGGCCGGCAGCCGGCCAGGCACTCATCAACGACGTCGCCCGCCAGCGCTTCGACAAGGTGCGGGCCACGGCGCAGGCGTTGCAGGAGGAGATCGGCACCTTCCGCGACGAGACCGCCGACCGGGCGAAGGGGAGCAGCAGCCTCCTCGTCGCCCTGCTGATCGCGGCCACCGTGATCGTGCTGGCGGCCGGCATCGCCCTGCTGATCTCGCTGCGCCGCCTGGTGATCGAGCCGCTGACCACGCTCGCCGAGCAGGTGCGCGCGGTCGCCGGCGGGGAGTACGACTCTCCGATCGAGAGCAGGGGGCCACCGGAGCTGGCCGCACTCGCCACCGACGTCGACGGCATGCGCCGGAAGATCGCCTCCGACCTGGCCGAGGTGCGCGATGCGCGGGAGCGCATCGAGTGGGTCAACAGCCAGCTCCAGACGCAGGCGGAGGAGCTGATGCGCTCCAACCGTGACCTGGAGCAGTTCGCGTACGTCGCCTCGCACGACCTCCAGGAGCCGCTGCGCAAGGTGGCCAGCTTCTGCCAGTTGCTCCAGCGGCGCTACGCGGGGCAGCTCGACGAGCGTGCCGACCAGTACATCGCGTTCGCGGTCGACGGTGCCCAGCGGATGCAGCGCCTGATCAACGACCTGCTCGCGTTCTCCCGGATCGGGCGGATGACCTCCGGCTTCACCGAGGTCGACCTCAACGCGCTGATGGCCGACGTGGCCAGCCAGACCGAGTCCGCCCGCAACTACGCCAACGGCGAGCTGACCTGGTCCGAGCTGCCCACCGTGCTCGGCGAGCAGGCGCTGCTGACCACACTGCTGGCCAACCTGGTGAGCAACTCGATCAAGTTCCGCCACCCCGACCGCCCGCCGAAGGTGCACGTCTCGGCGAGGCGGGTCGGCGAGGAGTGGGAGATCAGCTGCCAGGACAACGGGATCGGCGTCGAGCAGGAGTTCGCTGACAAGATTTTCGTGATCTTCCAGCGGCTGCACGCCAAGGACTCGTACCCCGGCACCGGCATCGGGCTCGCGATCGCAAAGAAGATCGTCGAATACCATGGCGGCCGGATCTGGGTCGCGCCCGAGCCGGGCGAGGGTACCGTGATCAAGTTCACGCTGCCGGTGCTCGCCAGGAGCGAGGAGGAGCCGGTCGGCGAGGATGCGCCGGTGCGAGGCAGCGAGGTGAGCGCGGCGTGAGCGAGCGAGCTGGTGCGGTGGCGGGTTCACGCCACGCCGCCCTGGCGAGGTCGCCGCGTGCCGCGGGCGGACGGCCTCGCCCTTCGACACGGCGCGAGCGAGCAAATCAGGAGAGACTGTGACCGTGCCTGCCGACGGAAGGAGCCCGATCGAGGTCCTCCTCATCGAGGACGATCCGGGCGACGTGCTCATGACGCAGGAGGCGTTCGAGGAGCACAAGCTTCGCAACACGCTCACCGTGGTCACGGACGGTGACGCTGCGCTCGCCTACCTGCGCCGCGAGGGGGAGTACAAGGACGCTGTGGCGCCCGACCTCATCCTCCTCGACCTCAACCTGCCCCGCCGTGACGGTCGCGAGGTGCTCGCCGAGATCAAGAAGGACGATCGGCTGGGCCGCATCCCGGTCGTCGTGCTCACGACCTCGCAGGCCGACGAAGACATCCTGCGCAGCTACGAGCTGCACGCCAACGCGTACGTCACCAAGCCCGTCGACTTCGACCGGTTCATCGCCGTCGTCCGTCAGATCGACGAGTTCTTCGTCAGCGTGGTGAAGCTGCCGCCTCGTGGCTGACCTGGTCGACTCGGTCGGGCTGCTGCTCCGCGAGGTGGCCGCCGCGGTGGTGCTGCCGTCGTACCAGCACCTGGCCGAGGGCGAGATCGAGGAGAAGGCGCCCGGCGAGCTGGTGACCGTCGCCGACCGGCGGTCCGAGGTGGCGATCGCCGACGGGCTCCGCGCGCTGCTGCCCGGCTCGGTCGTGGTGGGCGAGGAGGGCGTGTCCGCCGACCCCACCGTGCTCGACCTGCTCCGTGAGCCCGGCCCGGTGTGGGTCGTCGACCCGATCGACGGCACCGGCAACTTCGCCGCCGGCCACGGCCCGTTCGCCCTCATGACGGCCCTCGTCCGCGGCGGCGCTCCGGTGGCCGCCTGGATCCTCGACCCGCTGGCCGGCACGCTCGCGGTCGCGGAGTCCGGCTCGGGGGCATACCTCGACGGCATCCGCGTCACCCTGCCCGGCGATGCCAAGGGCCCGCTGCGCGGCGTCGCGATGAACCGCTTCCTCCCCGCCGACGTCAAGGCCCGCGTGGCGCGTGGCCTGCCGGCGATCGACGAGGCGCTGCCAGGGCTGCACTGCGCCGGCCGCGAATACCTCGACATCCTCACCGGCGCGCAGGGCTTCGTGCTCTTCTGGCGCACCCTGCCGTGGGACCACGTACCCGGCGCGCTGCTGGTGCACGAGGCGGGCGGCGTGGTGCGGCGGCTCGACGGCAGCTCGTACGACCTGACCGGCGACGGCTACGGCCTGCTGGCCGCCGTCAACGAGCCGACCTGGCAGCGCGTCCACGCCACGCTGCTCGGCTGAATCGCGAAGCCCATGGCCGCCGGGCGCGGCTCAGCTCACCGACTCGGCGGGCCACTGGTCGCCGACCACCGCGAGCAGCTTGAGTGCCTCGGCCGTGCGGCTGCCGGGCGGGGCGCTGGAGATGATCAGGCGTTGCCCGTGGCCGGCGATGTCGAGCGTCTCGCACTCCAGCTCCAGGTCGCCGACGACCGGATGGTGGGCGCGCGTGATCCTGGTGCCGCGCTGTACGCACACGCGCAGATCGTCCCACCGCCGGACGAACTCGGGACTCGCCGCCCGCAGCCGCGCGAGGAGTGCGTGGATGCCGGGGTCTTCGGGGTACTGCCCAGCGGCCATCCGTAGACCGGCCACGCACTCGTCGGCGTAGGCGGAGGTCTCCGGGTCGGCGAGCGCGGCCTCGGCCTCCTCGCCGGCGAAGAGATTCCAGACCAGGTTGCGCCGGCTGGGCGGCCAGGTGCCGGGGTCGCCGAGCAGGGCGGCGGCCATCGCGTTCCAGGCCAGGATCTCGTACTTGGCGTCGATCACGTACGCCGGTGTGTCGTCGAGCCGGGCGAGCAGATGCAGCACGCCGGCCGGTACGTCGGCGCTCGGGGCGGACGGCGGCGTGGGCAGCTCGCCGACCAGGTGGTAGAGGTGGGCGCGTTCGCCCTCGTACAGCCGGAGCGCCCGGGCCAGTGCGGAGAGCACCTGGCGGGACGGGCGCGGGCCACGGGCCTGCTCCAGCCGGGCGTAGTAGTCGACCGAGATGCCGGCGAGGCGGGCCACCTCCTCGCGGCGGAGCCCGGGCGTGCGCCGTCGCGGGCCGGCGGGGAGCCCCACGTCGGCGGGCCGGACCCCCGCGCGGCGGCTGCGCAGGAAGTCGGCGAGCTGTCGGCGGTCCATGCCGCCATCATGTCCGCTGCCGAGAGACGCAACCAGGGATCGCGAGTCCGTGGTTGAAGCGTGCTCTCCCCATGCCGCCCGATCCGCCGCAGGGTCGAGCCATGAGCAAACGAAGCGAGCTGACCACCGCGGCGGCCATGAGCGAACGAGACGAGCTGACCAGTGCGGCAGCGGTGAGCGACGTGCGGATCGCCCTCGTGACCGGGGCGAACAAGGGCATCGGATACGAGATCGCGCGCGGCCTGGGCCAGACCGGCGCCACCGTGCTGGTCGGGGCGCGGGACGTGGAGCGGGGCGCGGCGGCCGCGGAGAAGCTGGTCGCCGACGGGCTGGTGGCGGTGCCGCTCCAGCTCGACGTCACCGACCCGCTCTCGGTCATTGCGGCGGCGGCGTGGGTCGAGCGGGCGTACGGCCGGCTGGACATCCTGGTCAACAACGCCGGTGTCCTGCTCGAACGGGGCCAGGCGGCGAGCCGCACGCCGGTGGAGCTGCTGGAGCGCACGTACGCCACCAACGTCTACGGCGTCGTCGCGGTGACCAACGCCCTGCTGCCGCTGCTGCGCGAGGCGCCGGCGGCCCGCATCGTCAACGTGTCGAGCAGGCTCGGCTCGATGGCGCTGACCAGCGACCCGGACGGGCCGTATCCGGAGGCGTTGATGCTCGCGTACAACTCGTCGAAGGGAGCGCTCAACTCGATCACCATCACGTACGCGAACGAGCTGCGCCAGACGCCGATCAAAGTGAACGCGGCCGACCCCGGCTACTGCGCGACGGACATGAACGGCCACGAGGGACCACGGACCGCGGCGCAGGGGGCGATCGCGGCGGTACGCCTCGCGACACTGCCCGCCGACGGGCCGACCGCCGGCTTCTTCGACGACGAAGGACCCCTGCCCTGGTGAGGGTCGGCTTCTAAGATCAGCGCGTGTCGTACCTCGAAAGTCTCTTCTCTCTCGATGGGCGCGTGGCGCTCGTGACGGGCGGCAGCTCGGGGATCGGTCGGGCCATCGCGGAGGCGCTCGGCCGTGCGGGCGCCAAGGTGGTGGTGGTCGCGCGGCGCGAGGCGCCGCTGGCCGAGACGGTCGCCGAGCTGTCCGCCCACGGGGTGGAGGTAGCGGCGGTGCCCGCCGACCTCGCCGACCGCGACGCGCTGCGGGAGGCGGCGGAGGCTGCCACCAGGTGGTACGGCGAGCCGGACATCCTGGTCAACTCGGCCGCCATCAACCGCCGCCCGTACCTGTCTGAGCTGACCGAGGACGACTGGGACGCGACGATCTCCGCCAACCTCGACGCCCCCTTCCTGCTCGGGCAGCGCTTCGGCCCACCGATGGCGGCGCGCGGCTGGGGGCGGATCATCAACATCGCCTCCCAGCAGGCGGTACGCGCTTACGGCAACAGCGGCGCGTACGGCGCGGCGAAGGCTGGCCTGACCGGGCTGACCCGCTCGCAGGCCGAGGCGTGGTCGAAGCACGGCGTCACCTCGAACGCGATAGCGCCGGGCATCGTGCGCACGCCGCTGACCGCCGAACTCTTCGCCGACCCGGCCCGGGTCGCCAGTGCCGCCGCCCGCACGATGGTGGGGCGCAACGGCGAGCTGGGCGACTTCGCGGGCGCGGCGGTGTGGCTGGCCAGCGCGTCGAGCGCGTACGTGACGGGGCAGACACTCTTCGTCGACGGCGGCTTCTCGGTGGCGTGACCGCAGGTCTTCCGTGACAAGATTCGACCGGTCTGGTATTGCAAGCGGGCCTTAAATCTGAGGCTCGTGTGACTAAAGGTGCTGGTGGTTCCGGTAGGCTGACGCACCGTGCTTCGTCGTCCCCTAGCGGTGCTGCTTGGCCTCGTGATGGCGTGCGTCGTCGTGGGGCCCGCCGCCGCCGCGCCAAACACCGACGACGAGGGGGCCTCCAAGACCCTCCGGGCCCAGCTTGAGGCGGCCGCCAAGGGGCACATCGAGGCGAAGAACAAGCTCGACAGCTCCAAGAAGCGCCAGCTCGAGCTCGGCCTCCAGCTCCGCAAGGTCGAGGAGGACCTGACCGCCGTCACCGGCGAGGTCGCGGTGCTGGCCGCCCAGTCCTACCGCGTGGGCCGGCTCACGCCGGTCACCATGCTGCTCAACAGCTCCTCCCGTGACGACTTCCTCGAGCGCGCCGCGACGCTCGACCTCCTCGCCCAGCGCGACGGCCGCGCGATGCGCCGGCTCACCGACGCCCGCGAGGAGCACCGGCGCACCAAGGCCGCGATCGACAACGAGATCCGCGAGCAGGAGAAGCAGGTCGCCATCCTGGCCAAGCGCAAGCAGGATGCCGAGCGGGCGCTGGGCATCGGCACGGCGGGCGGCTTCGTCTCGGCCGACTCGCCGCTCGCCAGGCCCGCCCCACGCAACCCCGACGGGTCGTGGCCCAAGGAGCGGTGCATCGTCGACGACCCGACCACCAGCGGCTGCATCACCGCGCGCACGCTGCACGCCTACAACCAGTCGCGGGCGGCTGGCTTCAAGCGCCACACCTCCTGCAAGCGCAGCGGTGGCGGCGGCGAGCATCCGCTGGGCCGGGCGTGCGACTTCTCGGCCGCGTCGGGCGGCTTCGAAAACCGCGACGCGACCGGTGGCGACCGCACGTACGGCAACAATCTGGCCGCGTTCCTGGTGAAAAACGCCAGCCGCCTCGGTGTGCTCTACGTGATCTGGTACCGGCAGATCTGGCTGCCCAACACGGGCTGGAGGCCGTACAGCGGCAGCGGCAGCCCAGCGGCGACGCACACCAACCACGTGCACCTCTCGATGGTCTGACTACCCTTGCTCCTTGATGGAGTCCTTGTCTTCGCAAACAGAGGCGCCGCTCGCCAAGAGCGACTCGCTGCCTCCCAAGCTCGCGGCCGCCCTCGTCTTCCTGGCCAGCGGCGCGGTGCTCGTGCTGGAGACCGCCGCGCTGCGCCTCGTCGGGCCGTACGTCGGGGTCACTCTCCAGGTCACCAGCGCGGTGATCGGCGTGGCGCTGGGCGCGATCGCGTACGGCGCGTGGCTGGGCGGCTTCCTCGCCGACCGGCAGGACCCGCGGCGCCTGCTCGCGCCCGCGCTGGTGCTCGCGGCGATCGCCACCGCCGTGACGCTGCCGGTCGTGCGGTGGGCCGGTGAGGGGCTGCGGGGCAGCGCGGACACCGGCATCATCCTGCTCACCGCTCTGGCGATCTTCGTACCGGCCGCGCTGCTCTCCGGCGTCACGCCGCTCGTGGTCAAGCTCCAGCTCGGCGACCTCAAGCGCACCGGCCAGGTGGTCGGCAAGCTCTCCAGCATCGGCACGCTCGGCGGCATCACGGCCACGCTGGTGACCGGCTTCGTGCTGGTGGCCGCGCTGCCCACCAGCACGATCATCGTCAGCGTGGCGGTGCTGCTCGCCGCGGTCGGCATCGCGCTCGGCGTGTACCTGCGGCGGCGCGACCCGCTGCCCGGACCAAACCGCACCAGGGCGGTGCTCGCGGTCGTGGGGCTCGCCGGCGCGGGACTCTCCACTGTGGCGCCCAACCCCTGCGACATCGAGACGGCCTACCACTGCGCCTCGGTGGTCGAGGACCCGGGCAACCCCTTCGGCCGTGTACTGATGCTCAACTCCGCCCGCCACTCGTACGTCGACCTGGCAAATCCCCGGCACCTCGAGTTCGCGTACACGCAGTGGATCGGCGCGGTCGCCGACGCGATGGCGCCGGAAGGGCAGCCGCTGGACACGCTCCACGTGGGCGGCGGCGGGTTCACGATGCCGCGATACCTCAACGCGACCCGTCCGGGCGGCACCAACGAGGTGTACGAGATCGACGGCGGGCTGGTCGACCTGGCCCGCAGTGAGCTGGAGCTGCGCACCGGCCCCGACCTCACGCCGGTGGTGGGCGACGCCCGCGTGCTGGTCACCGCACGCCCGTCGGCGAGCGTCGACCTCGTGGTGGGCGACGCGTTCGGGCACCTGGTCGTGCCGTGGCACCTCGCGACCCGGGAGATGGCCGAGCAGATCCACCGGACGCTCCGCCCCACCGGCGTGTACGCGCAGAATGTCATCGACTACCCTCCGCTCCGCTTCGTCCGGGCCGAGATGGCGACGGTCGCCGACGTCTTTCCGCATGTCGCGCTGATCGGGCCGCCGGAGGCACTCGCCGGCGAAGAGGGCGCCAACTTCGTGATCGTCGCGTCCGACTCGCCGTTGCCGCTCGACGACATCCGCGCCCACCTGACCAGCAATGTCCAGGAGCCGGTCAGGGTGCTCGCCGGCGCCGACCTTGAGGCGTTTGTGCGGGATGCCCGGGTACTGACCGACGAGTTCGCGCCGGTCGACCAACTCCTCGCGGGACCGTGACCTTTCCGCAGGTGTAGCCACAGCCCGGCGGGGCAATTGATCTGTCATGACGGTGCTGGGTGGTCGGTACCGCCTCGTTGAGCGGCTCGGCGCGGGCGGGATGGCGGTGGTGTGGCGGGCCTACGACGAGGTGCTCGACCGGCCGGTCGCCGTGAAGGTGCTGGCACCCCGGCTGGCCTCCGATCCCAACTTCCGCTGGCAGTTGCGGGCCGAGGCGCAGGCGGCCGGCAAGCTCTGCCACCCCCACATCACGAGCGTGTACGACTACGGGGAGCAGGACTTCGACCCTGAGGTGGCGAGGACGGACCGGTCTGGCGGCTCGGGAGCCACGGCGGAGGGGGAGCCGGCCGGCAAAGTGCCGTACGTCGTCATGGAACTCATCGACGGGCAGTCGATGGCCACGGTGCTCGACAACGAGGGGCCGATGCCGTGGCCCGAGGCGGCGAAGGCATGCGGCGAGGTGGCGTCCGCGCTCGCCGTCGCGCACGCGAACGGCGTCGTACACCGCGACGTGAAGCCATCCAACGTCATGCTCACCGCCAGCGGCGCGAAAGTCGTCGACTTCGGCATCTCGGCGCTGATCGGCGCGAACGACGTGACGCCCGAGGGGCGCCTGCTCGGCACGCCGGCGTACCTCGCGCCGGAGCGGCTGGAGGGCAGGCAGGTCTCGCCGGCCACCGACGTGTACGCGCTGGGCCTGCTGCTGTACCGGGCGCTCACCGGCCACCTGCCCTGGGAGGCGGCGACCACCACGCAGATGCTGCGCGCCCACCGGTACACCGACCCCGGCCCGCTCCCGCCCGTCGAGGGGCTGCCGGACGCGGTCGCGCTGCTCTGCCGCCGGTGCCTCGCCAAGCGCCCGGAGAACCGGCCCAGCAGCGCGGCGGCGGCGGGCGTGCTGGCGTCGTTCTCGGCTCCGTCGTGGGTACCGGTGGCGACGCCGGACGCCCCCTCGCGCACCCGCCAGCTGGCCGGTGCCGTGCTGGCCGCCACCGCCCTGGTCGCGGTCACCGGGACGCTGTGGGTCAACGGCAACCGGAGCCCGGCCGGTACCGCCGGCAGTGGCGCGGCGGCCGCGGCGGTGGTGCTGCCCGAGTCCACGGCGGAGCCCGCGTCGGCCTGCTCGGTGACGTACGCGTTGAAGCGCGACTCGGGGCGCGAGTTCCGGGCCGACCTGACCGTGCGGAACGACGGTGGTCAGCCGGTCGAGGACTGGCGGCTGACCTTCGCGTTCCCCGGCGACCAGCGGCTCGTCGACTCGCGACCGGTCGACTTCGCGCAGACCGGCCGTGAGGTGGTGATCGAGCCAGACGGCGAGCAGGCGATCGCGGCTGGCGACTCGGTGGCGGTCGGGGTCACCGGCCGGTACGAGAAGGGGAACCCCCTGCCCACGACGTTCGCGATCGACGGGATCGAGTGCGCGGCCCTGGTGTCGGGCGCGCCGCCGGCTGCCGGCGACCAGTCCGGCTCGGGCGCCTCGGACAAGAGCACTGGCACGTCCGGCGACAAGTCCCGTGCCACCAAGGACAACTCCGGCTCCTCCAGCGACAACTCCGGCAAGGGCAAGGACAAGGGCAAAGGCAACTCCGGCAAGGGCCACTCCGGCCACGGAGGCGGTGACGACGAGGACGACGACTAGGGCGGCATTCGGCGATGAAGCCGTTGTAAGTGGGATCGCGGAGGGTGCGGCCGCGGGAGCGGCGGCCTGGACCACGACGGACGTCGCGGTAGCCCAAATCTGTCTCTAGGTGGCCGCCGCGAAGCGCTGCACCTGCTCGGTCGTGCCGGCCACGATGAGCAAGGCGCCGTGCGGGACGACGGTCTCCGGCTTGGCGTAGACGAAGTCGGCGCCGTGCGTCTTGACCCCGACCACCGTCACGCCGTACTTCGTGCGGAGCGCCACCTCGGCCAGCGTGTGCCCGGCCGCGCCGCGGGGTACGCGGGTCTTGGCGATCGCGAAGTCGTCGTCGAACTCGATGAAGTCGAGCATGCGGCTGGTGATCAGGTGGGCGACCCGCTCGCCCATCGTGGCCTCGGGATAGATGACGTGGTGCGCGCCGACCGAACGCAGGATCTTGCCGTGCTTCGCCGAGATCGCCTTCGCCCAGATCTCCTGCGTGCGCAGCTCGCTGAGGGCCAGCACGGTGAGCACGCTCGCCTCGATGTCGGTGCCGATGCCGACGACCGCCCGGGAGAACTCCTCGATCCCGACCTGCCGCAGCGTGTCTTCGTCGGTCGCGTCCGCCTGTACGACGTGGGTGAGCCGGTCGGACCACTGCTGTACGAGCTTGGGGTTCTCGTCGATGCCGAGCACCTCGTGCCCCAGCCGGATCAGCGACTCGGCAACCTGACCGCCGAAGCGGCCCAGCCCGATCACCACGACGTTTTCGTCCGCGGTCGGCGCCTTGCTCTTCTCAGCCAACGATGGGTCGCTCCTCCGGATAGCGGTACAGCCGGTGGCGGGTGTTGAGCGCCAGCGCCGCGGCGACGGCGATCGGACCCACTCGGCCGATGAACATCAACACGATCAACGCGAGCTGGCCCGGCGTGTCGAGCGTCGCGGTGAGGCCGGTGGTCAGGCCCGCCGTGCTGAACGCCGACGCCACCTCGAACAGCGCCTTGTCGAGGGTCGCGCTCGGGGAGAGCGCGAGCAGCACCAACGTACCGCTGGCGACGGTCGCGACGCCGAGGAGGGCGACCGTGGTGGCCTGCCGCTGGGTCGACTCGGCGATCCGGCGGCGCCCCACCACGACGTCCCGCTCGCCCCGCACCTCGTTCCAGATCACGTACGCGAGCAGGAAGAACGTGGTCACCTTGATGCCGCCGGCGGTGCTCGCGCTGCCGCCGCCGATGAACATCAGGCCGGTGATGATCGCGCTGGTGTCCGCGTCCATCGCGCCGTAGCTGACCGTGTTGAAGCCTCCCGAGCGCGGGATCGTCCCCTGGACGAACGCCGCCAGCACCTTCTCCACCACGCCCAGCGGCCCGAGCGTGCCCGGGTTGCCCCACTCGAACGCGAGCACCGCGCCGAAACCGACCACGAGCAGCGCCAGCGAGCCCCAAACGGTGAGCCTGGTGTGCGTGGACCAGGCCGAGGGGCGGCGAGTCTGACGAAGGATCTCGTAGAGCACAGGCACGCCGATGCCCCCGACGATCACGCCCAGGGTGAGCGGGACGCAGATCCACCAGTCGCCCACGAAGCCGAAGAGGCCGTCGCTGCGCAGTGAGAAGCCGGAGTTGTTGAACGCCTGGATCGCATTGAACGAGCCCTCCCAGATGGCCGAGCCGAGCGGCACGTCGTAGGTCAGCCAGAGCCGCAGGGCGAGGATCGTCGCGATCACCGCCTCGCTGGCGAACATCACGACGGCGGCGAGCACCAGCACGCCCCGGATGTCGCCGAGCGCCAGGCTCGAACTCGTCTCGACCCGGGTCATCAGCCGGCTGCGCAGCCCCAGCCGCTGCGAGACGAGCAGGCCGAGGAGTGTCGCCATGGTGGCGATGCCGTACCCGCCGACCTGTGTGAGCAGGGCGATCATCACGTGTCCGAAGTCGGACCAGTACGTCGCCGCGTCCACCGGGGACATGCCGGTGGTGCAGATCGCCGAGGCGGAGGTGAAGAGCGCTGTCATGAACGACGGCGCGCCGGCGCCCTCCCGGGAGACGGGCAGCATCAGCAGCACGGTGCCGAGTGCGATCGCGCCGAGGAACGCGAGTGGCACGATCCGGGCAGGGTGCTGGAGAGTCCGGCGCATCAGGCATGTTCATACCACGGCCGATCATTGGAAAGTCTCCCGTCGCCCGAGGTGGCTTGACTCTGGCCGTGCGAATCAAACTTCCTGTATGGGTCCTGGCCGGCGCTACGCTGGCGGCCATCGCTGCCGTACCGTCCGGCGCCGTCGCCCACCGCGACGAGGAGCCGACCGTGATCGCCCACCGCGGAGCCAGCGGATACCGGCCCGAGCACACGATCGAGGCCTACCGGTTGGCGATCGCGTCGGGGGCCGACTACATCGAGCCCGACCTGGTCTCCACCAAGGACGGCGTGCTGGTGGCCCGCCACGAAAACGAGATCTCGGGCACCACCGACGTCTCGACCAAGCCCGAGTTCGCCAGCCGCAAGGCGACGAAGACGATCGACGGCGTGTCGGTCACCGGCTGGTTCACCGAGGACTTCACGCTGGCCGAGCTGAAGACGCTCCGCGCCAAGGAGCGGCTGCCGCAGGTGCGCCCGACCAACACCGTCTTCGACGGCAGGTTCGAGGTGCCGACGTTCCAGGAGGTCATCGACCTCGCCCGCACCGAGGGCCGCAAGCTCGGCCGCACGATCGGGGTCTACCCCGAGACCAAGCATCCGACGTACTTCCAGAACATCGGGCTCCCGCTGGAGGAGCCGCTGGTGCGCGTGCTCAAGCGCAACAAGCTGACCGGCAAGAAGGACCCGGTGATCGTCCAGTCCTTCGAGACGGCCAACCTCCGCAAGCTGGACAAGCTGATCGACGTCAAGCTGGCCCAGCTGCTCAGCTCCTCCGGCGCGCCGTACGACCTGGTGGTGGCCGGCGACCCTCGCACGTACGCCGACCTGGCGAAGGCGGACGGCCTCAAGTGGATCAGCCGGTACGCCGACGGCGTGGGCGTGGAGAAGAACCTCGTCGTGCCACGGGACGCCAGCGGAAAGCTGCTCGCGCCGACCACGCTGATCCGTGACGCGCACCGCCACGGCCTGATCGTGCACGCGTGGACCTTCCGGGCGGAAAACCAGTTCCTGCCGGCGGACTTCCGCATCGGTACCGACCCGAACGCGCGGGGCGACGTCTACGCCGAGTACGCCCTCTTCTTCCGGCTGGGCATCGACGGTGTCTTCAGCGACCACCCGGACACGGCCGTGGCCGCCCGGTTGGGCTTCTCGCGGTAGGTCCCGCCACCGCTCGAAGGTGCCGCCGGTCGCGTGGGGCCGGCGGCACGGGCGTGCCTTGATCGGCGTGCGTCGGGCTGCCGGACGGCCCGGCGGCACGGGCGTGCCTTGATCGGCGTGCGTCGGGCTGCCGGACGGCCCGGAGGCTGATAGGAAGGGGCGATGCGGGAACGAGCCGAAGCCATTCTCCGCCGCCTGGCGGGCGACCATGCCAAGCTGCGCGAAGACCAGTGGCGAGCGATCGAGGCGCTGGTCGCGGGGCGGCGGCGGGTCCTCTGCGTGCAGCGCACCGGCTGGGGCAAGTCCGCCGTCTACTTCGTGGCCACCGCCCTCCTGCGCGAAGATGCCACGGCCGGGCCGACGGTCATCGTGTCGCCGCTGCTCGCGCTCATGCGCAACCAGGTCGAGGCGGCGGCCCGCGCCGGCATCCGGGCCCGCACGATCAACTCGGCCAATCTCGACGAGTGGAGCCAGATCACCGACGAGATCCGGGCCGGCGCGGTCGACGTGCTGCTGATCAGCCCCGAGCGGCTCAACAATCCCGACTTCCGCGACACCGTGCTGCCCCGGCTGGCGGCCACCACCGGCCTGCTCGTGGTCGACGAGGCACACTGCGTCTCCGACTGGGGGCACGACTTCCGCCCCGACTACCGGCGACTGCGCACGTTTCTGGCCGGGCTGCCGCAGCGCACTCCGGTGCTGGCCACCACCGCCACCGCCAATGCCCGGGTCACCGCCGACGTCGCCGACCAGCTCGGTGACGCGCTCGTGCTGCGCGGGCCGCTCGACCGCGACTCGCTCCGCCTGGCCGTGCTCGACCTCACCACCGCGGCCCACCGCCTGGCCTGGCTCGCCGACCACCTCGACCAGCTCCCCGGCTCCGGCATCATCTACACGCTCACGGTCGCCGCGGCGGGGGAGACGGCCGAGTTCCTGCGCTCCCGGGGCTACGCGGTCGCCTCCTACACCGGGCAGTCCGACGACACCGACCGCCGCTCGGCCGAGCAGGATCTGCTCGACAACAAGGTCAAGGCGCTCGTCGCCACGTCCGCGCTCGGCATGGGCTTCGACAAGCCCGACCTCGGCTTCGTGGTGCACCTGGGCGCGCCGCCGTCGCCGATCGCGTACTACCAGCAGGTCGGGCGCGCCGGCCGCGCGGTCGAGCAGGCCGAGGTGCTGCTGTTGCCGGGCGCCGAAGACGCCGCGATCTGGCGCTACTTCGCCTCGCTCGCGTTCCCGCCGGAAGAGCAGGTGCGCACCGTGCTGGCGGCGCTCACCACCGACCGTCCACTCTCGACGCCCGCGCTGGAGCCGATCGTCGACCTGCGGCGCACGCGGCTGGAGCTGATGCTCAAGGTGCTCGACGTCGACGGTGCCGTGCGCCGGGTCCGCGGCGGCTGGCTGGCGACCGGTGAGCCGTGGGCCTATGATGCGGCCCGCCTGCGCCGTGTGGCCGAGGCGCGCACGGCCGAGCAGCAGGCGATGCGGGAGTACGCGGCGACCGACGGCTGCCGGATGGAGTTTCTGCGCCGGTGCCTCGACGATCCCGGCGCCGTCCCCTGTGGGCGGTGCGACCGTTGCGCCGGCCCGCGCTTCGACGCCGAGGTGTCGGCGCCCGCGGTGGCGGCGGCGCAGGCGTTCCTGGGCCGGGCGGGCGTCGAGATCCCGCCGAAGAAGCTCTGGCCCACCGGCCTGGAGCAGGTCGGCGTCCCGCTGCGCGGCAAGATCCCGCCAGCCGAGCAGGCGGCGAGCGGCCGCGCGGTGGGGCGCCTCTCCGACCTGGGCTGGGGCTCCCGGCTGCGGCTGGTCGCCGGCCCCGACGCCCAGGATGCCGCGCTGCCGGCCGACGTGGCGGGCGCGGTGGTCGAGGTGCTCAAGACCTGGGCGCGCGGCGACGACCCGTGGCCCGCCCGTCCGGTGGGCATCGTCGCGGTCGGCTCGCGCCGCCATCCCGAGCTCATCCGCGGCCTGGCCGAGCACATCGCGACGGTCGGGCGCCTGCCGGTGCTCGGCGCGCTGCTCCCGTCAGGCGAGGGCGGCGGCCCCCGGGGCAACAGCGCCCAGCGGGTCCGCGCGCTGCACGAGGCGTTCGCGATCCCCGACGAGCTCGCCGCGCGACTGGCCACACTGGACGGTCCGGTGCTGCTCGTCGACGACCTGGTCGACTCCGGCTGGACGATGACAGTGGCGGCCCGCCAGCTCCGCCTGGCCGGCGCCCCGCTGGTGCTCCCGCTCGCGCTGGCGGTCTCCGGCTGACAGATCTGGCCGCCGCACTTACCGCCGCGATGCCCAGCGCCGGCGCCCGCCGCAACGTCAGCCCAAGCGCCTCGACACGGGCTACCGCGACGTGCGTCGTGGTCCAGAGCGGTGCTCCCGCAGCCTCACCCTCCGCGATCCCCAGACCAAGGGGTCGGACGCGCAGCGGCTTGCTTCCTCGTCGCGGATGGCGAGGCGGCAAACCTGCTTTGGTGCGGTGACCACTAACCCTTGCCGGCTTCGCCGGCCCGGCTGGCCAGCGGCCGAAGGCCGCCGGTCAGCCGGTGAACGTCAGTGGCCACCGCACTAGCCGGGGCGGCCGAAGCTGTGCACCGGCTGATAGTCGACGTTGTCGATGCGTACTGGCTCGCCGTGCTGCGGGGCGTGGATTATCTTGCCGCTCCCCACGTACATGCCCACGTGCCGCACGTTCCGGTAGTAGAAGACCAGGTCGCCGGGGCGTAGGTCGGAGCGGTCGACCCGCTGCACCGCCCGCTGCTGCCGCCGCGCGTTGTGCGGGAGCGTGACCCCGGCCCGGCTCCAAGCCGCCGAGGTGAGTCCCGAGCAGTCGTACGCGTCCGGGCCCCCGGCGCCAAAGCGGTAGGCCTTGCCGAGCTGGGCGTACGCGAACCGGACCGCCGTGCCGGCCTGGCCGGGGGAGAAGACCGGCTTGAAGCCGCGTACCCCGGTCGCCGGGCGGTAGCCGCTCCGCACGCGCAGCCGTTCCAGTTGGGCGATGTCCCGTTCCACCTGCTCGCGGCGGTTGGTGAGCCGCTCCTGCTGCGCCTGCTGCTGCTTGGCGGCCGTCTCCAGCGCGCGGCGGCTCTGCTCGTACCGGGACCGCGCCGCGGTGAGCTGCTCGACCGCGGCGCGCTGCTCGGCGGCGAGGCGGTCGAGTACGAGCAGCCGGTCCGCGAAGTCCTCGGGCGAGTCGGCGGTGAGCACGGCGAGCACGGGGCCGGCGCCGCTGTTCCGGTACTCGGCCCGCGCGATCAACGCGACCCGGGCCTGCCGCACGGCGACGGCGCGCTCCAGCGGGCGGGTCTGCTCGGCCAGCTCGGCCAGCTTGCGGTGAGTGGTCCGCAGGTCGTCGCGGACCTCGTTGTACTCCTCGATCACCTGCTCGAGGCGCTCGGTGGCGGCGTACAGCTTGCCGTCCAACTGGTCGCCCCGCGGGTCGGCCGCAGCGGGCGCCGGCAGGAGGGTGGCCGCCGCGGTGAGTGCCGCCACCAGGGGAGCGAGTGATCCGAACACGAAGGTACCAACGAGCTATATCTGACAAAAGCGACGGAATAGGTCAGAAACATTGGATCACATCGAACCCCCATACTGGAATCCGTGAACGAGCCGAGCGAGCCAACCCCGCGGCCCAGCGGCAGCGGTCGCGCCGCCTTCATCGTCGCCGGTGTGGTGGTCGCGCTCATCGGAGGTTTCGGGCTGGGGCGGCTGACCAGCGGAGACACGTCCCGGCCCACGGCAGCCGTGGCGGCGCCCAGTGTCACCACGCCCGCCGACCACTCCCACACCCCGGGCACCGGGCCGCACTCGCACGGAGGCGGCAGCACGGGCGCCGCCGCCGGTGGGTTGGAGATCAGCGCGAGCGGCTACACGCTGGTGCCGGAGAGCACCACCTTCGCCGCCGGCAAGCCGGCCGAGTTCGCCTTCCGGATCGTGGGGGCCGAGCAGCGGCCGGTCACCGACTTCGCGATCGTGCACGAGAAGCCGCTGCACATGATCGTCGTGCGCCGCGACCTGACCGGCTACCAGCACCTGCACCCCACGATGGCGGCGGACGGCCGGTGGAGCGTGCCGCTGACGCTGGGCGAGCCGGGCACCTGGCGGGCGTACGCCGACTTCACCGTCGACACGCCCGGCACGCAGACCGCCCTCACCCTCGGCACCGACCTGGTGGTCCGCGGCGACTACGCGCCGCGCGCGCTACCGGCCGCCGCGACCGAGGCGAGCGCCGGCGGCTTCGCGGTCAGCTACCGGGGCACACCGCGCACCGGCGTCGTCCAGCCGCTCCTCTTCACGGTCGCGCCCAGCGCCTCGGCGCCGCCCGGCAGCACAGCCGCGCCCGGCAGCACAGCGACGCCCGGCGGCACAGCCGCGCCCGGCGACCTGGCGGCGCCCGGTATCACCGTCGCGCCCGGCGGCACGGCTGAGACCGCCGCGCTGGAGCGGTACCTCGGGGCGTACGGCCACCTGGTGGTGCTCCGCGAGGGCGACCTGGGGTACGTGCACGTGCACCCCGAGCCCGAGCTGATCGACGGGGCGGTGAAGTTCTGGTTGACGGCGCCGAGCACCGGCCGTTACCGGATGTACTTCGACTTCCAGGTCGCCGGCACCGTGCACACAGCGGAGTTCACGCTCGAGATGTGAGCAGGCGTTGCAGCGCGGGCGTCACGCCCCACTCGTCCGCCAGCCGCGTGTACTCCGCCCGCTGCGCCTCGGTCGGCGCGGTGCCGGTGCGCCGAGCCCGCAGCAACAGGTTGCGCGGCGTGTGGCGGGAGTCGACGAACTCCACCACCTCCACGCGATAGCCGTGCAGGCGCAGCAGCCCCGCCCGCAGCGCGTCGGTGAGGACGTCGGCGAAGCGCTCGCGGAGGATGCCCTGCCGGGTCAGCAGCGGGTACGGCTCGGGAGCCGCCCCCGCCTTCAACTGCGCGGCGACGTCGTGGTGGCAGCAGGGGGCGGCGAGGACCCACTCCGCGTCCCACCGCACCGCGCGGGCGAGCGCCTCGTCGGTCGCGGTGTCGCAGGCGTGCAGCGCGAGCACCAGGTCGGGCTGGAGATCGACCCGCGCGCCGGCGATCGTGCCGGCCACGAAGCGCACCTCGCCGGCGCAGCCCAGCCGCTCGGCCAGCTCGGTGTTGCGCTGGCGTTGGTCTTCGCGCACGTCGACGCCGACAACCTCTACATCGACGCCCTGCCCGGCCAGGTAGCGGTAGGCGGCGAAGGTGAGGTAGGCGTTGCCGCACCCCAGGTCGACCACCCGCAGCCGCTTCGGGAGGGGTGAGACGGTGGCGGCCAGCGCGCGCAGGAACGCGTCCACTTGCCGCCGTTTCGCCGCGGTGCCGCCGATCGCGTCGAAGAGCGGGTCGCCGGGGTCGAGCAGGTACTCCTTGGCCCGGTCGTGCGCCGCCGGCTCGGCCGAGCGCTCGGCGCTGGCCCGGTGCACCTGGGCCTCACCCTTCTTGGTGACCCGTAGCTGCACGGTCGCGTCGGCCGTCTCCACGTGCCAGTTGCCAAACGGCTCGGCGAGCAGCGCGTCGACCGCCGCCCCCGCCTCCGGACCGGGCGCCACGTTGCGCGTGTGCGGACGGGCGCCGTCGTTGGTCACGATCTGGAGCCGGACGCCGCCCTTGAGCGTGACCGGGCGGACCTCCGCGCGCACCACCGAGGGCGCCTGGCCTCGGCGCCGGCCAGCGGCGACGGCCCGGGTGAGCCCGGGGTCCAGCAGCAGCGCCCGCACCTCGGCGAGCGCGTCGTCGAGCGGGCGCACCATGCGGTGAAGCCTAGCCACCACAGTGCGTGTTGAACCGTGGGAGCCTTCCCAACGTAATGACGTGCGAAGCGGATGGCACTCAGTCATCGGACGGCGCTTCTCCACCACAGCAGGAGATTTCACGCGCATGTCCAGGAGCAGAGAGATCAGCCGCCGCTGGAAGGTCACCGTCACCGTCGGTGTGGCGCTCGCCATCTTTGGTACGGGCATCGGAGTGGCCGCCGCGGGTGGCGAGTCCGCCGCGCCGACCGTCGACTGCCCGACCGTGGGCGACAAGCTGCCCGCCGTGCCGGCGTCCGCGCAGGCCGAGGTATCGCGAAACCTCGCGCTGCTCAACACGCAGATCGACGAGGCGAACCGCCGAATCGCGACCAGCCAGGGGCAGGGCGGCCCCAACTTCGCACAGAACTCCATCCTCGGTCCGCTGAAGTCCAAGCGGGTCGCCACGATCGACCGGATAGCCATCTCGATCGGCCGCCAGGGGACGCGTCCGCAGGGCCTGGAGTCGCTGGCCACGTGCACGCTGGGTACGGCCGGCGGCGGTGGCGGGGCGGTCGAGGACCCGGAGGCGCCGGGCGGTGAGCCGCCGGCCGAGCAGCCGCCCGCGGAGGAGCAGCCGGCCGAGCAGCCGCCGGCCGCCGAGGCCGGCACGATCAGCTGCCCCGACGTGGAGAGCCAGCTCCCGGCCGTGCCGGCCGGCGCGCGGGCCGAGGTCGACCGCAACCTGGCGCAGTTGGAGACCCAGATCGCCGAGGCGAACGCACGGCTGGTCAGCAGTGTGGGCCAGGGCGGCCCCAACTTCGTGCGGAACGCGATCCTCGGGCCGCTGGAGGACAAGCGCTTCGCCACGATCAACCGGATCGCGACGGCCATCGGCCGGATCGACGCGCGTCCCGTGGGTCTCGACGCGCTGGCCCCCTGCACGGTCAGCTGACCCACGGCTCCCCGGTGTGACCCGCAGCTCACCGGGGCGGTCCCTCCGCCGAGGTTTGTCACTCTCGGCGGAGGGGCCTCTGTTTACAGGGCCAAGACAGATCTGGGCTACCGCGATGTCCGCCGCGGCCCAGGCCCGCTGCTCCCGCGGCCTCACCCTCCGCGTCTACACAGGCCAACCCCGGCCGGGGCCGGGATCACGCCGTGGTGTCGGACGCGGGTCCGGTGCTGCCGGCACCGCCGCGGCGGCGACGGCGGCGGCGGCGCGGCTTGGTGGCGGCGGAGGGATCGGCGGTCGCCGTAGCGGGCTCGGCCGGTGTGTTCTCGGCGGGAGCGGAGACCACCTCACCGGCGCGGCGGCGCTGGCGCTGGCGGCGAGGGGCGGTCGGCTCGCCGGACTCCGACGGATCGGCGGCGGGCTCGCGCCCGTCGCTCGTACCAGAGCGGGAGCGGGACCGCCCACGGGCCGTGGCCTGGCCGCGGCGGCGACCACCGGCGCGTCCGCGGCCGCCCAGGTCTTCCTCGGCCTCGGCCGAGAGGCCGGCGCGTGTGCGCTCGGCGGTGGGCAGCGTGCCGGACACGTCGGTGGCGATGTCGAGGTCGGTGTAGAGCCACGCCGAGGTGTGGTAGGTTTCCGGCGGCTCGGGCATCTCCAGCCCCAGCGACTTGTCGATCAGTCGCCAGCGGGGCATGTCTTCCCAGTCGACGAAGGTGACCGCGACGCCGCTCGCGCCAGCCCGGCCGGTGCGCCCGATGCGGTGCGTGTACGTGTCGGGGTCTTCCGGGCAGTCGTAGTTGATCACGTGGGTGACGCCGGAGACGTCGAGGCCGCGGGCGGCGACGTCGGTGGCGACGAGTACGTCGATCTTGCCGGCCCGGAACGCCCGCAGCGCCCGCTCGCGCGCGCCCTGCCCCAGGTCACCGTGGACTGCCGCGGCCGCGAAGCCGCGGAAGTCGAGGTCTTCGGCGACCCGGTCGGCGGCCCGCTTGGTGCGCGTGAAGATCATCGTGAGGCTCCGCCCCTCCGCCTGGAGGATGCGGGAGAGCACCTCGATCTTGTTCATCGGGTGCGTGCGGTAGGCGACCTGCTTGGTCAGCGGCGACGCGCCCGTCTCGGCGCTGTGGCCGGCGTGGATGGTCACCGGATGGCGCAGGAAGCGCCGGGCCAGGGCCACGATCGGATCGGGCATCGTGGCCGAGAAGAGCATGGTCTGGCGGTCTTCCGGCAACATCGCCAGGATCTTCTCAACGTCGTCGAGGAAGCCCAGGTCGAGCATCCGGTCGGCCTCGTCGAGCACGAGCGCGTGCACGCGGTCGAGGCGGAGCCGCTTTTGCTTGGTCAGGTCGAGCAGGCGGCCGGGCGTGCCGACCAGGATCTCGACGCCCGCGCGGAGCGCCTCGATCTGCGGCTCGTACGCCACGCCGCCGTAGATCGGCAGCACGCGCACGCCCCTGGTGCGCCCCGCGGCGGCCAGGTCTTTGGCCACCTGGAGGCCTAGCTCACGGGTCGGTACGACGACCAGCGCCTGCGGCACGCCGTCGCTGCCCTCGGCGGGCGCGAAGACCCGCTCGAGCAGCGGCACGCCGAAACCGAGCGTCTTGCCGGTGCCGGTGGGCGCCTGGCCGATCAGGTCGGAGCCGCGCAGCGCGATCGGCAGCGTGTACTCCTGGATCGCGAAAGCCCTGGTGATGCCCACATTTCCCAGCGCCTCGACGGTCTCCGGGCGGACGCCCAGATCGGCGAAGGTGGGGCTGTCGGGGCGGACCGGGGCCCGCGTGATGGTCTCTTCGGTGTCGCTCACGGCCGTCTTCGCATCGCTGCTGGTGACCGGGAAGCTCCCGTTTGCACTGATTTCGTTGGTTTGCTCGCTCATGGAGTTTTAGGGGTGCCCTCTCGTGGTGCGCCCCGTTTCGTCCTAGGGCGCTCATTCGGTCTGGCGCGGGCCACGCGCGAAAGCGGTGGTCGATGCGATCGCGGGCCGCACGCGCTCCGCCGGCTGGGGTTCGAACGATCTCTGGCCAGCGGCAACTTGCGCAATGCTACCTGACGTGGGCGAACCGTGCTCAGATTGTGTCCGCCAGCCCGAGCACCGGGCACCGCTCACACCGCGCGGACGAGCAACCGGGAGTAACCTGCGGGCGTGACAGAAGTCTCCCGAAGCGTGTCCGAGGTGGCTCAACCGGGCTCCGCCGTCGTCGAGCTGCTCGGCATGGTCGCCTACGCCGAGCTGCTGGCTTTCGACCGGATGGCGGCCGACGCCCGGCTCGCCCCAGACCTGCGGCGGCGGGCGGTGCTCAGCGAGATGGCCGCCGTGGAGATCGTCAACTACCGCCGCATCGCCGGCCGCCTCACCGAGCTGGGCGCCGACCCCGACGCGGCGATGGGACCCTATGTGGTGGCCCTCCAGGAGTACCACCAGCTGACCGAGCCGAAAGACTGGCTGGAGGCGCTCACGAAGGCGTACGTGTGGGACGGCATCGCCGACGACTTCTTCCGCGAGGTCGCCGCGTTTCTCGCACCGGAGGATCGTGACCTGGTGCTCGACGTGCTGCACGACTCGCAGTACACCGACTTCGCCGCCGGCGAGATCCGCGCCGCGATCGCCGTCGACCCCAAGGTGTCCAACCGGCTCTCGATGTGGGCCCGCCGCCTGGTCGGGGAAGGGCTCTCGCAGGCGCAGCGGATGGCCGGCGAGCGGGTCGCGCTCACCATCCTGATCGTGGAGGGTTCGGGAGACCAGGCTGGTGTGCAGGCGCTCCTGAAGCGGCTGACCGCGGCGCATACCGCGCGGATGGCCGCGGCCGGCCTCAACAACTGACTCACGCCGTCGAGGCGAGGGTCGCCCCCGCCCGCGCGGCGCGTCGGGCCACCGCTGTGGCTTGCCCTAGCGGGCAGTGAAACCGACCGGGCGCGGCGACGCCTCAGCGATCTCCACGTAGGCCACCTTCCCGACCGGCACGATGATCCGCCGGCCCTTTTCGTCCTGAAGCGACAGCACGCCGCCGTCGGACGCGATCGCGTCGGTCACGATCTTCTCCACCTCGGTCGGCGTCTGCGCGCTCTCGATCACGAGCTCGCGCGGGGCGTACTGCACGCCGATCTTGACCTCCACGTGACCCTCCTCTATCGCGACGGAAGCTCCGCCGGTGCAACCGTAACTGACCGCCGTGCGGGAACCTCCGCTCGGCTCACAACCCGCGTTTCGCCCTGCGCGGAGCGGTGCGTCAGCGCGCTCACACCGCGCGCCCCGCCCACGCCTCGCGCGGTGTGTCAGCTCGGCTCGCCCTGGAGCGGGAAGCTCGCGATGCCGCGCCAGGTCAGCGCGGCCAGCAGCGCCTCCGCCTCCGCCTTCGGCACCTGGCGGCCCGCAGCCAGCCAAAACTGCGCCGCCGTCTCCGCCGCGCCCACCAGGCCCGACGCCAGCAGCTCGGCGCGCGCCCGGCTCACGCCGGTGTCCGAGATGATCGTGTCGGTGATCGCGGCGATGCAGCCGCTCTCCACTCGCTCGACCCGCTCCCGCACCGCCGGCTCGTTGCGCAGGTCGGACTCGAAGACCAGCCGGAACGCCTCGCTCTCGTGGTCGACGAAGTCGAAGTAGGCCTGCACCGCGCCGCGTACGCGCTCCTTGTTGTCGTTGGTGGCGGTCATCGCGCTCTGCACCTTCGCCACGATCGCCTCGCAGTGCGTGTCGAGCAGCGCCAGGTAGAGCTCGAGCTTTCCGGGGAAGTGCTGGTAGAGGACCGGCTTGGAGACGCCCGCGCGCTCGGCGATGTCGTCCATGGCGGCGGCGTGGTATCCCTGCGCCACGAAGACCTCCTGGGCCGCCTCCAGGAGCTGCTTTCGGCGCGCGGAACGCGGCAGGCGCGTGGGCCGGCCCGTCGGCGGCGCGCTTCCCGACCCTACGGCCATGCCGTCACCTCGTCTTTCACGTATGAACCTAGAACTTTCGGTCAATCCTTCGGATCGGTAAACATCTACTTACCCAGGAACTGGCCGGACGTTGCGGCTTATCGCTGCTGTCAGCACACGGTAGCCTCAGCGGGGGCAACCGAGGAGCGCACGGTGGACGAAACAGGGCAACCCGGTGGCGTCACGCCGGGAGGTAGCAACGGCGCGGGTTCGCACGGAGAGCGTGCCGACCGCGGCGGTAAGGCTGACAGCGCTGGTCAGGCCCGGCTTAATGGCTGGGCGGCGGCCGACGCGGTGTGGTCAAACGCCGGTGCCGCGCTGGAGCCCGCCCCCGAGCCGGTGCAGCCGCCGAGCTGGCGCACCAGCGCGGCCGACGGCGGGGTCGGGCACGGCTGGGCCGAGGCCCCCCGCTACGCCGACCTGCTCGCGCCGCTCAGCCCCGCCCCCCAGCCGCCCCAGCCGCAGGCCCGGCCCGGGGTCAACGGTGCCGACTCCGCCCCGATCGCCCTGCGTGTGCCGGCGAGCGCCCCGCCCTATCCGTACGAGGGGGATCTCGAAGACGCCGCCCGGGTCTCTGGCCTCTCCGAGGTCACGCCCATCCCGCCGATCGTGGTCGACCGTTCTGCGTCGCCGGCTCAGGCCGTCCCCGCGCCCCAGGCCGACGTGCCCCGCCACGGCTCCGAGGGCGCCCGCCGCGGCCCCGAGGCGGTCCGGCACGGCGCCGACGAGGCGCGGCACGGCGCGGAGGAGGCGCTGCCCGCCCGCCGCCCGCCGGCCGAGGAGCCCGCGCGCCGCCAAGCCGCACCGTCCGGCCCGACCCCGCAGGGTCCGAGCGTGTCGCAGGTCGCGCCGCCGCGCCCGTCGTTCGGCCCGTCGGCCGCGCGGGCGCAGGCGGCCACCCCGCCGGCTCCCCCGCAGTGGCAGGAGACGCGCGACGCGGGCATGGCCGCCGACGTGCCGCCCGGCTTCCGGCCCCAGCCGCCGTACGAGCGGCCCGGCTACGACACCTCGCTTTACGAGCGGCCGGTGTCGCCGTCCGCCCCGCCGGCCCGCCCGGGTCCCGCCACGCCGCTTCCCGCCCGTACACCGGCACCGCCCCGCATGGCCTCGTGGGCGCAGGAGTGGCCGCACCCCGAGCCGGCGCCGGCCGATCCGCGTGGCCCCCGCCGCCCCACCGACCTGGCCGGTGACCCGCTGACGACCGGTGCGCCGCAGGCCGCCGAGGCCGTCACAGCGACACCGCCGGTCGTCCCGAGCCCGCCGGCCCCGGCCCCGGTCACACCGGCCCCGTCCGCGCGAACACCCGAGCCGGACGTGCTGCCGCAGCGGGTTCCGGCCGAGCCGGACGTACCGACCGCGCCGGAGCCGCCCGCAGAGCCCCCCGCCGACGGACCTGACCTCACCCGGATCTGGAGCCACTTGCGTCGCGACGACGTGCAGCCACGGGAGCGCCCCGAGGGCTTCGACGTGCAGGCGATCCTGGCTGCCGTGCGCGGTGTCGAAGGCGTGCGGGACGCCTCGCTGCGTACGACCCAGGCGGGGGCACACAGCCTCCGCCTGGATCTCGCCGACGGCGCCGACCCGGCCGAGGTCAGCCGGATCGTCGCCCGGCTGCTGCAAGACCGGATGGGCCTGGCCGCCGCGCCCAAGGACGCGTCCACGCCGAGCGAGCCCGCGGGGCAGGCCGCCGCACCGGCCCGCGCCCGCACCGAGCCCACCGCCTCCGGTTCGTATCCGGCGCCCACCGGTTCCTACCTCCCCGCCCAGCCGGGCGGCTCGGTCGCTGACCAGCGACGGCCGGCCCCCGAGACACCGCGCCGCCGGGCCCGCCGGGCGCGCGAGGAGGGCCCCTTGGGTCAGAGCGCTCCCGTCGAGGCCGCACCGCCGCGCCCCCTGCCGGCGGGCAAGCCGGGGCCGCGCATCGTGATCGACGAGGTGCAGGTCAGCACGTTCGGGCTCGACGCCACGGTCGAGGTGAAGCTCGCGGCCGACGACCGGCGGGCCACCGGGCGGGCCAACGGGCCGGCAGTCGACGCCTATGTGCTGCGGCTCTGCGCCGAGGCCGGTGCCTCCGCTGTGGACGATCTGCTGAGCACCGCCGAGCAGGTCGGCGACCGGGGCAAGTGCTTCGTCGAGCACGCCGCCGTGGTGCCGTTCGGCAGCTGCGAGGTGGCGGTGGTCGTGGTGCTGCTGGTCTGCGGCGGCTGGGTCGAGCAGCTCGCCGGCTCCGCGCTCGTGGCCGGCGACCCGCGCCAAGCTGTCGTGCGTGCGACGCTCAACGCGGTAAACCGCCGCCTAGAGGCATTACTCGCCTAGCCCCGGGCATCATTGATCGATGAAGCGCGCGTTACTCGGAGCGGACGACCTCTTTCCCACTGGTGGCGAGGCACCGCCCTGGCCGGGCCGGCTGGTGGAGCTCGACGGTTCGCGCCTGCTCGTCCGGGACACGCCGGCGACCGCGCCCGGGGCCGAGCCCGCGCTGTACGTGCACGGCCTCGGCGGCTCCTCGACCAACTGGACCGACCTCGCCGGGCTGCTCGCCGGGCGGCTGGAGGGGCAGGCGATCGACCTGCCCGGCTTCGGCCGCAGTGAGCCGGCCCGCCGCTACACCATCGCCGCCTTCGCCGACCGCGTCATCCGGTGGATCGAGCACTCCGGGCGAGGGCCGGTGCACCTGTTCGGCAACTCGTTGGGCGGGGCGATCTCCGTACGCGTGGCGGGCCTGCGTCCCGACCTCGTACGCACGCTGACGCTGGTTTCGCCCGCCCTGCCCTTCCTCGACCCGCGCCGCTCGTCGCAGAGCCGGGCACTGCCGCTGCTCGCCATCCCGCGTGGCGACCGGCTTGCCACGCGGCTGCTCACGCGGGTCACGCCGGAGCAGATGGCAGACCAGATCATCGACAGTTGCTTCGCCGATCCCAGGCGGGTGAGCGAGATGCGCCGCCTGGAGGCGGTCGAGGAGATCCGCATCCGGTACGAGCTGGCGCACTACATCCCGGCGTACCTCAGCTCGCTGCGCGGCCTGGTCTCCTGCTTCCTCCGGGCGTACCTGCCGGGCGCCGGCTCGCTCTGGCGCATCGCCTCCCGGATCACCGCGCCGACGCTGGTGATCGGTGGCCGCCAGGATCAGCTCGTCGACATCCGGGTCGCGCCGCAGGCGGCCCGCGTGATCCCGGACAGCCGCCTGCTCATCCTCGACGGCGTGGGGCACGTGGCCCAGATGGAGGTGCCGAGGGTGGTGGCCCGCGCGGCGGTGGCGATGCTCGACGAGGTGAGCCGGCCCGATGCCGAGCGTCCACCTCGGCCGAGCCGGGCCGTCCGCGTGGGAGTGGCGGCCGCCAAACCCGGGTCCGCCCAGGTGGCGCCGGCGTGAGTCGCGCCCTCGGCGTTGCCGCCGGGGTCGCCGCGCTCGCCGCGATCGCGCTGGTGGGGCTGGCCGTCTTCCCGGTCGGCCTGTCGCCCGCCGCGCCTCCGGTGCCGTCGCCGGTCCCGACGACGCCGGAGAGTACGCCGCCGCCGTCGCCACCCGCTTCTCCCACGCCCTCGGCCTCGGCCTCACCTCGGCCGGCGCCGCCCGTACTCCGGCTCACCGGACCGGTGCCGACCAAGGGATCAGGCGGTTTCGAGTACGCCACCACGGCCGGCCCGGTCCACGGGCGCTCCGGCAAACTGCTGCGGTACCGCGTGGCGGTGGAGAAGGGCTCGGGCGAAGACCTGGCGGAGTTCGCGGCGGCGGTGGACGGGGCGCTCGGCCATCCGCTGAGTTGGACCGCCGGCGGCCTGCGCATGCAGCGCGTGGCGCGCGGCTCGCCACACGACTTCACGGTGCACCTCGCGACCCGGGAGACGGCCGGGCGGATGTGCGCGGCGGGTGGGGTGAACATCACGGTGCGCGGGCGGCCGTACACCTCCTGCCGGATCGGCAACTCCGTGATCCTCAACCTCGACCGGTGGCGCCTCTCGGTCGACCACTTCGTGGCGGCGAAGGTGCCGCTCTCGACGTACCGGGACTATGTCGTCAACCACGAGGTGGGGCACCGGCTGGGACACCGGCACGAGCTGTGCCCGCGGCGCGGGCGGCCGGCACCGGTGATGATGCAGCAGACGCTCGACCTCAAGGGCTGTACGGCGAACGCGTGGCCGTTCCTCAACGAGAAGCGTTACGCCGGGCCACGCAAATAACCGCATAAATTAGGACAAGCCGGCGTGCCTCGCCTACTTAACGCATGATCACTGGCACGCTGAGTGGACCATGACGACGCGCGCAACCCGTGCCCCCGCGCCGGCAGCGGCCCGCACCCCGCGTGAATCCGCGCGGCGTGGCGCACGCCGGACGGCGCCAGCCGACGCGCGGGCGGCCTCCCGGCGCACCGCCGAGGAGCGGATGCGTCACCGGCGGCGGCGGACGGTCATGCTCGTACTCATGCTCGCCGGCACCGGCCTCGTGGTGGTCGACGCGGCGCAGGACCAGCCCCAGCCCGCCCCCGTCGCGGCACCGGAGCCCGCGCCTTCGACGCCAACCTCCGCGCCGTCGCCGACCGCGGCACCGTCCCCCTCGCTCTCGCCGACCCCGTCCCCAGCCCTGTCCGTGTCCCCGTCCCCGTCGCTCTCGCCCACCCCGCTGCCCACGCCGTCGCGGGTCGCGCCCTCGTCCACGCGTTCCCCGTCCGCGCCGGCGACCCGCCCGGTGGCCGCGGTCGCGTACCCGGAGCGGGGAAGCGGCTCGTTCACCGAGGTCACGACCGGCGGGAAGGTGCTCGGCACGGCCGGTACGCTGCGCCGCTTCCGGGTCGCCGTGGAGGGCGGGACCGGGCAGAACGTGGGCGCGTTCGCCGCCGAGGTGGACGCGGTGCTCGGCGACTCGCGCAGTTGGGTCGCGGGAAGGTCGCTGCGGCTCCAGCGGGTTCCGAAGGGCGAGGCCGCCGAGTTCACCATCTACCTGGCGACGCCGGCCACCTCGGAGCGGATGTGCGCGGTCGGCGGGCTCAACACCGAGGGGTACACCTCCTGCCGCCTGCCCGGGCAGGTCATCATCAACCTCGCCCGCTGGCTCACGGCCGTACCGGACTACGGCGCGCCGGTGTCGACGTACCGGGCGTACGCGATAAACCACGAGGTGGGGCACCAGCTCGGGCAGGGACACGAGGCGTGCCCGGCGCCCGGCTCGCCCGCCCCGGTGATGCAGCAGCAGACGTACGGGCTCAAGGGGTGCCTCGCCAACGCGTGGCCGTACCTGGCCGGACGCAGGCATTCCGGCCCGGCTATTCCCTGATCCCGCGTTCTGGGCCGTGGGCCACGTCATTGCCCGCTTGCGTCACCGGCGAGCAACAATGGTGCGGTTAGCGCACTCATTAACCTTCCGGGGAGTCCATCGTGTCGCTGCCCCCGCTCGTCGAGCCCGCCCCTGAGCTCACCGTCGACGAGATCCGCCGCTACTCACGCCACCTGATCATCCCGGACGTCGCGATGGACGGGCAAAAGCGGCTGAAGAACGCGAAGGTGCTCTGTGTGGGCGCCGGTGGCCTGGGCTCGCCCGCACTGATGTACCTCGCGGCGGCCGGCGTCGGCACGCTCGGCATCATCGACTTCGACACCGTCGACGAGTCCAACCTCCAGCGGCAGGTCATCCACGGCCAGTCGGATGTCGGCCGCCCCAAGGCGGAGTCGGCGGCCGACTCGGTGCGCGAGATCAACCCGTACGTCAACGTGGTCATCCACAACACCTCGCTCGACCGCGACAACGTGCGGGAGATCTTCTCGCAGTACGACCTGATCGTCGACGGCACCGACAACTTCGCGACCCGCTACATGGTCAACGACGCGGCGGTGCTGCTCGGCAAGCCGTACGTGTGGGGCTCGATCTACCGCTTCGATGGTCAGGCCAGTGTCTTCTGGGCCGAGCACGGCCCCTGCTACCGCTGCCTCTACCCGGAGCCCCCGCCGCCCGGCATGGTGCCCTCGTGCGCCGAGGGCGGTGTGCTCGGCGTGCTCTGCGCGTCGATCGGCTCGATCCAGGTCACCGAGGCGATCAAGGTGCTGACCGGCGTCGGCGAGCCGCTCGTCGGTGGGCTGATGGTCTACGACGCGCTGGAGATGTCCTACCGGAAGATCAAGGTCCGTAAAGACCCCAACTGCGCGCTCTGCGGGGAAAACCCGACCGTCACCGACCTGCTCGAAGACTACGAAGACTTCTGCGGCGCGGTGTCGGTTGAGGCCCAGGAGGCGGTGGTCGACGCCACGATCACGGCCCGCGAGCTGAAGGACTGGCAGGAGTCGGGCAAGGACGTGTTCCTGGTCGACGTGCGCGAGGCCGCGGAGTACGAGATCGTCCGCATCCCGGGGGCCACACTGATCCCCAAGGGCGAGATCCTCTCCGGCGAGGCGCTCTCCCGCTTCCCGCAAGACCGGCAGATCGTGCTGCACTGCAAGTCGGGCGTCCGCTCGGCCGAGGCGCTGGCCGCGCTCAAGGCGGCGGGCTTCAAGGACGCGGTGCACGTACACGGTGGAGTGCTCGCCTGGATCAAGCAGGTGGACCCCTCCCTGCCGGCCTACTGACCTGCGCTCTTGTCTGACCTACCGAGGCGTAACCTCGAGTCCGCCGGTAGGGTTTCGGCCGTGGTCGACATGGACGGGGCGATCGGGTTCGTTGTGGCCCGCGGTGACTCGGTGGATCGGGCCCGCCTGTCCTACCTACGCACCGGCGCCGTGCCGAGCGAAGAGATCCTCACCACGGCGGAGATCGGGCAGGCGGCCGACGGCGGCTGGCCGGCCACGTGGGGGGCCGATGTGGCCTCCATCGACGCGACGTGCTTCCGGCTGGCCGAGCTCGACGATCTCGGCGCGCTCGGCCGGCCGGCGGCCCGCCGCGGGCTCGACTGGCTCGCCAGCCGGCAGCACAACAGCATGTGGGAAGAGGACGACTCCCTCGCCGCCGAGGCACCGCCGTGGGCCAAGCCCGGCGACCCCGAGGCGCGCCTCTACCTGACCGCCAACGCCGCGTTCTGGCTGAGCGTGTCCGACCTCGACGCCGGCTGGGGCGGCGGCCAGTACGGTGCGGTGCTCCGCCCCGCTGGCCAGGCCATCGCCGCGCACATCGGCTCCGACGGCTCGTGGCGGTCGTTCCTGGTCAGCGCGTGGCTGAGCGCCGCGGTGCTGCACCGGCAGGACATGTTCTACGAGTCCGCCCGCATCCAGATCATGCTGGGCGAGCGGCTGCCGAAGATGACGCCGGCCGATGTCGCCTGGATGGCCTCCGCCCTGCGCCGCGTCGGCGTCGCGGTGGACGACTGGCTGCTGACCGCGGCCCGGCGGCGGCTGGCCGAGACGCAACGCAGCGACGGCGGCTGGACGAGCGACGACGGCGAGGCGTTCGACGTGCACACGACGCTGGCCGCCATCCGCGCGACCCGCTAGCTGCCCGTTCGCACACACCTCAGCGAAGATTTGGGCTACCGCGATGTGCGTCGTGGTCCAGGCCGCTGCTCCCGCAGCCGCACCCTCCGCCGTCCCACGATCCCACCAACACGGGGTTGAGGTCCGCGTGTGTCTCCGACGCGAACCTCACGTCAGCCCCTCAGCGGCGGAACCTGGCGACGATGTCCTTGTAGCCGCTCATCGAAGGGGCCAGCTCCAGCAGGATCTCGGAGATGGTGAAATGCTCGTCCAGGGCGGCCCGGAGCTGCGTGAGGCCGGAGCGGATGTCGGCGAGCTGGGCCTGGAGGACGCCGCTGTCGACCCGCTCGTGGATCCGCTCCAGATCGGCCGGGCGCAGAGGGAATTCGACCGTCCAGAATGACCAGTCCACGGTCGTGTAGCTGCGTGGGCTGAGCGGTTCCATCTCGGAAACCGTGGCCGCCGACACCTCAGGTATGCGCAGGGCCTGCCCCTCGACGGGCATCCCGAGGTTGTCGGTCTTCATGCCAAGGCGCTCGTACGGGCCGAAGATGCCCCCGTAGGAGCCCATGGCGAGCTGCTTGCGCCACATGCCGGCGCGGATCGTGCTGACACTCTCCTGGTCGAGGAGGGAGACGCACTCCGCGTACATGCCGAGCATGTTGACGAACTCGCTCAGGTCGTAGATCTGGCCGTTGACCTCCCGGGCGACCTCCCGGTACCAGTGGGCCTGCGTGAAGATGCCGTCGCCCAGGTACGGAAAGCCGTGATAGGGCGGTGGGGCCGAGGGGCGGAGCGCGGAGACCTCCTTGGCCAGCGACAGGAGGTGGATGATCCGGTCTCCGCGTTCGACGATGTCCTGCCCGAGCACGACGATGCGGAAGATCGCGGCGCCCAGCCGGGCCTTCTTCTTGGACTTGCGGGCGGCCATGGCCCGGGGGCCGAGGTTGAGCATCGTGTCGAGGAGCATCCGCACCATCTCGAGCAAGAATCGACTCCTGACTCGTGCGCGCCGTAAGGGGAAGCAGGTCTACGAGGTGGGTCGGTCTCGGTCTTCATCGGAGAGCACGACCCGGCGGTGGGGCGTCTCCGGCGCGGTGACAAGCGGGGCGGTAAGTGCCTCGGCGCTGCTGGCCAGCGGGTCGGGCCGCGCGACGCCGCCGATGCCGGCCTGCTCGCCGGCGATCTTCTCCTGGAGCCGCAGGATGCCGTGCAGCAGCGCCTCCGGGCGGGGCGGGCAGCCGGGCACGTAGACGTCGACGGGGATGAGCTGGTCGACGCCCTTGGTCACCGAGTACGAGTCCCAGTACGGGCCGCCGCAGTTGGAGCAGGCGCCGAACGAGATGACGTACTTCGGCTCGGGCATCTGGTCGTAGAGGCGTTTGATCGCGGGCGCCATCTTGTCGGTCACCGTGCCCGAGACGACCATGAGGTCGGCTTGGCGGGGGCCGTGCGCGAAGGGGATCACGCCGAGCCGGATGAAGTCGTGGCGGCCCATGCTGGTGGCGATGAACTCGATGGCGCAGCAGGCCAGGCCGAAGTTGAAGACCCACAGCGAATAGCGCCGGCCCCAGTTGAGCACGAACCGGATCGGCTCGCCGAGCACTCCTGGCAACTGCACGACACCAGTCAACCACAGCCCGCTCGGCTACGACCCGCTCCGATCGGCGCGTGGCCAGCGCTGAAAGTTCAGAGCGCGGGGCGCTGGAGGTAGCCGAGGAAGTCCACGAGCAGTGCCTCGCGTACGTCCGGCGGCACCGCGTTGAGCAGCGCGTTGACCGGCGCCATGCGCTCCGGGATTCCGTCGCCGAAGCCGAGCGCGCCGAGCAGTTCGGGCAGCGGGACGTCGAGCGACACCTCGGGCAGCGCCACCGGACCCGCCGCGCGGGCCGCCTCGGCAGCCGCCGCCAGGTCGGGCCCGAACTCGGCGACCCGGGGCGCCACCGAGGCGGTCACGCTGAGGTGGATGCTGGCCGGCACGTCGGCGTACGCGAACTGGGGCTGCGTGTGCCATCCCCGCGCGGCCAGCTCGTCCGCCAGGACGAACACGTCGAAGAGGTCGGCGGTGAAGCAGACCACAGTGGACTCCGGCGCGGCCACGAGGCGCAGCCCGTCCACACGCGACACCGCGGCGGCGAGCTCGCGTACCGCCTCCAGCGTCTTCGCGGTGAGCGCGAGGTAGCCGCTGTCGCCGAGGTGTCGCAGCACCGCGTACGCGGCGGCGATCGGGCCGCCCGAGCGGGTCGACGAGATCACCGGGTTGACCATCGTGTAGCCGGGCCAGCCCGCGTACGCGAAGTACTGCGGCCGGCGCAGCTCGGCGTCCCGGTGCAGCAGCACGGAGACGCCCTTGGGCGTGTACGCGTACTTGTGCAGGTCGACCGAGATCGACGTGACCCCCGGCACCGAGAGGTCGAAGGGCGGCACCTGCACGCCGAGCCGGCGCAGGTAGGGGAGCGTCCAACCGCCGAAGCAGGCGTCCACGTGGCAGCGCACGCCGGCGGCTGCCGCCACGGCCGCGATGCCGGCCACCGGGTCGACGACGCCGTGCGCGTACGACGGCGCGGAGCAGGCGACCAGCACCGTGTCCGACCCGATCGCCGCGGCGACGTCCTCCGGCGCGGGGCGGAGGGCCGACGCCGACACGGGTACGAGGTCGAGCGCCACGCCCAGGTAGTGCGCCGCCTTCGCGAAGGCCGCGTGCGCGGTCACCGGGGCCACCAGGCGGGGGCGCTCGATCTCCGGGTGCGCGTCGCGGGCCGCCTTCACGGCGAGCATCAGCGACTCGGTGCCGCCGCTGGTCACGTTGCCGACGGTCGCCGGCCCACCGCCGAGGAGCCCGGCCGCGGCGCCGACCAGCGCGTTCTCCATCGCCAGCAGCGACGGGAACGCGGTCGGGTCGAGCCCGTTGACGTGCGCGGAGAGGGCGTAGGCGGCCATCGCCAGGTCGTCGAGCCCGTCGAGTCCGGGGTCGTACACGTACGCGAACAGGCGCCCGCCGTGGGTCGGATGGTCGGCGGTGCGCAGCGCCCGGATCTCGTCCAGCACCTGCTCAGCCGGCAGGCCGTCCTTCGGCAACGACATGCGAAGTACCGTACAAGCGATCTTCGGTCAGGTCGTAGCCGCGCATGAAGAGGACCGCCAGGCCGACCAGCACCGAGGGGATCACCGTGAAGCCGAGCAGCACGCCGAGCCGGGCGGTGCCGTCCTGCGCCGCCGCCTCGCCGCTCGCCGACGAGACGTACCCGAAGAGCTGAAGGACCAGCGCGTAGATCCCGGGTCCGAGCGCGAGGCCGAGTGTCTCGCCGGCCGTCCAGAGTCCGGTGAAGACGCCGGCCTGGCGGCGTCCGGTGCGGGCGGTGTCGTGCGCGATGCAGTCAGGCAGCATGGACAGCGCGAAGACCTGCTGGCCGGCGTATCCGCAGCCGATCGCGGCCACGACCAGGTAGACCGCGGCCGGCGGCAGCGCGGGCGCGGCGAGCAGCGTGAGCGCGCCGGCCGCGAAGATCAGCGATGCCCAAACGAACGCGCGCAGCTTGCCGACCCGCGTGCCGACCCGCCGCCACACCGGCATCACCAGCAGCGCGGGCCCGACGAAGCACGCGAAGAGCACGGTCGGGCCGTCGCCCGGGCGCTCGATCACGTGGTCGGCGAAGTACTTCACGCCGGCGAGCATCGTGCCGATCCCGGCCGACTGGATCACGAAGCAGGTGAGCAGCAGCCGGAAGGGGCGGTTGCCGGTCGCCACCGCGAGCTGGGCGCGCAGGCTCGGCTCGCTCTCCCGCACCGGGCTGGCCGCGACGCTGCGCGTGCCGACGTACGCGCCGACCGCCCCCACCATGATCAGTGCGCCGCAGAAGAGCCCCATCCACCGGTGGCCGGGGATGCCTTCGCCGCCCGCGCTCACCACGAGCGGCGCCACCGCGCCGGAGACCAGGATCGCCAGCGCCAGGAACGCGACCCGCCACGTCATCAGCCGGGTCCGCTCGGCGTACCCGTCGGTGATCTCCGCGGGCATCGCCACGTACGGCACCTGGAAGAACGCGAACGCCGTCGCCGTCGCGAAGAAGGCCACCGCGACGTAGGCCGCGGCGCCCGCGTCGGTCCCGGCTGGCGCGGCGAAGATCGCCGCGAAAAGCACGGCAAGGGCAAAACCACCACCGAGGAGGTACGGGCGGCGGCCTCCCCACCTGTCGGATATCCGTCCGGCGACGGGGTTGACGAGCACGTCCCACGCCTTGGGGAGGAGCACCAGCAAGCCGGCGAGCCCGGCGGCGACCCCCATCGTGTCGGTGAGGTACGGGAGCAGCAGCAGCCCCGGCACCGTGCCGAAGGTGCCCGTGGCCAGCGAGCCCGACGCGTAGCCGATGTGCACCCCGCGGGGCAGCCGCCCGCTCACGGCCGGGTCCGCCGCACCGCGCGCGGCCGCGCCCGCAGTACCCCTGGCGGGATGATCCGCGCGCTCATGGCCGGGGATGTTAATCATCTACCCGCACGCAGCGGAAGATGGTTCTACGCTCTGCCGGGATGCCAGGCGGCTTTCCTCATGTCGACGCGGCCGTTGCGCATGGGAGTCGCCTCGCCGATGAGCCGCGCCATCGCCTCGAGCTCGTGGCCGGGCACCACGCGGCCGGCGTTGTTGACCACACGGTGCCAGGGGACCGGGCCGCCATAGCGCGCCATGATCGAGCCGACCAGCCGGGCCGAGGAGCGCCCCGAGCGGTCGGCGAGGTGGTCGGCGATCGCCCCGTACGACATCACTCGCCCCGCCGGTATCCGCTCGACGAGGGCGAGCACCTCCTCGACGTACTCCTCCGGGGTCACGGCGACATCTTTGTGCGCTCGCTCACCGCCGTGGGGGAGCCTCGCAGACCACGCTCTCTCACGAAAACACAGCCTATGCAGAATGGTTGGGTGCGCGAAGCAGTCACCTCAGCGCGTCGAGTGGTCGTCAAGATCGGCTCGTCCTCGCTGACCACGGCCAGTGGTGGCCTCGACACCGCGCGCGTCGACGCCCTCGCCGACGTGCTCGCCGGGCTCTGCGCCGCCGGCCGCGAGGTCGTGCTCGTCTCCTCGGGCGCGATCGCCGCCGGCCTGGCGCCACTGGCCATCCCGCGGCGACCGCGCGACCTGGCCACGCAGCAGGCGGCGGCGAGCGTGGGGCAGGGGCTGCTCATCGGGAGGTACGCGGCGAGCTTGGCCCGCCACGGCCTCACCGTCGGCCAGGTGCTGCTCACCGTCGACGACGTGACCCGGCGCGCGCACTACCGCAACGCCTACCGCACGCTCCGCAAGCTGCTCGACATGCGGGCCGTGCCGATCGTCAACGAAAACGACACGGTCGCCACCGAGGAGATCCGCTTCGGCGACAACGACCGGCTGGCCGCGCTGGTCGCCGCGCTCGTACACGCCGACCTGCTCGTGCTCCTCTCCGACGTCGACGCCCTCTACACCGGCGACCCGGCCCGCCCCGACACGCGCAAGGTCACCGACGTGCGCGCCGAGACCGACCTGGTCGGCATCACGCTGGGGCGGGCGGGCAAGGCCGGCGTGGGCACCGGGGGCATGGTCACCAAGGTCGAGGCCGCGCGCATCGCCACCGGATTCGGCATCCCGGTCGTGCTGACCGCCGCCCCGCTGGCCGCCGCGGCGCTCGCCGGCGACGAGGTGGGCACGCTCTTCCATCCGGTACGCCAGCGGCCCACCGCCCGCCTCTTCTGGCTCGCCCACGCCACCTCACCGCGCGGGCGGCTGCACCTCGACCCGGGCGCGGTGCAGGCGGTGGTGGCCCGGCGCAAGTCACTGCTGCCGGCCGGCATCACGGCGGTCGACGGTACGTTCACGGCCGGCGACCCGGTCGACCTGGTCGACTCGTCGGGGGCGCCGGTCGCGCGCGGCCTGGTCAACTACGACGCGGTCGAACTCCCCTCGCTGCTCGGCCGCTCCACTGTGGAGCTTGCCGCGGCGCTCGGCCCGGGATACGAACGTGAAGTGGTACACCGTGACGACCTGGTGCTGCTCTAGAGAATTGGGATCTGTGATGAACGTCAACGAGCAGGCGCAGCGGGCCCGCGAAGCGGCCACCGCCCTGGCCACCGCCACCCGCGCCACCAAGGATGCCGCGCTGTTGGCGATGGCGGAAGCTTTGGTCGCCCGTACCCCCGAGGTCCTGACCGCCAACGCGGCGGACGTGGAAGCGGCGCGCGAGGCTGGGCTGACCGCGGCGATGATCGATCGTCTCTCCCTCACCGAGGGCCGCGTCGAGGCCATGGCCGAGGCGCTGCGCCAGATGGCCGCGCTGCCCGACCCGATGGGCGAGGTCGTCCGCGGCTCGACCCTCCCCAACGGCCTCGAGCTGCGGCAGATCCGCGTACCCTTCGGCGTGGTCGGCATCGTCTACGAGGGCCGCCCCAACGTCACCGTCGACGCGGCCGGCATCTGCCTCAAGTCGGGCAACGCGGCGCTGCTGCGCGGCTCCTCCTCGGCCGCCCGCTCCAACGCCGCGCTGACCGCCATCCTCCGCGACGCCATCGAGGCCACCGCCCTCCCCGCCGACGCCGTGCAGTTGCTCGATGCCACGACCCGCGACTCGGTCAAGGAGCTGATGCGCGCCCGCGGCCTGGTCGACGTCCTCATCCCGCGCGGCGGCGCGTCCCTGATCAAGGCGGTGGTCGAGGAGTCGACCGTCCCGGTCATCGAGACCGGCGTGGGCAACTGCCACGTCTACGTCGACGCGGCGGCCGACCTCGACAAGGCACTCGCCCTGGTCATGAACAGCAAGACCCAGCGACTGTCCACATGCAACACCGCCGAGTCGCTGCTGGTGCACGCCGACGTGGCCGACGCCTTCCTGCCCCGCATCCTGACCGCGTTCGCCGAGGCCGACGTGACCGTCCACGGCGACCCGCGCGTGGCGGCCCTGTCGGACGCGGTCGTGCCCGCGACCGACGAGGACTTCGCGACGGAGTACCTCTCCGCCGACATCTCGGTCGCCGTGGTCGACTCGCTCTCCGCGGCGGTGCGCCACATCCGCCGGTACGGCACGCAGCACACCGAGGCGATCGTCACCGAGTCGGTCGCCGCGGCCCGCGAGTTCGTCTCGCAGGTGGACGCGGCGGCCGTGATGGTCAACGCCTCGACCCGCTTCACCGACGGCGGTGAGTTCGGCTTCGGCGCCGAGATCGGCATCTCGACCCAGAAGCTCCACGCCCGCGGCCCGATGGGCCTCCCCGAGCTGACGTCCACGAAGTACGTCGTGACGGGCGACGGCCACCTGCGCGGGTAGCCGCTCGTCAGAGCGCGCTGGCGTGGCCGGTCTAGCCTGCGGACCTATGAGCAATGATCAGCGTCCGGCCAGGATCGTCGACGTGCTGCACGCGGAGTTCGGCGAGCTGATGGCGTTGGACCCGGCGGCGTTCCGGCGCAAGTTCCGGAAGATGGCCGCCTCGCCGTTCGCGTTCTACCGAGGCAGTGCCGCGCTGTTCTACGCGGACATGACCGGCGACTTCGCCGACGAGCGCTTTCTGGACGAGTGGACGAGCCGCGTGTGGATCCACGGCGATCTGCACGCGGAAAACTTCGGCACCTACATGAACTCCTCCGGCCAGCTCGTCTTCAACGTCAACGACTTCGACGAGGCGTACGTCGGCCCGTTCTCCTGGGATCTCAAGCGCTTCTCGGCGAGCGTGGCGCTGATCGGGTACGCCAAGGCGCTCTCCGACGGGGTGATCAGCGACCTGGTGACGCGCTTCGCGACGGCGTACCTGACCGAGCTGCGGGCCATCGCCACCGGGGGAGACGACGCGATCGGCTCGATCACGCTGGACAACGCGGATGGTGTGCTGCGTACGGTGCTCCACCAGGCCCGGCTCAACACGCGGGTCGACCTGCTCAAGGCGCAGACGACGATCGACAACTTCGAGCGGCGCTTCTCGCTCGGCGACGGCGTGTACGAGATCGACGCCGACACGCGGGCGACGGTGGTGGCCGCGTTCGAGCGGTACCTCACCACGCTTCCCGTGGCCACCGCCGCCCAGCGCCCGGTCGCCACGCACATCAAGGACGTGGTGCTGCGCAAGGGCGTGGGCATTGGCTCGGCCGGGCTGCCGTCGTACAACCTGCTGCTGGAGGGGCACACGCAGGCGCTGGAAAACGACGTGGTCATCTACATGAAGCAGGCCCAGGTGCCGGCCGTGGCCCGCCACATCGCCGACGAGAAGGTGCGGGGCTACTTCAGGCACCAGGGGCATCGCACCGCCGAGTCGCAGCGGGCACTCCAGGCGCACGCCGACCCGTGGCTGGGCTTCACCGAGCTGCACGGGGTGGGCCAGCTCGTCGCCGAGGTGTCGCCGTACGCCGCCGACCTCGACTGGGCCGACGTCAACGAGCCCGAGGAACTGGCCGGCGTGGTCGGCGACCTGGGGCGGGCGGTGGCCCGGATGCACTCGGTCGCCGACGACGAGTCCAGCCACGACCTGGTCGACTTCTCCACCGAGGAGGCGATCGTGGCGGCGGTCGACCGCGACCCCGAGGGCTTCGCCGCGCACCTTGTCGACTTCGCCCACGAGTACGGCATCCGGGCCCGCCAGGACCACCAGATCTTCGTCGACCTCTTCCGGAACGGGAAGCTACCCGGCCTCTGAGCCCTGGGCGTCCGCGATCAACGACTCGATCTCGGCCTCGTAGAGGAGGCCGGGGTCGAACCCCATCGGGGCGAAGTGCCCCTCCACCTCCAGGCTCACCACGCCCTGCATGCGGGTCCAACCGGTGACGCCGACCCGCAGCACCGGCCCTGACCAGGCGTGGTCGGGGCTCCGGTCGGCGAGGCCCGCCGCGAGCTGCTCCTCCAGCGCGGCCGCCCGCGAGTCCGGCCCGAGCGCCGCGATCGGCTCCAGAAACGCCTGGAGCGTGCGGGTCGCCGCCTGGATCGTGTGCGCCGGCGCCGCGTACCCGGGCACGGGAGTGCCGAAGAGCAGCAGGTAGCGGTGTGGCTGGGCCACCGCCCACTCCCGGAACGCCCGCGCGAGCGCCCGGATGCGGTCGGCCGGATCCGCGTCCTCGGCCGCCTTGCCCGTCGCCTCGATCGCGTCGGCCAGGTCGTTGTATCCGTCGCTGATCAGCTCGGTGAGCAGCTCGTCGCGCCCGGCGAAGTACCGGTAGAGGGCCGGCCCGCTCATCCCCAGCTCCCGGCCGATCGCGTTCAGCGAGAGCGACTGCGGACCGGCCTCCGCGATCTGCCGCAGGGCCGCCGCCTTCGCCTCCTCACGGGTCTGTGCCCGGAGCCTCTCCCGGCGGCTTGCGGTCTCCATGCGTGAGAGTCTAATCTGAGTTAGAGCTTCTAACTAACATGATCGCATCTAACGACATGGAGAGGATCTAACGATGGAGACGACCCAGGTTGTCATGCCTCACGCCGGCGGTCCCGACGTGCTGGAGGTCCAGCGGCGCGAGCTGCCGGAGCCCGGCCCGGGCCAGGTGCGGCTCAAGGTGGAGGCGACCGGTGTCGCCTTCGCCGAGGTGCAGATGCTGCGCGGGCGCTACTACGCGCAGCCGAGGTTTCCGTTCGTGCCCGGCTACGACCTGGTGGGGCGGGTCGAGGCGGCCGGGCCGGGCGTCGCGGTGGGCGGCCGCGTGGCGACCATGACCCGCACCGGCGCCTGGTCGGAGCGGGTCGTGCTGCCCGCCAGGCACCTGGTGCCGGTCCCCGACGCCCTGGACGCCGGCGAGGTGGTCGCGCTGATCACCAACGGCGTCACGGCCTACCAGATGCTCCACCGCGTGGCCAGGGTGACCGCGGGCCAGGCGGTGCTGGTGCACGGCGCGGCCGGGGGCGTCGGCACGCTGCTGGTGCGGCTGGCGATCCGGGCGGGCGCGCGGGTGATCGGCACCGCCTCGCCAGGCAAGCACGAGCGGCTCCGCGAGATGGGCGTGATCCCGCTCGACTACCGCGACCCGCTGCTGGTGGAAAAGGTGCGCCAGCACGCGCCGGGCGGAGTGGCCGCGGTCTTCGACCACGCGGCGGGCCCGGGGCTCGATCGGTCGTGGCGGATGCTGGGGCGCGGCGGCACGCTGGTCGTCTACGGCAGCGCCGCGACCCTCGACGACAAGGGGTGGCGGCTCGCGCCTTACCTGAGCGTGATGCGCAGGCTGGCGTGGTGGTCGCTGTTGCCCAACGGGCGGCGGGCCCGGTTCTACGGGATCAACCACCGCAACCACTTCGACGAAGACCTCGCCACGGTCATCGAGCTGCTGCGCAAGGGCGAGCTGAAGCCTCAGGTGGCGACGCGGCTGCCGCTCACCGAGGCGGCGGAGGCGCTGCGGATGCTCGACGACCGCGCGGTGGTTGGCAAGATCGTTCTAGAACCCTAGGACCACCTTGATGTCCCCGTCCCGGGGGGCGTACGCCTCGGCGTACCCGTCCGCCGGGACGCGGCGCGTGATCAGGTCGGCGAGCCACGCCTGATCCGCCTCGCTCAGCGCGTCGGCCGCGGCGCCCCAGTGGCGGCGGTTGGCGTTGACCGAGCCGAAGACCACGTTGTTTTCCAGCACGACCGCGCGGTTGAGCGCGCCGGCGGCGATGCCCACCTGCTCGCCCACCGCCGATACCCCGGTCAGGCACACCACGCCGTCTCGACCGACCTTGTCGATCACCTGGACCACCACCGGTGGCGCGCCGGTGCACTCGACCACGATGTCCGGCTCGAAGTCGAGGTCGGCGACGCTCCCGGTGTGGTACGTCGCGCCGAGCCGCCCCGCCAGCTCCGGCTTGGGACCGCTTTCGGCCCGGTCGAGCACGTGGATCGTCAGCCCGCGCTGCGCGCCGAGCAGGGCGGCGAGCAGGCCGATCGGTCCGGCGCCGGTGATCAGCACCGTCTCCGGCTCCCAGCGCGCGCGGGCGCCCACCACGGCGATGTGCTCCCACGCCTTGGCCACGATGCTGGTCGGCTCGAGTAGCACGCCGACCTCGGAGAGGGCGGGGTCGAGCGGCACCGCGAAGCCCGGCTCGGCCCGCCACCGCTCGCGGGCGAAGCCGTGGCGCGCCTTGATCCCGCACTCCGTGTAGAGCCCGTTGCGGCACATGTCCCACTCGCCGACCGCGCAGTTGGGGCAGGGCACCGGGTCGGGGTGGCGCACGATGGCGGCGACCAGATCGCCCGGGCGAAACGTGCCGGTCGGGTCCTCCAGGACGCGCCCCAGCGACTCGTGGCCGAGGATCAGGTAGTCGTCACCGGGCGGCGCCTCGCCGTAGTCGGCCGCGATGATCTCGCGGTCGGTGCCGCAGACCCCTACCGCCAGGGCCTCCACCAGCACGGGGCCCTCCTCCGGCGGTGGCTCCGGCGCATCGTCGATGAGCTGAAGCGAATCCTTCTTCCCCGGAGTGATCGTGACAGCCCGCATGCCGCCCATTGTCAATCGGCTCTTGCGTCCGCCGCAGGTACACGCGATAGTTGACGGAGTCAAAAGATTCGTTGAGGGAGGCAAGAGTGAACGACCGGGTTGCCGAGATGCGGGCGTTCAACCGCTTCTACACCGGTGTGATCGGCGTGCTCCAGGAGGGGATGCTCAGCACTCCCTACACGCTCACCGAGGCCCGTGTGCTCTTCGAGTTGGCGCACAGCGTCGTCGCCGCCGAGGTGGTCGACCTGCGCCGCACGCTGAGCCTCGACGCCGGATACCTGAGCCGGATCCTGGCCCGCCTGGAGGGCGACGGGCTGGTGCGGCGCTCCCGTTCGACCGCCGACGCGCGGCGGCAGGTGATCGAGCTGACCGCCGCCGGCCGCGAGCTCCAGGGTGATCTGGAGCAGCGCACCAACACGCAGATCGCCGAGCTGATCGGCGACCTCGGCGAGGCCGACCAGCGGCGGCTGCTCGGCGCGATGGGCGCGATCCGCGAGCTGCTCGGCGGGCACCGACCCGGTGGAGCGGTGGTGCTGCGCCCGCCCGCCCCCGGCGACCTGGGGTGGATCGTGCAGCGGCACGGCGCGATCTACGCCCGCGAGTTCGGTTGGGACGAGACCTTCGAAGGGCTGGTGGCCGGCGTGGTCGCCGGCTTCGCGGCGGGCCACGACCCGAGGCGCGAGGCCACCTGGATCGCCGAGGTCGACGGGGCGCCGGTCGGCTGCGTGATGTGCGTGCGGCGTGACGACACCACCGCCCAGCTCCGGCTGCTGCTGGTCGAGTCCGACGCGCGGGGGTTGGGCGTGGGCAGCCGGCTGGTCGAGGAGTGCCTGCGCTTCGCCACGCGGGCCGGCTACGAGCGGATCATGCTCTGGACCTACGACGCCACGGTCGACGCGCACCGCATCTACCAGCGCGTCGGCTTCACTCTCGACGAGGAGAAGAAGGTCCGGGCGTACGGCCAGGATCTCGTCGAGGAGATCTGGTCCCGGGATCTGTGATGGCCGCGCTGCTCGGTGCCGAAGTAGACGCCCTCCTTGAGGTCCGGCCGTCCCGAGGTCAACTCGCCGCCGACCGGGAAGTACCCGCGCCACGCCCGGCCACCGTGATCCATCGAGATCCGTGACTTCTCCGCCTCGGGCAGCGCGAAGAAGGCCCGGCTCGCCGCATCAAGCTCGGCGAGCAGCGCCGGCGACACGCCGTGACCGGTCACATAGAAGAATCCGGTTTCCCGGCAGGCCGCCTCGATCTGCCTGGCCGGGCCATCGCCGGGCACGGATATGTCGACGACCGGCAGCCAGGAGGTGGGGGTCATGTGCCTATCCTTACGCTCGTGGCGTTCCTGGTGGTGGGGGAGAGTCTGGTCGATCTGATCAGCCGCGGTGGCACGTGGAGCTTTGTCGCGACCCCGGGCGGGAGCCCGCTCAACGTGGCGGTGGGACTGGCCGCCGAGGGGCACGAGGTGCGGTTCGCCAGCGAGTTGGGCGCCGACCTCTTCGGCGGGCTGCTCCGGTCGCACCTGGAGGTGCACGGCGTCGCGCTGGACGAGCTGGTCGACACGCCGACGACCAGCGTGGCGTTCGCGCGGGTCGACCAGGCCGGCGGAGCCACCTACGACTTCCGCTTCACCTGGGAGTACGCCGGCAAGCCCGACCTCACCGGCATCGACTGGGTACACACCGGCTCGCTCGCCACCGCAGTGGCACCAGGCGACGCGGCCACGCTGGCGGTGGTGGACGCGGCGCGGCGGGCCGGGGCGCTGGTGTCGTACGACCCGAACATCCGGCCAGACCTCTCCGGTGACCGCGCCGACGCCTTCGCCCGCGTCGAGGAGATCGTGCGGTCGGCCGACGTGGTGAAGGTGAGCGACGAAGACCTGCGCTGGCTCTGCCCCGGCACCGCCGACGTGGCCGTGGCCCGGCAGTGGGCCGAGCTGGGCCCGCGGCTTGTCGTGGTGACCCGGGGCGGCGACGGCGCGGTGGCCGTACACGACGGGCTCGTGACGGTCTGTGCCGCGCCGCCCGTGACGGTGGCCGACACGGTCGGGGCGGGGGACGCCTTCACCACCGGCCTCCTCGCCCACCTCGGCGGCGACCTGAGCAGCGAGTCAGTCACCAGGGCGATGCGGTGGGCGAGCGCGACCGCGGCCGCCGTCTGCTCCCGCCCCGGCGCACTCCCGCCGCCGCGCGCCGAGGTCGAGGCGCTGCTCCCGGCCGCGGTGACCGCCACGACCACCGCCTGACCGTCGTAGGTGGCCGGGATGCCGACTGGACCTCGTCTCGCATCCGCAGGATCCACCAGACAGGCCCTAAAATGCCCTGCATGACGCCGGACGAGGTCGGTGCACGGCTGGTCGAGGCGCTGGGCGCCGTCACCGAGGTCTCGGCGTCCGTCTCCGGCGGCCAGGCGCACGCGCGCGCCACGGTCGACGTGCCCCCGGAGTCCTGGGCCGCCGCGTTGCTCGCCGCCCGTGACGACCCGGAGCTGGCCTGCGACTTCTTCGACTGGCTCTCGGCGGTCGACGAGCTCGACGCGGGCTTCTCGGTCGTGGCCCACCTTTGGTCCACCAGCCGCCGGCACGGCGTGCTCGTCCGCACCAGAGTTGCCCGCGACACGCCCGCCGTCGAGTCGGTGGTGCCGATCTATCCCGGCGCGGCCTGGCACGAGCGGGAGACACACGAGATGTTCGGCATCGACTTCCCGGGCCACGCCGAGCTGCGGCCGCTGCTGCTGCCGCCGGAGTTCGAGGGGCATCCGCTGCGCAAGGAGTTCGTGCTCGCCTCGCGGGTCGCCAAGCCCTGGCCGGGCGCGAAGGAGCCGGGCGAGTCCGGGCACGGCGGGGGCAAGCGCGCCCCGATGCGCCCGCCCGGCGTGCCGGCCCCGGGCGAATGGGGGCCTGCCTAATGCCGCTCTGGCTTGAGCTGACCATCCGGGTCGTCGGCGTCGTGCTCGCCTTCCTCACGCTGCCGCTGCTCGTCGGCCAGGCCGAGCACAAGGTGATGGCGCACATGCAGGGGCGGCTCGGCCCGATGTACGCGGGCGGCTTCCACGGCTGGGCCCAGCTGATCGCCGACGGCGTCAAGTTCGTGCAGAAGGAGGACGTGACGCCGAGGGCCGCCGACCGGCCGGTGTTCCGGCTCGCGCCGGTGGTCGCGCTGGTGCCCTACCTGCTCGCGCTCCTCGTGATCCCGCTCGGGCCGGGCGACCTGGTGGGCCAGCCGCTCGACATTGGACTGTTCTTTGTGCTCGCGGTGGTCGGCGTCGGCGTGGTGGCGGTGCTGATGTCCGGTTGGGCCTCGGCCAACAAGTACAGCCTGCTCGGCGGACTCCGCGCGGCGGCGCAGTTGCTCGGCTACGAGCTGCCGCTGGTGCTCGCCGCGGCGAGCGTGGCGATGGCCGCCGGCACGCTCTCGCTCCCCGGCATCGTCTCCGCGTGGGAGCCGTGGTGGCTGCTGTGGCAGGCGCCGGCGATGGTGGTCTTCTTCGTGGCCGGGGTGGCCGAGATCCGGCGGCCGCCGTTCGACATGCCGGTCGCCGACTCCGAGCTGGTCTTCGGCTACATGACCGAGTACACCGGGCTGCGCTTCGCGTTCTTCCTCCTCGCCGAGTACGTCGGGATCGTGGTCATCGCCGCGCTCACCACCGTGCTCTTCCTGGGCGGTTGGCAGGGGCCGTTCGGCGACGAATACCTCGGCTGGCTGTGGACGTTGATCAAAGTATTCGCGGTGTCCTTTGTGATCATTTGGCTCCGCGTCTCCTACCCCCGACTGCGCGAAGATCAGCTTCAGCGGCTGTGCTGGCTGGTCCTCGTGCCGTTGGCGCTGGGCCAGCTGGTGTTGACCGCGGCCGTAAAGGTTGTGATGTAAGCCGTAAAGGTTGTGATGTAAGCTGCGCCACCGTGGTCGATGTGGACACCGCGGTACGACAGTTCGTTGCCGACGTCTGGAACGGCAACCAAGAGGAAACGGCGTACGACCTGGTCGCCCCCGACTGCCCGGGGCTGGGCGAGAGCGGGCCGCGAGGCGTACTGGCCTGGCACGGCGAGCGCCGGGCGGCGTTCCCGGATCTGCGCTACAAGATCGTTGATCTGCTGGTCGACGGCGAGCGGGCGGCCATCCACTGGCGGGCGGCAGGCACGCAGACCGGGCAGTTCGGCCCGGTGCCGGCCACTGGGCAGGTGGTGAGCTACTCCGGCGCCACGTTCCTCCGCTTCGACGGCGACGGCAAGATCAGCGACGTGTGGAGCGTCAACGAGCTTTTCCAGGTGCTCCAGCAGCTCGGCGTCGAGTTCGTCCCACCGCTCGGCGTGCCCGAGTCAGCGGAGTCCTGACCAGCGCCGCAAGGCCCCGTGACGGCGCGTTCACCGTAGGTCGATCTTGCGTGGTGCTCGCGCCTCAGCGGCTGACGGGGCAGGATATGCGGCATGGGCGTGCCTGGCGAAGGGCTGGCGAAGGGGCTGGCCGTCACCCTCAAGACGATGACCCGCCGGTCGCACACGCAGCAGTACCCGGATGTGGCGCCCGACCTCCCGCCGCGCTCGCGCGGCGTGATCGCGCTGCTGGAGGAAAACTGCACGGTCTGCATGCTGTGCGCCCGTGAGTGCCCCGACTGGTGCATCTACATCGACTCGCACAAGGAAGAAGTGGTCGTGCCCGGCGCGGCCCGGGCCCGCCAGCGCAATGTGCTCGACCGCTTCGACATCGACTTCTCGCTCTGCATGTACTGCGGGATCTGCATCGAGGCGTGTCCCTTCGACGCGCTCTACTGGACGCCCGAGTTCGAGTACGCGGAGTACGACATCCGTGACCTCCTGCACGACAAGGAGCGGCTCGGCGAGTGGATGGCGACGGTGCCGCCGCCGCCCGCGCACGACCCCAATGGCGAGCGCTCCAAGGAAGAGGCGACGGCCGCCAAGAAAGCACAGACGTGACCGCCGCCGACGTGCTGCTGCTGGGGCTCGGTGCCGTGGCGGTGGGTTCGGCGCTGCTGGTGGTGACCACCAAGCATCTCGTGCGCGCGGGTCTCTACCTGGTCGTCTGCCTCGGCGCGATGGCCGGCCTCTACCTGGTGCTCACCGCCGAGCTGGTCGCCTGGGTGCAGGTGCTGATCTACGTGGGCGCGGTCGTGGTGCTGCTGCTCTTCGCGGTGATGCTGACCCGCGCCCCGATCGGCGCCTCGACCGACCTCGACCGTCCCGGCTTGCCCGCGGTGCTGGTGGGCGGCGGCGCTGGGCTGGGCCTGGCCGCGCTGCTGATCGACGCCTTCCGGTGGACCACAGTGGACCTGCCGGCGGCGGGCACCGCGGAGCGGCTCGGCACCGAGATCTTCAGGTCCTGGGTCCTCCCGTTCGAGGTGCTCTCCGTGCTGCTCCTGGCGGCCCTGGTGGGGGCGATCGTCGTGTCGCGGCCAGACATCGGGGCTCCTCCGGCTGGCGTTGACCGCGCAGACCGGTTGACCGTGCCGGAGGCTGACCGATGAGGCCCGTCATCCCGTACGTCACCGCCGCCCTCCTCTTCGGCATCGGCGTCTACGGCGTCCTGCGCCGCCGCAACGCGATCCTCCTGCTGATGTCGGTCGAGCTCATGCTCAACGCGGTCAACCTGATCCTGATCACCGCCGACACCACGGTGCAGGCGGCGCTGCCGCACACCGGGCAGGTCTTCGCGCTCTTCGTCATCGTGATCGCCGCCGCCGAGGTGGGCGTGGGGCTGGCCATCGTGCTCCAGCTCTACCGCCTGCGGGCGAGCGTGGCGGTCGACGAGGTGCCGCTAGAGCGGGTCGACGCATGATCCCCGGGGTGCTTCTCCCGGCCGTCCCGTTCGCCGCTGCGCTCGTGGGCTTTCTGCTGCCGCTGAAGGCACGCAGGCCAGCGGCCGTGCTGGGCGTGGGCGGTGCGGCCGCCGCGCTGCTCATAGCAGTCATCACCGCCGCATCGGAAAAATCCGACCGCAGCCGTCAATGGCTTGAAATAGGCGACCTCACCGTCACCTTCGGCGTACGCGTCGACCAGCCCGCCGCCCTGGTCGCCATCGCGGTCGGCGCCGTCGCCCTGGCCGTGCAGGTCTACTCGATCACCTACCTCGCCGACGACGAGCGCTACCCGCCGTACGTCGCCCAGGTCAGCCTCTTCACCGCCGCCATGCTCCTGGTCGTGGTGGCCGGCGATCTGATCATGCTGCTGGTCGGCTGGGAGGTGATGGGCATCTGCTCATACCTCCTCATCGGCCACGACCGCCACCTCCGCGAGGCGCCCGCCGCCGCGGTGAAGGCGTTCATCGTGACCCGGGTCGGCGACGTCGGCTTCCTGCTGGGCATCGCGGTGCTGGGCATCGGCGCGGGGTCGTTCCGCATCGCCGACGTGCTCGCCCACGACTACGGCGCCACCACGCTCACCGTCGCCGGCCTGCTGCTGCTCGCCGGCGTGGCGGGCAAGAGCGCGCAGTTCCCGCTGCACACGTGGCTCCCCGACGCGATGGCCGGCCCCACGCCGATCTCCGCGCTGATCCACGCGGCGACGATGGTCGCGGCCGGCATCTACGTGGTGACCCGGCTCTTCCCGCTCTTCACCGGCGCCGCCCTGGCCGTGCTCGGGGTGATGGCCGCGGTCACGCTGCTGCTCGGCGCGCTCGCCGCTACCGCGCAAGACGACATCAAGCGCGTACTCGCCTGGTCCACCGTCTCGCAGATCGGCTACATGGCCGGCGCGCTCGCGGTCGGCTCCACCTCGGCCGCCCTCTTCCACCTGCTCACGCACGCCGCGTTCAAGGCGCTGCTCTTCCTCGCTGCCGGCTGCGTGATCCACGCCGTGGGAAGCACGCTCATGTCCCGGATGGGCGGGCTGCGCCGGGAGATGCCGGTGACGTTCTGGTCGTTCGCCATCGGGCTGGGCGCGCTCGCCGGGCTGCCGCCGCTGGCCGGCTTCTGGAGCAAGGAGGGCGTCATCTACGTCGCCCACCACCCCGGCGGCCCGGCGCCCGAGTGGGTCGGCTGGCTGGTCTGGCTGGCCGCGCTGGCCGGCGTCGCGATCACCGCGGCATACGCCGTCCGCCTGCTCAAGGGCACCTTCTTCGGCGAGACCCGGACGCACGGCCACGAGGCCCCGCCCCTCATGCGGTGGCCGGTCGCCATCCTCGCGATCCCGAGCGCGCTGCTCGGCCTCGCGATCTTCTGGCCGTCCTTCCGCGCGGCCCTCGGCCTCGAAGCCGCCCACATCGACGCCTGGGTCGTGCTCCCCCTCGCGCTGCTCGCCGCCGGCGCCGTCGTTGGTTGGCGCGGCCTGCCGACCGTCCCGGCCTTCGCCCGCGCCTTCTACCTCGACGAGGTCCAGCACCTTTTGGTGGTACGACCGACTCGCTTCCTCGCTCGCGCCGTGCGACTCGGCGACGAGGCGGGGGTCGACGGGGCGGTCGAGGGCACCGGACGCTCGACGCTGCGACTCGCCCGGGGGCTCGCCACGGCACACCGAGCCGGCCTGCCACGCGCGGCGACCGCGGTGCTCGCCGCCGCCGTACTGCTCGCCGCCCTGGGGGTGATCCTGTGAGGTGGCTCCTGATCGCCGTACTCGCGGTGCCGGCCGCGGGCGCGCTCCTCGCCGCCCTCCTGCCGACCCGCGCGGGGCAGGTGGCCGGCACGGTGGCGGCGGCCGGCGCGCTCGCGCTCAGCCTGCCGCTCTACAGCGACTCCTGGTTCTCGTACGGACCCGCCGCCGTCCGCCCCTGGCACGAGGTCGACCTCGCCTGGGTGCCCGGCCTCGACCTGCGCTTCCACCTCGGCGTCGACGGCGTGTCGTACCCGCTGGTGGTCCTCACCGCCCTGCTCACGCTCCTCTGCTGCGGCTTCACGCTCTGGCGGGCACCGGCGCCCGGGCGGGGGCACACGCTGGTGGCGCTGTTGCTGGTGATCGAGGTGGGCATCCTCGGCACGTTCCTCGCGCTTGACCTGGTGCTCTTCTTCGTCTTCTTCGAGGTCGTGTTGCTCCCCATGTACGCGGTGATCGCCGTCTGGGGCGGCGAGGGCCGGGCGCACGCCGCGCGCAAGTTCGTGCTCTACACGCTCTTCGGCTCGGTGCTGCTGCTGGTGGGCGTCTTCACGGTGGTGGTCGCCGCCGGCACCGCCGACATCGTGGCGCTCACCGGGGGCGCCGAGCTGTCGCGGGGCACGCAGGTCGCGGCGTTCACGTTGCTGGCGATCGCGTTCGCGGTGAAGAGTCCACTGTGGCCGCTGCACTCCTGGCTGCCGGACGCGCACACGCAGGCGCCGACTGTGGGGAGTGTGATCCTGGCCGGCGTGCTGCTCAAGATGGGCACGTACGGGCTGATCCGGGTCGCGGTCGGCGTGGCCCCCGAGGGCGCGCGGTGGGCGGCACCGGCGCTCGGCATCCTGGCGGTGGCGGCGATCGTGGTGGGCTCGCTGGTGTGCCTGGCACAGACCGAGCTCAAGCGGCTGATCGCCTACTCCAGCGTCGGGCACATGGGCTTCGTGCTGCTCGGCATCGCCACGCTCACCACGACCGGCATCCAGGCCGCCCTGATCGGCAACGTGGCGCACGGGATCATCACCGGCCTGCTCTTCTTCCTCGCTGGGGCGATCAAGGAGCGGGCACACACCGGCGAGCTGGCCCAGCTCGGCGGGCTGCGCGAGCGGTCCCCGTGGCTCGCCGGCCTCCTCGCCTTCGCCGCGATCGCCTCGCTCGGCCTGCCCGGGCTGGCCGGCTTCTGGGGCGAGGCGTTCGCCGTCGTGGCGGCCCTCGAGGTGGGCGGTCCACTCTGGACCACGCTGGCCGCGGTGGCGGCGCTGGGCGGCGCGCTCACAGCGGCATACTTCCTGCGCCTGCTCCGCAAGGTCACACACGGGCCGGCGGTCGGCGCGCTCGATCCGCCCGGACTGGCCCGCGTCGAGGTGGTCGCCTGGGCGCCGCTGGTGCTGCTCGCGCTCGCCGTCGGGCTGCTCCCCGCGCTGGTGCTGGGCATGGCTGGCGGCCCGGTGGGCGCCCTGGTCGAGGCGGTGGGGTCATGAGCCGCCCGCGCACCCTCGCCCGCCGGCCGCACGGGAGGCTGGCGTGATCCAGTCGATCGACCACGTCGCCCTGCTTCCCGCCTACCTGGCGGCCGGCACCGCCGTACTCGTGCTCCTGACCGACCTCTTCGTGGCCCGCCGCGCCGCGGTGCTCGCGGTGGCTGCGGTCGGCGCGCTCGCCACGGCGGCCGGCGCGATCGTGGTGGGGCTCGGCGACGACCGGCAGACGTTCTGCGTGCCCGATGCCTGCTCGTTTGTCGCCAACGACCGTTCCGCGCTGGTGGCGGCCCTCTTCGCGCTGCTGACGCTCGGCGTGGTGGCCCTCTCCGCCGCGACCCGGGACGTGCCGCCGGGGGAGTACGCCTTCCTCCTCGCCTGCTCGATGACCGGCGGCGTGGCGCTCGCCTCGGCCGGTGACCTGATCACGCTGATCGTGGCGCTGGAGACGCTCACCCTGCCCCTGTACGTGCTGGTCGGCCTCCGCCGCCGCACCGTGGAGAGCGCCGAGGGAGCGGTCACGTTCTTCGTGGTGAGCGTGGTGGCGACCGCGGTGACGCTGCTCGGCGCCGCCCTCCTGTACGCGGTGAGTGGCCGGCTCCACTTCGCCACGCTCGCCACCGGCCTGCCCGACCTCCCGCTGACCGGCGCGGCGGTGGTGCTGGTGCTGGCAGGGCTGGCGTTCAAGGTGGCCGCCGTGCCGTTCCACGCCTGGGCTCCCGCGACGTACGACGGCGCCCCCGTGCCGATCGCCGCTTACCTCTCCACCGCCTCGAAGCTGGGCGGCGTGATCGCGATCCTCTACGCGGTCGTCGACGGCCTCCGGCCCTCGCTCGACCTGGCCGGGCCGGCACTCGCCGCGCTGGCCGTACTCACGATGACGGTGGGCAACCTGGTCGCGCTCCGGCAGACCCGGATGGTGCGGCTGCTGGCCTGGTCGTCGGTGGCCCAGGCGGGATACATCCTGGCGCCGCTCGGTGCGTTCATGCTGGCCGAGGGGCGCACCGACGAGGCGCTCTCGGTGGCGGTGGCGGCGACCGTGGCGTACACCGTCTTCTACGTGCTCCTCGAACTGGCCGCCTTCGGCGCGGTGGTGGCGCTGCGGCCCGGCTCCGACGGTGGCCTGATCGCCGACTACCGGGGCGCCACGCGCGCCCATCCGTGGGTCGGGGCGGCGCTGGTGCTCGCGCTGGTCGGCCTCGCCGGGCTGCCACCGGGCCTGGCCGGGCTCTTCGCCAAGGTGGTGGTCGTGCGCTCGCTGCTCGACGGCGGCGCCGGCTGGCTCGCGGTGGTCGTGGCCCTCAACGCGGTGATCGGCCTCGCCTACTACGTACGCGTCGCCGCCGTGCTGTACGCGCCCGCGCCGGCCGAGTCCGCCCGGGCCCGGATCCCGTGGGCGGTGGCGGCGGCGCTGGGCGTCGTGACATTCGTCATCGTGGTGGTCGGCTTCGCCCCGCAGATGGTGCTCGACCTGGCCTGACCTGCGCAGACTCTCAGCAAGGTCACAGGATTGCGCGGATGATGGGAGGGGCATCAGGTTGTTACGCCTGGTGCCGGGCCCATACGGTCCCGGGTCCTGAAGGAGTGAGTGATCGTGCACAGGCAATGGAACGGTCTCAAGACGGCCGCTCTGCTCGGCCTGCTCTCCGGTATCGTCCTGGCCCTCGGATACTGGTTCGGCGGCAGCGCCGGCCTGGTGATCGCAGTGGTGATCGCCCTGGGGATCAACGCTGTCAGCTACTTCTGGTCCGACAAGATCGCACTACGGTCGATGCGGGCCAAGCCGGTCAGCGAGGCGGAGTTCCCCGCTTTGTACCAGATGGTCCGGGAGCTTTCGACCCAGGCGGGTCAGCCGATGCCGCGGCTTTACATGAGCCCGACGATGCAGCCCAACGCCTTCGCCACCGGTCGTAACCCGCGTAACGCGGCGGTCGCGGTGACGCAGGGCATCACCCAGGTTCTCGACTACCGCGAGCTGCGCGGGGTCATCGGCCACGAGCTGTCGCACGTGTACAACCGCGACATCCTGATCTCCAGCGTGGCCGGCGCGCTCGCCAGCATCATCACGTTTGTCGCCAACATGGCGCTGTTCATCCCGCTCGGGGGTAGCGACGACGATGGCGTCAACCCGGCGGTGCTGCTGCTGATGGTGATCCTCGGCCCGATCGCGGCCTCGGTGATCCAGTTGGCGATCAGCCGGAGCCGTGAGTACCAGGCCGACGCCTCCGGGGCGAGCCTGACCAACGACCCGCTGGCGCTGGCGTCGGCGCTCCGGAAGATCCATGCCGGCACGCAGCGGATGCCGCTACCGGCGGAGGGCCAACTCGCCACGAACGCGCACCTGATGATCGCCAACCCGCTGCGGGGCGGCGGCATCGCGTCGCTGTTCTCGACCCACCCGCCGATGGCGGAGCGGGTGCGCCGGCTGGAGCAGATGGCCGCCAACTCCGGTCCAGTCCAGTTCCAGCGATAAGTCCACAGCGCTAATACGGGCCCGGGGTCACACGCCCCGGGCCCGTATTCGTGTAGCCGGTACCGCTGGACTTGGTTAGGGTCGGAGGGTTCATCGGTCATTACACTGGAGGTGCTCTGTGGCCGGGCTGCGCCAGTACTCGGCGGTGTGGCAGATCCCCGGCGCTCCCGTCCTCCTGGTGGTCGGCGTCATCGCCCGGCTGGGCATCGGCATGACCCCGCTGGCGCTGCTGTTTCTGGTGCAGCAGGCCACCGACCGGTACACACCGGCCGCCATCGCCGGTGGCATCTACGCGGTGGCCGGCGCGGCGATCAGCCCGGTGGCGGGCCGCGTCGCCGACCGGATCGGCCCCGCGCCCGTACTGCTGCTCACCGGCATCGCGCATCCGTTCGCACTCGGCGCGCTGCTCGTCGCCAGCCAGGTCGGAGCGCTTCCGGTGATCTTCGCGGCGTCGGCGGTGGCCGGCGCCACGTACCCGCCGCTGACCGCCGCCATCCGCGGCGCCTGGAACGACCTGACCGAGCCCGGCGGCGGCCGACACCACCTGCGTGGCGCTGCGCTGGCCGCGGAGACCACGCTCTTCGAGCTCGTGTTCGTATTCGGCCCGCTGCTGGTCGCCGGCTTCGTGCTCTTCGCCAACCCGGCGGCCGCGATCGTGGGCGCGGCGGTGCTCACGCTCGGCGGCACACTCGTCGTGGCCCGTGGCAGGGCGATGCGCCGCTGGCGTCCGCATTCCGCCGAGCACCGCACGCGCGGCCTCGGCCCGCTGCGGATCGGTGGCTTCCCGGCCCTGCTGGTGTGCGTCGCCGGCCTTGGTACGGCGTTCGGCGCCGCCGGCGTGATCGTGCCCGCGTACGCGAGCCACCACAGCGACGGCGACAGCCTCGGTGGCGTACTGCTCGCCCTCTGGGCCGTGGGCAGCGCGGCGGGCGGCTTCTGGTTTGGCACGCGCCCGCCGGTACGCAACCAGGCCCGCCAGTTCGCGCTGCTGCTCGGGGCGCTCGCCGGCACCTTCGCGCTGTACGCCCTCATGCCCCACCCCGCGGCCCTCGGTGTCGCGCTGGTCGCCGGGGGAGCCACGATCGCGCCCGCCCTCACGCTGGAGAACAACATGGTGGGCCGCATCGCGCCGGTGACCATGCTCAACGAGGCGTACACATGGGTGATCACGGTCGCGGTGGCCTTCACCGCCGTGGGCGGCTCGGTCTCCGGGCTGATCGTCGACCAGCCCGGCGGCGTGCCGTGGGCGTTCCTCTTCGGCGGCGCCGCGGTGGGCGTCGCGGCGGTCGTGGCGGGCCTGCCGTCGGGCTCGATCGCCCGGGCCGACGCGCTCGCGACGGCCCGGATCGATCAGGCGCTGGCGACTACCGGTAGTTCGTGAACTGGAGGGCGATCCCGAAGTCGGAAGACTTGAGCAGGCTGATCACGGCCTGAAGGTCGTCCTTCTTCTTGCCGGTCACGCGCAGCTGGTCACCCTGGATCTGCGCCTGGACGCCCTTGGGTCCCTCGTCGCGGATCGCCTTGCTGATCGCCTTGGCCTTCTCCTGGTCGATGCCCTGGATGATCTTGCAGTCGATCTTCGACGTCTTCCCAGAGGTACGCGGCTCGCCCGCGTCCAGCGCCTTCAGCGAGATGTTGCGCTTGACCAGCTTGTCCTTGAAGACCTCGAGTGCCGCCCTGACCCGGTCCTCCGTCTCCGCCTGGACACTCACCGCCTCCTCACCCGACCAGGAGATCTGCGCGCCGGTGCCGCGGAAGTCGAAGCGCGTGGAGAGCTCCTTCTCCGCCTGTCGGAGGGCGTTGTCGACCTCCTGCCGGTCGACCTTGCTGACGATGTCGAACGACGGGTTGGCTGCCATAGGTCATGCTCCTGCTTTGTGGCGATATGAAGATGTTCCGGGGCCGGTGACCCCCCGACCGTACCCGGTTGCGTGACCACCTACCGCAACCGCTATCCTTGCTTCCGCTGCCGCGATCACTCGTGGCGGCATGCCCTAGGCGGGTTGCCCGAGCGGCCAATGGGAGCGGACTGTAAATCCGTCGCGAAAGCTACAGAGGTTCGAATCCTCTACCCGCCACACCTAGGGATATTCGGCCCCCGACCAGCCTGCACGCTGGCCCCGGGGGTCGATCTTTATCCGTCTCCCGCGACCTGCCGCCCGGACGCATCGCCCCCGCGGCCCGGCGACGCCAGCGCTCGACACTGACGGCTCGCCCAGCGGGCCAGCCCCGCCCTTGCTACGGCCTCCGCTCGTCTGCTTACGGGCGCCTTCGCCGACATGGCAGTCTCCGGTCTCGCTGGCCCGCCGGGCGAAGCCCTCTTCTGGCTGGTCACCCCGGGCGAGCGCGGTCCGGGGCACGACACACCGGAGCAATCTTGTACGTTAGGCTGATAGGTGCATCATCCATTCGGATCGAATAGGACAAAGGAGTGTGCCGGCGGCGGTCCGTGCTGCTAAGGAATGCGTCGCGGGCCGCACTCCTGACTGGCGGATCAGGAAGTGGATTCGCGTTCCAACCCCGTAACTCGTCGCGCCGGAACTGTGCGGCGACGCAATGGGTTGATGATTGTCGTTGCTTACTCGCCGGTCGCCGAATAGAGTTTGATAAAAGAAAGCGAATGCGCAAATGCAACCGGCGGTCCGGGAAGCCCGGACGGCGGGGGTCCCGTCGAGCCTCAAGATCCACTGTCCCGGGCCGTCCGACGTGCGGCATGGCCTGCGCAACCTAGGGCGAGGTGGGCCGAAGGGGGAGCCTCCGGCAAGTCCGGACAAAGCTGGCGGAGGGCGACAGCCCACAAATCTCACACAAAGTGAGCGGAGGCAAAACACAAGGCGGGAAAAACGACCCTTTCCCAACCGGAGGTAGGGGGACCGGTGGGGGTCGGGTTGGTTGTGAAATCTTGCACGAAGATGCGACTTCCTAAAGTCCCGCTAAGATTTCGGTCAGCCGTTCAGCCATGTTTTTCGCGCAGTGTGGCTTTTAGCGGGCGATCAGGATGTGTCCACGGCCCGAGGTGTGGCACGATCAGGGCACCTCAAGTTCTGAGTCTCATGTGGATTACCCCGACGGGAGCGTTCAATGCGTGCACGTAGACTGAGCCGCCTTGCCGGCTTGGTCCTGGCGCTGGCGGCGTTGGCCATTCCGGCTCGCGCGGCTTCCGGCGGCTTCACGACCATGGATTTTGACTGGAGCGCTCCAGCGAGCGCCGTGGTCGTCAGCACCGACACGTCAGGATCCGGAGCCGGCAGCACTATCGCACCGTGACCGGGATGGCCAAGCGTCAGACGACAGCGGGACGCGCGGCCGACCGGGCCTGGTTGATCACTGGCCCCCTGAGCCTATTGGCGGCGATTTGGGCCGCCACGCTCAGTCTGGTTCAAGAGGGCTGGACCGAGGCCCCCGGGGTGGTGTACGCGGCCGCCTACCAGTCGTGGGGCGTCGCAGGTGTGCTGCTGGCGGTGTTCGTGGCTGCCGAAGTCGCCGTCTTCCACTTCGTGATCCGCCGCCAGGGCTTCACGATCACGATCAACGAGATCCCACTCGTCCTCGCACTCTTCTACCTGCCGCCGCTGATGGTCGTCCTGGCCTACTCGGCGAGCACCCTCATCGCCCAGCTCCGGCGCAAGAGCGCGCCGGTCAAGCTGTGGTTCAACGTCGCGAAGAACGCCGCCGGCACCTCGCTCGCCGGGCTGGTGCTGCTCGCCCTGCCGCCGATCCTGGGCGATGTGGGGCCGGGCATGTGGGGCGTGCTCTTCGCGGCGGTCGCCACGCACGTGCTGGTCACCCTCGTCGCGGTCGTCGGCGTGATCTCTCTGGTGCAGGGGCCCCAGGCCGGCCGCGAGGTCATCCGCACGGCCAATCCGATCCTTTTGGCCACGGCGGTAAACGTCGTGATCGGCCTGGTCATCCTCATCGTGCTCTCGGCGACTCTGTGGGCCGCGCTGCTGCTGGTCGTGCTCGTCACCGTCCTCGCGCTGGTCTACCGCTCATACGCCCGCTTCCTCGAGCAGCACCGCATGCTCACCGATCTGTACGAGCTGACCCAGGCGATCAGCGGCGACCGCCAGGGCGGCTCGCTGGCCGACACGCTGCTGGGTCGGGTCCGGGCGATGATGCAGGCGGAGTACGCGACGCTGTGGCTCCCCGCGCAGGGCCGGCACCCCGAGGTCATGCTCTCCGCCCGCGTCGACGACCTGGGGCTGCTCGACGTGGCGCCCACGCCCGCCGCGGTGCGCGCCTACTCGCAGCAGGAGGGCGGCCGCACGGTCGCGGTCGGTTCCCGCTTCACCACCGCCGAGGAGCTGCGCCCCGCCCTGCGCAACAGCGGGGTCAAAGACGTGATCGTGACGCCGCTGCGCTCCGGCTCGGCGGTGATCGGCACCCTCGAGGTGGTCAACCGCCTGGGCGACCTCGGCAACTTCACCGCCGCCGACGTGCGGATGCTGGAGACGATCGCGGCCCACGCCGGCGTCGCGGTGGAAAACTCGCGGCTGGTCGACCGGCTCCGCTACGACGCCTACCACGACGGCCTCACCACGCTGGCCAACCGGCGGCGGATCACCGAGGCGCTGGAGGAGTCGGTCATCGTCCGGGCGCCCGGCGAGGTGGTCGCGGTGCTCCTCTTCGACGTCGACCGGCTGCGCGACGTCAACGAGTCGCTCGGCCACGCGGCCGGTGACAAGCTGCTCGCCGAGGTGGCCCGGCGGCTGCGGACATACGCCCCGCCGGCGGCGCTCGTGGGCCGGGTCGGCGGCGACGAGTTCATCGTGACGCTGCGCTCGGAGAGCGTCGAGGCGGCCGCCCAGCTCGCCACCGAGCTGCGCGAGCAGGTCCGCGACCCGATCATGTTCGGCACGCTCACGCTCGACGTCGACACGGCCGTCGGCGTGGTCGTACATCCGGATCACGGCACCGACCCCGCGACGCTGCTGCAACGGGCCGACGTGGCGGCGACCGTCGCGAAGTCGGTGCCCGGCGGGGTGCAGCTCTTCAGCGCGGGCCTGGAGTCGCGGTCGGTGCGGCGCCTGGAGCTCGCCGGCGACCTGCGGCGGGCGCTTGACCACGACGAGCTGGAGGTCTACTTCCAGCCCAAGGTGACGCTGACCGACCGGCGGCTGGTGGGCGTGGAGTGCCTGGCGCGGTGGGAGCATCCGGCGCACGGCGCGGTCTCGCCGGAAGACTTCGTGGCGGTCGCCGAGCACACCGGGCAGCTCAGCCGGCTCACCGAGGCGGTGCTCAAGGAAGGGCTGCGGCGCTGTCGGGAGTGGGCCGACGCCGACCGCCCGCTCTCCGTCGCGGTCAACCTCTCCCCGCGCACGCTGGTCGACCCCGGTTTCCCCGGTCGCGTGGAGGCGCTTCTCCGGGAGTACGCCGTGGCGCCCGAGCAGGTCACGTTCGAGATCAAGGAAGACGGCGTCATCGGCCCCACCGACCGGCCGTTGCCGACCCTGCGGCGGCTGCGCGAGTTGGGCGTGCGCCTGTCCGTTGACGACTTCGGCACCGGCTACTCGTCGCTGTCCTACCTGCGGCGCCTGCCGGTGCACGAGGTGAAGATCGACCGCTCGTTCGTGCAGGGCATGGCGACCGACGCGGGCGACCTGGCGATCGTGCGCGCGGTGGTGGCGCTGTCGCTTCAGTTCGGGCTCACGGTGGTCGCCGAGGGCGTGGAGAGCGAGCTGACGCTCGACCTGCTCAAAGACATGGGCTGCGAGATCGGCCAGGGCTTCCTCTTCAGCCGTCCGCTGCCGTACGAGCGGCTGGAGGCCTGGTTTGGCGCCCGCACCGAGGCCGAGCCGACCCCGATGGGCGAGGTCCGCCGCCTGCGCGCGGTGACCTAGGCGAGTCCCACAGCGAGGCCCTCCACGACACGGGTATCCCGATTTCGTCTGGGGAACCGCTACGTGTACTCTTACCCAGGCGCACGCGCCCCCTTAGCTCAGTCGGCAGAGCGTCTCCATGGTAAGGAGAAGGTCTACGGTTCGATTCCGTAAGGGGGCTCAGCGGGTCATCCTGGACCCACCTCGGCGGTGTAGCTCAGATGGCAGAGCAAGCGGCTCATAATCGCTGTGTCGCCGGTTCAAGTCCGGCCACCGCTACGCACGTAACGGACGCCACTGGCGTCCGCTTCGCGTGTCCGGGTACTCTTGTGCGCCGGTAATCCGCGAAGACCCCTGTTGACGAGGAAGGCACTCCGCCGTGGCCAAGGCGACCGACGTCCGTCCCAAGATCACTATGGCGTGTGTGGAGTGCAAGGAGCGCAACTACATCACGCGTAAGAACCGCCGCAACGACCCGGACCGCATCGAGCTGAAGAAGTTCTGCCCGCGTTGCGGCAAGCACACCGCGCACCGCGAGACCCGCTGATCGCGGAGAGACCCTGAGGCCGCGCGGGTCGGGGGCCACCCCGCCCGCGCGTTCCCATTGCTGCGCTTCTCATATAGGACCGCGCAAGCTCCGGAGCGCCGGCGGGCGGTAGGTTCCCTGCTATGCCTCTGGACAAGTCCTTCGTCGGCCGGACATACCCGCCGACCGCTCCCTACCAGGTTGGTCGAGAGAAGATCCGCGAGTTCGCGAAGGCGATCGGCGCGACCGACCCGCTGTACCTGGATCCGGAGGCCGCTCGTGCCGCCGGATACACGGATGTGGTCGCGCCGCCCACGTTTCCGGTAGTGATCACGATGGTGGCCAGCCGCCAGATCATCGATGACCCGGAGCTGGGCGTCGACTACAGCCGCGTGGTCCACGGTGACCAGCGCTTCGCCTACCAGCGCCCAGTGGTGGCCGGCGACGAGCTGGTCTGCGTCAACACCGTCGAAGACATCATCTCGCGGGGCGGGCACGAGTTCCTGACCACGCGCACCGAGGTGAGCACGGCGGCCGGCCAGCCGGTGCTGAGCGCCTGGTCCAAGATCGTCGTACGCGGAGAGTGCTGACATGACCGAGCTGCCCACGCAGACCTACCGGGTGACCCGTGCCGATCTGGTCCGGTACGCGGGCGCCTCCGGCGACTTCAACGTCATCCACTGGAGCGACCGCATCGCCACCAAGGTGGGGCTGCCCGGCGTGATCGCCCACGGCATGTTCACCATGGCGCTGGCCGGCCGCGCGGTGACCGCCTGGGCCGGCGCGGCCGACGCGGTGGTCGACTTCAATGTCCGGTTCGCTCGGCCGGTGCCCGTGCCGGACGACGACGAGGGCACAGAGATCGAAATCCGTGGTGTGGTCAAGGGGCAGACCGAGGACGGACTTACCCAGATTGACATCACCGCCACCTGCCACGGGGAGAAGGTGTTGTCGCAGGCTCGGGCGATCGTCCGTGGTCAGCCCGCATAGCGGGTGCCAGGTTGGGAATCTCAAGGGCGTACCCGTACACTGGTGCGCCGTGGGGTAGCTACCCCTACCCGGGCGCGCCTCGGGTGGGGCCGCTCCCTGCACAGGGGTGTGGCGCAATTGGCAGCGCAGCGGTCTCCAAAACCGCAGGTTGCAGGTTCGAGTCCTGTCGCCCCTGCGCCTAAGGCCTGACCGGCCCCGGGACGGGTCCCGCCGGCTCCGCTGGCCGCGGCTCGTCTCCGGGACCGGTGGGGCCAACGTGTCAAACCCCACCCCCCACGGAGGGCGAAGTGGCCGAGAGCAAGCGGCGCGGCGAAGAGCCCGCGGACGACGACGACCTCGACAACCTGGACGAGGCGTTCGATGACGCTGTCGACGATGACGCCGACGACGAGGACCAGCCGGTCTCGCGCGGCGGCACGGCCACCCGTGAGCGCCGCAAGACCGAGCCCGCCGACAAGCCGAAGGCGAAGAAGGACGTCGCCCGGGTGGGGATCTTTGGTCGGTTGGTGCGGTTCTTCCGCGAGGTCGTGGCGGAGCTGCGCAAGGTCATCTGGCCGACCCGCAAGGAGTTGCTGACCTACACCGCGGTCGTGGTCGTGTTCGTCGCCTTCATGCTGGCGATCGTGGCCGGCCTCGACTACGGGTTCGCCAAGGGCGTGTTGTTCGTCTTCGGCAACCAGGAATAGACAAAGACGGAAGTGAGCGAGCGTGCCTGAGTACGACGAGACCGCTGCGGCGGCCGACGAGCAGTCCGCGGTGGCGACCGCCGCCGACCCGGAGGCGGTCGAGGCCGACAGCGAGCCGGAGTACACGCCGGTCGCCGAGCCGGACGGCGACTACGACCCGGTGGCCGAGCTGCGGCAGAAGCTGCGCTACGCGCCCGGCGACTGGTACGTGGTGCACTCCTACGCCGGCTACGAAAACAAGGTCAAGACCAACCTCGAGACCCGGATCACGAGCCTCGACATGGAGGACTACATCTTCCAGGTCGAGGTGCCGACCCGTGAAGAGGTCGAGGTCAAGAACGGCAAGCGCCTCCAGGTGCAAAACAAGGTCTTCCCGGGCTACATCCTGGTCCGGATGGAGCTGACCCCGGAGTCCTACTCCTGCGTGCGTAACACCCCGGGCGTGACCGGCTTCGTCGGCGCGACCGACCGGGCCGACCGCCCGGCGCCGCTCTCGCTCGACGAGGTGCTCAAGTGGCTGGCGCCCGCGGTCGAGACCGAGCAGAAGAAGGCCAAGCCCGAGGTCAAGGTCCTCGACTTCGAGGTCGGCGACTCGGTCACCGTCACCGATGGCGCTTTCGCCTCGCTGCCGGCCACGATCAGCGAGATCAACGCCGACCAGCAAAAGCTCAAGGTGCTGGTGTCGATCTTCGGGCGAGAGACCCCGGTCGAGCTCAACTTCAACCAGGTCGCGAAGATCTAAACCCCTCGCGGTACTCTTGAACGTCGGCCTGTCGGCTGCGCTTGACCGTGCGCGCCGACGGCCGTCATTCCACGTCAACACCACGCCCAGGAAAGAGCCATGCCTCCGAAGAAAAAGCTCGTCAAGACGTTCACGCTGCAGTTGCCGGCGGGTCAGGCCACGCCGGCGCCGCCGGTCGGTCCGGCGCTCGGTCAGCACGGCGTCAACATCATGGAGTTCTGCAAGTCGTACAACGCGCAGACCGAGTCGCAGCGGGGTGACATCGTCCCCGCCGAGATCAGCGTGTACGAGGACCGGACCTTCACCTTCGTGCTGAAGACCCCGCCCGCCGCGCGCCTGCTGATCAAGGCGGCCGGTGTGCAGAAGGGCTCCGGCACCCCGCACACGGAGAAGGTCGGCTCGGTGACCCGCGCCCAGTTGCGCGAGATCGCCGAGAAGAAGATGTCCGACCTCAACGCCAACGACCTCGACCACGCCGAGCGGATCATCGCCGGCACCGCCCGGTCGATGGGCATCACCGTCAAGGAGTAACCGACCGCCTGGTTGCTTTCAGCCGAGGCGATACGTGGGAGGGTCCGGCCGGGCCCGCCGAGACCACAGGAGACAACAGCAGACATGCCGCAGAGCAAGAACTACCGCAAGGCTCTCGACCTCATCGACCGGTCGAAGCTCTACACCCCGTCCGAGGCGATCAAGCTCGCCAAGGAGACCAGCACGGTCAAGTTCGACGCCACGGTCGAGGTCGCCATGCGCCTCGGCGTCGACCCCCGGAAGGCCGACCAGATGGTCCGCGGCACGGTCAACCTGCCGCACGGCACCGGTAAGACCGTCCGGGTGATCGTCTTCGCCGCGGGCGCCAAGGCCGAGGAGGCCGTGGCCGCCGGCGCCGACGAGGTGGGCACCGACGAGCTGGTTGCTCGCATCCAGGAAGGCTGGCTGGACTTCGACGCGGCGATCGCCACGCCGGACCAGATGGCCAAGATCGGCCGGATCGCGCGGATCCTGGGCCCGCGCGGTCTGATGCCCAACCCCAAGACCGGCACGGTGACGATGGACGTCAGCAAGGCGGTCACCGACATCAAGGGCGGGAAGATCACCTTCCGGGTCGACAAGCACTCCAACCTGCACCTGATCATCGGGAAGGCGTCCTTCACCGAGGACAAGCTGGTCGAAAACTACGCTGCCGTGCTCGACGAGGTGCTCCGCGCCAAGCCGTCGGCGGCCAAGGGTAAGTACCTCAAGAAGGTCACCGTCACCACGACGATGGGTCCCGGCGTGCCGGTCGACCCCAACGTGACCCGGGGTCTCACCGAGGCCACGGCCGAGGCCTGACCTCTTCGCTCGGAAAGCGGCGCGTTCCCTTCGGGGAGCGCGCCGCTTTCGATTTGGAGTACGCGTTCTGGAGCGCGTACTCTTGCCGACGGACCTGAAGCTTTATTGCGAAGCCTCAGGCCCAAGGACCACCCAAAGACCGCTGGTCACCGCGCTCCGGCGCGGTCGAAGGTCCCGTTCGACGGGCGACCCGCGCAGGGCGGTGTGCGAGTCAGCGTGACGTTCATGTCCCGCCCCGTGCGCCCTGCGCCGGGGCGTTTTCGTTGTCCGGGCCTGGGCGCACCAGCCAGGCGCAACGAGAGGAGGGACATGGCGGACAAGCCGGTTCGGGCCGACAAGGCCACGGCCGTCGCCGAGCTCACCGAGCACTTCCGCAAGGCGGAGGCGACCGTGCTGACCGAGTACCGCGGCCTGACGGTCGCGCAGCTCACCCAGCTGCGGCGCTCGCTGGGCCAGACCGCGACGTACTCGGTCGCGAAGAACACCCTGGCCAAGCGTGCTGCGACGGACGCGGGCATCAGCGGCCTCGACGAGCTGTTCTCCGGTCCTACCGCGCTCACTTTTGTCTCCGGCGATGTGGTGGAGGCGGCGAAGGGCCTGCGCGAGTTCGCGAAGGCCAACCCGGCTCTGATCATCAAGGGCGGCGTGTTCGAGGGCAAGGCGATCTCGGCCGACGAGGTCAACAAGCTCGCTGACCTCGAGTCCCGTGAGGTGCTGCTGGCCAAGCTGGCCGGTGCCATGAAGGCGAACCTGAGCAAGGCCGCGGCCGTGCTCCAGGCTCCGCTGACCAAGACCGCCCGTCTGGCGGCTGCTCTGCAGGACAAGCGCGAGAAGGAAGAGGCCGCTTAACACAGCGGCCACAAGTCAGCTCTCTCCGGCGCTGATCGTCGTGTCACGGGCAACGCGACGCGACGACCGGCGCCGAGGAACCGAAACAACCAAGGAAGGACGCCAGACACCATGGCGAAGCTCAGCACCGACGAGCTGCTCGACGCGTTCAAGGAGATGACGCTGATCGAGCTGTCGGACTTCGTGAAGCAGTTCGAGGACACCTTCGACGTCCAGGCCGCCGCGCCGGTGGCCGTCGCCGCGGCCGGCCCGGCCGGTGGCGCCGCCGCCGCTCCGGCGGAGGAGGAGAAGGACGAGTTCGACGTCATCCTCGAGGCCGACGGCGGCAAGAAGATCCAGGTCATCAAGGTCGTGCGCGAGCTGACCGGCCTGGGCCTGAAGGAGGCCAAGGACCTGGTCGAGGCCGCGCCGAAGCCGGTCCTGGAGAAGGCCAACAAGGAGAACGCCGAGAAGGCCAAGGCCAAGCTCGAGGCCGAGGGCGCCAAGGTCTCCCTCAAGTAAGTTTGGGCGGCCGGCGAGAAGCTGGGGGCGTGCCGCGCCATCCATGGATCGCCCTTGAGTAATCTCGCGCAAGCTCTCCAGTGGGCTCCCCGTTACCCGAAAGGTGGCGACGGGGAGCCCACTTCATGGATCCAGAGTGGAAATTCGGGCGTGGCGCCGATCACGGCGGTCCGACCCGCGCCAGAACCCTTGACGCAGCGTTTGCTGACAGGCACGCTGACATCAGCAAGTCCTTCCGCGCTTGCAACGGCCACCGGCTGGGTAAGGCGGCGTTGGTCCACCACTGGTGAGATCGCAACGCAGCCGACCGGGTCGGCACCGAGGCTCGCGTGCCGCGTTCTGAGCGGCCTGGAGGCGCCGTGAGGCGCCACGAGGTGCGTTCCGCGTCGCGCTGCCATGGTGGGCTGGACAGCGGTTAGCCGTTCGGCTACACTGCTAGTTTGCGCTGCCTTCCGACTTTAGCCCTGCCCGGAATGTCCGAAACTGGCCTCTGGGATCGGGCTCAGTCGGGGTGCGCGCGCAACGGCCGTTTTGCAGCACCGGTCCTCGGAAGGACGCATCTTGGCAGCTTCCCGCCCTGCGAAGACCAGTCGTACGTCGAGCGCATTTGCTCCCCGCCGGATTTCATTCGGCAGGATCACCGAACATCTTGAGGTCCCCAACCTCCTCGCCATCCAGACCGAGTCCTTCGACTGGCTGGTCGGCAATGAGGCGTGGCAGGGCCGGTCGGCTGATGACCCGCACGCCCGCTCCGGTCTCGCGGAAATTCTCGACGAGATTAGTCCGATTGAGGACTTCTCGGGCACCATGTCCCTTTCCTTCTCCGCTCCCCGCTTCGACGAGGTCAAGGCCTCGATCGAGGAGTGCAAGGAGAAGGATCTGACGTACTGCGCTCCGCTCTTCGTGACCGCGGAGTTCACCAACAACACCACTGGCGAGATCAAGAGCCAGACGGTGTTCATGGGTGACTTCCCGATGATGACTCCCAAGGGCACCTTCATCATCAATGGCACCGAGCGCGTGGTCGTCAGCCAACTCGTCCGTTCTCCGGGCGTCTACTTCGACAAGCAGCCGGACAAGACGTCCGACCGCGACCTCTCCAGCGTCAAGGTGATCCCGAGCCGGGGTGCCTGGCTGGAGTTCGACATCGACAAGCGCGACACCGTCGGCGTCCGTATCGACCGCAAGCGCCGCCAGGCCGTGACGGTCCTGCTCAAGGCCATCGGCTGGACCAACGAGCAGATCCGCGAGCGGTTCGGCTGGTCCGAGCTGATGATGACCACCTTGGAAAAGGACCACATCGCCGGCCAGGACGAGGCGCTGTTGGACATCTACCGCAAGCTGCGGCCTGGTGAGCCGCCGACGCGGGAAAACGCGCAGACCCTGCTCGACAACCTCTTCTTCAACTCGAAGCGGTATGACGTCGCCAAGGTCGGTCGCTACAAGTTCAACAAGAAGCTCGAGATCGACATCCCGATCACCACGGGCACGCTGACGGTCGAGGACATCGTCGCCACGGTCGAATACCTCTGCCGCCTGCACTCGGCCGAGGAGGGTTACGAGGCCGACGACATCGACCACTTCGGCAACCGGCGCCTGCGCACGGTCGGCGAGCTGATCCAAAACCAGGTTCGTGTCGGTCTCTCCCGGATGGAGCGGGTCGTCCGCGAGCGGATGACCACGCAGGACGTCGAGGCGATCACGCCGCAGACCCTGATCAACATCCGTCCGGTGGTGGCGGCGATCAAGGAGTTCTTCGGTACGTCGCAGCTGTCCCAGTTCATGGACCAGACCAACCCCCTGGCGGGTCTGACCCACCGCCGGCGCCTCTCCGCGCTGGGCCCGGGTGGTCTGTCCCGTGAGCGGGCCGGCTTCGAGGTCCGTGACGTGCACCCGTCCCACTACGGCCGGATGTGCCCGATCGAGACGCCGGAAGGCCCCAACATCGGTCTGATCGGCGCGCTCTCCACGTTCGGGCGGGTCAACCCGTTCGGGTTCATCGAGACGCCCTACCGGAAGGTCACCGACGGTCGGGTCACCGACCAGATCGACTACCTGACGGCGGACGAGGAGGACCGGTTCGTCAAGGCCCAGGCCAACGCCCCGCTCAAGTCCGACGGCAGCTTCGCCGAAGACCGGGTGCTGGTCCGCCGGAAGGGCGGTGAGGTCGACTTCGTCCCGCCGTCCTCGGTCGACTACATGGACGTCTCGCCGCGCCAGATGGTGTCGGTCGCGACCGCCATGATCCCGTTCCTCGAGCACGACGACGCCAACCGGGCACTGATGGGCGCCAACATGCAGCGCCAGGCCGTGCCGCTGGTCAAGGCCGAGTCGCCGCTGGTCGGCACCGGCATGGAGTACCGTGCCGCCGTCGACGCCGGTGACGTGGTCGTGGCCGAGGTCGGCGGCGTGGTCGAAGACCTGTGCGCCGACTACGTGACGGTGCACCAGGACGACGGTCACCGCCGCACCTACCTGCTGCACAAGTTCCGCCGCTCCAACGCCGGCTCCTGCGTCAACCAGAAGCCGGTCGTCTTCGAGGGCGACCGCGTCGAGGCCGGCCAGGTCATCGCCGACGGTCCGTGCACCGACGAGGGCGAGATGGCGCTCGGGCGCAACCTGCTCGTCGCGTTCATGCCGTGGGAGGGCCACAACTACGAGGACGCGATCATCCTGTCGCAGCGCCTCGTGCAGCAGGACGTGCTCACCTCGATCCACATCGAGGAGCACGAGGTCGACGCCCGCGACACCAAGCTGGGTCCGGAGGAGATCACCCGCGACATCCCGAACGTCAGCGAGGAGATGCTCGCCGACCTCGACGAGCGCGGCATCATCCGGATCGGTGCGGAGGTCGTGCCCGGCGACATCCTGGTCGGCAAGGTCACGCCCAAGGGCGAGACCGAGCTGACCCCCGAGGAGCGGCTGCTCCGCGCGATCTTCGGCGAGAAGGCGCGCGAGGTCCGGGACACCTCGCTGAAGGTGCCGCACGGCGAGACCGGCACGGTCATCGGCGTCCGCACCTTCTCCCGCGAGGACGGCGACGAGCTGCCCCCGGGCGTCAACGAGCTGGTCCGCGTCTACGTGGCCCAGAAGCGCAAGATCCAGGACGGTGACAAGCTCGCGGGCCGCCACGGCAACAAGGGCGTCATCTCCAAGATCCTGCCGGTCGAGGACATGCCGTTCCTGGAGGACGGCACGCCGGTCGACATCGTGCTCAACCCTCTTGGTGTGCCGAGCCGGATGAACATCGGCCAGGTCCTGGAGACCCACCTCGGATGGGTGGCCAAGACCGGCTGGAAGATCGACGGCGAAGACGCCGAGTGGAAGCGGGCGCTCAAGTCGATCGGTGCCGACACCTCTGAGCCGGACACCAACGTGGCGACGCCGGTCTTCGACGGCGCCAAGGAGGCGGAGATCAGCGGCCTGCTGGCCAGCTCGCTGCCCAACCGCGACGGCGTGCAGCTCGTCGGCGGCTCGGGCAAGGCGCAGCTGTTCGACGGTCGCTCGGGTGAGCCGCTGCCGGACCCGATCGCGGTCGGCTACATCTACATCCTGAAGCTCAACCACCTGGTCGACGACAAGATCCACGCACGGTCGACCGGCCCGTACTCGATGATCACGCAGCAGCCGCTGGGTGGTAAGGCGCAGTTCGGTGGTCAGCGCTTCGGTGAGATGGAGTGCTGGGCGATGCAGGCGTACGGCGCCGCGTACGCCCTCCAGGAGCTGCTCACGATCAAGTCCGACGACGTGCTCGGCCGCGTGAAGGTGTACGAGGCCATCGTCAAGGGCGAAAACATCCCCGAGCCCGGCATCCCCGAGTCGTTCAAGGTGCTTCTCAAGGAGCTCCAGTCGCTGTGCCTCAATGTCGAGGTGCTGAGCAGCGACGGTGTCGCGCTCGAGATGCGCGAGACCGACGACGAGGTCTTCCGGGCCGCGGAGGAGCTGGGTATCGACCTGTCTCGGCGTGAGCCAAGCAGCGTCGAGGAAGTCTGAGGTGGCGGGTCGGGGGCGACTGACCAGTCCCTGAGCTGGCAAGCGCCCCGACCCATCCCATGAGCTGGCAAGAGATACGAGACACGACTCGAGGGACATAAATTGCTCGACGTCAACTTCTTCGACGAGTTGCGCATCGGCCTGGCGACAGCTGACGACATCCGCCAGTGGTCGCACGGCGAGGTGAAGAAGCCCGAGACGATCAACTACCGCACGCTCAAGCCGGAAAAGGACGGGCTCTTCTGCGAGAAGATCTTCGGTCCGCAGCGGGACTGGGAGTGCTACTGCGGCAAGTACAAGCGGGTGCGTTTCAAGGGCATCATCTGTGAGCGCTGTGGCGTCGAGGTGACCCGCTCGAAGGTCCGTCGTGAGCGGATGGGCCACATCGAGCTGGCCGCCTCGGTCACCCACATCTGGTACTTCAAGGGCGTGCCGAGCCGCCTCGGTTACCTGCTCGACCTGGCGCCCAAGGACCTCGAGAAGATCATCTACTTCGCGTCGTACGTGGTGACCGGAGTGGACACCGAGGCCCGTCACCGCGACATGTCGACGATCGAAAACGAGCTCCTGGCGGAGAAGCGGCAGTCGGAAAACAGCCGCGACTCGGAGATCGAGAAGCGTGCCGCCAAGCTCGAGGCCGACCTGGCCGAGCTCGAGGCCGAGGGTGCCAAGGCCGACGTGCGGCGCAAGGTCAAGGAGTCTGGCGAGCGCGAGATGCGCCAGATCCGCGACCGGGCGCAGCGCGAGATCGACCGGCTCGACGAGGTGCTCGACACGTTCCGCAAGCTGGAGCCCAAGCAGCTGGTCACCGACGAGCTGCTCTACCGGGAGCTGCGCGACCGGTTCGGCGAGTACTTCAACGGCGGCATGGGCGCCGAGGCGATCAAGGCCCTGCTGGAAAACATGGACCTCGACGCCGAGGCCGACAACCTGCGCGAGATCATCCGGTCCGGCAAGGGGCAGCGGAAGATCCGGGCGCTCAAGCGGCTCAAGGTCGTGGCGGCGTTCCTCAACACCCGCAACTCGCCGCTCGGCATGGTGCTCGACTGCGTACCGGTGATCCCGCCGGACCTGCGTCCGATGGTGCAGCTCGACGGTGGCCGCTTCGCGACCTCCGACCTCAACGACCTGTACCGCCGCGTGATCAACCGGAACAACCGGCTCAAGCGCCTGATCGACCTGGGCGCGCCCGAGATCATCGTCAACAACGAGAAGCGGATGCTCCAGGAGGCCGTCGACGCGCTGTTCGACAACGGCCGCCGCGGTCGTCCGGTCACCGGCCCGGGCAACCGGCCGCTGAAGTCGCTCTCCGACATGCTCAAGGGCAAGCAGGGCCGCTTCCGGCAGAACCTGCTGGGCAAGCGCGTCGACTACTCGGGTCGTTCCGTGATCGTCGTCGGCCCGCAGCTGAAGCTGCACCAGTGCGGTCTGCCCAAGCAGATGGCGCTGGAGCTCTTCAAGCCGTTCGTGATGAAGCGGCTGGTCGACCTCAACCACGCGCAGAACATCAAGTCCGCCAAGCGGATGGTCGAGCGGCAGCGGCCGGTCGTGTGGGACGTCCTGGAAGAGGTCATCGGGGAGCACCCGGTGCTGCTCAACCGGGCGCCGACGCTGCACCGCCTGGGCATCCAGGCGTTTGAGCCGCAGCTGGTCGAGGGCAAGGCGATCCAGATCCACCCGCTCGTCTGCACCGCGTTCAACGCGGACTTCGACGGTGACCAGATGGCGGTGCACGTGCCGCTGTCCGCCGAGGCGCAGGCCGAGGCGCGGATCCTGATGCTCTCCTCCAACAACATCCTCAAGCCGGCCGACGGCAAGCCGGTCACCATGCCCACGCAGGACATGGTCATCGGCCTGTACCACCTGACCCACCTCACGGCCGGGTCCAAGGGGGAGGGGCGGGAGTTCAGCTCGGACGCCGAGGCGCGGATGGCCTTCGACAACGGCGAGCTGCACCTGCAGGCGCCGATCAAGGTGCGGCTGCGCGACGTCGTCGAGGTCGACAACGGTGCCGGCCAGCCCCGCTGGGAAGCCCCTGAGGGGTGGACGCCGGGCGAGCCGCTGATCGTGGAGACCACGCTGGGTCGGGCGCTCTTCAACGAGACCCTGCCCAAGGGCTACCGGTACGTGAACTACGAGATCCGCAAGGGTCAGCTCTCGGCGATCGTCAACGACCTCGCCGAGCGGTTCCCGAAGGTCGCCCTGGCCGCCACGCTGGACGCGCTCAAGGAGGCCGGTTTCCACTGGGCCACCTGGTCGGGCGTGACGATCGGCATGGAAGACGTCATCGCGCCGCCGCGCAAGCCCGAGATCATGGAGCGGTACGAGAAGGAAGCCGACCGGATCGACAAGCAGTACCAGCGCGGTCTGATGACGGCCGAGGAGCGCCGCGGCGAGCTCATCGAGATCTGGACCAAGGCCACCAACGAGGTGGCCAAGGAGATGGAGACCTCGCTGCCGCAGGAAAACCCGCTGTGGAAGATGATCAACTCGGGCGCCCGCGGTAACCTGCTCCAGCTCCGCCAGATCGCGGCGATCCGTGGCCTGGTGGCAAACCCCAAGGGCGAGATCATCCCGCGGCCGATCAAGTCCAGCTACCGCGAGGGCCTGTCCGTGGTGGAGTACTTCATCTCCACCCACGGTGCCCGCAAGGGTCTGGCTGACACCGCGCTGCGTACGGCCGACTCGGGTTACCTGACCCGGCGTCTGGTCGACGTGTCGCAGGACGTGATCATCCGCGAGGAAGACTGTGGCACCGACCGCGCGATCCCGATGGCGGTGGGCGAGACCATCAACGGTCAGCTGGTCGTGCACGAGCACGCCGAGACCGGGGTACACGCCCGCACGCTGGCCGACGACGTCAAGGGCGCCGACGGCACGGTGGTCGCGGAGCGGGGCACCGACCTCAACTCGATCGTGGTCGACAAGCTGGTCGCGGCGGCCGTCGAGACGGTGCGCGTCCGCAGTGTGCTCACCTGCGAGTCCAAGCTGGGCGTCTGCGCGGCCTGCTACGGCCGTTCGCTGCCGACCGGCAAGACCGTCGACGTCGGCGAGGCGGTCGGCATCATCGCCGCCCAGTCGATCGGTGAGCCCGGTACCCAGCTGACGATGCGTACGTTCCACACCGGTGGTGTCGCCGGTGAGGACATCACGCAGGGTCTGCCGCGTGTGCAGGAGATCTTCGAGGCGCGTGTGCCCAAGGGCAAGGCGCCGATCGCCGACACCCCCGGCCGGGTCCGGATCGAGGATGGCGAGCGTTCGCGGAAGATCATCATCGTTCCCGACGACGGGAGCGACGAGATCGTCCACGACAAGATCTCCAAGCGGGTGCGCCTCCGGGCACACGACGGAGACCACGTCGAGGTCGGCGAGAAGCTCACCGAGGGCACGATCGACCCGCACGAGCTGCTGCGGATCCTCGGCCCGCGCGCGGTCCAGGTCCACCTGACCCAGGAGGTCCAGGAGGTCTACCGCTCGCAGGGTGTGCTCATCCACGACAAGCACATCGAGATCATCATTCGGCAGATGCTGAAGCGGGTCACGGTGATCGACTCGGGTTCCACCGAGTTCCTGCCGGGTGTCCTGGTCGACCGTGCGGTCTTCGAGTCGGAAAACCGCCGGCTCGTGGCCGAGGGCGGCGAGCCCGCCGCCGGTCGTCCGGTGCTCATGGGTATCACCAAGGCCTCGCTGGCGACCGACTCCTGGCTCTCGGCGGCCTCCTTCCAGGAGACCACCCGAGTGCTGACCGACGCGGCGATCAACGCGCGCAGCGACTCGCTTATCGGCCTCAAGGAGAACGTCATCATCGGAAAGCTCATCCCGGCCGGTACCGGCATCAGCAAGTACCGCAACATCCGGGTCGAGCCCACCGAGGAGGCGAAGGCCAAGGTGTACTCGATGACCGGCTACCCCGAGACCGACTACGGCTTTGGGCCGGCCAGTGGCCAGGCTGTGCCGCTGGACGACTTCGACTTCGGGTCGTACCGGTAGTAGTCCCCGGTCTGTCGCGAAGCGCCCCGCACGTCCTGTGCGGGGCGCTTCCGCATGCGGGAGACCTTCAGGCGGAGTGATGGCACGCGATGCCGGGCGTACCCTCAGATCGCCTTAGTAGGCTTGGCGAGTGACCATGACGCCGGCGGCCCTGCGCCACCCGCTCGACCCCGAGCCGGTGCGCTCGACGAAGGCCGGCACCGTCTTCGCTCTCGGCCTGGTCGCGCTGCTCACCGGCCCGTTCGTGGGCGGGCTCGTGCCCGCCAGCATCGCGATCGTCCTGGCCGGGCAGGCGCGCCGCGAGGCATACCAGTCGGGCGGTTACCTGACCGGCGCGGCCTGGCTGCGCCGCGGTGAGAGGCTGGCCTGGCTCGGCGTCGCGGTGGCCACGACGTCCCTGGTCATCGCGGTCGTGATCGGCATCCTCGACTTCGCCAGCAGCCCGGCGGGGCAGGACTTCGGGCCGGGGGTCGACTAGCGTGGCGGCGTTCCCCGGCAGCGGCCCGCCCAGCGTGGGCCGTGCGGCCCGGCCTGGGCGGCGTAGCAGGGTTCGAGACCAGCGTGAGGGGGCGCAGTGACGGACGAGACGCCGCGGCCGGAAGAGCCCGCGGACTCGCCCTCCGGGCAGCCTTCGCGATCGAGCGAGCCCTCGTCACCGGCGGCCGGGTCCTTGGAGCAGCCCGCGCGCCCCGCTGATCCGGCGGGTTCGGCTGAGGCCGCAGGCGCTGCTGGATCGTCGTGGCCCGCTGAGGCCGCGGGTCCGGACGCGGTGCGGCGGGAGGCGGCCACACCGCTCGCGCAGCCCACTGGCCCGCTCTACTGGCAGACCGGGCCGGCGGGGTCGCAGGATTCGCCAGCCTGGCGAGCGGGGGAGCCTTCCCAGCAGCCCTCGTCGCCGCCCTACAGTCCGCCGCAGGCGGGGGCACCGGCGCAGCCCGCGTGGCCACATCCCGGGCCTTACCATCCTCAGCCTGGCCCGGCAGGGGCGCCGCACCCCGGGCCGCCTCCGGCCGCGTCGCCGGCGTATCCCTGGTCGGCCTACCAGCCCCCATCGCCTTACGGACCGTCGCACCCCGCAGGCCCGCCGGCGGGCTCGCCGCCCATGGCAGGCGCGCCTGAGGGCGTACCTCACGCCGCGGGGTCAACAGGGTCGCCGGCTCAGCCCGAGCATCCTGGGCCGGCGTTCGTGATCCCGCCGCCGGGGCAGCCGCATCCCACCGCGGCGCTACCGCAGCCGGTCGGGGTGTCGCCGTCCCAGCCGGGCCAGCCGGCCTGGGGAGCGCCCGTGCCCGATTGGAGGCCGCCGGGCGCCGTACCACCGCCACCGCGTGAGGCATGGCTGGCACCGCGGCGTGTGGAGGCGGTCCCGGGCACCAACTTCGCGGTCGTACACCTCGACGTGCCGCCGACGACCTCCGGCCTGGCCGTCGGCTCGCTGGTGGCGGGCATCGGCTCGGTCACAGTGTCGCTGCTCGTGGCGTGCTTCGGTTTGGCCGGGGCGTCGAATGGCTGGGGCGCGTGGGTCGCGGGCGCGTTCGCCATGATCGCTGGACTGACCGGGGCGGCCGGGGTCGTGCTCGGAGTGCTCGGCATGCGCCAGATCCGGCGCGCGGTTTCCGGCATCCGGCTCACCGGGCGGGGCGTCGCGATCGCCGGGCTGGTCTGCGGCGCGGCAGGGCTGGGCCTTACGCTGCTGGGATTCGGGGCGTCCCTGCTGATTCAGGTGACGGTGTAGCGGGAAGTAGCTTCTGCGGGGAAGCGGGTACACTGGATGACTGGAGTTCTCCGCCGCGGGTGAGACGGCAAAGACGGGTCCCCCGTTTTGACCTGTGCGCTCACGGTGGGTACTCTTTCCCCTCGTGCCCGGGCGTGCCCGGGCAATCCGTGCGTGCGCCCTCATGGTGGGCCGCGACACGGGCCAACGAGACAACGCGGCGCACGTGCCAACGCGCACCGCAACCGTGTGCCGGACGACACGCCCGACCGCGGGTGCCGGGACGGCCGAGGGCCTACCGGCGGCAACGCCAGGCCGGCCCTCAGGTCGACCGGCGAATAGGTACGGCACACAGACACAGGCACGCACAGAGGAAGCAAGGGAGCGGAGAAACCCGGTGCCCACGATCCAGCAGTTGGTCCGCAAGGGCCGGCAGGCCAAGACGAGCAAGACCAAGACCCCGGCGCTGAAGGGGAGCCCCCAGCGGCGCGGAGTGTGCACGCGTGTGTACACCACCACCCCCAAGAAGCCGAACTCGGCGCTGCGCAAGGTCGCTCGTGTGAAGCTGAGCAGCCAGATCGAGGTGACCGCGTACATCCCCGGCGTCGGCCACAACCTGCAGGAGCACTCGATCGTGCTCGTGCGTGGCGGCCGTGTGAAGGACCTCCCCGGCGTCCGGTACAAGATCGTCCGCGGTTCGCTGGACACGCAGGGCGTCCGCAACCGTAAGCAGGCGCGCAGCCGCTACGGCGCGAAGAAGGAGAAGAGCTGACATGCCGCGTAAGGGCCCCGCGCCGCGCCGGCCGCTGGTCGCCGACCCGGTGTACAACTCCCCGCTGGTCACGCAGCTGGTCAACAAGATCCTGATGCGCGGCAAGCGTCAGCTCGCCGAGCGCGTCGTGTACGGCGCCCTGGAGGGCTGCCGGGAGAAGACCGGCACCGACCCGGTCGTGACCCTCAAGCGCGCGATGGACAACGTGAAGCCGACCCTCGAGGTCCGCAGCCGCCGTGTCGGTGGCGCGACCTACCAGGTGCCGGTCGAGGTGCGCCCCTCCCGGGCGACCACCCTGGGCCTGCGCTGGCTGGTGCAGTACTCGAAGGCCCGGCGTGAGAAGACCATGATCGAGCGGCTGCAGAACGAGCTTCTCGACGCGAGCAACGGCCTCGGTGCCTCGGTGAAGCGGCGCGAGGACACGCACAAGATGGCGGAGTCCAACAAGGCCTTCGCCCACTACCGCTGGTAACCCCAGCGCCCGACGAGACGACGAAGTAGGGATTACCGTGGCTGCCGCCGACAACGCGCTTGCCAAGCTCCGCAACATCGGCATCATGGCGCACATCGATGCCGGTAAGACGACCACGACCGAACGGATCCTGTTCTACACCGGCATCACGTACAAGATCGGTGAGGTCCACGAGGGCGCCGCCGTCATGGACTGGATGGAGCAGGAGCAGGAACGCGGTATCACCATCACTTCCGCCGCCACCAAGTGCGAGTGGAAGGACCACACCATCCAGATCATCGACACGCCTGGCCACGTCGACTTCACGGTCGAGGTCGAGCGGTCGTTGCGCGTCCTGGACGGTGCCGTCGCCGTGTACGACGGTGTCGCCGGTGTGGAGCCGCAGACCGAAAACGTGTGGCGCCAGGCGGACAAGTACCGCGTGCCGCGGATGTGCTTCGTCAACAAGCTCGACCGCACCGGTGCCGATTTCTTCCGCTGCGTGCAGATGATGATCGACCGGCTCAACGCGACGCCGCTCGTCCTGCAGATCCCGATCGGCCTCGAGGGCGACCACATCGGCGTCGTCGATCTGATCGGGATGCGTGCGCTGACCTGGCGCGGGGAGACCCAGAAGGGCGAGGACTACGCGATCGAGGAGATCCCGGCCGACCTCGCCGACCAGGCCGCCGAGTGGCGCGAGAAGCTCATCGAGACGCTCGCCGACGTCGACGACTCCGTGATGGAGAAGTACCTCGAGGGCGAGGAGCTCTCGGCCGACGAGATCAAGGCCGGCATCCGCCGCGCCACCATCGACTCGAAGGCCAACCCGGTGCTGTGCGGCTCGGCGTTCAAGAACAAGGGCATCCAGCCCATGCTGGACGCCGTCGTCGACTACCTGCCGTCGCCGCTGGACATCCCGGCGATCGAGGGTACGGCGACCGACGGCGAGACCCCGCTGCTGCGTAAGCCGTCGGTGTCCGAGCCCTTCTCCGCGCTGGCCTTCAAGATCCAGACGGACAAGCACCTCGGCAAGCTGACCTACGTGCGGGTCTACTCCGGCAAGCTGGAGTCCGGGTCCCAGGTGATCAACTCCACCAAGGACCGCAAGGAGCGCATCGGCAAGATCTACCAGATGCACGCCAACAAGCGGGAAGAGCGTGCCACCGCGCAGGCCGGCGACATCATCGCGGTGCAGGGTCTGAAGCAGACCACCACCGGCGACACGCTGTGCGACCCGGCCAACCCGGTGATCCTGGAGTCGATGACGTTCCCGGAGCCGGTCATCCAGGTCGCCATCGAGCCGAAGACCAAGGCCGACCAGGAGAAGCTGGGCACCGCGATCCAGCGCCTGGCCGAGGAGGACCCGACCTTCCGCGTCGCCAACGACGAGGAGACCGGGCAGACGGTCATCTCCGGCATGGGCGAGTTGCACCTCGACATCCTGGTCGACCGCATGCGGCGGGAGTTCAACGTCGAGGCCAACATCGGCAAGCCGCAGGTGGCATACCGCGAGACCATCCGCCGCAAGGTGGAGAAGGTCGAGTACACCCACAAGAAGCAGACCGGTGGTTCCGGCCAGTACGCGAGCGTCATCGTCAGCCTCGAGCCGCTGCCGCTCGACAACGAGTCCCCGACGTACGAGTTCCAGAACTCGGTCACCGGTGGTCGCATCCCGAAGGAGTTCATCCCCTCGGTCGACGCCGGTGCGCAGGACGCCATGCATTACGGCGTGCTGGCCGGCTACCCGCTCGTGGGTCTCAAGCTGACGCTGGTCGACGGGAAGTACCACGAGGTCGACTCGTCCGAGATGGCGTTCAAGATCGCTGGCTCGATGGTGCTGAAGGAGGCCGCCCGCAAGGCCGACCCGGCGCTGCTCGAGCCGATGATGGCCGTTGAGGTCACCACTCCCGAGGAGAACATGGGTGACGTCATCGGCGACCTCAACTCCCGCCGGGGCATCATCCAGGCCATGGAGGAGCGCGGGGGTGCCCGCGTCGTCCGTGCTCTGGTTCCCCTGTCGGAGATGTTCGGCTACGTCGGCGACCTGCGGTCGAAGACCCAGGGCCGGGCGAGCTACAGCATGCAGTTCGACTCCTACGCCGAGGTCCCGGCCAGCGTGGCGAAGGAGATCATCGCGAAGGCGACGGGCGAGTGAGCATCGCAGGGAGCGCTAGCGACCGAGGAGCGGAGCGAGCTCGACGCCGAGCTGAGGGGGACTCAGCGAAGGCGACCGGGGAGTGATCCCCGGTCCGCCGGCGGGCGGACTGCGCTAGACCGGGCCTGATGGCCGCACAGTTGCAAGACCAAGCGTACGAACCAAGAAGTCCACAGGAGGACACCAGTGGCGAAGGCGAAGTTCGAGCGGACTAAGCCGCACGTCAACATCGGCACCATTGGTCACATCGACCACGGTAAGACGACGCTGACCGCGGCCATCACCAAGGTCCTGCACGACAAGATGCCCGACCTCAACCCGTACACGCCGTTCGACGAGATCGACAAGGCGCCGGAGGAGAAGGCTCGCGGTATCACCATCTCGATCGCCCACGTCGAGTACCAGACCGAGGCGCGGCACTACGCCCACGTCGACTGTCCTGGTCACGCCGACTACATCAAGAACATGATCACCGGTGCCGCGCAGATGGACGGCGCGATCCTGGTGGTGGCGGCGACCGATGGTCCGATGCCGCAGACCCGCGAGCACGTGCTCCTGGCCCGCCAGGTCGGCGTGCCGTACATCGTCGTGGCGCTCAACAAGAGCGACATGGTCGATGACGAGGAGCTGCTCGAGCTCGTCGAGCTCGAGGTTCGCGAGCTGCTCTCCAACCAGGAGTACCCGGGCGACGACCTGCCGGTCGTGCGCGTCTCGGCGCTCAAGGCGCTCGAGGGCGACGCGGAGTGGACCGAGAAGCTCATGGAGCTGATGAACGCGGTCGACACCGCGATCCCGCAGCCCGAGCGTGAGATCGAGAAGCCGTTCCTCATGCCGATCGAGGACGTCTTCACGATCACCGGTCGCGGCACCGTGGTGACCGGCCGCGCCGAGCGTGGCGTGCTCAAGCCCAACGAGGAAGTCGAGATCGTCGGCATCCGCGAAAAGTCGACCAAGACGGTCTGCACGGGCATCGAGATGTTCCGCAAGCTGCTCGACGAGGCCCGCGCGGGCGAGAACGTCGGTCTGCTGCTCCGCGGCATCAAGCGTGAGGACGTCGAGCGCGGCATGGTTGTCGTCAAGCCCGGCACCACCACGCCGCACACGGAGTTCGAGGGTCAGGTCTACATCCTCTCCAAGGAGGAGGGTGGCCGGCACACCCCGTTCTTCCAGAACTACCGGCCGCAGTTCTACTTCCGCACCACGGACGTCACCGGCGTCGTCACGCTGCCCGAGGGCACCGAGATGGTCATGCCCGGCGACAACACCGCCATGTCGGTGAAGCTGATCCAGCCCATCGCTATGGAGCAGGGCCTGCGCTTCGCGATCCGCGAGGGCGGCCGCACCGTTGGTGCGGGTCAGGTCACCAAGATCATCAAGTGAACTGAGTAACCCCGATTAGACCTGCCGTGCGTGAGTACGGCATACTAGTCAGGTTGCGTACGCGACGGGTGGCCGGCTGCTGCCGTTTCGAAAGAAAGAACAGCAGCCGGCCATCCTCGCGGGTGGCCGGGGGTGTGTTGACACGCCCGGTGCCTTGACCCCCGCAGCAAGCCAGAATCGGCCCCAGCCTTTTGGGGCGGAGCCTGGCCAAGGGACGCGACACGCCCGACCGCGGGGGTCGGCCAAGGGGATGGACAACCATCCGCAACACAGCGGCATCGCGAGAGAAGGAAACGAAGCCACCATGGCGGGACAGAAGATCCGCATCCGGCTCAAGGCCTATGACCACGAGGTCGTCGACTCCTCGGCTCGGAAGATCGTGGAGACGGTGACCCGTACCGGTGCTCAGGTCGCGGGCCCGGTGCCGCTGCCGACCGAGATCAACCGTTACTGCGTGATCCGGTCGCCGCACAAGTACAAGGACTCGCGCGAGCACTTCGAGATGCGCACGCACAAGCGTCTGATCGACATCATCGACCCGACCCCCAAGACGGTCGACTCGCTCATGCGCCTCGACCTGCCGGCTGGCGTCGACATCGAGATCAAGCTGTAGGGACTGCGAACTCATGGACAGGCAAGTGAAGGGCATCCTGGGCGCCAAGCTCGGCATGACCCAGGTCTGGGACAACAACAGGGTTGTTCCGGTGACCGTGGTGCAGGCCGGCCCGTGCGTCGTGACCCAGGTGCGGACCGCCGACAAGGACGGGTACGGCGCGGTGCAGCTCGCGTTCGGCGCCGTCGACCCGCGTAAGGTCAACAAGCCGCGCACCGGCCACTTCGAGAAGGCCGGCACGGCACCGCGGCGCCACATCGTGGAGCTGCGCACGACCGACGCGAGTGAGTACGAGCTCGGCCAGGAGGTCACGGTCGAGGCGTTCGAGGCGGGCACCGTCATCGACGTCACCGGCCGCACCAAGGGCAAGGGCTTCGCCGGTGTCATGAAGCGACACGGCTTCCACGGCCTGCGCGCCAGCCACGGTGTCGAGCGCAAGCACCGCTCGCCCGGCTCGATCGGCGCCTGCGCGACCCCGGGTCGCGTCTTCAAGGGCGTGCGGATGGCCGGTCGCATGGGCGGTGTGCGCTACACCGTGCAAAACCTCACGGTGCAGGCGATCGACCCCGAAAACAACCTGCTGCTGGTCAAGGGCGCGATCCCCGGCCCCGCCGGCGCGCTCGTGCTGGTCCGCACCGCGGCCAAGGCGAAGTCGAAGGGTGGTGCCGCGAAGTGACCACGGTTGGCGTACTGACCCCCGAGGGCACCACGGCCGGCACGGTCGACCTGCCCGCCGAGGTGTTCGACGTACAGGCGAACATCCCGCTGATGCACCAGGTCGTGGTGGCCCAGCTCGCGGCCGCCCGCCAGGGCACGCACAAGACGAAGACCCGCGGTGAGGTCGCCGGCGGCGGAAAGAAGCCGTACAAGCAGAAGGGCACCGGCCGCGCCCGCCAGGGCTCGATCCGCGCTCCGCAGTTCACCGGCGGTGGCGTGGTGCACGGCCCGGTCCCGCGCGACTACAGCCAGCGGACCCCGAAGAAGATGAAGGTCGCCGCGCTGCGTGGCGCCCTCTCCGACCGGGCTCGCGAGGGCCGCCTGCACGTCGTCGAGGCGTTCGTCACGGGCGAGACGCCTTCGACGAAGGCCGCGCTCAAGACGCTGCGTGCCGCGACCGACCGCAAGCGCGTGCTGGTCGTGCTCACCGACGCTGACGAGCTCAACTGGCTCTCCCTGCGCAACCTGAGCGGCGAAGGCGTGCACATCATCGAGGCCGGCCAGCTCAACACGTACGACGTGCTGGTCGCCGACGACGTCGTGTTCACCAAGGACGCGCTCGCCGAGTTCCTGGGCGAGAAGCCGGCGGACGAGACGGAGGCCGACAAGTGACCACCATCCCGGATCCGCGCGACATCATCATCGCGCCGGTCGTGTCCGAGAAGAGCTACAGCGTTCTCGACCAGAACTGGTACACGTTCCTGGTCCGCCCGGACGCCAACAAGACCCAGATCAAGATCGCTATCCAGCAGATCTTCAACGTCCGCGTGCTGACGGTCAACACCGCCAACCGCGAGGGCAAGCGCAAGCGCACCCGCACCGGCTGGGGCCAGCGCAAGGCCACCAAGCGGGCGCTGGTGAAGCTGGCTGACGGTGACCGCATCGAGGCCTTCGGCGGCCCGGTCAGCTGAGGGGTTGTAAATCATGCCGATTCGTAAGTACAAGCCGACGTCGCCGGGCCGCCGCGGCTCCAGCGTCGCCGACTTCGCCGAGATCACCCGGTCGACGCCGGAGAAGTCGCTGCTGGTGCCGCTGCCTAAGAAGGGCGGTCGCAACGCGCACGGCAAGGTGACCGCGCGTCACCAGGGCGGCGGGCACAAGCGCCAGTACCGGCTGATCGACTTCAAGCGGGTCGACAAGGACGGCGTGCCGGCGAAGGTCGCCCACATCGAGTACGACCCCAACCGCACCGCCCGCATCGCGCTGCTGCACTACGCCGACGGCGAGAAGCGCTACATCGTCGCGCCGAAGGACCTCAAGCAGGGCGACCGGGTCGAGTCCGGGCCGGGCGCCGACATCAAGCCGGGCAACAACCTGCCGCTGCGCAACATCCCGGTGGGTACCCAGATCCACTGCGTGGAGCTGCGCCCGGGCGGTGGCGCCAAGCTGGCCCGCTCGGCCGGCGTCGGGATCCAGCTGCTCGGCCGCGAGGGCGCGTACGCGACGCTGCGGATGCCCTCGGGCGAGATCCGCCGGGTCGACGTGCGCTGCCGCGCGACCGTTGGCGAGATCGGCAACGCCGACCAGTCCAACATCAACTGGGGCAAGGCCGGCCGGATGCGGTGGAAGGGCAAGCGCCCGACCGTCCGTGGTGTCGCGATGAACCCGGTGGACCACCCGCACGGTGGTGGTGAGGGTAAGACCTCCGGCGGTCGTCACCCGGTCAACCCCCAGGGCAAGCCGGAGGGTCGCACCCGCCGCAAGGGTCTGCCGAGCGACCGGCTGATCGTTCGCCGTCGTTACGCCAACCGGAAGCGGGGTTAAGCGTGCGAGCGCGAGGAGTGAGCGGCGCGGGCCGTGCCGCCCGGACGTGGGGCGAGGGCGCGAGCCCCGCAGTCGCGAGCGAAAGGTAGGCACAGCATGCCACGCAGTCTCAAGAAGGGCCCCTTCGTCGACGACCACCTGGTGAAGAAGGTGGAGACGCAAAACGACAAGGGCTCGAAGAACGTCATCAAGACCTGGTCGCGGCGTTCCACGATCATCCCGGAGATGCTCGGGCACACGATCGCGGTGCACGACGGGCGCAAGCACGTCCCGGTTTTCATCACCGAGGCGATGGTCGGGCACAAGCTCGGCGAGTTCGCGCTGACCCGCACGTTCAAGGGTCACGAGAAGGACGACCGCAAGAGCCGGCGCCGGTAAGCGGCAAGGACTACGGATAAAGGATCAAGGGGTTACAGCGATGCCAGTTAAGGGCGACGCTCCGGCGCTTCCGGGCGCGCGGGCGGTTGCGCGGCACGTGCGCATCTCGCCGACGAAGGCGCGCCGGGTGGTCAACCTCGTCCGCGGTCTCCCCGCGCAGGAGGCGCTCACGGTGCTGAAGTTCGCGCCGCAGGCCGCCAGCGAGCAGGTCTACAAGGTGCTGGCCAGCGCGATCGCCAACGCCGAGAACAACGAGCGGCTGGACCCCGACGCGCTGCTCGTCAGCGAGGCGTACGTCGACGAGGGTCCGACGCTCAAGCGGTTCCAGCCGCGGGCGCAGGGCCGGGCTTACCGGATTCGCAAGCGCACCTGCCACATCACGGTCGCGGTGGAGGCTGTCGCGCCGGCGGCGCCACGCAAGGCCGCGGCCAAGAAGGCGGCGCCGGCGAAGAAGGCGGCCCCGGCCAAGGCGGCCGAGACGAAGGCGGAGACCACCGCCGAGGAAGGGACCGACTAATGGGTCAGAAGGTTCACCCGCACGGGTTCCGGCTCGGCATCTCCACCGACTGGAAGTCCCGCTGGTACGCGGACAAGCTCTACAAGGACTACATCGCCGAGGACGTGAAGATCCGGCGGATGATGTCCAAGGGCCTGGAGCGCGCGGGTATCTCCAAGGTGGACATCGAGCGCACCCGTGACCGGGTGCGGGTCGACATCCACACCGCCCGGCCGGGCATCGTCATCGGCCGCAAGGGCGCCGAGGCCGACCGCATCCGCGGCGAGCTGGAGAAGCTCACCGGCAAGCAGGTGCAGCTCAACATCCTCGAGGTGAAGAGCCCTGAGTCGGACGCGCAGCTCGTCGCGCAGGGCGTCGCCGAGCAGCTCTCCAGCCGGGTCAGCTTCCGGCGGGCGATGCGCAAGGCGATGCAGTCCGCGATGAAGAACCCGATCGTGCGGGGCATCCGGGTGCAGGTCTCGGGCCGCCTGGGCGGCGCCGAGATGAGCCGTACGGAGTTCTACCGCGAGGGTCGGGTGCCGCTGCACACGCTGCGGGCCAACATCGAGTACGGCTTTTTCGAGGCGCGTACCACCTTCGGCCGCATCGGCGTGAAGGTGTGGATCTACAAGGGTGACGCCGTTCCGGGTCGCGAGACCCCGGCCGACACCGGTCCCGCGCGTCCGCGCCGTGAGCGGGGCGACCGTCCCGAGCGCCCGCGCCGTGGCCGTTCCGGCTCGTCCGGTACGACCGCCGGGGGCACCGAGGCGGGTCGCGCCGCGGCTGCGGCGGCTGCCGAGCAGCCGGCTCCGGCCGCGCAGGCCGAGGCCGCCGCCCCGACTGAGCAGAAGGAGGGCTGACAAATGCTGATGCCGCGTAAGCCCCCGAAGGGCTTCCGCAAGCCGCACCACCCGTCCCGTTCCGGGGCGAGCAAGGGCGGCAACCGGGTCGTCTTCGGCGAGTTCGGTATCCAGGCACTGGAGCCCGCCTACGTGACCAACCGGCAGATCGAGTCGGCGCGTATCGCGATGACCCGCCACATCAAGCGTGGCGGCAAGGTCTGGATCACGGTCTTCCCGGACCAGGCCCTGACGAAGAAGCCGGCGGAGACCCGGATGGGTTCCGGTAAGGGCTCGCCCGAGTGGTGGGTGGCCAACATCAAGCCGGGCCGGGTCCTGTTCGAGATGTCGTTCCCGAACGAGGCGATCGCGCGGGAGGCGATGCGCCGCGCGATCCACAAGCTCCCGATGAAGTGCCGCATCGTGACGCGCGAAGTGGGTGAGGTCTGATGGCAGCGGGCACCAAGGCTGCCGAGCTGCGCGAGCAGTCCGACGAGGAGCTGATCGCGAAGCTGCGGGAGGCCAAGGCGGAGCTGTTCAACCTCCGCGTGCAGAGCGCCACCGGGCAGCTGGACAACAACAAGCGCCTGCAGGTCATCCGCAAGGAGATCGCCCGGATTTACACGATCATGCGCGAGCGCGAGCTGGGGCTCTCGGCCGCGCCGACTGAGGTGATTGCGTCATGAGTGAAACCGAAAGTGTGGCTGCCGCGCCTCGCGCCCGGCGCAAGGTCCGCGAGGGCCTGGTCGTCAGCGACAAGATGGACAAGACCGTGGTCGTCGAGGTCGAAGACCGGGTCAAGCACCCCCTGTACGGCAAGGTGCTGCGCCGCACGAGCAAGCTGAAGGCGCACGACGAGCAGAACTCGTGCGGCGTCGGCGACCGGGTGCTGCTGATGGAGACCCGTCCGCTCTCCGCCACCAAGCGGTGGCGGGTTGTGGAGATTCTTGAAAAGGCTAAGTAGCGAAGGCCTCCGTTGCGCCCAGCGTCAGCCGGGCAGGGAGTTCCGCCAAGCTCCGGGCCACCGGAGAACTGGCAGACATAGGAGATAGACGTGATTCAGCAGGAGTCGCGACTGCGCGTCGCCGACAACACGGGTGCCCGGGAGATTCTGTGCATCCGCGTGCTCGGCGGCTCGGGTCGGCGCTACGCCGGCATCGGCGACGTCATCGTGGCCACGGTCAAGGACGCGATCCCCGGCGCGGGTGTCAAGAAGGGCGACGTCGTCAAGGCGGTCGTCGTCCGCACCGCCAAGGAGAAGCGGCGCCCGGACGGGTCGTACATCCGCTTCGACGAGAACGCCGCTGTGATCATCAAGGACGGCGGTGACCCGCGTGGCACCCGCATCTTCGGCCCGGTCGGCCGCGAGTTGCGGGACAAGCGGTTCATGAAGATCATTTCGCTCGCACCGGAGGTGCTCTAACCGTGAAGGTTAAGAAGGGCGACACGGTCGAGGTCATCGCCGGTAAGGACAAGGGCGCCCGGGGCAAGGTCATTCAGGCCCTGCCGCGGGACAACAAGGTCATCGTCGAGGGCGTCAACCGCGTCAAGAAGCACACCCGCATCCGCACGACCCAGCGTGGTGCCAAGACCGGCGGCATCGTCACGCAGGAAGCGGCGATCCACGTCTCGAACGTGATGGTCGTCGACTCCGAGGGCAAGCCGACCCGCGTCGGCTACCGCTTCGACGAAAACGGCCAGAAGGTCCGCATCTCGCGCCGCACCGGTAAGGACCTGTGATGACTGCTCCGACCGAAACCAAGATCGCGCCGCGCCTCAAGGAGCGCTACCGCAGCGAGATCGTGGCGAAGCTGAAGGAACAGTTCAACTACGCCAACCCGATGCAGGTGCCGGGCCTCGTGAAGATCGTGGTCAACATGGGCGTCGGCGACGCCGCCCGCGACGCGAAGCTGATCGACGGCGCGGTCCGCGACCTGGCCACCATCACCGGGCAGAAGCCGCAGGTGCGGCGGGCGACCAAGTCGATCGCGCAGTTCAAGCTCCGCGAGGGCATGCCGATCGGCGCCAAGGTCACGCTGCGCGGCGACCGGATGTGGGAGTTCCTCGACCGGCTGCTGTCGATCGCGCTGCCGCGTATCCGTGACTTCCGCGGCCTCGACGCGCGCAAGCTCGACGGCAACGGCAACTACACGTTCGGTCTCACCGAGCAGTCGGTGTTCCACGAGATCGACCAGGACCGGATCGATCGGGTCCGGGGCATGGACATCACGGTGGTCACCACCGCGAAGACCGATGACGAGGGCCGGGTGCTGCTGAAGCTCCTGGGCTTCCCGTTCAAGGAGAACTGACAAATGGCGAAGAAGGCCCTGATCCTCAAGGCCGCCAAGAAGCCAAAGTTCTCGGTGCGCGCGTACACCCGCTGCCAGCGGTGCGGGCGGCCGAAGGCGGTGTACCGCAAGTTCGGTCTCTGCCGCGTCTGCATCCGGGAGATGGCCCACCGCGGTGAGCTCCCCGGCGTGTCCAAGGCTTCTTGGTAACCAACTCTCTTCGCCGTAGGCCTGTGGGCGGTGCCCCGGGAACCCCGGCGAGAAAGGCAGATCTGAACCGATGACGATGACCGACCCGATCGCAGACATGCTGACGCGTCTGCGTAACGCCAACCAGGCGTACCACGACCGGGTGACGATGCCGTACTCGAAGATCAAGGCGAACATCGCCGAGGTCCTCAAGTCCGAGGGCTACATCTCTTCCTGGTCGGTCGAGGAGCCCGAGGAGGGCGCCGTCGGCAAGCGACTGATCGTCGAGCTGAAGTACGGCACGAGCCGCGAACGCAGCCTCGCTGGCATCCGGCGCGTGTCCAAGCCCGGCCTGCGGGTGTACGCCAAGTCCCCGGAGCTGCCGCGCGTGCTCGGCGGCCTGGGCGTGGCGATCATCTCGACGTCTCAGGGACTGCTCACCGACCGGCAGGCCCGCAAGCGAGGGGTGGGCGGGGAAGTCCTCGCCTACGTCTGGTGACGGGAGATAGATAGACATGTCGCGAATCGGACGTAAGTCGATCCCCGTTCCCACGGGCGTCGACGTCAATATCAGCGGCCGCACCGTCCGGGTCAAGGGCCCGAAGGGCGAGCTGCAGCACACCCTCGCCGAGCCGATCACGGCCGAGCGGGGTGACGACGGCCAGCTGCACGTCAACCGGCCCAACGACGAGCGCCGCGCCAAGGAGCTGCACGGCCTCTCCCGCACCCTGGTCGCCAACATGATCGTCGGCGTCACCGAGGGATACCGGAAGAGCCTGGAGATCAGTGGCACCGGTTACCGCGTCACCGCCAAGGGCAAGGACCTCGAGTTCGCGCTCGGGTTCTCGCACCCGGTGCTGGTGCAGGCGCCGGAGGGCATCACCTTCACGGTGGAGCGCCCGACGCTCTTCCACATCGCCGGCATCGACAAGCAGCAGGTCGGTGAGATCGCCGCCAACATCCGGAAGATCCGCCCGCCGGAGCCGTACAAGGGCAAGGGCATCAAGTACCAGGGCGAGGTCATCCGCCGCAAGGCTGGAAAGGCCGGTAAGAAGTGAGTGCGAGGAGCGTAGCGAAGCGGAGCCCCGCAGTCACGAACAAGGATGTGACAGTGAGTGCGAGGAGCGTAGCGAAGCGGAGCCCCGCAGTCACGAACGAAGGAGGAGCAAAGTGAGCGCGACTCTGCTCAAGCGCCGCCGCGGCGTGGCCGCGAAGCGCGCCGTCGGGCGGGCGCGCCGGCACTTCCGGGTCCGGAAGAACGTTTTCGGCACCGCCGAGCGTCCGCGCCTGGTGGTCACCCGCTCGCTGCGGCACATCACCGCCCAGATCGTCGACGACGCCAAGGGCCACACCCTCGCGTCGGCGTCGACCCTGGACGCGTCGATCCGGGGCGGCGAGGGCGACAAGAGCGCCCTCGCCGGCAAGGTGGGCGCCCTGCTCGCCGACCGCGCCAAGGCCGCGGGTATCTCCAAGGTCGTCTTCGACCGTGGTGGCAACAGGTACGCCGGGCGCATCGCCGCCCTGGCGACGGCCGCCCGCGAAGCCGGACTCGAGTTCTAGGAAGGAAAGACCAATGCCAGGTCAGCAGCGCCGGGGCGGCGGGTCCGGTGGCAGCGAAGGTGGCGGCCGTCGCGAAGGTCGCGGTCGCGGCCGGGGCGAGGGCAACGCGCCGGTCGAGAAGACCCCCCACCTCGAGCGGGTAGTCACGATCAACCGTGTCGCCAAGGTCGTCAAGGGCGGCCGTCGCTTCAGCTTCACCGCGCTGGTCGTGGTGGGCGACGGCGATGGCACCGTCGGCGTCGGCTACGGCAAGGCCAAGGAGGTGCCCGCGGCGATCGCCAAGGGCGTCGAGGAGGCCAAGAAGCACTTCTTCAAGGTGCCGCGTATCGCCGCCACCATTCCGCACCCCGTACAGGGTGAGGACGCCGCGGGCGTCGTGCTGCTCAAGCCGGCCTCCGCCGGTACCGGCGTCATCGCCGGCGGCCCGGTGCGTGCGGTGCTGGAGTGCGCGGGCATCCACGACGTGCTCTCCAAGAGCCTCGGCTCGTCCAACCCGATCAACATCGTGCACGCCACCGTGGCGGCCCTGAAGAGCCTGGAGGCTCCCGAGGCCGTCGCGGCGCGCCGCGGCCTGCCGGTCGAGGACGTCGCTCCCGCCGCCATGCTGGCGGCCCGGGCGGGGGTGACCGCGTAGTGGCACGCCTGAAGGTCACCCAGGTCCGGTCCGAGATCGGCGCGAAGAGCAACCAGCGCGACTCGCTGCGTTCGCTCGGGCTGAAGCGGATCAACGACGTGGTGGTCAAGGAGGACCGTCCCGAGATCCGGGGCATGATCTTCACCGTGAACCACCTCGTGAAGGTCGAGGAGGTCGAGTAATGACTATCAAGGTCCACCACCTCCGGCCGGCTCCCGGCGCCAAGACCGAGAAGACCCGTGTGGGTCGCGGTGAGGGCTCCAAGGGCAAGACCGCCGGTCGCGGTACCAAGGGTTCGAAGGCTCGCAAGAACATCTCGGCGGCGTTCGAGGGTGGTCAGATGCCCATCCACATGCGCCTGCCGAAGCTGAAGGGCTTCAAGAACAAGTTCAAGGTCGTCTTCCAGGTGGTCAATCTGGAACGACTGGCCGAACTCTTCCCCAACGGGGGCGAGGTCGGTCCCGCCGAGCTGGTCGAGGCTGGCGCGGTCCGCAAGGGCCAGCCGGTCAAGGTGCTCGGCACTGGCGAACTGGGCGGCGTCAAGCTCCAGGTGTCGGCGCACGCGTTCAGCGCGTCGGCCAAGGAGAAGATCACCGCTGCCGGTGGCACGGTCACCGAGCTGTAGGGACGAATCGTGGCGCCCGCCAGTTGCCTTTCGCGACTGACGGGCGCCACGTCTACTATCTGGCGTTTCGTCCCAGTAACATAGTGACGCGTGTATGTCCCCGGGCGCATCTGCCCGAACTCACACCGTACTGTTAGAGTCCGTTGCCAGTATGGATGTCGGGTGACCGCCCGACGCCCAACCCGTCCGCCACGATCCGGCGGCCGCCTCGCGCAGGAGGAAGACGTTGCTCTCCGCGTTTCTCAGTGCGTTCCGCACGCCTGATCTGCGCAAGAAGCTGCTGTTCACGATAGGCATCGTGGCGATCTATCGGCTGGGTGCGACACTGCCCAGCCCCGGCGTGTCGTACGGCAACGCCCAGCGGTGTATCGAGGCGATGGAGGAGGGCACGCCCGGCGTCTTCACGCTGCTCAACCTCTTCTCCGGCGGCGCACTGCTCTCGCTCTCGGTCTTCGCGCTCGGCATCATGCCGTACATCACGGCCTCGATCATCCTCCAGTTGCTTACCGTGGTGATCCCGCGGCTCGAGCAGCTGCGCAAGGAGGGTCAGTCGGGCCAGGCGAAGATCACGCAGTACACGCGTTACCTGACCCTCGGCCTCGCGGTCCTGCAGGCGTCGGCGTTCGTGGCGCTGGCCAGGTCGGGACAGCTCTTCAACAACCAGTGCGACCAGTGGCCGCTGATCCCCGAGGGCACGGGGATGCCCACGTGGGTCACGCTGGTCACGCTCGTGATCACGATGACCGCCGGCACCGGCGTGGTGATGTGGCTCGGCGAGCTGATCACCGACCGCGGCGTCGGCAACGGCATGTCCGTCCTGATCTTCACCTCGATCGCCGCGCGGCTCCCCGCCGAGGGTTGGACGATCAAGGAGAGCCAGGGCTGGGGCAAGTTCTTCCTCGTCATCGCGCTCGTTCTCGTGGTCATCACCGCGGTCGTCTTCATCGAGCAGGCACAGCGCCGCATCCCGGTGCAGTACGCGAAGCGCATGATCGGTCGCCGGATGTACGGCGGCACGTCGACGTACATCCCGCTCAAGGTCAACCAGGCGGGTGTCATCCCGGTCATCTTCGCGTCGTCGCTGCTCTACCTGCCGCAGCTGGCACTCCAGTTCGGCGACCCCAACGACCTCAACTCGTTTGAGGCGTGGGTGCAGAACCACCTGGCCAACCCGGCCGACTGGGTGTACATCGTCGTCTACTTCTTCCTGATCATCTTCTTCACGTACTTCTACGTGTCGATCACGTTCAACCCGACCGAGGTCGCGGAGAACATGAAGAAGTACGGCGGCTTCGTCCCGGGTATCCGTCCGGGCAAGCCCACTGCCGAGTACCTGGACTTCATCCTTAGCCGGATCACCCTTCCCGGCGCCATGTACCTTGGCCTGATCTCGATCCTGCCGAACTTCTTCTTCATCTGGCTGGACAGCAGCCAGTACATGAACTTCCCGTTCGGTGGCACCGCCGTCCTCATCATGGTTGGTGTGGGTCTGGAGACCGTGAAGCAGATCGAGAGCCAACTGATGCAGCGGAACTACGAAGGGTTCCTGCGGTAGATGCGCCTCGTACTGGTCGGTCCTCCCGGGGCGGGTAAGGGGACCCAGGCCGAGTTCATCGCCGCCCACCTGGCCGTGCCCAAGATCTCCACGGGAGACATCTTCCGTGCCAACGTCTCCCAGGGCACTCCACTCGGCGTGGAGGCCAGGCGCTACATGGACGCGGGTCAGCTCGTCCCCGACGAGGTGACCATCAACATGGTCCGCGAGCGGCTGGCCGAGCCGGACGCGTCCGACGGGTTCCTGCTCGACGGCTTCCCGCGGACGGTCCCGCAGGCCAACGCGCTCGACAAGCTGCTGGCCGACCTCGGCACCGCGCTCGACCTGGTCATGGAGCTGGTGGTCGACGACGACGAGGTGATCCGGCGGCTCTCCGGCCGGCGCACCTGCCGGGGCTGCGGCAAGATCTGGCACGTCGAGTTCGACCCCACCTCCCGCGACGGCGTCTGCGACCGCTGCGGCGCGCAGCTCTTCCAGCGCGACGACGACAAGGCGGAGACGATCGCCAGGCGCCTGGAGGAGTACGCGGAGAAGACCGCGCCGTTGGTCGACTACTACGGCGCGCAAAACAAGCTGGTCGGCATCGACGCCACCGGTCCGGTCGAGGATGTCACGGTCCGCGCGATCGACGCGCTGCGGTCGTACGGCGGCTGACGCTTCCGTTGCCCGGCCCTCGCTGAGCGGGGGCCGGCCTTGCCGTTAGCCTCGAAACCATGCCGCGCCACCAGCTCATCCAACTGAAGACCCCCGCGCAGATCGACAAGATGCGGGCTGCCGGCCTGGTCGTGGCCGCCGCGCTGGCCCGGATGCGCGAGGCGGTCGCACCCGGGGTCTCCACCGCCGACCTCGACGCGCTGGCCGAGTCCGTGATCCGGGAGGCGGGCGCGGTGCCGTCGTTCAAGGGCTACCACGGATACCCGGCGTCGATCTGCTCCTCGGTCAACGAGCAGGTCGTGCACGCCATCCCCTCGCCGCGGCAGGTGCTGCGGGAGGGCGACCTCATCTCGATCGACTGCGGCGCGGTGCTGGACGGCTGGCACGGCGACGCGGCGATCACGGTGCCGGTCGGTGAGGTACGTCCCGAACTGCTCCGCATGGCCGAGGTCGCCGAAGACGCGATGTGGGCCGGCATCGCCGCCGCCGCGCGGGGATCCGCCTCGGGGCGCGGGCGACTGACCGACATCTCGTTCGCGGTCGAGGCGGCGGTGCGGCGCTCCGGTGGGCGGTACGGCATCGTCGACGGCTACGGCGGCCACGGTATCGGCACCGAGATGCACCAGGACCCGCACGTGCTCAACCACGGGCGCCCGGGGCGGGGGCCACGGCTGGTGCCCGGGCTCGCCCTCGCGATCGAGCCGATGATCACCATTGGATCACCCAAGACGAAGGAGCTCGACGACGGCTGGACGGTGGTGACCCGCGACGGCTCGGTGGCCGCGCACGTCGAGCACTCGATGGCGCTCCTGGACGACGGCGTGTGGGTACTCACCGCGCCGGACGGCGGCCGGAAACGCCTCGGCTCCCTCGTCACCGCGCGCCAGCCCGCGCCGGCATAGGAGCGCGTCTCAGCGCCGCTGTAGGAGCCTCTCAGCGCCGTGGGAGGCACCTCGGTGGCGGGGAGTGCCCCCACGGAGCGGACTTGTCAGGGTCCAGCCAGGGGGCGGCTGATGTAGCCGGACGTGTCCGGTGAGTGGGATGCTCGTACTCATGGATCAGCGGGACCGGCTGCGCGCCGCCGACACCGACCGCGAAGCCGTCGTGGAGCGGCTGCGCACCGCGCTCAACGAGGGGCGGCTGGAGCTGCACGAGTTCGACGAGCGGGTCGCCGAGGCATACCGGGCCAAGACCTACGCTGACCTCGACCGCCTCCTCGCCGACCTGCCCGGCGTCGTGCCGATGAGCCGCTCCCGGCTGGCCCACACATCGCCGCCCCAGGCGCCGGTGCCCCCGCCCGCCGTGACGCCCGGCGTCGTGCCTCGCTGGCTCGCCGCGCTCTGGGGCACCTGGGCTGCCGTTGTTGGCGTCAATGTGGTGGTCTGGCTTCTGGTGTGCATTTCCACCGTCGACCTTGTGTACTTCTGGCCCATGTGGGTGGGCGGCCCGTGGGGCGCCATCCTCGTCGCCGTGACGATCGCCGGGCTGAGCCGGGGCGAGCCGCAGCAGTGGGCCGAAAAGCAGGCTCGAAAGCGCGGCGGGCACCACTGACGCGGCCGGCGGGAGCCCGTCGCGGGCCTGGATGGCTCGGTTTGCTGTCGATACATGAGCCGGCGTACACTGACTAGCTGGCGCGCAGCGTCCACTCCGGCATGCCCACCACGCGCTTCTGTGGGAGCGCCGGAGCCGCGGCTGGCGCGGGTGATTCCTCACTCGTGTAAGACGGTGCGAGCCTGTCCGAAGAACCCGACGTCAGGACAGCGGAGGACATGCCCAAGAAGGACGGGGCCATCGAGATCGAGGGCCGGGTCATCGAGCCACTCCCGAATGCGATGTTCCGGGTGGAGCTCGCCAACGGCCACAAGGTGCTGGCCCACATCAGCGGCAAGATGCGGCAGCACTACATCCGCATCCTGCCGGAGGACCGGGTCGTCGTCGAGCTTTCGCCGTACGACCTCACCCGCGGGCGCATTGTCTACCGCTACAAGTGATCGTCGAGCCGACCACCGGAAGTAAAGGCCAACCGTGAAGGTCAAGCCGAGCGTCAAGAGGATCTGCAACAAGTGCCGGGTCATCCGCCGGCACGGCCGGGTCATGGTCATCTGCAGTGACCCGCGCCACAAGCAGCGCCAGGGCTGACGCACCCCCAACAGAAGACGCTCGTCCCAGCCGCGCAACCCGCCGGTATACGGCGCGACTCGTGGCTGACCCTCGGTCGGAGGCCGGGGCCCACCCGGGCAGGTGGGGTGGGACGGGCACAGACCTCCGCGAACACCATTGAGGAGCACGCCCGCACATGGCACGTCTAGTCGGCGTCGACCTTCCCCGCGAAAAGCGGATGGAGATCGCGCTCACCTACATCTTCGGGGTCGGTCGGACCCGCGCCATCGAGGCGCTGACCGCGACCGGCATCAGCCCCGACAAGCGCGCCAAGGACCTCACGGACGAAGAGCTCGTTCAGCTCCGTGACTACATCGAGGCCAACTTCAAGGTCGAAGGTGACCTGCGCCGCGAGGTTGCCGCAGACATCCGCCGCAAGGTCGAGATCGGCTGCTACGCCGGCATCCGCCACCGCCGCGGGCTTCCGGTCCGTGGGCAGCGGACCCGCACCAACGCACGCACTCGCAAGGGTCCGAAGCGGACCGTCGCCGGCAAGAAGAAGCCCGGCAAGAAGTAATTAGGAGCGCACACACATATGCCACCGAAGGCTCGCGCCGGGGCCGCAGTCAAGAAGGTCCGGCGCAAGGAACGCAAGAACGTCGCCCACGGGCAGGCGCACATCAAGAGCACCTTCAACAACACCATCGTCTCGATCACGGACCCGACCGGTGCGGTGATCTCCTGGGCGTCCGCCGGTCAGGTGGGCTTCAAGGGCTCCCGCAAGTCGACCCCGTTCGCCGCACAGTTGGCCGCCGAGGCGGCCGCCCGCCGGGCCATGGAGCACGGCATGCGCAAGGTCGATGTGTTCGTGAAGGGCCCGGGCTCCGGCCGGGAGACCGCTATCCGTTCGCTGCAGGCCGTCGGGCTTGAGGTCGGCCAGATCGCCGACGTCACGCCGCAGCCGCACAACGGGTGCCGTCCGCCGAAGCGTCGCCGGGTCTGAGGGAGAACGAAGAGAGATGGCTCGTTACACCGGTGCTGACTGCCGCCGTTGCCGGCGGGAGAAGATGAAGCTGTTCCTCAAGGGCAGCAAGTGCGACGGTCCGAAGTGCCCGTTCGAGTCCCGGCCGTTCCCGCCCGGGCAGCACGGCCGCGGCCGCACCAAGGAGGGGGAGTACCTGCTCCAGCTCCGCGAGAAGCAGAAGGCCCGCCGTGTGTACGGCGTGCTGGAGAAGCAGTTCCGTGGCTATTACGACGAGGCCGTGCACAAGCCGGGCAAGACCGGTGAGGTGCTGCTCCAGATCCTGGAGTCGCGGCTCGACAACGTCGTTTACCGGGCCGGCTACGCCAAGTCTCGCGACATGGCCCGCCAGCTCGTCAAGCACGGGCACTTCCTGGTCAACGGGAAGAAGGTCGACATTCCTTCCTACCGGGTCAAGGAGCACGACATCGTCGAGGTGCGCGCGAAGTCGAAGGAGATGACTCCCTTCATCGTGGCCCAGGCGGAGGCCGGCTCGAAGATGGTCCCGGCCTGGCTGGAGCCCATCCCCAGCCAGATGAAGATCCTCGTGCACACCCTCCCGGCCCGGCAGGTCATCGACACGCAGGTCCAGGAGCAGCTGATCGTCGAGCTTTACTCGAAGTAAGGCTTGTGGCCGGCGCGCCGCCCTGGCGCGCCGGCCGTTCAGTGGGCGGCTGTCATATAGCGGGCAGCCCCGACAGAAGGAAGAAACACAGTGCTCATCACCCAGCGGCCGACCCTCTCCGAGGAGTCGATCAGCGAGACCCGTTCGCGGTTCACCATCGAGCCGCTCGAGCCCGGCTTCGGCTACACGCTCGGCAACTCCCTGCGCCGTACGCTGCTGTCGTCCATCCCGGGCGCGGCGGTGACGTCCATCAAGGTCGACGGCGTGCTGCACGAGTTCACCACGATCCCCGGTGTCAAGGAGGACGTGGTCGAGCTGGTCATGAACGTCAAGGAGCTGTGCGTCAGCTCGGAGCACGACGAGCCGGTCAGCATGTACCTGCGCAAGCAGGGCCCGGGCGACGTCACCGCCGGTGACATCCAGCCCCCGGCCGGCGTCTCCGTGCACAACCCGGACCTCAAGCTCGCCACCCTCAACGGCAAGGGCCGGCTCGACATGGAGCTGACCGTCGAGCGGGGTCGCGGCTACGTCACCGCGGCGCAAAACAAGCAGGCTGGCGCGGAGATCGGCCGCATCCCGGTCGACTCGATCTACTCGCCGGTGCTCAAGGTGACCTACCGCGTCGAGGCGACCCGTGTCGAGCAGCGCACCGACTTCGACCGGCTGATCATCGACGTCGAGACCAAGGCGTCGATCGGCCCGCGCACCGCACTCGCGTCGGCCGGCTCCACGCTGGTCGAGCTCTTCGGCCTGGCCCGTGAGCTCGACGAGACCGCCGAGGGCATCGACATCGGCCCGTCGCCGCAGGACGCGCAGCTCGCTGCCGACCTGGCGCTGCCGATCGAGGAGCTCGACCTGACCGTCCGGTCGTACAACTGCCTCAAGCGCGAGGGCATCAACACCGTCGGCGAGCTGATCGGCCGCACGGAGGCGGACCTCCTCGATATAAGGAACTTCGGTCAGAAGTCCATCGACGAGGTCAAGATGAAGCTCGCCGGGATGGGTCTGGGGCTGAAGGACTCGGCTCCCAACTTCGACCCGGCGCACGTCGTGGACTCCTTCGGTGAGGTGGACTACGACTCCGACGACTACCGCGAGACCGAGCAGCTCTAACCGGCTGCCGCCACTTACGAGGAGCACCTGACCATGCCCACGCCCACGAAGGGCGCCCGCCTCGGCGGCAGCCCCGCGCACGAGCGGATGATGCTGGCCAACCTGGCCACGTCGCTGTTCCGGCACGGAAAGATCACGACCACCGAGACCAAGGCGCGGCGGCTGCGGCCGCTCGCCGAGCAGCTGATCACCAAGGCCAAGCGCGGTGACCTGCACTCCCGGCGGCGCGTGCTGACCGTGGTCCGGGACAAGGACGTGGTCTTCGAGCTGTTCGACCAGATCGCGCCGCGCTACGCCAACCGCAACGGCGGCTACACCCGGATCGTGAAGACCGGTCCGCGCAAGGGTGACGCCGCGCCGATGGCGATCATCGAGCTGGTCGAGGAGCTGGTGGTCGCCGAGGCGCCGGCCAAGGCCGCGAAGAAGACCGCCCGCAAGGCCACGGCCCAGCGGGACAAGGTCGAGGCGCTGGCCCCGGAGGACGAGGAGCCGACCGCGTCGGCGAAGGCGGACGCCGACACCGACACCACGTCCGAGGCCACCGACGCCGACGCGCCGGGCGCCAAGGACGAGGTCAAGGACTGACCAGCGGCAAGCACGATGACCAGGGCGTCCCTCACATGGTGAGGGGCGCCCTGGTTCGTTCGGGAGGGCAGATGGGAGTGAGCTTCGACGGCCTCGGGGCGCCCGCGTTGGCCCGCACGCGAGCCCCGCAGTCGCGAACGGAAGGTGGGCGCTGTGAGCGCGAGGAGTGAGCTTCGACGGCTCGGGGCGCCCGCGTTGGCCCGCACGCGAGCCCCGCAGTCGCGAACGAAAGGTGGGCGCTGTGAGCGCGAGGAGTGAGCTTCGACGGCTCGGGGCGCCCGCGTTGGCCCGCACGCGAGCCCCGCAGTCGCGAACGAAAGGTGGGCGTTGACCCGGCTACGGCTGGACGTGTCGTACGACGGCACCGCCTTCTCCGGCTGGGCGGCGCAGCCGGAGCGGCGCACGGTGGCCGGGGTACTCGCCGAGGCGCTGCAACGGCTCTTCGGCGCGGGCGAGGCCACCGGGCTCACGGTCGCCGGGCGTACCGACGCGGGCGTACACGCCACGGGCCAGGTGTGCCACGTCGACGTGCCGGACGAGGAGTGGATCCGGCTGGCGCCCACGCTCGTACGCCGGCTCGCCGGGCTGATGCCGCCCGACGCGCGGATCCGTGCCGTCCGCGAGGTGCCGGGAGACTTCGACGCCCGCTTCTCCGCGACGTTCCGGCGGTACGAGTACCGGGTGACCGACGCGCCGTACGGCGCCGAGCCGCTGCGCCGCGTCGACACGCTCGCCTGGCCCCGACCGCTCGATGTGGACACGCTCAACGCCGCCGCGAAGGGGTTGCTCGGGGAGCACGACTTCGCGGCGTACTGCAAGCGCAAGGAGAACGCCACCACGATCCGGGCGATCACGCGCCTCGACTGGCGGCGTGACCCGGACGGCACGCTGGTGGCGACGGTGCAGGCCGACGCGTTCTGCCAGGCGATGGTGCGCAGCCTGGTGGGGGCCATGCTCACCGCCGGTGACGGCCGCCGCCCGGTGGACTGGCCGGCGAGCCTGCTCAGCCGCCGCGAGCGCTCCAGCGAGGTGACGGTGGCGCCGGCGCACGGGCTGACGCTGGTGGCCGTCGGCTATCCGGAAGACCCGGAGGAGTACGCGAGCCGCGCCGAACTGACCCGCCGGCTACGGGGCTGACACGACCGCCCGCTTCTCCAGCACGGTCCCGCTCAGGTACAGCTCGATCATGTCGGCGAGGATCTGCCCGGCCTCGGTGTCGTTCTGGGCCACCGGCCGGGCGTCGGCGCGGGCGGTCACGCAGTACACGAGGTAGTGGCCGCGCACGTGCCAACCCACGTGGGCCGACGAGAGGGCGATCGCCTCGGTGCCCTTGCCGGCGACCATGCCCTCGAAGCGACCGCGCTCGCCGTCGAGCATCGGCTTGATCTTCTCGTGGGCCCAGTTCGCGCCCTCGGCGTCGTCCAGGTTGAAGATGCCGGCGGTGACCAGGTAGGCGCCGGTCGGCGAGCGCAGCGTCGCGCGTACCACCTGGTCGCAGCCGAGGTCGGTGAGGAGCTTGCCGATCTCGCCGCTGGCGCCGGTGGAGCAGCGTCGGTGGAGCTGGGTCTTGAGCACGCGGTACGGCGGCCGCGCCGGGTCGGCGGTGACCTCCTGCCCCGGAAACACCTCGGCGACCGTGAGCGGCGCCGGGTCGTCTTCGCGGGAGCTGATGTCGCGAAGCACGGTGACCGGCGGCGCCGCCCCGGACGCCTGGGCGTCTCGCCCCTGCCGCTCGTCCGCCACGATGAAGAACGAGCTCAGCCCGCAGACCGCCAGCATCGCGAAGACCCCCAGGCCGGTGGTGAAAGCCTGCCAGGTGCGCTTTTGCGGGCGGGCGAGCAGCTCCGAGACGGAGCTGGGGCGGGCGTGGCGGGGACCCGTGTGCGCGTGACGGCCGGCGGATCCATACGAACGCCCTTGAACCATGCCGGACACGCTAATAGACCACGTTTCACCAGATATGGCAATAGCCGGACAGATCCCCGGAAGAGGGAACTTCCAGACTGTGCGCGAGCGCGTGTGAGAATGCTCGCCGTGACCGGAGAGCACTACTTCAGCGCTCAGCCGAGCGTGGGCGAGCGCCGCCGAGACGTCGAGTTCACCGCCGGCGGGCGGGAGTACGCGCTCGTCACCGCCGGCGGCGTCTTCTCCGCCGACCGGCTCGACCCGGGCACGGCCGTACTCCTGCGGAAAGCCCCCCTGCCGGCGGCCGGAGCCGCCGGTCCCCTCCTGGACCTGGGCTGCGGCTACGGCCCGATCGCCTGCGTGCTGGCCAGGTCGGCGCCGGGCGCGACCGTGTACGCGGTCGACGTCAACGAGCGGGCCCGCGCGCTCGCCGCCGAGAACGCGGCCCGCGCCGGCGCCACCAACGTGCGTGTGGCCGCGCCCGACGAGGTGCCGGAGGAGGTGCGGTTCGCGGAGATCTGGACCAACCCCCCGATCCGCATTGGCAAGGCGGAGCTGCACACGATGCTCGACCGGTGGCTGCCACGGCTGGCGCTGGGCGGTGTGGCGTGGCTGGTCGTCGCGCGGCACCTCGGCGGCGACTCGCTCCAGCGGTGGCTGGAGGAGCGCGGCCACGAGGTGGCCCGGCACGCGAGCCAGAAGGGGTACCGCGTGCTGAAAGTCGGGTGACCGAGCGGTCGCCCATCGGGGAGGATGCCGGCGTGGGCTATGTGGACGTCGCCGGTGTCGGACACACGCTCCCCGACGGCCGGGAGCTGTTCCACGACGTCTCGTTCCGGGTCGGCGAGGGTGCGAAGGTGGCGCTCGTCGGTCCCAACGGCGCCGGCAAGACCACGTTGCTGCGCATGGTCGCCGGTGACCTCCCGGTGGTGACCGGCGGGATCGCGCGAGCCGGCGGGCTGGGCGTGATGCGGCAGTTCATCGGCATGATCGGTGACGAGACCACGCTCCGCGACATGGCCCTCTCGCTCGCGCCGCCGACCCTGCGCGCGGCGGGCGAGCGGCTTGCCGCCGCCGAGGCCGCGGTCCACGCCGACCCGGCCGAGCGCAAGCAGATCGCGTACGCGAACGCGCTGGCCGCCTGGGGTGAGACCGGCGGCTACGACGCCGAGGTCCTCTTCGACACCGTGGCGACGCTGGTGCTCGGCAAGCCGTGGGACGAGGTGCGCGACCGCCCGGTCCGCACCCTCTCCGGCGGCCAGCAGAAGCGCTTCGCCCTGGAGTTGCTGCTCCGCGGCACCGACGAGGTGCTGCTGCTCGACGAGCCGGACAACTTCCTCGACGTGCCGGGCAAGCGGTGGCTGGAGGAGCGGCTGCGCGAGTCGGCCAAGTCCGTGCTGTACGTCTCGCACGACCGCGAGCTGCTCGCCCAGACAGCCGACCGGGTCGTCGCGGTCGAGGGCGGCAGCGCGTGGGTCCATCCCGGCAGCTTCGCGTCGTGGCACGAGGCCCGTGCTGCCCGGCACGACCGGCTGGAGGAGCAGCGCCGGCGCTGGGACGAGGAGCACCAGAAGCTGCGCGAGCTGATGCTGATGTACAAGCAGAAGGCCGCGTACAACGACGGCATGGCCTCGCGCTACCAGGCCGCGCAGACCCGGCTGCGCAAGTTCGAGGAGGCGGGACCGCCGCCACTGCCCCCGCGCGACCAGGACATCCGGATCCGCCTCACCGGCGGGCGCACCGGCAAGCGGGCGGTGATGTGCGAGCAGCTCGAGCTCGACGGGCTCACCTACCCCTTCGACCTGGAGATCTGGTACGGCGACCGGGTCGCGGTGCTGGGCGCCAACGGCACCGGCAAGTCGCACTTCCTGCGGCTGCTCGCCGGCATCTCGCCGGTGGACGGGGTGGTGCATGCGCCGGTCGCCCACGAGGGTCAGGTACGGCTCGGTGCCCGGGTGCGCGCCGGGCACTTCTCGCAGACCCACGACCGCCCCGACCTTCAGGAGCAGACGCCGGTCGAGATCCTGTGGCGCGGCGACGACCACCGCGACGGGATGGACCGGCACGCCGCGATGAAGGCGCTCAACCGGTACGACCTGGCCGGGCAGGGCGACCAGCGGTTCGGCACGCTCTCCGGCGGGCAGCAGGCGCGCTTCCTCGTACTCCTGCTGGAGCTGTCGGGCGCCACGCTGCTGCTGCTCGACGAGCCCACCGACAACCTCGACATGGCGTCGGCGGAGGCGCTGGAGGAGGGGCTGGCTGCGTTCGCCGGCACGGTGGTGGCGGTGACGCACGACCGGTGGTTCACGCGCTCGTTCGACCGGTTCGTGGTCTTCGGCGGCGACGGCGAGGTGAAGGAGTCGCCCGAGCCGGTCTGGGATTGAACCATCCGGCGCCCAGATCCGAACCACTGTGCATGAGACGGTGGCTGGCCGCGCTGTTCGCTGGGCTGTGCCTGGCCATCCTCGTGCCCGCCGCCCCGGCCAGCGCGCACGCGGCACTCGTCTCGACCACGCCCGAGCAGGGTTCGGTGATCGGCTCGTCGCCGACCAAGGTGTCGCTCACGTTCAACGAGCCGGTGCGGGTGATCCCGGGCCGCACGCAGGTGATCGCCCCGGACGGCAAGCGGATCAACACCGGTGATCCGGTAGCCTCCGGCGGCACGCTCACACTGGATGTACGGGTCGCCGACCGGCCGCTCGGCACGTACCTGGTCAGCTACCGCATCATCTCGGCCGACGGGCATCCGCTCTCCGGCGGCTTCATGTTCTCGGTCGGCGCGCCCTCGCAGACCGCTCCGAAGGCGCTGGAGGACGACCCCTCGGTGGCCGTGCTGCTGGCGACCGCCAAGTACGCCGGCTACGTCGGGCTCACGCTCGTCGTCGGGCCGCTGCTCTTCCTCGCGGTCCTGTGGCCCCGCCGCACGCCGACCCGCGGCCCCCTGCGGCTGGTGCGGATCGGGCTCGGTCTGGTGCTGGTGAGCACGCTCGGCACGTTCTGGTTGCAGGCGCCGTACACCTCCGGCGCCGGGCCGTTCGACGTGTCGGTCGGCGAGCTGCGTGACGTGGCGACGAGCGGGTTCGGCCTCTGGCTGGGCGTACGGCTCGCGGTGCTGGCCGCGGTCGTGCTGCTGCTCCGGACGAGCCCGCCACTGCGCGCCCCGCTGACGGTGGTGGCCCGGCCTCCGGTGCGTGCCGCGGTCGCGGTGGGCGCTGGCGTGTCGGGCGGCGCTGGGCTGCCCCCGGACGACCAGCCGCCCGCGACCCCTCGACCACCGGCCGGCGGCACCTCGGCACGAGAAGGCGGCGGCACCTCGGCGCGGCGGTCACCGCTGCCGCTGGTGCTGCTCGGCGCGTTGGGCCTGCTCACCTGGCCGCTCGCCGGGCACGCGGCCGCCTCGCCGGTGCCGCCCGTCTCGGCGGTCGCGGACGCGGTGCACCTGGCGAGCATGGCGGTGTGGCTCGGCGGCCTGGTGGTGCTGGTCGGCTTCGTACTGCGCCAGGGCTGGGCGGACCGCCGCGTGCTCGGTGTCGTACTGCCGGTCTGGTCCCGCTGGGCGGCGGTCGCGATCTGCTGGCTGGTACTCGGCGGCGTGGTGCAGGCGGTCGTCGAGATCGGTGGGCCGGGCGCGCTGCTCGACACGCGGTACGGCCAGCTCATCCTCGTCAAGGTGGCCCTGCTCGGCGCGGTGCTGGCGGTCGCCTTCTTCTCCCGGCGGCTCGTGCTGCGCCGCTCGCCCGACCGGCTGGGCCGGCTGGTCGCGGCGGAGCTGGGGCTGGCGGCCGTGGTGCTCGCGGCCAGCTCGGTGCTCGTGCAGACCACGCCGGGGCGCTCGGCCGACATCGAGGCGCGGGCCGCCGCCGAGGCGGTGGGCTACTCCACGACGCTCAACAGCGACATCTTCTCGGTGCAGTTCGAGATCTTTCCGGTGCAGCTCGGCGAGAACAACACGCTGCACGCGTTCGTCTACACGCCGCAGGGCAAGCCGGTCAGCGTCGCCGAGTGGAAGGTGACCGCCGCGCTCCCGGAGAAGGGCATCCCGCCGATCCCGAACGATGTCGTCTCCATCCGCGACAACCAGGGCATTGGCGCGATCACCTTCCCCTACCCCGGCGAGTGGGAACTCAGCCTCACAATCCGGCTGGACGACCTCAACCAGGCCACGGTACGCACCACAGTCGACGTAGCCTGACCCGCGGTGGGACATCCTCCACACACGGCGGCGTAACCGGCGTCTCATGCGTGCTCCTCTTTACGAGGGCGTTGACGGCGTCGTACTCTCGCCGAAGGAGTGACCCACGGGAGCCCGGTGCACCGGGCTGAGAGGAGGGCATGCAGCCCTCGACCGTCGAACCTGATCCGGGTAATGCCGGCGCAGGGAGGAGTGCTGCATGCGGCCGTTTCCTCGGCTACATCTCATCACCGACACCCGTCCGGGCCGTGACCCGCTGGCAGTCGTCGCCGCCGCGCTCGCCGTCGCCGGCGCGGGGCTCGCGGTGCAGGTGCGCGTGGAGGACGAGGCGACCGACCGCGACGCATACGACCTGGCCACGCGGGTAAGGGCGTTCTGCGCCGAAGCCGGGGCGACCTGCCTGGTCAACGACCGCCTGCACATCGCGCTGGCCGTGGGAGCGGACGGTGGGCACGTGGGCGCGCTCGACCTGCCGGTCGAGGCAGCGCGGCGCGTGCTCGGGCCGCGGGCGATCCTCGGCGCGACCGCGCGCGAGCCGGCGAGCGCGAAGGCGGCCGTCGACGCCGGCGCCACCTACCTGGGCGTCGGGCCGGCGTACGCGACCACGACCAAGGACGGCCTCCCGCCACCGATCGGGATCGAGGGGGTCGCGGCGGTGGCCGGCGCGGCGGGCGTTCCCGTGATCGCGATCGCGGGGGTGACGGCCGAGCGGATACCGGATCTGCGGGCCGCGGGCGCGCACGGCGTGGCCGTGATCGGCGCGCTCTCCGGCGCACCGGATCCGGTCGAGGCCACCAGGAAACTCTGGGACGCCCTCCGATGAACGACGTCACCGTCGTCGGCGCCGGCCCCATCGGGCTGGCGATCGCCTGGCGGTGCGCCGCGCGGGGCATGACGGTGGAGGTGGCCGACGACGGGCTGCCCGGCGCGTGGCACGCGGCCGCCGGCATGCTCGGGCCGGTCTCCGAGTCCTACTTCGGCGAGGGCGCGCTCACCGCCCTCCTCGTCGAGTCGGCGCGGCGGTGGCCGGGCTTCGCCGCCGAGCTGGGCGCGGAGGAGATCGGCTACCGCGCGAGCGGCACGCTCGTCGTCGCGCTGACCGGCGACGATCTGGCCGAGGTCGAGCGGCTGCGCGTGTACCAGGAAAGTCTCGGACTCCCGATCACGCCACAGCGACCGGGCGAGCTGCGCGACCGCGAGCCCCTGCTCTCGCCGCGCGTGCGCGGTGGCGCGTACGCGCCCGACGACCACCAGGTCGACCCGCGCCGGCTCGTGCCCGCACTCCGCGGCGCGGCGACCTCGGCCGGCGCGGCCATCGTCCGCGAGCCGCGCCCCGCGCGGATCACCGTCGTCGCGGCCGGCACCGGCTCGGCCGCCGTCGCCGGGGTTCCGGTCCGTCCGGTCAAGGGCCAGATCCTCCGCCTCCGCGCGCCCGGCCACCAGCCGCCGGGCTTCTCCCACGTCATTCGCGGGTACGCGGACGGCCGTCACGCCTACCTCGTACCGCGGCTCGACGGGGAGGTGGTCGTGGGCGCGACCGTGGAGGAGCGCACTGACGCGCACGTCACCGCCGGCGGTGTGAGCGAGCTGCTGCGCGCCGCCGCCGACCTGGTGCCGGAGATCAACGAGTACGAGCTGGTCGAGGCGATCGCCGGCCACCGCCCCGGTACGCCCGACAACGCGCCGCTGATCGGGGCGGTGGGCGAGGGCGTGATCGTGGCGACCGGCCACTACCGGCACGGCATCGTGCTCACCCCGGTCACCGCCGATCTCGTCGCCGACCTGGTGGAGACGGGAGTGCCGGATCCGATGTTGGGGCCGTTCGCGCCTGGGAGGTTCGCATGAAGGTAGTGGTGAACGGCAGCGCGCACGCCCTGCCCGACGGGGCGACCGTCGCGGACGTGGTCCGGGCGGTGACCACGGTGGCGCGGGGCGTCGCGGTCGCGGTCAACGGCGAGGTGGTGCCGCGGGCCGGCTGGCCGGGCGCGGCGCTGCGCGAGGGCGACCAGGTCGAGGTGCTGACCGCGGCCCAAGGGGGCTGACATGGCATTGAACGGCGGAGTTCCGAAGATCGCGGGCGTGGAGCTGCGCTCAAGGCTGATCATGGGCACCGGTGGAGCGTCCAATTTGGACATCCTTGAGCGGGCGATCAAGGAGAGCGGCACCGAGCTGGTCACCGTGGCCCTCCGCCGGGTCGACACCGCCGCCACGATGAACGGCGGCCTGCTCGACATGCTGGAGCGCTGCGGCGTACGCGTCCTGCCCAACACCGCCGGCTGCTACACCGCGCGGGAGGCGGTCAAGGTCGCCCACCTGGCGCGCGAGGCGTTCGAGACGCCGTGGGTGAAGCTCGAGGTGATCGGCGACGAGCGCACACTGCTGCCGGACGGCGTGGAGCTGCTGCGGGCGGCCGAGGAGCTGGTGGCGGACGGGTTCCAGGTGCTGCCGTACACCACCGACGACCCGGTGCTGGCCCGCCGCCTGGCCGACGCGGGGTGCGCGGGGGTGATGCCGGCCGGCTCGCCGATCGGCTCTGGGCTGGGCCTCTCCAACCCGCACCACATCCAGCTGATCCGCCAGTCGGTCGACCTGCCGGTGATCCTCGACGCGGGCATCGGCACCGCCTCGGACGCCGCGCTCGCCATGGAGCTGGGCTGCGACGCGGTGATGGCGGCCAGCGCGATCACCCGTGCCGCCGATCCGGTGCGGATGGCGGCGGCGATTCGGCACGCGATCGAGGCGGGGCGGCTCGCGGCGCGGGCGGGGCGGATCCCGCGGCGCTTCCACGCGCTCGCGTCCACGCCGGACGAAGGCAGGCCGGACCTGTGAGTCCACACGGGATAGTCGTGCTCACCGACCGGCGGATGGCGCGCCGGCCGCTCGTGGAGACCGTCGCGGCCTCTGTCGAGGGCGGGGCCCGCTGGGTCGTACTCAGGGAGAAGGACATGCCGCCCGATGAGCGTGCGGCGCTGGCGGAGGCCCTGCGCGCGGTGCTCGCGGATGTTGGTGGTCGGCTGATCGTGGCGGGGCCGGACCCGCTCGGCGGGAGCGCGGTGCACCTGGCGGCGGCGGGGCCGTATCCGCCGCCGGAGCTGGCGCTCGTCGGGCGATCGTGCCACGACGAGGGCGAGCTGTCGCGGCTGTCGCGCGAGCACTACGCGATGGTGTCGCCGGTCTTCCCGACGCCGTCGAAGCCCGGATACGGCCCTCCGCTGGGGCTCGACGGCCTCGCGCGGCTGGTGGCCCGCTCGCCCGCGCCGGTGCTCGCGCTCGGCGGGATCACACCGCAGAACGCGGCCGGCTGCCTCTCCGCCGGTGCCGCCGGAGTCGCCGTGATGGGCGCGGTGATGCGGGCGGACGACCCGGCGGCGGTGGTTCGTGACCTGAGCAGTGCGACGCTGTCCGTCAAAACCCCCGCCGGCCGGGGTGGGGTGTGGTCATGACACCTCCGATCGCGCTCACCATCGCCGGCTCCGACTCGGGCGGGGGCGCCGGCATCCAGGCCGACCTCAAGGTCTTCGCGGCGCTGCGCGTGTACGGCACGTCGGTCGTCACCGCCGCCACCGCGCAGAACACGCGCGGCGTGCAGGACGTCTACCCGATGCCGGGCAATGTCGCCAGCGCCCAGCTCAACTCGCTCCTCGACGACCTGCCACCGGCCGCGACCAAGACCGGCATGCTCGCCACCGCCGAGGTGGCCGCGGCCGTGCTCGCCAAGGCCCGCGCGGGGCTGCTGCCCAACCTGGTCGTCGACCCCGTGCTCGCCTCCTCCAGCGGGCGCCGCCTCGGCGTGGTGGGCGCGATCGAGCGGCTGCTGCCGTACGCGCTGGTCGCCACGCCCAACCGGGAGGAGGCGTCGGCCCTGGTCGGCTGGCCGGTCGCCACGCCTACCGACATGGCGGGCGCGGCCGGGCAACTGGCGGCGGGCGGGCCGAAGTTCGTGGTGGTGACCGGCGGCGACATGGTGGCCGGCGACGAGGCCGTCGACGCGGTGTGGACGGAGGCGGGGACCCGCTTCCTGCGATACCCGCGCATCGTCACGTCCAACACCCACGGCACGGGCTGCACGTTCTCGGCGGCGATCGCCGCGCGGCTGGCGCTGGGCGACCAGGTGCTGGACGCGCTCACGTTCGCGAAGCAGTACGTCGCACGGGCACTCGCCGGCGCCCGCGACTGGAAGCTGGGCGGCGGCACGGGGCCGCTCGATCACCTCGATTGGAAGTCGATGTAGGAGGTTCGATGTCAGTGCGTCGCAAGGTGTACGTGGAGGGATCTCGCCCGGACATGCGGGTGCCGTTCGCCGAGGTGGACCTGACCGGTGGTGAGCCGCCGGTCCGGCTGTACGACACGTCCGGCCCCGGTTCGGACCCGGAGGTCGGGCTGCCGCCAATGCGCGGTCCGTGGATCGCCGAGCGCGGTGACGTCGCGCCGGTGCGGGGCGCTGGCACACCGCTGGCCGGCTCCCGCCCGACTCAGTTGGCGTACGCGCGGGCCGGCGTGGTCACGCCCGAGATGGAGTTCGTGGCGATCCGCGAAGACGTCTCGGCCGAGCTGGTGCGCGACGAGATCGCGGCCGGGCGGGCGGTGCTGCCGGCCAACGTCAACCACCCCGAGTCCGAGCCGATGATCATCGGGCGCCGCTTCCTCGTGAAGGTCAACGCGAACATCGGCACCTCCGCGGTCACCTCCTCCATCGCCGAGGAGGTGGAGAAGCTGACCTGGGCCACGCGGTGGGGCGCGGACACCGTGATGGACCTGTCCACGGGCAAGCGGATCCACGAGACGCGCGAGGCGATCATCCGCAACTCGGCCGTGCCGATCGGCACCGTTCCCATCTACCAGGCGCTGGAGAAGGTCGGTGGCGACCCGGTCAAGCTCTCCTGGGAGGTCTTCCGGGAGACCGTCATCGAGCAGTGTGAGCAGGGCGTCGACTACATGACGGTGCACGCGGGCGTGCTCATGCGGTACGTGCCGCTCGCCGTCGACCGGGTCACCGGCATCGTCTCCCGCGGTGGCTCGATCATGGCGGCCTGGTGCCTCGCGCACCACGAGGAGAACTTCCTCTACACCAACTTCGCCGAGCTGTGCGAGATCCTTTCCCGGTACGACGTCACGTTCTCGCTCGGTGACGGACTGCGTCCCGGCTCGATCGCGGACGCCAACGACGAGGCGCAGTTCGCCGAACTGCGCACGCTCGGCGAGCTGACGAAGGTCGCGTGGGAGCACGACGTGCAGGTGATGATCGAGGGCCCCGGCCACGTGCCGATGCACAAGATCAAGGAGAACGTCGACCTCCAGCAGGAGGTGTGCCACGAGGCGCCGTTCTACACGCTCGGGCCGCTGACCACCGACATCGCGCCCGCGTACGACCACATCACCTCGGCGATCGGGGCCGCGATGATCGGCATGTACGGCACCGCGATGCTCTGCTACGTCACGCCCAAGGAGCACCTGGGCCTGCCCGACCGCGACGACGTGAAGGCCGGCGTGATCGCGTACAAGATCGCCGCGCACGCCGCCGATCTGGCCAAGGGGCATCCCCGCGCCCAGGCGTGGGACGACGCGCTCTCCAAGGCGCGCTTCGAGTTTCGCTGGGAGGACCAGTTCAACCTGGCGCTTGACCCGGAGACCGCCCGCGCGTACCACGACGCGACGCTCCCCGCCGCGCCCGCCAAGACGGCCCACTTCTGCTCGATGTGTGGCCCCAAGTTCTGCTCGATGAAAATCACGCAGGAGCTGAAGGCGTACGCGGAGAAGGGGATGAAGGAGAAGTCCGAGGAGTTCGTGGAGGCCGGCGGGAAGGTCTACCTGCCACTGGCGCAGTGATCGAAAAAGTTCACATTGTGGGGGATGACTGCGTTAGTTGAGCTTTGTAGCATGTCCGAATGCTGACGCCAACTCCCCTCATGCGCCTCGTGTCCGGTTTTTGGAGCTTCAAGACGTTCGCTGCTGCCGTCGAGCTTGACCTGTTCACCAGATTGGCCGGCGGCAAGAGCATCACTGTCGAGAAGGCAGCGGCTGAGTTGGGCCTTGCCGACCGTCCCGCCGACCTCCTGTTCGCCGCGTGCGCCTCGCTCGGCCTGCTGGAGCGCGACGGCGACGGTTACCGCAACTCGGCGCTGGCCGAGGAGTTCCTGGTCGCCGGCAAGCCGTACTACTTCGGTGGCCAGGTGCGCTACTGCGACAAGCGCACCTACCTCGCCTGGCACCGGATCGGCGACGCCCTGCGCACCGACCGGCCCCTGACCTGGGACCCGGACACGCACGCGTCGATGTTCGAGACTGAGGACCCGCAGATCCTCGCGCTCTTCTGGGAGGCGATGTACTCGACGTCCATCTTCACCGCCCGCGCGCTGGGCGAGGCGTACGACTTCGGTGCGCACACGCGGCTGCTGGACGTGGGCGGTGGCTCCGGCGCCTACCCGATCGAGCTGTGCCGGCGCTACCCCGGGCTGCGGGCCACGGTCTTCGACCTGCCGCACGTGGTGCCGATCGCCGCCGAGAAGGCCGCCGCGGCCGGACTCGCCGACCGTGTCGACACGGTGGCGGGCAACTTCCTGCACGACGAGACGCTGCCCGTCGGCTACGACGTGGTGCTGCTCAGCATGATCCTGCACGACTGGGACGAGCCGACAAACCGCGAGCTGCTCGCGAAGTGCTACGCCGCCCTCCCCTCGGGCGGTGCGGTGGTGGTGTCCGAGCTGCTGCTCAACGCCGACCGCACCGGGCCGGCGGAGGCCGCTCTGATGGGCATGAACATGCTGGTCGAAACCGAGGGCGGCCGTAATTACTCGGAGACCGAGTACAAGGAGTGGCTGACGGACGCCGGCTTCGTCGACGCGCATGTGGTGCTTTTCGACGCCCCCGGCGCGAACGGCGTGGTGGTGGCCCGCAAGCCGTGATTTGGTGTGGGGCCGCTTCCGTTGGGGAGGCGGCCCCACAGGTTTGTGCTTGCTCTGGCTGCGCGGGACTTGTAGACAGACACCGCCCTCCGCCCGAAAGCTCGCTAGCGCGGTGGCCGTGGACATCGGCTGTCATGGCGAATGACGGCGCCTCGCGTATATCTGCCGGAATCAATGCGTCCGATCTTGGGGCGGTCGAGGGATGATGAGCCGTATGAGGCGCTTCCCTGACAGCTTCCTCTTCGGTGTCGCAACCTCCGGTCACCAAACCGAGGGGGATAACACCAGCAGCGACACCTGGTTCTTGGAAAACGTCCAGCCGACGGTATTCGCCGAACGCTCCGGCCGCGCCTGCAACAGTTGGGAACTGTGGCGGGAAGACCTCGATCTGGTTCAGGCCATGGGGCTGGGCGCCTTCCGGTTCTCGGTGGAGTGGGCCAGGGTCGAGCCGCGGGAGGGCACCTTCTCCAGCGAGGTTTTAGACCACTATGCGGCGATTGTCGATAGCTGCTCCCAGCGGGGCCTCGCTCCGGTGGTAACTGTCAACCACATGACCTGTCCACATTGGTTCGCCAAGCGCGGCGGCTGGCTGGATCCCGCCGCACCGGAGCTGTTCGCCCGGTACTGCGACAAGGTGATGGATCACTTCGGTGACCGGATCACCGCGGCCGTCACGCTCAACGAACCGAACCTGCCGCAGCTACTGTCCTGGGTGGGCCTGTCGGCATCCGTCCGGAAGTTGGAGCGGGCCATGCTGGAGGCGGCCAGCGCCGCCGCGGGCGTGCCCCGCTACCGGGTCAGCAATATCATGCTGCCGGAAGAATTCGACGCCATGCGGGATGGCATGACGGCGGGCCACCTCGCCGCCCGGGCAGCGCTCAAGGCTAGGCGGCCCGACCTGGCCGTGGGCTTGTCCATCGCGATAGTGGACGACCGTGTTGCGGGCGACGACGCGACGCTGCGCGACCGCAAGCGTGCCGAGGTGTACGACCACTGGCTGCGGCTGGCCCGCGAAGACGACTTCATCGGCGTCCAGAACTACGAGAGCGCTGTCTACGACGCCGACGGGCTGTTGCCGCCGCCGCAGGGGGCTACCCTCAACCAGTTGGGCTCGGCGATCGACACCGCGTCGCTTGAGGGCGCCGTGCGGTACGCACACGAGATCAGCGGCGTGCCGGTTTTCGTGACCGAGCACGGCATCGGCATCGAAGACGACGACCTGCGGGCGGCCTTCATCGAACCGTCGCTGGCCGGCCTGCTCGACGTGATTGACGACGGCGTACCGGTGCTCGGCTACTGCCACTGGACCCTGCTGGACAACTTCGAGTGGACCGCCGGCTTCGACACCTTCCACTTCGGACTCCACTCAGTGGACAGAGAGACGTTCTCCCGTACCCCGAAACCGAGCGCGAGCGGGTACGCCGCCATCGCGACCAGCCGGATCCTGAACTGAGCTCGGGCCGGTGAGCTCAGCCAGCCCTTCGCCACCATCCCCAGAGGGGAGGGCGCGTGGCCGGTTCTTCTGTAGGATCAACGATGGTAAATGGTTTGGCGGCATCTGCCTCGGCATCGCGGCGTACGGCGAGTTTGACGTCGACTGGGTCCGAACCGTCGTACTGCTGCTGACTCTGTTCTCCGGAGGGCTACTTGGCGTCGCGTACCTAATCCTGCTGCTCGTGCTCCCCGTCGTCCCGACGGTCACCGAGTACGAACGCCGACGGGACGCGCCGCGATACGAATGAGCCCCGCTGCGCCAAAACTCGGCGACATCTGGTCCGCAATCTGGCGAACAAAGCCTGCAACAGCCGAACCGGCGGCGAGCGCGAGCGTAGGGTCAGCGGGCCGGGTCGCGAGGGTCGGGCTCGCGGCCGGAGAGGCCGCTGACCCAGTCGACGTACTCCTCGTCGCGCGGCTTCAACGGGACCTCGGGGCGGGGCTGGCCGCCGCGCTGGGCGGGGACGTCCAGCTTCTCGGCGGGCTCGACGGGCGGTGGGCTGGAGCGCCGTCGACCGAAGAGGCCACGGCGCTGGCGGGAGGCTTCGTCGGTGGGCTGCTCGGGGCTGGGCGCGTCGGTCTCGCCGGCGGTCTTGCCCCGCTTGCGTGCCTTGCGCCCACTGGGCTCCTCCGCGAGGCCGCTGCCACGCCGGCCTCGGGCGCTTGGCGTGCCCGCACGGCCTCCGCGGTCGTCGCCGGGGCCGTAGATGGGAAGCTCGCCGGTCGAGTAGCCAGCGGCTCGGCGGCCGGCGGAGAAGGCGGTCGCGGCCTCGGCGGCGCCGGGGTCGCGAGCCGTGGACGGGCGTCGCGACGCGCGGACCGGGGGCGGCGCCGCTGGGCGGGCCGGAGGCGGCGGGGACGGTGGGGACGGCGCCGCGAGGTCTGCCGTCGGGCCGTCGAAGATGCCACCACTCGACGCGCCCTCGCCACCCCTGCCCTGTGGCTCGATGGTGGGCAGCGAATCGGTCGTCTCGTCAGCGGCTGCCGGACCCGACGCTGGGGATTTGTCCGGGTCTGCGCTGTGGCGGGGGAGAGGCACGCTCCACTCACCGGTCGGTGGCTCGCGAAAGACCGGCTCGATGCCGGGCTCGTCCGGACGCGCGCCCGCCGGCTCCGCCGTGGTGGCGGCGGAGGAGGAGGCGGATGCTGCGGCGGGGGACGAGGCGGGCTCGTCGCCGCTCGCGGGGCTCGGGGCCGGGCGGCGCACGACCGTGGCGAGGACCGAGCCGAGCGTGCCGGCGCCGACCGCGACCAGCGCGCCCCAGTACGGCGCGGCCTGGAACTTGTCGGTGCTGCTCCCCGGGCCGGCCACCAGGTAGGCCAGGCAGAGCATCGCCGGGCCGATGAGGCCGGACGCCGCGATCGTCACGTGGGGGCGGCCCAGCCAGCGGCCGATGCCCGCCGTGGCGGCGCCCAGCGCGAGCGCGAGCAGCGGCATCGTCACCACCCCGGAGCTCTGCGCGGCGCCGGCGCTCAGTGAGGCCAGGTCGAGCACGCCGAGGCGGATCTCGGGCAGCGGGTCGCCAGGGCTGAGTGACGGGATGACCGAGATCAGGGCGAGCAGCCAGGCGGCGGCGGTGACGGCCACGACGTTCCACAACAGAGGCTGGTAGCTGAGTGCCGCCAGCGCCACGAACACGCCGGCCACCGCGCCCAGCGCGGCCGAGAGTCCGATCACGAGAACGGGATCGGTGGCGCGCACCAGGGCGAAGCGTGCGGGCTGCATGCAGAGTGGCACCAGCACGGCCGCGCCGAGACCGGCGAAGAGCGAGTATGCGATGCGGGAGCCGGTGCCGCCCTCGTAACCGTGGCGCCGGGCCATCCGGTCGGCCGCGATCGCACCGGCCACAGCGGCCACCATGGCGAACCAGGTGACCCAGGCCATCTGCGCGGTCCACTGGTTTTCCTGGTCGACCGCGAAGGTGCGGCTCAGCCGGACGATGCCGAGGCCGAAGGCCACACCGAGCTGGCTGGCAGCCGCCAGCATGGCGACGCCGAGCGCGGCGAGGAGCACGCGGCTCCACGTACGGATGGCCATGTCAGGCACGTTACGGGTCGCCGACCCGGCCCGCTACCCGAGCGGTGGTGGCTTGACGCACTTCCCAGGACCCGCTGAAACTCCCTTAAGAATCAGACCTTCTCGTGGGCGCGGCGCTGCTGGGGCGGCGCCTGATGGGCCTCCGGCGCCCCAGGTGGGCCGTCCGGCGCGAGCAGCAGCTCGTGCAGCTCGGCGCTGCACCGCGCGACCTCGTCCAGGTAGGCGTTGTGCCCCAGCGAGCGTGGCCGCGGGATGTTGACGTCGACGATCTGCCGCAGACGCCCGGGGCGCGGGCTGAGCACGATGACCCGGTCGGCGAGGAGCACGGCCTCCTCGATCGAGTGCGTGACGAAGACGGTGGTGGCGCCCAGATCCATGTGCACGCGCTGGAGTTCGGTCGACAGCTCCTCGCGGGTGAGCGCGTCCAATGCGGAGAACGGCTCGTCCATCAGCATGACCTTGGGCCGCTGGATGAGCGCCCGGCAGAGCGCGACGCGCTGCTGCATGCCGCCGGAGAGCTCGTGCGGCTGCTTCTTGTGGAAGTCGGCGAGCCCCACCATGTCGAGCAGCTCCTCGGCCCGCTTGCGGTGGTCGGCCCGCTTCCAGCCGAACATCTCGACCGGCAGCAGCACGTTGTCGAGCACCGAGCGCCACGGCAGCAGGGCCGGCCGCTGGAACATCATCGCGATGTCCTTGCGGGGCTTGGTGACCCGTGTGTCGCCGACCGAGACCTCGCCGGCGCTGGGCGCGATGAGGCCCGCGATCAGCCGGAGCAAAGTGGACTTACCGCAGCCGGAACGGCCGATGACGGCCACGAACTCACCCTCGGCGACGGTCAGATTGATGTTTCGCAACGCCTCCACGGCGCCCGAGCGCGCCTGGAAAATCTGGGAAACTCCGGCCAGTCGAATCATCGTGTGCTCCCTACCCGGGGCGGTCCGCCGGTGCAAGGCTAACGGGAAGGACGCGCGTGGCCCACGGCGCCATGGTCATTTCGCACTGGGTGATCGGCCGGCGACTGCACGCGAAACGGTCGTCGCGCCCCAGCGCACGGGCAGCGACGGCCGTCGAGGTGTTCACAAGCCGACGACCTGCGGGAGCACCTCGGACGCCACCAGCTCCACGTGGTCGACGTCGGAAATCTCGATGAACCGCAGGTGGACCCGGGTCACCCCGATCTCCGCGAACTCGCCGATCCGCTCGACGAGCTGGGCCGGCGAGCCGACCACCGGGTCTTCCGGCGGGAGGGCGCTCGGCACGTGCAGGGGCGCCGCGCGCCGCTGCGCCTCGGCGTCGGTGCGGCCGACCGCGACGACGATGCCCGCCGAGAGTACGAGCGGGGACTTGCCGGACTCGGCCCGACCGAGCTTTTCGGCGACGGCCTGCACCCGCTCGAACGCGCCCTTGGACTCGGCCACCGTCTTGAAGGGCATGTTGAACTCGTCGGCGTAGCGCGCGGCGATCTCCGGGGTGCGCTTGGGACCGCGGCCACCGATGATGATCGGCGGGCCCGGCACCTGCACCGGCCGGGGCAGCGGCGGCGCGTCGACGAGCTGGTAGTGCTCGCCCTTGAAGCTGAACGTCTCCTCGACCGGCGTGCCCCACAGCCCGGAGATGACCGCCAACTGCTCGGCGAGGATGTCGAAGCGCTCGCCGGTGGGCGGGAACGGGATGCCGTATGACACGTGCTCGCGCTGGTACCACCCCGTGCCCAGGCCCAGCTCGACGCGGCCGCCGCTCATCTGGTCGACCTGCGCCACCGCGATGGCCAGCGGCGCGGGCTGCCGGAACGTCACCGACGACACCAGCGTGCCGAGCCGGATGCGGGAGGTCTCGCGGGCCAGGCCGGCCAGCGTGATCCAGGCGTCGGTGGGGCCGGGCGGCACCGCCTCGGGGCCCATCGCCTGGTAGTGATCGGCGCGCAAATAGCCCTCGAACCCCGCGTCTTCGGCGAGGCGGGCGAGCCGGAGCTGATCGTCGTACGTGGCCCCGCGATGTGGTTCTGTAAACACGCAGACCCGCACGGTAACCGCCTGCTCATGCTATGGATCGGGCCAGCCGATCGGACGAGGGTGATTGGACGCGGTCAGGTTAGCGGGATCCGGTTACGCCGCGATACCCCGGCCGGGATCGGTTCGTAACCCGATACGCCTTGCGTCGCAAACCAGCCTTTCGCCTACGCTGTGGCGCGACATTCATGAACGGCATCGCGGCCACCCCTCGGCCGTGGCGCCGTGGCACTCCAACATCCCCTCCAGTTGGAAGGAACCTGTTCATGAGAAGGGTTACCCGCACGTTCGCGGTAGCCGCCCTGGCCACGGCTCTGGCCGTCGTGACCGGTTGCAGCTCTGACGAACCGGAAGAGACCGGCAACAACGCGGGCTCTGGTGAACTGGTAAAGGTGACGTACCTCACGTCATTCGGCGCCTTCGGTCGTGACGCGTACGCCCACGTCGCACTCGAAAAGGGCTTCTTCCGCGAAGCCGGTTTTGACGTGACTATCCAGAAAGGTCAGGGTACGGGCGGAAATATCAAACTGGTCGTCACCGGCCAAGCTGACTACACGCCGATCGACCTGACCGGTGGCCTGCTCAGCTTCGGCCAGCCGGACGCCAGCAAGGACTTCACCGTGGTCGCCGCGATCCAGCAGCGCACGATGGCCGCCATCGCCTCGACGGCGGACAAGGGCATCAAGACGCCGAAGGACCTGGAGGGTAAGAAGCTCGCCGACACCCCCGGCTCCGTCGTCCGCAACCTCTTCCCGACGTACGCGAAGCTCGCGAACATCGACTACAACAAGGTGGATTGGCAGGACGGCCAGGCGGCGGAGCTGATCGGCACGCTGGCCTCTGGCAAGGTCGACGGCATCGGGCAGTTCGTGGTCGGCCGGCCGACGATCGCCGCGGTGACCAAGAAGGAGCCGACCTTCCTGCCGTACAGCGACTACCTCACCGACCTGTACGGCAACGTGCTGGCGACTTCGACGAAGAACGCGAAGGAGAAGCCGGAGGAGGTCAAGCGGTTCACCGGGGCGCTGCTCAAGGGCCTGGAGTACTCGCTGGCCAACCCCCAGGAGGCCGCGACCATCCTCAAGAAGTACGAGCCGGCGACCGTCGAGGCGGCCGCGAAGGCCGAGATCGAGCTGATGGCCTCGTTCGTCCGCTCCGCGGGCAGCGGCGAGAAGGTCGGCACCATCGACACGCAGCGCGTGGCCCGGAGCATCGCGATCCTCCAGGGCGCCGGGCAGATCCCGGCCGGCATCACGCCGGAGCAGATCATCTCCGTCGACCTGCTGCCGAAGGTCTGATTCGCTGACGACGGCGACGGGTGTGGCGGCCGGGCCGGTCGCCACACCCGCACAGTCGCGTAAGGAGCGTGAATTGAGCCAGACGTCCGTCGTCGCGCCGCCCGCGGCGGTCCGCCCCCGGTCCCAGGCGCGGGTGCCCGCCTTCCTCTATCCCGTCGGGGGCCTCGTCGTCACGATCTTCGTGTGGTGGCTGGCGACCAGCGTGTTGGGCCTGGCCCACCCGGTCGTGCTGCCACCGCCGCAGGACGTGGTGCGCGGCTTCAACGACAACCGCGACTACGTGCTCGACGGCACGCTGGTGACGTCCCTGGAGACGCTCTTCGGGTTTGTCGTCTCCGCGGCCATCGGGTTCCTCATCGGGCTCATGCTGGCCAGCTCGTCGCTTCTGGAGCGGATGTTCTCGCCGCTGCTGGTGGCGGTGAACGCCGTGCCGAAGATCGCGTTCGGGCCGATGCTCGTCGCCTGGCTCGGCTTTGGCCAGCCGCCGATCCAGTTCATGATTTTCGTGATGTGCTTCTTCCCGGTCGTGCTCTCGACCGTGACCGGCCTGACCCGCACGCCAGCCGAGCTGGCCGAGATGGCCCGCTCGCTCGACGCCTCGCGGACAAAGATGTTTCTCAAGGTGCGGCTGCCCGCCGCGCTGCCACAGGTCTTCGTCGGCCTCAAGCTGGCGCTGCCGCTGGCCTCCGTGGGCGCCATCATCGGTGAGTTCTCAGCGGGCGACTCCGAGCGGCCCGGGCTCGGCTCGATCATCCAGCAGACGCTGGGCCAGGGGCAGTCGGCGACGGCGTTCGCGGCGTTCGTGCTGATCGCGTCGACGACCATCGTCTTCTACTACCTGCTGATCGGCCTGGAGCGGCTGCTGCTGCCGTGGGTGCGCGCCACGACCGACCGCTGACCTGACGGATCGGGGGTACGGCGCCAGCCTCCTGGCGCCGTACCCCTTCTGCTTTTAGCTGGCCAGGTGCCAACGGCCGCTGCGGGCCACGAGCACGGTGAGTGCCTGCGGCATCAGGCCGGAATGGTTGTCCGGCGTGATCCGGATCGGGCCGGACAGCCCGTCGAACTGCGACGTCTCCACGATTGACCGGATGCTGTCGCGGCTGACCGTGGGGCTCTGCTGGAGCGCGTTGGTAACCATCTGGACCGCGTCGGCGGCGAACGACGAGAAGCCGTAGTAGCTGCCGTATTGCGCGGTGTAGTCGCGGAACCACTGCTTGCGGGCCGCCGTCGCCGGTGTGGTGGCGATGACGCCGTCGATCACCATGGTCTGCGTGAACACCATCGTGGCGCCGTTGATGGCCGGCTGTCCGGAAAGGAAGAGGTCGCCCGCGGCCGCGGCGTCGAAGTAGAGTCCGCCCCGGAACTTGGCCTGCTTGGCGTTGGCCGCCGCGAGCGCCGCCTGCTCGGCGAACGTCCACACCACGATCGCGTCGGGCTCGGTCTCCAGCAGCGTCTCCATCGCCTGGCTCACGTCGGTGTCGGTGGGTCGCACCGGGACCTTGCCAGAGATCTCGATGTCCTGGGCTGCGCCGGCCGCGCCTTCGATCGCGTCCTCAAGGGCATCGCGCCCCTCCCGGCCGTACGCGTCGTCCGCGAAGAGCACGCCGACGCGGGTCCGCTTGTCGGCGGTGAGTTCGGCGGTGAGCGCGGCGGCGTTGTCGACCGCGTTGGGCCCGACCTTGAAGACCCACTGCCGCTCGTTGACCGGGGACGCCACATTGCCGGCCGGGGCGAGCGCGATGGTGGGGATGCGCCGGCCCTCGACGGTGTCGACCGCCTTGACCACACACTCCGCGCAGGTGCCCATGATGATGGCCGCCACGTCCGGGTTGTTGGCGAACTCGCCCACGTTGGTGAGGGAGCGGCTCGTGTCGGTGCCGTTGTCCTTGATGTCCAGCTTGAGCGTCCGGTCGCCGAGCACGCCGGAGTCGTTGACCTGGCTTATCTTCAGCTCGAGCGCGCGGCGGTATGCCTGCCCGATCGCCGCCGTGGGTCCGGAGAGCTCCAGGTCCGCGCCGATGATGATCTCTTCGACGCTGCCCGTTTCCTCGCCCGACTGGCACGCGGACCCCGACAGAACCAGCGCGGCTGCGGTGAGCGCAGACAGCGTCACGGAGCGTATGGGCCTCAAATTGGTCCTCCATGTGGACGGCCCAGCAGAGCTGGTGTTTTAAGGGCTGGCGACCGCTGTCCGTCCCCTGTGGAGCGACGCGGACGGGCCTGCCGTACGGTGTGAGCGCGCAGTCAATCGAACCTCGGAAACCATGCCAACGGCGCGGCTCGGGGTCAAGCCGGAGGGTACCTGTTTCCACGGGATGCCCATCCCACATAGTGGGTTGCCAAGAAGTTTGTACTCGTTAACTTTATTGACATCAATGTCGTACAGGCTGATGTTTGCGCAGGTCACGGCCACATTCTGAGGAAGGAGTGGAGTGGGCGGAGTTGTTATTGGGGATGGTGCGACCGTTTCCTGCCTGGCTGAGGCTTCCCAAGTGGGTGCCGTTTCTGGTGAAATCGCGGCCGTGCCGCGTGCGGCGCTGACCGATGCACCCAGGCGTCGATCCAGCGAGTCACACGTGGAGACGACGACGGAGGCGATGTCGTGAGCACGGGACCTACGACCCTGCCCGAAAAAGGTGCGCAGGCCCGCCGTGCTGCGCGCCGTTGGTTTCCCCGGCTGCGTGACGCGCGCATCAGGTCCAAACTCGCGCTGATCCTGGTGGTGCCGGTCGCTGCGGTGGTCGCGCTGGCCACGGTCCGGCTCGTCGACGTCGGGCGCGGCGCGCTCGACGCCAGCCTCATCCGAGACCTGACCGCCCTCTCCACCGACGTCTCGGCGCTGACGCAGGATCTGCACAAGGAGCGGATGGCCGCCACGGCGTACCTGGCGAACGGCGGCGAAGCCAAGAACGCGTTCAACGCGGCGGTGAGCCGCACCGACGAGCGGATCGGGGCCTACCGCAACGAGCGGCGGGAGATCGGCGACGTGCCCGCCTCGGTCGAGGCGCGGCTGGTGCGGATCGACAGCCACCTCGACGCGCTCAACGGCACCCGCCAGGACATGCTCGCCCGCCAGCAGCGCCCCGCGGCCGAGGCGGTGGTCCGATACGGCAACATCCTGACCGACCTCGTGGCCTACGGCGACGTGATCGGACAGCTGGCCGGCGAGGGCGACCTCGCCGACGAGCTGCGCGCGGTCGCCGCCTTCGCCCGGGCCAAGGCCGCGAAGGCCGAGGAGGAGGCGGTCGTCTACGCCGCACTGGTCGGCCGTGACCGGCTGGGCCAGGAGCAGCTCAACTCCTTCCTCAGCACGCTCACCAGCCAGGAGTCCGCTCAGCAGGCGTTCGAGCAGGTCGCGAGCAGTGAGCAGCAGGCGGTCGCGGACGCCATCGTCACCGGTGACGCGGTCAACCTGGCGCAGGCCACCGAGGCCCTCGTGTCCCGCACGGTCGGTGCGATCCCCAGTGAGGGTCAGGCGGGGGACGCGCAGTTCGCGATCGGCGCGGTCGTCGACCTCATGCGCTACGCCGAGGTCGAGCTCGAGGCGCGGGTACTCGCCAACGCCGACGACATCCGCGGGGCCGTGTTCCGCCAGGCGGTGTTCGAGGCGATCCTCGTGCTCATCACGCTCTTCATCGCCATCGCGCTCGCCGTGGTGCTCGCCCGCTCGCTCAACCGCTCGCTGCGCCGCCTCCGGGAGGGCGCGCTCGCGGTGGCCAACCGCGACCTGCCCGATGCGGTCGCCCAGCTGCGTGACGTACGCAGCATCGGTGAGGGCGGCCCCGACGAGATCGTGCGGCAGGTGCGCGACGCGATCCGGCTACCCAACCGCGACGAGGTCGGGCAGGTGGCCCAGGCCTTCAACGTCGTACACCGCGAGGCGGTCCGGATCGCGGCCGAGCAGGCCGCGCTGCGGACGAGCGTCTCCGCGATGTTCCTCAACCTGGCCCGCCGAAGCCAGGCGCTGGTCGACCGGATGATCGGCGAGCTCGACATGATCGAGCGCGGTGAGGAAGACCCCAAGCGGCTGGCGCAGCTCTTCCAGCTCGACCACCTCGCCACCCGAATGCGCCGCAACGACGAAAACCTGCTGGTGCTCGCCGGCGCCGACTCCACCGCCCCGCGCCGCGACGACGCGCTGCTGGTCGACGCGCTCCGCGCCGCGCAGTCCGAGGTGGAGCTCTACAACCGCATCGAGTTCGGCACCGTCGACACCGACATCTCCATCGCGGCCCACGCGGTCAACGACGTCGTACGGCTCATCGCCGAGCTGCTCGACAACGCGACCCGCTTCTCGCCGCCCAACACAGTGGTGGTGGCTGACGCCCGGCGCATCCGCGACTACGTGCTGGTCCAGATCGAAGACCGCGGTCTGGGGCTGACCGAAGACCAGCTCGAGGCGCTCAACCACCGGCTCAGCCAGCCGCCGACGGTCGACGTGGCCGCGTTCCGGCTGATGGGTCTGGCGGTCGTCGGCCGCCTCGCCTCCCGGTACGGCATCCGCGTCGAGCTTCGCCCCAACGTCGAGGGCGGCACCGTGGCGCAGGTGACGTTGCCGAGCGGCATCGTGGTGCTGCCCAAGCCGCGTACCCGCGAGCAGGTGCTCACCCGCCCGCGTTCGCCACTCGCGGTGGAGACCAGCTCGGCCGCCGCGGCGCCGGTGTCCGGTGGATGGTCGTCGCAGCCGGCGGCGCCGGTCACGCGCAGTTCGGCCGCCACGATCTCCGACCCGTGGCAGAGCGAAGTGCCGACGACGTCCTGGGACACCTCGGCCGTCCCGGTCAACGCGACGGCGGCCACCAGCGCGTTCCCGACCATCGGGCAGTCGGCCGGCGCCACGCTGGGCCAGTCGGCGGCGCAGGCCGGGCTGGGGACGCCCACCGTGGCGTACCCGACCGTGCAGACGCCGTCCGCGCTGCCACAGCGGGCGGGCGCCGCGATCCCGGCGACCGCCCACCCCATGACGCCCGCCGTACTGCCCCCCTCCGGCCTGCCGGCTGGTCCGGTGGCCGGTTCGCCCGGTGTGGTGCCCCGCCCCGACGACGGTGGCGAGGTGCCGATCTACCGGGAGATGGAGGCGGTCTGGTTCCGCTCGCACGGCCAGGCGTCGACACAGATCTTCTCGGCGGTGAGCCCCAGCGGCGCCCCGGTCACCTCGACCGGCAGCTACACGTCGTCGAGCGCGTCGCCCGCCGCGTCCGGCCTCTCCAGCGGTTCCTCCAGCTTCTCCGGGTCCTCCGGCATGTCGTCCGGGTCTTCGGGCCTCTCCGGTGGCTCCACGGGCCTCTCCGGGGGGTCCTCGGGACTTTCTGGCGGGTCTTCGGGCCTGGGCAACGGTGGGCTGGGCAACGGTGGGCTGGGCGGTGGTTCCGGCCTCGGCGGGTCGCTGCCGAGCCGCACCCCCACCCCGCCGCCGACCCCGGCCGAGGCGCCGCCGCCGGCCGCGTACGCCCCGCCGGTCGTGCCACCGGCCGCGCGGAGTGCCGCCGACGCCGGTGCGGGCGCGGTGCCACGCCCCCGGAGCGCGGCCGAGGAGAGCTGGCGCACCGCCGCCGACGAGGGCTGGCAGCGCGCCGAGCGGGCCGCCCAGCCCGCCAGCGGAGGTACGACGCGCTCGGGTCTGCCCAAGCGCGTACCCCAGGCTCAGCTCGTGCCCGGTGGCGTCGAAAACTCGACCAGCCGCGAGCGCACAAGGCGTACGCCCGACGAGGTCCGCGGCCTGCTGTCCGCGTACCACCGGGGTGTGCAGCGGGGCCGGTCGGCCGGCATCCAGGAAAACGGGAGTACCTCTACCAAGGAGACCAGTTGATGACGAGGCCAGCCGCGATGCAGGACATGAGTTGGCTGCTCAGCAACTTCGCCGACAGCGTGGCCGGCATCGCCCACGTCGTCGCGGTGTCAGCCGACGGCCTGCTCCTCGCGTCGTCGCGTGATCTGCCGGGCGACCGGGCCGACCAACTGGCCGCGATCACATCCGGGGTCGTGAGCCTCACGGATGGCGCGTCGCGGATGTTCAGCGCCGGTGGAGTGCTCCAGACGGTCATCGAGATGGACAGCGGCTACCTCTTCCTCATGTCGATCAGCGACGGCTCCTCGATGGCCGTCCTGGCCGCCCGCAGCTGTGACGTGGGTCAGGTGGGGTACGAGATGGCACTGCTCGTCGAGCGGGTCGGTGCGGCCCTGTCGCCGGCGACCCGAGAGGCCGTCACCCGCTAGTCCTAAGTAGATAATGACGGTGACGCCGCGACGACTACGGAAGGAGGTGACCGCGTCATGGTTGACCAACCGCGAGAAGACCCGAGAGGTGCGCTGGTCCGGCCGTACGCGGTCACCCGCGGGCGCACCGAACCACGCCGCGACATCGCGCTCGAGGCGGTGCTCGTGGCGGACTCGGCCGCCGTGCAGGAGTCTCGGTTCGCCGGCCACGACAAGCACCGCATCGCCACCGTCTGCGAAAACCGTGCGCAGTCGTTGGCGGAGATCGCGGCCTACACCCGGCTCCCGTTAGGCGTCGCCCGGGTGCTCGTCGCCGACATGGTGGCGGAAGGCTTGCTGACGCTGCACAGTGCCGCTCCGGTCGAAGCCTATGAGGAGCGGATGGAACTGCTTGAGAGGGTGCTGAGTGGACTTCGCAGGCTATAACGCCGCAGCAGCGCGCCGTAACCGCGGGATCACATCCGCCAAGATTGTGATCGCGGGAGGCTTCGGCGTCGGTAAGACGACGCTCGTGGGCGCCGTCTCCGAGATCACCCCGCTGACAACCGAGGCGGTCATGACCGCGGCCGGTGTGGGCATCGACGATCCGTCGAAGGTGCCGGGCAAGGAGACCACGACGGTCGCGATGGACTTCGGCCGTATCACCATGGCCGAAGACCTCATCCTGTACCTCTTCGGTACGCCCGGCCAGACCCGGTTCTGGTTCATGTGGGACGAGATCATCCGGGGCGCGGTCGGTGCCGCCGTGCTGGTCGACACCCGCCGGATCGCCGACGCGTTCGCCCCGCTCGACTACTTCGAAAACCGTCACCTGCCGTACGTGGTGGCGCTCAACGTCTTCGACGGCTCCCAGCAGTACGACGTGGAGGAGGTGCGCGAGGCGCTCGCCATCGCGCCCCACGTGCCACTGGTGCTGTGCGACGCGCGCCACCGCGACTCGGTGAAGCACGTCCTGGTCAACGTCGTCGAGCACGCCATGATGACCCTCCGCGCCGAGCGCGGTGGTGGTCGTCGCCCCACGCCCGTCGGCTGACCGCCTGACCGATGCCGGTCACCCACGCCGCGTGCCACCCACGCCGCGTGCCACCTCCGGCGCGCGGCGTTTGCCGTGTGGGTTGGGCTGCCATGGCCGAGCGGGCCAGCGACGCGCCGGAGCAGGCGAACACCGCCGGTGGGCGTGCGGCACCAGCCAGCGGCGGATCGGGGCGCGGCTCAGTCGACCGGCAGGCGGTAGCCCCGCTTCACGACGGTCTGGACCACGCCGGGCGCGCCCAGCGCCGCGCGTAGACGGGCCACCGCCATCTCCACCGCGTGCTCGTCGGCGCCCCGCGGGAGGGTGCGCAGCAGGGCGGCCCGGGAGAGTACGCGGCCGGGGGTGGCGGCCAACGCGCGAAGTACCGACATCGGGGCCGGCGCCAGTGGACGTAGCTCGCCATCCACGACGGCGGCGTGGCCGCGGAGGGTGAGTACGTGGCCGGCGACCTTGAGGTTGACCGCGCGTTGGGGCAACTCGTCGACGAGGGTGCGGACCAGTGCGCCCAGCCGTGCGCGGGAGGGCGCGACCACCGGTACGCCGTGGCGGCGGAGCGGGGCGGCGGTGACCGGGCCGACACAGGCCGCGAGTACGTCCGACCGGAGCGCCTCCAGCACCGCGTCGCCGCCCGCCCCGGCCGCCCGTAGCAGCGCGCCCACGGCCGGTGCCGAGGTGAAGGTGACCGCGTCGACGAGCCGCCCGGTGACCAGGTCTACGAGGCGGTGCAGGGGAGCGGGGTCGGTGGGCGGCGCCCAGCGGTACACGGGCACCTCGATGACCGTCGCCCCGGCGGCTTCGAGGGCGGCGGTGCACTCGGGCTGCCGTTCCCCGTGCAGCTGCATGGCGACGATCTGGCCCTCGACCCCGCGGCGCTGAAGGTGCTCGATGACCTCGTCGCAGCTCTCGCCGGCCGGTGACCACTCGTCGTGCAGTCCGGCCGCACGGATGGCGCCACGGGCCTTGGGGCCGCGGGCGACGATGTATGCCTGGGCGAGCACACCGCGCAGCGGCTCGGCCAGCCCCCACCCCTCGGCCGCCTCGAGCCAGCCGCGCATACCGATGCCGGTGTTGGCCATCACCACGTCGGGCGGGCGCTCCAGGCAGGCTCGCGTGGCCGCGCGCAGCTCGGTGTCGTCGGCGAGCGGCACGATCCGCAGGGCCGGCGCGAGGACGACCCGCGCGCCCCGCCGCTCCAGCAGGGCGGCCAGCTCGTCGCGCCGCCGGTCGGCGGTCACTCCGACCGTGAAGCCGGACAGCTCCTCGCTCATCTGCGTCATCGCCTCGCCGCTGGCGCCCACGCGGCGCGAAGCGGGCTCATTAGCGCGCGCACACTTCGACCATGTCGCCGCGTACCCGTACCGGGAACGTGCGCACCGCCACGCCGGCCACGTCGAGGCACTCGCCGGTGCGCAGGTCGTACACCTCCTTGTGCAGCGGTGAGGCGACGGTCGGCACGTCGCCTCTGCTGCCGACGATGCCGCGGGACATCACGTTGGCGCCGGCGATCGGGTCGCGGTTGTCGATGGCGAAAAGCTGACCGTCGTACGTGCGGAAGATGGCGACCTGCGCGTCACCGACCAGCGCGGCGACCCCACGCTCCGGCTCCACGTGCCGCTGTGGACAGATCTTTTCCCAACGCGCCGTCAGAGTGTCCGTCATTGGCGTACTCCCATGGTCGGTAGACCGAGCGCCACGGGTCGGCGCTCGCCCAGTGCCGGGACCGGCTGCCCCCGCTCCACCTCGAAGGTGATCGAGGGGTCGGGGGTGTCCGGTGCGTTGACGAAGGAGGTGAACCGGCGCACGCGCTCCGGGTCGTCGACGGTGGCGCGCCACTCGTCCTCGTACGACTCGACGTGGCGGCCCATGGCGGCGTCGAGCTCGGCGCAGAGCCCCAGCGAGTCGTCGACGACGACCGCGCGCAGGTGGTCGAGGCCGCCGTCCATCGCCTCGATCCACGCGGCGGTGCGTTGCAGCCGGTCTGCCGTGCGGATGTAGAACATGAGGAACCGGTCGACGTAGCGCACCAGGTCCTCAGTGGACAGATCCCTGGCGAAGAGGTCGGCGTGCCGGGGGCGGAAGCCGCCGTTGCCTCCGACATATAGGTTCCACCCCTGGTCGGTGGCGATGATGCCGAAATCCTTGCTCCGCGCCTCGGCGCACTCCCGCGCGCACCCCGAGACCGCCGACTTGATTTTGTGCGGCGCCCGCAGCCCGCGGTAGCGCAGCTCCAACGCCACCGCGAGCCCGACCGAGTCCTGCACCCCGTATCGGCACCAGGTGGAGCCGACGCAGGACTTGACCGTGCGCAACGCCTTCCCGTACGCGTGTCCGGACTCGAAGCCCGCGTCGACCAGCCGGCGCCAGATCTGTGGGAGCTGCTCGACCCGCGCGCCGAACAGGTCGATCCGCTGTCCGCCGGTGATTTTCGTGTACAGGTTGAAGTCGCGTGCCACCTCACCGATCACGATGAGCTTTTCGGGCGTGATCTCGCCGCCGGGGATGCGCGGCACCACGGAGTACGTGCCGTCGCGCTGGATGTTGGCCAGGAAGTGGTCGTTGGTGTCCTGGAGCGTGGCCTGCTCGCCGTCGAGCACGTAGCCGTTGCCCAGTGAGGCGAGGATCGAGGCCACGGCCGGCTTGCAGATGTCGCAGCCGCGCCCACGCCCGTGCTCCGCCACGAGCTGCGAGAACGTGCGGATGCCGCGGACCCGGACGATCTCGAAGAGCTCCTGCCGGCTGTGCTCGAAGTGCTCGCACAGAGCCTTCGAGAGCTGCACGCCGGAGACGGCCAGCAACTGCTTGAGCATCGGTACGCAGGAGCCGCAACTCGTGCCCGCGCGCGTGCACGCCTTGATCGCCGGTACGTCGGTGCAGCCCTCGTGGATCGCCCCGACGATCTGGTCCTTGGTCACGGCGTTGCACGAGCAGACCTGCGCGCCACCGGGCAGCGCGGCGATCCCGGCGCCCGTGCCGCTCCCGTCGGACTCCGGTGCCAGCAGCGCGAGCGGCGGACCGGGCAGCGCCCCGCCCACGCTGGCCCTGAGCGTCGGATAGGCCGAGGCGTCGCCGACAAGTACGCCGCCGAGCAGCGTCTTGGCGTCGTCGGAGAGCACCAGCTTGGCGTAGACGCGCGTGGCCGGGTCGGTGTACGTGACGTCGAGGCAGCCCTCGGTCGCGCCGTGCGCGTCGCCGAACGAGGCGACGTCGACGCCGAGCAGCTTGAGCTTGGTGGACATGTCGGCGCCGGGGAACGTGGCCGCCCCGCCGAGCAGCCGGTCGGCCACCACCTCGGCCATCGCGTAGCCGGGCGCGACCAGCCCGTAGCAGAGCCCCTCGACCGCCGCGCACTCGCCGATCGCCCAGATGCGCTCGTCGGAGGTACGGCACGCGGTGTCGACCAGGATGCCGCCGCGCTCGCCCACGTCGAGGCCGGCCGCGCGGGCCACGTCGTCGCGGGGGCGGATGCCGGCCGCGACCACCACGAGGTCGGCCTGGACCCAGGAGCCGTCAGACAGCACCAGCCCGTGCACGGTCCCACCTTCGGCGCTGGCTGAGCGGCCGGAGGAACCATCGACCCGCGGCCGGATCGCGGTCGTCGCGATGCCGGTGTGCACCTTGACATCGAGGTCTTCCACGTAGCGCCGCAGCATCGCGCCGCCCGCCTCGTCGACCTGCGCCGGCATCAGCCGCGGCGCGAACTCCACCACGTGCGTGGAGAGCCCCAGCAGCCGCAGCGCGTTGGCGGCCTCCAGCCCGAGGAGGCCACCACCGATCACCGCGCCGGTGCGCCGCCCCTTGGCGTGGTCGCGGATCGCCTCCAGGTCGTCGAGCGTGCGGTAGACGAAGACCCCGCGCAGGTCGGCACCGTCGACCGGCGGGACGAAGGGGTAGGAGCCGGTGGCGAAGACCAGGGCGTCGTACGGGTACTCGCCGCCGCCCGTGACCGCGACCCGCCGCTCCCGGTCGACCCGTACGACCGGGTCGCCGAGCCGCAGGTCGACGCCGTCGTCGGGCGTGTGCAGGCTCAGTTCCTCGGCCGAAACCCCGTCGAAGAAGGCGGATAGCCGCACCCGGTCGTACGCCGCGCGCCCCTCCTCGGCCAGCACGGTGACCCGCCACTCGCCACTCGCGTCGCGCGACCGCAACGCCTCCACGAACCGCTGGCCGACCATGCCGTTACCGACGACGACGAGCTGCCTCACTCTGCCTCCCGGTTCGCTCGCTCGTGCGGCGCTGAAGGCGACGCCTTCCCTCGCGTCCCCGAAAGACCACCCCACGAAAACGCTCCGCTGCGCTCCACGTTTACGCGGGGACCACGGACCCCGACCGCGTCGGCGGGACCGCTCAGTCCAGACGCCGCCGCGCCAACTCGCTCGCTCACGCCGCAACCTCCGCTGCCGCCGCCGGGGCGTCCACTGTGGAGAGCCAATCGACGATGCCCTCGACCGCGTCGCGGCAGGTGCCGCAGCCGGTCGTCGCCCGGGTCGCGGCGACCACGTCGTCGACGGACCGCGCACCGGCGCGCCAGCAGCGCACGAGTGCTCCCTTGCTGACGGTGTTGCACTGGCAGACCGTGGCCGCGTCGGGCATCAGCGCCGGCGACTCCGCCTGGGTCGCGGCCGGCACTCCGATCGCCCGGCCGAGCAGCAGCGCCCGCCGGTCGGCGGGGACAGGCGTGCCGCGGTCGAAGAGCTGGATCACCGTGCCAACCGCCGGGTTGTCACCGAGCATGATGGCGCCGGTGAGCCGCTCGCCGATGATGGTCAGCTTGGCGTACGTGCCGCGGGCCGGGTCGGCGAAGCTCAGCTCCTCGGCGTCCTCAGCCGGCGCGAAGGTACCCATGGCGGCGAGGTCGATGCCCGCGGCCTTGAGTCGCGTCACCACCGGAAGCGGCCGGTAGCGGGCGAGAGGGTCCTCCCCGCCGAGCACGCGCGCGACGGTCCGGGCCTGCTCCCACGCCGGCGCGACGAGGCCGCTGACCACGCCCTCGTGCTGTGCGCAGTCGCCGATCGCGGAGATGTTGCGGTCGCTGGTGCGCAGGTGGTCGTCGACCACGACGCCGCGCTCGACGGCGAGCCCGGCGTCGCTGGCGAGCGCGGTCTCCGGGCGTACGCCGCAGGCCAGCACGAGCAGGTCGGCGCGGAGCTCGCGGCCGTCGGCGAGGCCGAGCGTCACCCCGTCGGCGTCGGCGGCGACGGACGAGGCCATCGCGTCGAGGTGGGCGGCGATGCCGAGGCCGGCCAGCGTGCGCACGAGGACCGCGCTCGCGCCCGGGTCGAGCTGGCGCTCCATGAGGTGGCCGACCGCGTGCACGACCTCCGTGGCGATGCCGCGCGCGGCCAGGCCGCGCGCCGCTTCGAGACCGAGCAGACCCCCACCGAGTACGAGCGCGGTGCGCGCCCCCGAGGCGGTCGCGAGGATGCGGCGGCAGTCGTCGAGCGTGCGGAACACCGCGACCCGCTCGGGCAGGCGCTCACGGTCGAGCCCGGACAGCGGCGGGATGAGCGCGCGGCTGCCGGTGGCGAGCACCAGATGGTCGTACTCGATGCGGTCGCCGGCGGTGGTGGTGACCACGCGGGCAGCCCGGTCGATCGCGCTGACCGTGACGCCTGGGCGCAGGTCGATGCCATGCCCGGCGGCCTCGGTGATCTCCACGTCGCGCTCGCGCACCTTGCCGGCGAGCACGCTCGACAGCATGATCCGGTTGTACGCCCGGTGCGGCTCGGCGCCGAGCACCGTGACCTTGAGGTGCGGGGCGCGGTCACGCAGCTCCGCGGCGAGCCGGGAGCCGGCCATGCCGTATCCGATGATGACGACGTTCATGCTGCTCGTACCTTCACCGCGCACACCTTGAACTCCGGCATTCGAGACGTCGGGTCGAGGGCGTCGCTCGTCAGTGAGTTGGCCCGGGCCATGCCGCCCCAGTGGAACGGCGCGAAGACGGTGTCCGGCCGGATCGTCTCGGTCAGGCGGGCGGGCGCCCGCATCTCACCGCGCCGGCTGGTGACGACGACCTCGTCGCCGGCCTCGATCCCGAGGCGCGCGGCCAGATCGGGGTGAAGCTCCACGAACGCGCTCGGCGCGCTGCGCCGCAGCGGCTCTATCCGCCGGGTCTGCGCGCCGGACTGGTACTGCGCGAGGAGCCGCCCAGTGGTGAGGTAGAGCGGGAACTCCGCGTCGACCTCCTCGGCCGCCGGCCGGTGCTCGACCGGCAGGAAGCGGGCCCGCCCGTCGGGCGTGGGGAAGGTGTCGAGGAAAAGCCGCGGCGTGCCCGGCCGGTCCACCGATGGGCACGGCCAGAAAACGCCGTCCTCGGCATCGACCCGCTCCCATGTCACGCCTGCGTAGTCCGCCGTACCCCCGGCAGAAGCACGCCGCAGCTCCTCGAACACAGCTCGCGGCTCGGTGGTGAACCGCGCGCCGGCGCCGAGCCGGGAGGCCAGCTCGGCAATCACCGCCAGATCCGTCCTCACATCTGGCGGTGGCTCGCGGAGGGCGTGGCGCCGCAGCACGCGGCCCTCCAGGTTGGTCATCGTCCCCTCCTCCTCGGCCCACTGGGCGGTGGGCAGCACCACGTCGGCGAGCGCCGCGGTCTCGGAGAGCACGAAGTCGGAGACGACCAGCAGGTCGAGATCGCGCAGCCGGCTCTCCACGCGGGCCGCGCGGGGCGCGGAGACGACCGGGTTGGAGCCGAAGACCAGCAGCGCCCGCATCTCGTCGCCGGTCAGCAGCTCGTACGCCGACGGGCCGGGGCCGGGCAGGTCGTCGGGGTCGATGCCCCAGACACCGGCCACGTGCGCGCGGGCCGCCGGGTCGTCGATTTTGCGGTATCCGGGGAGCTGGTCCGCCTTCTGGCCATGCTCGCGCCCGCCCTGCCCGTTGCCCTGGCCGGTGAGGCAGCCGTAGCCGGACCCCGGCCGTCCGGGCAGGCCGAGCGCGAGCGCCAGGTTGATGAACGCGGTGACCGTGTCGACGCCTTTGGCATGCTGCTCGGCGCCGCGCGCGGTCAGGATGATCGCCTTCTCCGCGGTGCCGAGCGCGCGGGCGGCCGCCTCCAGATCGGAGACGGGCACGCCGGTCATCCGCTCGACTCGGGCCGGCCAGTAGCTGGCGACCGTGCGCCGTACCTCGTCGAAGCCGGTGGTGCGGGCCGCCACGTACGCCTCGTCGATCCAGCCCTCGCCGAGCGCGATGTGCAGCAGCGCGTTGGCCAGGGCCAGGTCGGTGCCGGGCATCGGCTGGAGGTGGAGCGTCGCCTGCCGGGCGGTGGCGGTGGCCCGCGGGTCGATCACGATCAGCGTGCCGCCGCGCGCCTTCTGCTCGGTGAGGTAGCGCGCGAAGGGCGGCATCGTCTCCGCGACATTGGCCCCGACGAGCACGAGCGTGTCCGCCTCGCCGATGTCGGCGAGCGGAAAGGGGAGGCCCCGGTCGACGCCGAAGGCGCGCATGCCCGCCGCGGCGGCGGACGACATGCAGAAGCGGCCGTTGTAGTCGATGTTCTTCGAGCGGAGTGCCACGCGGGCGAACTTGCCCAGCGCGTACGCCTTCTCATTGGTCAGGCCGCCCCCGCCGAAGACCGCCACCGCGTCCCGCCCGTGCGCCGCCTGCGTGGCGAGGATGCCGGCGGTGACCCGGTCGAGCGCCTCCTCCCACGTGGCCGGGCGCAGCTCGCCGCCCGCCCGGACCAGCGGGGAGGTCAGCCGCTCGGGGTGGTCGAGCAGCTCGGCCGCGGTCCAGCCCTTTTGGCACAGGCCGCCGCGGTTGGTGGGAAACTCGCGCGCGGCGACCTCGACGTGACCCTCCGGCGCCGCCCGGAGGGTCATGCCGCATTGAAGCGCGCAGTACGGACAGTGAGTGGCGACCTCGCGGATCGCTATCAGACTCTCCGTCGCGCCTGCCATGCCGGAAAGCGTGCCGAGGGGCCGTTTCGCAGCCGGGTCCCGATTGTTTCGGGCCTGCTAAGAGGCGTTCACTCCACCGCCTGGAAGAGGGACAGGTGGTGGGGCCTGGCCCTAGAGCCGGGCCTGCGCGGCCACGTGCACATCCAGCATGGTGATCAGACGGGCGGTCACCTGGCGTGCCTCCAGGTGCAGGCGGGCGATGTTGAGCCCCTCACCGCCCAGCACCGCGAGCAGTGCGGCGTCGCCCACGGCGTACACCGAGAAGTAGCCCCGGTGGCTGCGGACGGTGGACTCGCGGAAGGGCCCTTGGCGCAGCGCCAGCCCCGTCTGCCGCCCGAGCCCGAACGTCGCCGCGGCGAGCGCCGCCAGGTCGTGCGGCTCCGGGCCGCTGCTCAGATCGTGCAGGATCAGCAGCCCGTCGACGCCGGCGATGACCGATCCCACCACCCCGCTCACCGCCTGCTTGAGCGACGCCATCTCGGCGTACGCCGCCCCGTACGCCTCCTCCGCGGAGGTCTCCGCCATGGCTTTTTCTACCTTCCCCTCAGCGTCACATGAGCCGGTGCAGGCCGTCCCGCACCCGCTCCACCGTCCGGCCGTCCGACTCGAACGGCTGCCCCGCGAACCTGGCGAACCAGGAGGGCGTGTCGCCGCCATCCTGGGGCTCGTGCCGGTCCCACGGGCCGGTGGTCGAGGGCGTGCGCCGGGGCAGTACCCCGTCCTCCCTCGGTGCCGGCGTCTCCGGAGCCTCCTCCAAGAACTCCGGGATGCCGGTCGGCTCCGGACCGCCCGGCGCGGGTGCCCCGCCGAGCAGGTCTCGGAACTCCCGGCGGGCCATGGCCAGGTTGGCCACCCGCCGGTCCAGCAGCAGGTGGGCGACGTACCCACCGGCGTACCCTCCTGCGACGACCCGCAGCACGTGGAACCAGCTGTGGCTGGTCACCAGCAGGTCGTCCATCGCCATGTCCGCGTCGGTCAGCCGGACCAGCTCCGCCGCGGTCTCGACCATCGCGGCCGCCATCTCGGCGACGCTCTCCCGTTCAGGGAACGGCTGCAAGGTCTCCGACCGGACCGGCTTCCGCGTGTCGATGGCGGTCACGGTCACGGCACGCGCACCGGTTATGCGTAGCGCGTCCCCCCAGACGACGTCGTCGATCGACATGACCTACGGCCGCCTCGCCGAGGCATCAGCCACTGAGGCCGGTGTCCAGGCCCCGCATGACGAGTCGGGCCTGGGCGAACAACATGCCTATGTTGACCGACCTCCGGCAGACGACCACGGCTACCATGTCGTCCGTCACCGTGCTGCGCATGAACAGGTGGACCAGGTTTTCGCTGTTGACCAGGATCTCCCGGAAGTAGTGCCCGTCCTTCTCGACGCCGCGCCGCTTCTTGAACATGTCCTCGATCATCACGACGTTGCGACCCTGGAACATGTCGAATGTCGCGGCGGCGAGCAGGTCGAGCACCTCGGAGGGGTGCGAATCGACCGTGTCGACGGCGAGGAGCATGCCGGTCGACATGTCCACAACACCGGCGGCGACGCAGTCGGGCACGGTCTGCCGGAAGTTCCGTACGACGTTGGTGACCACCTGGCTGATGCTGACCTCGGTCATCGGCTCAGATCTCGATCGTGGACTCGATCAGGCGCAACTGGTGCCGTGCCAGGCCGAGGTTGGCCCGGGACTTGTTCAGCGCCAGGTAGATGAACAGGCCCTTGCCGGCCCGCGAGCTGAGCGGGCGGATCAGGTGGTACTGCGTGTCCAGCGTGATCAGGATGTCCTCGATCGAGTCTTCGATCTTGAGCATTTCGAGCGTGCGCATCTTCGCCCGGACCACGTCGGTGTTGCCCGCCGCGGCCATCGCGAGGTCGAGCTCCGGGGAGCCGCCGGCGACGCCGAGCGTCATGCCGCTGGAGTAGTCGACGAGCGCGACGCCGATCGCGCCCTCGATGCTCATAGCGTCCTTCAGGGCCGTGTCCAATGCAGCCATGGTTCATTGCCTCCGATGATTTGAGAATGTGGGCGTCACCGCGGCCCCGGCGGGGGTGGTTCGGGATTTGCAACGGGGCGGCGGTCGGCCTGACGCCAGTTCCATCCGGAGGCTCGCACGGTGATCGGCCCGCCGCACCAACCTCGCCGAATACTGACTGAGCAGTCAGCCAAGGCTTAGCCGAGCACTGAAAATTCGCCCATCACGATGGGTTGCGTGACGGCTCAAGGTGCTGTAGTGGCCTATGTGACGGGAGTCATGCTTAGTCCCGCATGGCCGTTATCGATGGGAGCGTACCCATCGGCGATGGGCGCCGGAGGGCGTACAAGCTGGATGGCGCCTGGTCATACCGCGGGTATGCTCGGCCGCATGACCAAGAAGGTGACCCTGTCGTTCCCCGACGACACGATCGAAGAGGCGCGGCGGTTCGCCAAACGTGAGGGCATGACACTCTCCGCCTGGATGGACCAGGCCGCCCGGGAGAAGGCACTGCGCGAGGTGTTCGCCGAGCACGCCGCCGCGGTGCGGCGCGCCGGTTTCGACCTCGAGGCCGCCGCGCTGGCCGACGAGCGCGAGGTGGCGATGGTGGACGCAGCGATCTTCCGTGCTGCGTAGGGGCGAGATCTGGCGCGTCGAGGGGGCCCGCGAGCGGCTGGGCCTGGTGATCAGCTCAGACGTCTACAACAGCACCGACGTGCCCATCGTCCTCGTCGCCGAGGTGGTCGAGGAGGAGTTGCTGCGCGACTCCCCGCTCGCCGTCTCCATGGGGCAGTACGTGGTGATGCCCGACCGGCTCTCGTCGCCGATGAAGAAGTGGTTCACCGAGTGTGTGGACTACGCCGACACCGACACGATGCAGCGGGTCTCCCGCGCGCTCCGCATCATCCAGGACATCTGATGACCCCGACCGGGGCGACCCCACGCGGGGGCCGCCCCGGTCTCCGGGAGCGGGTCAGATGGACGCGTGGGCCAGGCTCGGCACCTGGCCGACGAGGACGCGGCGGCGCAGGTAGCACCACCAGGTGACGGCGAGGCAGGCGGCGTACATGACGCCAAACCAGGTGAACGCCGTCGAGATCCCGCCGGTCGCCGTGTACGAGTCGCTGATCGCCCGCGGCAGGTAGAAGCCGCCCATGGCGCCGATCGCGCCGGCGATGCCGAGCGTCGCCGCAGACTCGCGCTTGGCGATCGTCAGGTCCGGCGACTTCGCCGCGAAGATCGCCGGGATCATCCGGTACGTCGAGCCGTTGCCCGCGCCGGCGGCCGTGAAGAGCAGCCAGAACGAGGCCAGGAACAGGCCCATGCTCCGGCTGCCGGCCGCGGTGACCACGCCGTACGAGCCCAGGGCCATGAGCATGAAGCAGACGGCGGTGACCCGGGCTCCGCCGATCCGGTCGGAGAGCCAGCCGCCGAAGGGCCGGGCCAGCGAGCCGATCAGTGGCCCGGTGAACGCGAGCGTGATCGAGGCCGCCCCCAGGTGCGCCGTGGGCGCGTCCGGAAACTGGAGCTTGAGCACCAGCGGGAACGCCGCGGAGTAGCCGAGGAACGAGCCGAACGTACCGATGTACAGGAACGACATGACCCAGGTGTGCGGCCGTTTGACGGTGGCGAACTGGGCCCGGAACGGCGTCCTCGCCACGGCGAGGTTGTTCATGAACAGGTACGCCCCCACGGCCGCCGCCAGCACCAGCGGGACCCACATCAGGCCGCCGTACACCAGGCCGCCGGCGATGACGAGGGGTACGAACAGTTGCATCGTGCTGATGCCGATGTTGCCGCCGGCGGCGTTGAGGCCGAGTGCCGCGCCCTTCTTCCGCTCCGGGTAGAAGAAGGAGATGTTGGTCATCGAGGAGGCGAAGTTGCCGCCCCCGAAGCCGGCCGTGGCGGCGCAGACGAGCACGACCCAGTAGGGCGGCCGGGCGGTCACCGCGTACATCAGGCCGGCGAGCGGGATGAGCAGCAGCAGCGCGCTGATCACGGTCCAGGTGCGCCCCCCGAAGCGGGTGACCGCGAAGGTGTACGGGATCCGCATCAGCGCGCCGATGAGGTTGGGGAGCGCGACGAGCCAGAAGCGCTGGTCCACGGAGTACGGGAAGAGGGCCTGCGGGAGCGCCACGACCACGACGCTCCAGATGGTCCAGACGGAGAAACCGAGGTGTTCCGCGAAGATCGAGAACACGAGGTTGCGCCGGGCGACGGGGCGGCCGGTCGTGGCCCAGAACTCCTCGTTCTCCGGCTCCCAGTGGGTGAGCCACCGGCCCTTACCGGCCGGGGCAGCCGCGGCGGCGGCCACGGTGGGGGTCAGTGTCGTACTCATGTCGGGCAAGCTAAGGAGGAGACTTTGCCGTGCGGTTCCGCTCGGCGTACCCCGGCGGTAAAGCGCGTCGCACCACGACGGCGGCCGGCGTTGTGAGGATGGCCATGGGGAAGGGGCCGCTTTGACCCTGACGCCGCCGACCGGGTATCGTTGCCTGCTGTTGTGCTAATGCCGGACGCGCTGCCGCTGAGCGGCGGCCTCGGCGTGCGCCCCCAGACCGACGACGAGACAAGGTAAACCTGTGCGTACGTACAGCCCGAAGCCGGGTGAGATCGAGCGTCAGTGGCACGTTATCGACGCCTCTGATGTCGTGCTGGGCCGTCTGGCGACCCACGCCGCCACGCTGCTGCGCGGCAAGCACAAGCCGACCTTCGCGCCGCACGTCGACACCGGTGACTTCGTGGTGATCGTCAATGCCGGCAAGGTCGCGCTGACCGGCAACAAGCGGCAGACCAAGGTCGCCTACCGCCACTCCGGCTACCCGGGCGGCCTCAAGCAGGTGGGCTACGACGAGCTGCTCACCAAGCGCCCCGAGCGGGCCGTGGAGCTGGCTGTCCGCGGCATGCTCCCGCACAACCGCCTGGGCCGAAAGCTGATCAAGAAGCTCAAGGTCTACGCCGGCGCCGAGCACCCGCACGGCGCACAGCAGCCGGTGCCGTTCGAGATCAAGCAGATCGCGCAGTGAGCGCGGGCGAAGGAACAAGCATGACCGACACCATCGTCCCGACCCCGGCGCCGCCGGCCGTCGAGACCGCCCCGGTGCCCGCCGCCCGCGTGCCCCGCGGTGACCGTCCCATCCAGACCGTGGGCCGCCGCAAGGAGGCCATCGTCCGGGTGCGCATCGTGCCCGGCACCGGCAAGATCACCTGCAACGGTCGCGAGCTTGAGGACTACTTCCCGAGCAAGGTGCACCAGCAGCTGATCCGCGAGCCGCTGGTGACCGCGGAGAAGGTGGAGACCTTCGACGTGATCGCCAACCTGCGCGGTGGCGGCATCACCGGTCAGGCCGGCGCGCTGCGGCTGGGCATCGCCCGCGCGCTCTGCGCCAACGACCTCGATGACCGCCCGGCGCTGAAGAAGGCCGGCTTCCTCACCCGTGACGCGCGCGTCAAGGAGAGCAAGAAGTACGGTCTCAAGAAGGCCCGCAAGGCTCCTCAGTACTCCAAGCGCTGACGCGTTTTGCACTGCTGAAAGACGGCCGGGCTGCCCTGTGTAAAAGTGGGGCGGCACCGGCCGTTCTCATGCTTCCGGGAAGTGGGGCTCATGGCTCGTCTCTTCGGCACCGATGGCGTACGCGGCCGGGCCAATGCCGACCTCACGCCCGAGCTGGCGATGGCGGTGGCGGTGGCCGCCGCACGCACTCTCGCCGAGTCCGACCGCAGCCATCCGCCGCTCGCGGTCGTCGGCCGTGACCCGCGGGCCAGCGGCGAGATGCTGGAGGCGGCGGTCGTGGCGGGCCTGGCCAGCGCGGGGGCCAACGTGGTGCGTGTGGGAGTGCTCCCCACGCCCGGCGTGGCGTTCCTGGTCGGCGAGGCCAAGGCCGATCTGGGCGTGATGCTTTCCGCCTCGCACAACCCGATGCCCGACAACGGCATCAAGCTCTTCGCCGCCGGTGGTCACAAGCTCCCTGACGAGGTCGAGCACAAGATCGAGACGGCGATCGAGGCGGGCATCTCCTGGACCCGCCCCACCGGGCCGGGCATCGGGCGGGTGCACGACCTGCTCGACGGCGCCGAGCACTACGTGCAGCACCTGGTCAGCACAGTCCCGCACCGGCTCGAGGGGATTCGCGTCGTGGTCGACTGCGCCAACGGCGCGGCCTCCGACGTCGCGCCGCTGGCCTACCGCGAGGCCGGCGCCGAGGTCATCGCGATCCACGCCGAGCCCGACGGGCTCAACATCAACGACGGCTGCGGCTCGACCCACCTGGAGCCGATCAAGGCGGCCGTCCGCGCGCACGGGGCCCACCTCGGCATCGCGCACGACGGCGACGCCGACCGCTGCCTGGCGGTGACCGCCGACGGCGACGAGGTCGACGGCGACCAGATCATGGCGATCCTCGCGCTGTCCATGCGGGAGAGCGGCGCGCTGACCTCGGACACGCTGGTCGCCACCGTGATGAGCAACCTCGGCCTCCGCCTGGCGATGTCCCAGGAGGGCATCCGCATGGTCGAGACCAAGGTCGGCGACCGCTACGTGCTGGAGGAGCTGCGCGCCTCCGCCCTCGCGCTCGGCGGCGAGCAGAGCGGGCACATCGTGATGCCGGCGTACGCGACCACCGGCGACGGCGTCCTCACCGGCCTGCACCTCATGTCCCGCATGGCTGCCACCGGCCGTAGCCTCGCCGATCTCGCGTCGGTGGTCACCAAGCTGCCCCAGGTGCTGGTCAACGTGCCGGTCGGCGACCGCGCGGCGGGGGCCACCGCGGCTCCCGTACTCGCCGCGACCGCCGAGGCGGAGGCGGAGCTGGGCGAGACCGGGCGCGTGCTGCTCCGCCCCTCCGGCACCGAGCCGCTGGTCCGCGTCATGGTCGAGGCGGCGACGGTGGAGACCGCCCGCTCGGTGGCCGAGCGGATCGCCGCGGCCGTGCGCGCCGCCAGCCCGGCCTGACCGAGGCTATCCGCGCAGGCGGCGCACCGCCTCGTCGATGACCTCCGGGCGCTTGCAGAAGGCAAACCGGACCAGCCGCTTGCCCGCCTCCGGGTCGTCGTAGAACACCTCGGTCGGCACGGCGGCCACGCCGCAACGCTCTGGCAGCGTGCGGCAGAACTCCATGCCGTCGGTCCCGCCCAGCGGGGTGATGTCGGTGGTCACGAAGTAGGTGCCCTCGGAGGGCAGCACGCGGAAGCCGGCGTCGCCGAGCCCGGCGACGAGCTGGTCGCGCCGCGCCTCGAGCCCGGCCCGAAAGCCCTCGTAGTAGCTGTCCGGCAGGCCGAGCGCCACCGCGACGGCGGGCTGGAAGGGGGCGCCGTTGACGTACGTCAGGAACTGCTTGACCCGGGTCACGGCGGTGACCAGCTCGGCCGGCCCGCTCGCCCAGCCGACCTTCCAGCCGGTGCAGGAGAAGGTCTTGCCGGCCGAGGAGATGCGTACGGTGCGCTCCCGCATGCCGGGCAGCGTGGCGAGCGGGACGTGCACGTCGGCGGCGTCGGAGAAGACCAGGTGCTCGTACACCTCGTCGGTCACCGCGTACGCCCCGTACTCCTGGCACAGCTCGGCGACCTGGGCCAGCTCGGCCCGCGTGAAGACCTTGCCGGTGGGGTTGTGCGGGGAGTTGAGCAGCACCAGCCTGGTGCGCGGCCCGAACGCGGCGCGCAGCTCGTCGGGGTCGAAGCCGTATCGCCCACCGGCCGAGGGGCGGAGCGTGACCGGCCGGCGCACGGCACCGGCGAGCGCGATCGAGGCCGCGTACGAGTCGTAGTAGGGCTCGAAGCACACCACCTCGTCGCCCGGCTCGCAGAGCCCGAGGATGGTGGCCGCCACCGCTTCGGTCGCGCCGGCGGTGACCAGCACCTCGCCGTCCGGGTCGTAGGCGAGGCCCCAGAAGCGGCGCTGGTGCTCGGCGACCGCCGCCCGCAGCGCGGGGATGCCGGGGCCCGGAGGGTACTGGTTGTGGCCCGTGCGCAGCGCCTCGGCGGCCGCCTCCAGCATCTCCGGCGGCCCGTCGGTGTCCGGGAAGCCCTGGCCCAGGTTTACCGCGCCGGTCCGCACGGCCAGCGCGGACATCTCGGCGAAGATCGTCGTGCCGAAGGGCCGCATCCGGCGCACGCCGGGATCGGTGTCGGTCGCGGTGGGGCTGCTCATTCGATCAGCGTAGTAGGGCGTCCCGGCGCACCGGTGCGCCCGCGGTGGGCGCCGGGACCGGCGGTGCGGTAGCGGGCCGGTCGTAGCTCGCCGGCCGGTGAGCGTTCCACATTGGAGCAACGGTGGGGTGGAGGCTGGCCTGACCGCGAGCCTCGACCAGGTGTCGTCGGGGTCCTACCGGCGAGGTGAGCGTCGGGGGCGGGCCTGTGCCGCGCGTGACCGCGGAAGGTGAGGCCGCGGGAGCGGCGGTCGGGACCACGGCGGACGTCGCGGTAGCCCGGATCTGTCTGTCGAAACCGCGTCGCTAGAGGATCAGTTTGTTGCAGGTGACGGTCGCGTACGTGCCGGTCGCCGTCTTCTTGGCGACCTCCTCGCCGTCGATCGTGATCCGGCACTCGATGCTGCCGGTGCCGCCGCCGCTCCGGATCGCGGTCACCGTGACCAGGGCCGCGCCGCTGTCCAGCGTCTGCTCCTTGCGCCACGGCAGGTCGGTGTCGCTGGCCCGCTCTGGTGTGAGGCCGTCCTCCTTCAGGAAGACGATGCTCACCGGTCCGTCGCCGGTGACCTCGTAAACGACCTTGCCGCCGCTGTTTCCGTCGTTGTCGGAGTCTGACCCGTTGTCGTCGTCGTCGCCGGCCTCGGGCGTGGTCTGCTCCGGCCGTGGCGTCGCCGGGTCGGTGGTGCGGTCTGTGGCGACCGTGCCGGGGTCTTCGGAGCGGTTGACCAGCAGTACGCCGGCGGTGGCTGTGCCCCCCAGCAACAGCACGGCCAGCACGATCACGACGGCGAGGATCGGCCCGTTCGACCGTTTCGGTGGCGGCGCCGGTGGACCGAGGTAGGTGGGGTAGGGCGTGGTCGGCGGCGACGAGGACGGCGCTTTCGCACCGGGCTGCTGCTCGTACGGCGGCGGGTAGGTCATCGAGCGTTATCCCCCCGGATAGAGACTGCGCCAGTCACGGTGTTCCACGATGGCCCCGGCCGGCAAGTCCGGTGTCCGATTCTTCCTGCGATTCCCGCAAACGCTCATGTCGGATGAGCGATTCCGGGACTTTCGAGCAGGCATGGTGAGCGAAAGTGGGTTACGCTGCAGGCCATGTGTGGAATCGTGGGCTACGTCGGCGCCCGGCCGGCGCTGGGCATCGTGCTGGATGGGCTGCGCCGGCTGGAATACCGCGGCTACGACTCGGCGGGCGTCGCGGTGGTGGCCGGTGACCGCCTGCTGACCGAAAAGCGTGCCGGCAAGCTGGCCAACCTGGAGAAGATCCTGGCCGAGGCGCCCACCGACGGCATGGGCGACGGCGCCACCGCCATCGGTCACACGCGCTGGGCGACCCACGGTGGTCCCACCGACCGCAACGCGCACCCCCATCTCTCCCGCGACGGGCGGGTCGCCGTGATCCACAACGGCATCATCGAAAACTTCGCCAAGCTCCGCGCCGAGCTGGAGGCGGAGGGCGTCGAGTTCGGCAGCGACACCGACACCGAGTGCGCGGCCCACCTGCTCGCCGCCGAGCTGGCCGGCGAGCCCACGCCGAGTCCGGAGGCGCTGGCCGCCGCGATGCGCCGGGTCTGCCAGCGGCTCGAGGGGGCGTTCACGCTGCTCGCCGTCGACTCCGCGGTGCCCGGCGCGGTGGTCGGCGCCCGGCGTAACTCGCCGCTGGTGGTGGGGCGCGGCATCGGCGAAAACTACCTGGCCAGCGACGTGTCCGCGTTCATCGAGCACACGCGTGACGCGGTCGAGCTGGGGCAGGACCAGGTGGTGCTCATCACGCCCGAGGGCATCGAGATCACCGACTTCGCCGGCCAGCCCGCGAGCGGCAAAGACTTCCACATCGACTGGGATGCCTCGGCCGCGGAAAAGGGCGGCTACGACTACTTCATGCTGAAGGAGATCGCCGAGCAGCCTCAGGCGGTCGCCGACACGCTGCTCGGCCGGCTCAAGGAAAACGGCGAGATCGTGCTCGACGAGGTGCGCCTCACCGACCAGGATCTGCGCGACGTCGACAAGATCTTCATCGTCGCCTGCGGCACGGCCTACCATTCCGGGCTCGTCGCGAAGTACGCGATCGAGCACTGGACGCGTATCCCCTGCGAGGTGGAGCTGGCCAGCGAGTTCCGCTACCGCGACCCGGTGCTCGACCGGTCCACGCTGGTGGTGGCGATCAGCCAGTCCGGCGAGACGATGGACACGCTGATGGCGCTCCGCCACGCCAAGGAGCAAAAGGCGCGCGTGCTGGCGATCTGCAACACCAACGGCTCCACGATCCCGCGCGAGTCCGACGCCGTGCTCTACACGCACGCCGGCCCGGAGATCGCGGTCGCCTCGACCAAGGCGTTCCTGACCCAGCTCGTCGCCTGCTACCTCGTGGGGCTGCACCTGGCCCAGGTGCGCGGGATCAAGTACGCCGACGAGGTCGCCGCGGTCGTCGCCCAGCTCCAGGAGATGCCGGGCAAGCTCCAGGAGGTGCTGGCCACGATGGAGCCGGTGCGGGAGTTGGCCCGGGCGCTCGCGGAGGCGAAGAGCGTGCTGTTCATCGGCCGCCACGTGGGCTACCCCGTGGCGCTGGAGGGCGCGCTCAAGCTCAAGGAGCTGGCCTACATGCACGCCGAGGGCTTCGCGGCCGGCGAGCTCAAGCACGGCCCGATCGCGCTGATCGACGAAGGCTGCCCGGTGGTGTGCGTGGTGCCCTCTCCGGCTGGGCGCGGCGTGCTGCACGACAAGATCGTTTCCAACATCCAGGAGGTACGGGCCAGGGGCGCCCGCACGATCGTGATCGCCGAGGAGGGCGACGAGGCGGTCGTGCCGTACGCCGATCACCTCGTGCGGGTGCCGCGCACGCCGACGCTCCTCGCCCCACTCGTCACCACCGTGCCACTCCAGGTGCTGGCCTGCGAGATCGCCGCCGCCCGCGGGCACGACGTCGACCAGCCCCGCAACCTCGCCAAGTCGGTGACCGTCGAGTAGGCGCCACACCTTTAGGGTTGGCGGCGTGATTGTGGCTGTCGGCATCGACGTCGTGCTGGTCGAGCGGTTCACCGGCGCTCTCGCCCGCACCCCACTGCTCGCCGACCGGCTCTTCACGGAGGCGGAGCGATACACGGCGTCGGGCAATCCGCGTTCGCCCGAGTCGCTCGCCGCCCGCTTCGCCGCCAAGGAGGCGGTGGCCAAGGCGCTCGGCGCCCCGGTCGGGCTGCGGTGGCACGACTGCGAGATCGTCACCGACCCCGACGGGCGCCCGTGGCTGACCGTCTCCGGCACGGTCGCCGCGGCGGCCACCGAGCGGGGGGTCACCCGCTGGCATCTCTCGTTGTCGCACGACGGGGGCATCGCATCCGCCATGGTGGTAGCGGAGCGGCTGGCGGAAGGGGTGGCGTCCCAATGAGCGAGCGCAGCGAGCGAATCATCAGGCTCAGCGCGTGTGGAGCCTCATGTCCGCCCGCAGCGAAGCGAGGACGGGCATGAGCGAGCCTGGCGGGCGGTGCCCCCTGACCGTGGCGGTGGCGCCGTGAGGCGGGCCTGGCGGGTCAGCGATGTGCGGGCCGCCGAGGAAGCGTTGATGCGCACCGTGCCCGAGGGCGTGCTCATGCGCCGGGCGGCCGCCGGGCTGGCCCGCCGCTGCGCGCTGCTGCTCGCCGAGCGCGGCGGTGTGTACGGCGCCCGCGTGCTCCTGCTGGTCGGCGCGGGCAACAACGGTGGCGACGCGCTCTACGCGGGCGCTTCCCTGGCCCGCCGGGGTGCGGCCGTACGCGCGCTGCTGCTCGTGCCCGAGCGGGTCCACGAGGGCGGGCTCGCCGCGCTGCGGGCCGCGGGCGGGCGGGTCGTCGACGCCGTGCCGCGCGACCTCGACCTCGCCGTCGACGGCATCGTGGGGCTGGGCGGCTCGGGCGGCCTGCGCCCCGCCGCCGAGGCCGCCGTACGGCTGTTGAACGCCCGGGGTACCACGATCGTGGCGGTCGACATCCCGAGCGGTGTCGACGTCGACACCGGCGGGCTGACCGGGCCGGCGGTGCGGGCCGACGTGACCGTGACGTTCGGCTGCCTCAAGCCGGCGCTGGTGGTGGGGCCCGCTGCCCCGTGCGCCGGCGAGGTGGAACTGGTCGACATCGGGCTCGGGCCGTGGCTGCGGGCGGACGCGGCGCTGGCCGTACCGGAGTGGTCGGACATCGTGGAGTGGTGGCCGCGCCTCGAAGCGGCCTCGGAGAAGTACTCGCGTGGCGTGGTGGGCATCGCGACCGGCTCGGCGACCTACCCGGGTGCCGCGGTCCTCTCGGTGAGCGGCGCGCTGGCCGGCCCGGCGGGCATGGTGCGGTACGCGGGCGGTGCCGCCGGACACGTGCTGCGCGAGCACCCCTCGGTGATCGCCACCAAGCGGGTCGCCGACGCGGGCCGCGTGCAGGCCTGGGTCTGCGGCTCCGGCCTGGGCACGGACGAGGCCGCCGCCACCGAGCTGCGTACGGTCCTGGCCACCTCACTGCCGGTCGTGCTCGACGCGGACGCGCTGACGCTGCTGGTCAACGGCTCGATGGCCGACCAGTTGCGCAGGCGCGACGCGCCGATCGTGGTGACCCCGCACGACCGCGAGTTCGCCAGGCTGGCCGGCGGCGAGCCGGGCGACGACCGCGTGGGCGCGGCGCTCCGCCTCGCCTCCTGGATGAACGCGGTCGTGCTGCTCAAGGGCGACCGCACGATCATCGCCACGCCGTCGGGCCGGGCCTGGGCCAACCCGACCGGCACGCCCGTGCTGGCCACCGGCGGCACCGGCGACGTGCTGGCCGGGCTGCTCGGCTCGCTGCTCGCGGCCCGCCTGTCGCCGGAGCGGGCGGCGGTCGCGGCCGCGTACCTGCACGGGCTGGCCGGACGGGAGGCGGCCCGGCGCGGCCCGGTGACCGCTCCCGACGTCGCCACGGCGTTGCGCGACGTGGTGCCGGCTTCGGTCTGAGCGCGACCGCGCTACTTGCGCAGCGCGTACTCGGCGACCTCGCCGAAGTCGATGAACACGCAGGTCTCATCGCCGACCACCTCGGCGTCGTGGCCGGGCGGGATCGCGACCACCTCGCCCGGCGCCATCTCCCGCTCGCTGCCGTCGCTCATCGTCACTCGCATCCGGCCCTCCAGGCAGTAGCCGAGGTGCGACACCTGGCACAGCTCGGTCTCGGCGATGGGCTTGACGTCACGGGACCACCGCCACCCCGGCTGGAAGTGGCCCCTGGCCACCGGCTGGCCGCCGACCATCACGACGTCGGCCCAGCCGTTTGCCTCGAACGTGCGGGTCTCGTCCGCCTTGTCAAAGCTCTTGATCTCGATGCCGTTCATCAGTGGAACCAACCCCCTAGAAACGCGTCTCGCAGCCTTCTGTGCTGCGGTTACCCCGCTCGCGAGGTTCGACTCAGCTCTGCGGTCGGCAACCGACCGGCTACGGGAGGGCGGACTCCGACGGTGGGCGGCGGGCGCTCGGCGGGCGGACCACCGTCGCCTCGGTCTCCTTGGAGAGGTAGTGCGGCCGGCGCTTGGCCTCGTAGTAGAGGCGGCCGATGTATTCGCCGATGATGCCGAGGATCATCATCTGGATGCCGCCCAGCCCGATGACGCTGACGATGATCGTGGTGTAACCGGGCATGTCGATGCCGCGCACGATCGCGCTGATCACGACCCAGGTCATGTAGGCCACGGCGAGCACGGTCAGCGTCAGCCCGGCGTAGATCGCCAGGCGCAGCGGCCGGTTGTTGAACGACAGCAGCCCGTCGAGCGCGTAGTTGAAGAGCTTGCCGAAGGTCCACTTGCTCTGGCCGCCCTGCCGCGCCTCGTTGGTGTAGGCGAACGCGACGGTGTTGAAGCCGATCCAGGAGAAGAGGCCCTTGGAGAACCGGTTGTACTCCGGCAGCGAGAGCACCGCGTCGACCGCCCGCCGGGAGAGCAGCCGGAAGTCGCCCGCGCCGTCGGTGAGCCGCACGTCGACCAGGCGGTTGATCATGCGGTAGAAGGCGCGCGAGGCGACCGTGCGAAAGAAGTGGTCGCCGCGGCGGTCGCGGCAGGCGATGACCTGGTCGTATCCCTGCTCGAAAAGCTCGATCATGCGGGGCAGCAGGTGTGGCGGATGCTGGAGGTCGGCATCCATGATCACGACTGCGTCGCCGCTCGCCCGCTCGAGGCCGGCGAGCATGGCCGCCTCCTTGCCGAAGTTGCGGCTCAGCGACGTGTACTTGACCGACCCGTCCCGCGCGGCCAGCCCGCGGAGCGCCACCAGCGTGCCGTCGTCGCTGCCGTCATCGACGTACACAATTTCGATCTCAGCGGACAACGCCGAGGTGGCGGCCGTGACCGCGGCGTGGAGCCGCTCAACGGACGCCTCCTCGTTGAAGCACGGCACCACAACGGACAGGCGCATGTACAGGATGTTACGTGTTGCCGGGCAAGTAGGCTGATCTGCATGTGGCAGGCCGAGGTCCGGGTCGACCTGGACGCGATTCGCGACAACGTGGCTCTGTTGCGCGCCGGCACCAGCGCCGAGGTCATGGCGGTGGTCAAGGCGGATGCGTACGGCCATGGAATGCTGCCCGCGGCTCGAGCCGCTCTCGAGTCAGGCGCGAGCTGGCTCGGTGTCTGCACGCTCGACGAGGCGCTCACGCTGCGGCGGGCCGGCATCACCGCGCCGGTGCTCGCGTGGCTGCTCGCGCCGGGGCTGCCGCTGCACGAGGGGGTCGCAGCCGGCGTCGACCTGGGCGTGGGGAGCCTCCCGCAGCTCGGCGAGATGATCGAGGCGGCCCGCGTGGCCCAGCGCCCCACGCGGGTACACCTGAAGATCGACACGGGCCTCGCCCGCGGCGGCGCGACACCGGCCGACTGGCCGGCACTGGTCGAGGCCGCCGCGAAGGCCGAGGCCGACGGACTTGTCGAGGTCATCGGGGTGTGGAGCCATTTCGTGTACGCGGACGCGCCCGGCCACGAGACCATCGAGCGCCAGCTCGACGTCTTCCGTGCGGGCGTGGCCACCGCCGCGCGCCTCGGGGTCAGCCCGCCCTACAAGCACATCGCCAACTCGGCGGCCACGCTCACCCGCCCCGACGCCCACTTCGACCTGGTGCGTCCGGGCATCGCGATCTACGGCCTCTCCCCGGTGGCCGGCGAGCGCTTCGGGCTCCGCCCCGCGATGACCGCCCGCGCGCGGGTCGTGCTCACCAAGCGCGTACCGGCCGGGCAGGGCGTGTCGTACGGGCACACCTACCACACCGAGCGGGAGACGACGCTCGCCGTGGTGCCGCTCGGCTACGCGGACGGCGTGCCCCGCCACGCCTCCAGCTCCGGCCCCATCGAGCTCGGCGGCAAGGTGCGGCGGATCGCCGGTCGGGTCTGCATGGACCAGGTGGTGCTCGACTGCGGCGACGACCCGGTGTCGGCCGGCGACGTGGCGACGCTCTTCGGCCCGGGGGAGCACGGCGAGCCCACCGCCGACGACTGGGCCGAGGCGGTCGGCACGATCAACTACGAGATCGTGACCCGCTTCGGTGGCGTGCGGGTCCCACGCGTGTACGACGGTGGAGGTGCCGCGTGAGCGAGCAGGCGAGCAAACCAGGGGAGGCGGCGTGAGCCGGCGTGAAGGGCTGGCCAGCCGGTCGATGCGCAAGCGCGCCGGCCTGCTGGGCGCGGTCGTGGGCGTCGCCGCCGCCGGTGTGGCGGCCGGTGTCGTGGCCGAGCGGGCGCTCGTCCGCCGCTCGAAGCGCACACTCGACGACCCGTACGTGGACGAGGAGTTCGGCCACCTCGCGTACGACGAGGCGCTGACCGTCACCACCGCCGACGGCACCGACCTGTACGTCGAGATCGTCGAGCCGACCGACGGCGTGGAGTTGGACGCCGGGTTCGTCGCCGACGTGACCGGCGCGATGACCTCGCTGGAGCCGACCCTCGTCTTCGTGCACGGATTCTGCCTCGACATGGGCACGTTCCACTTCCAGCGCAAGGAGCTGACCCGCCGCGGCGACTACCGGATGGTCTTCTACGACCAGCCGGGGCACGGCCGCTCGGGCCGGCTGGAGTCCGGCGAGTACGAGCTGCCCGCGCTCGGTGAGGCGCTCCGCGCGGTGCTCGACGAGACCGTGCCGGACGGGCCGATCGTGCTGATCGGCCACTCGATGGGCGGCATGACCATCATGGCCTTCGCCGAGCAGCATCCGGAGTACTTCGGCGACCGCGTGGTGGCCACCGCGTTGATCTCCACGTCCGGCGGGCGGCTGGAGGAGACCAAGTTCGGGCTGCCGGCGCTGATCTCCCGGGCCGGTGCGCCGCTGATGCCGTTCGTCAACACCGCGACCCGACTCAGCGGCGGCGTGATCGACCGGGCCCGCCACGCCTCGTCCGACCTGGCCTGGCTGCTCACCCGGCGGTACGGCTTCGGCGACACCAGGCCGAGCCCCGCGCTGGTGTCCTATGTGGAGCTTATGAACTCGCGCACCTCGGCCGAGACCGTCGCCCGCTACCTGCGCACGCTCTACACGCACGCCCGCTACCCGGCACTCAAGGCGCTGCGCTCCGCGCCCACGCTGGTCATCGTCGGCGACAAGGACATGATCACGCCGGTGACCCACTCGGAGGAGATCCTCCGCCACGTGCCGGACGCCGAGTTCGTCAAGGTGCCCGACAGCGGCCACGTGGTGATGCTCGAACACGCCGACGAGGTCAACGCCGTGCTCATCGCGTTTCTGGAGAAGCTGACCGCGTGACCACACTGTCCACTGTCACCGATACGGAAGACTTCGGGCGGCGCCTCGCTGGCGTGCTGCGCGCGGGTGACCTCGTGCTGCTCACCGGCCCGCTCGGCGCCGGGAAGACCGCGCTGGTCCGGGGTATCGGCGCCGGCATGGGCGTACTCGGCGACATCACCTCGCCCACCTTCGTCATCGCCCGTGTGCACCGGCCCGATCCGGAAAAGGGCGGCCGCGTCGCTCTCGTACACGCGGACGCGTACCGGCTAGGCTCTGCGATCGACCCGCGGGCGGAGATCGACGACCTCGACCTGGACGCCTCGGTGGACGACTCGGTCACCGTGGTGGAGTGGGGCGAGGGCATGGTGGAGCAGTTGTCCGACGCGCACCTCCAGGTCCGCATCGAGCGCCGCGACGACGACTCCCGCGAGGTCCGACTTGAGCCCCACGGTGGGGACTGGACGGCACGCGTGGAGGATTTGTGACTCTCGACCTGATGGCGCTCCTGCCCTCGCCCTGGCGCGACGTGGTGGCACCGCACCTCGACCCCGCCCGCGTGGCCGAGCTGGGCGCGTTCGTCCACGCCGAGTACCAGGCCGGGCCCTGCTTCCCGCCGCTGGACGACCTCTTCTCGGCATACCGCCTCTGCGTGCCGGACGCCTGCCGCGTGCTGATCCTGGGGCAGGACCCGTACCACAAGACGGGCCAGGCGCACGGGCTGAGCTTCAGCGTGCGGCCGGGCGTCTCGGTGCCCCCGTCGCTGCGCAACGTCTACAAGGAGCTCGCCGCCGACCTCGACGTGCCCCCGTCCCGTTCCGGAGACCTCACCGGCTGGGCGGCCCAGGGCGTGCTGCTGCTCAACGCGGTGCTGACGGTCCGCGAGGGCAAGCCGGGCTCGCACGCCAACAAGGGCTGGGAAGACTTCACCGACGCCACGATCCGCGCGCTCGACGCTCGCCCGGAGCGGGTGGTGTTTCTGCTGTGGGGTGGATACGCCCGCAAGAAGGCCGAGCTGATCACCAACCCGGCGCACGTGGTGCTCGAAGCGGGCCACCCCAGCCCGATGAACCCGCGCGGCTTCCTGGGGAGCCGCCCCTTCAGCGCGACCAACAAGGCCCTCGCCGACGCCGGCCTGGAGCCCGTCGACTGGTCGCGGCTATAATCTAGTCTGTCTAGACAGATAGTTTCAGGGGGTGGGCCATGCGCTGGCAGGTCCAGGAAGCGAAGCAGCGGTTCAGCGAGGTGCTCCGCGCGGCGGAGGCGGGCGAGCCGCAGATCGTCACCAAGCATGGCGAGGAGATCGCCGTGGTCATCGACATCGCTGAGTACCGCCGGTTGCGCGGCGAGTCGGTCGGCTTCATGGACTATCTCCGGACCGGTCCGCTGCTTGAGGAAGACCTGCCGATCGAGCGTTCGCGCGACGAGCCGCGCGAGATCGACCTGGCCGGTTGAGCCGTGACCTACCTGCTGGATACCAACGTCGTTTCGGAGCTCCGCAAGGCCAGGCCCGATCCGCACGTGGTGGCCTGGCACGAGAGAAACGCGACGGCTGACGTGTTCATCAGCGCCCTGGTGATCGGGGAGATCCGGCGGGGCATCGAGCGTATCTGCCCCCGCGACCCGCAGCAGGCGGAGGCGCTGGATGGATGGCTCACCGGGCTGGTTCGGGCCTACCGCGACCGGATACTGCCGGTGACGGCCGATATCGCCGACGAGTGGGGCCGGCTGGCCGTGTCTCAGCCACCGCCCGCGATCGATGGTCTGATGGCCGCGACCGCGCTGGTCCACCGGCTGACGCTCGTCACTCGCAACGTGGCCGACGTCGCCCGCACGGGGGTAACTGTGGTCAACCCCTTCGAGCCGGCTGGCGCGTGAGAGCGGTGGGCGGCGAGGGGTGCGGAGCGCCCGGATAGGGTGCATATCGTGCTCGTACTGGTGGTGGACTCGTCTACTCCGGCCGTCACGGCCGCGCTCGCGGAGGTGACCGACCGCGGGGTCGTCATGCGTGCGGAGCGGCGGGCCGTCGATGCCAAGGCGCACGGTGAGCTGCTCGCGCCCGCGGTCGACGCGGTGCTCGGCGAGGGCGGTGCCCATCCCCGTGAGCTGGGCGCGATCGTGGCCGGCTTGGGGCCGGGGCCGTTCACCGGGCTGCGGGTCGGGCTGGTCACGGCGGCCAGCATGGGGCAGACGCTCGGCATCCCCACGTACGGCGTCTGCTCGCTCGACGCCCTCGGCCAGGCGGACGCCACCGGACGCGTCCTGGCCGCCACCGACGCGCGGCGCAAGGAGATCTACTGGGCCGTGTACGAGGCGGGCGCGCGGGTCACCGAGCCCGACGTCGACCTGCCCGGCGCGGTCGCCGAGCGGGTCGCGGCGCTCGGTGTGGGCGCGGCCGTGGGGGAGGGCGCGCACCGGTACGCGGACGTCCTCGGGCTGCCCGTGCGCGACGAGCCGAGGTATCCGCCGGCCGCCGCACTCGTGGGGCTCGCCGCCGAGCGGATCCGGGCGAAGCTGCCCGGCGAACGCCTCACCCCGCTGTACCTCCGCCGCCCGGACGCCGTCGCGGCCGCCGGGCGCAAGCCGGTCCTGCGATGAACCTGGGGCGCCTGCGCTGGTGGCACATCGAGGAGGTACTCGCCATCGAGGCCGACCTCTTCGGTGCCGAGCAGTGGTCGGCGGCCATGTTCTGGAACGAGCTGGCCAACGGCCACCACTATCTCGTGGCGACCGGCGACGGCGGGGAGATCCTCGGCTACGGCGGCCTGGCCGTGCAGCCGCCCGACGAGGCGTGGGTGCAAAACATCGCGGTACGTCGGGACGCGCAGCGCCGGGGCATCGGCCGTACCTTGCTGGAGGCGCTGCTGGCCGAGGCGGCACGGCGCGGCGTACGCAAGGTGCTGCTGGAGGTCGCCGTCGACAATGGACCGGCGCAGAAGCTTTACGGCGCCTACGGATTCGAGGCGGTCGGCATCCGCCGCGGGTACTACCAACCGAGCAACACCGACGCCCTGGTGATGATGAGACACGATGACTGAGCCGCTGGTACTTGGAATCGAGACCTCGTGTGACGAGACCGGCGTGGGGATCGTCCGCGGCCACACGCTCCTCGCCGACGCGCTGGCGTCCAGCGTGGACGAGCACGCGCGCTTCGGTGGCGTGGTGCCCGAGGTGGCCAGCCGCGCCCATCTGGAGGCGATCGTGCCGACGATGGAGCGGGCGCTCAAGGATGCCGGCGTCACGCTCGCCGACATCGACGCGATCGCCGTGACCGCCGGGCCCGGTCTCGCGGGCGCGCTGCTCGTGGGGGTCGCGGCCGCCAAGGGGTACGCGCTCGCGGCGGAGAAGCCGATCTACGGGGTCAACCACCTGGCCGCGCACGTGGCGGTGGACACATTGGAGCATGGGCCGCTGCCCGAGCCGGCCATCGCGCTGCTGGTCTCGGGGGGACACTCGTCGCTGCTGGAGGTCGACGACCTCGCCACCGGTGTGACCCCGCTCGGCGCCACGATCGACGACGCGGCGGGGGAGGCGTTCGACAAGGTGGCGCGACTGCTCGGCATGCCGTTTCCGGGCGGGCCGCCGATCGACCGGGCGGCACGTGAGGGCGACCCGGCGGCGATCCCGTTTCCGCGCGGGCTCACCGCGCCCAAGGCTGGGCCCGATGGAAAACCGAGCGCCGCGCACCGCTTCGACTTCTCGTTCTCCGGATTGAAGACCGCGGTGGCCCGGTGGGTCGAGGCGCGCGAGCGGCTCGGCGAGCCGGTGCCGGTGGCGGACGTGGCGGCGTCGTTCCAGGAGGCGGTCTGCGACGTGCTGGTCGCCAAGGCCGTCGACGCCTGCCGCGACCGCGGCATCGAGACGCTGGTGATCGGCGGTGGTGTCGCGGCCAACTCGCGGCTGCGCGCGATGGCCGAGGAGCGCTGCGCCAGGCACGGCATCACGGTGCGCGCACCGCGTCCCAAGCTCTGCACCGACAACGGCGCGATGGTGGCCGCGCTCGGTGCGCATCTCGTCGCGCGCGGTGTCGCCCCGAGCCGGCTCGACCTTCCTGCCGACTCGGCCATGCCGTTGACGATTGTGAGCGTGTAGTGTCCGGCGACGTGATCGTGCGGATGTGGGAGGTACGCGGCGAGCCCACCAGGTTCACCGACCTCATCGCGTGGGTGTGCGAGACGGCGCTGCCGCGCGTCGAGGTCGAGCCGCTCCACATCTCCAGCGAGGTCTTCTCCTCCACCGACCACCGTGTCGTGGTCGTGTCGAAGTGGCGCAGCGCACCGGTGCCGCTGCCCGACCCGCCGAAGGAGCTGGTCGCCCGGCCGGCTCACGTGTGGGACTTCACCCAGGTCGACCGCTGAGCCGCGCGCCGGTCGGCTGACCCGGCCGGCGGACGTGGGGTCTGCCAGTTCGCTCCCACCGTGGCCGCTAACTGACGCGCCCCGCGAAGGCGAGGATGATCTGCTGGATCGCGCTCACGTCGTCGCGTTCCACGAACGTCCGCCCGCCGGTCACCTTGGTGATCTGCTCCAGCGCGCTCGCGTCCGCCTTGGGGCCGACCGCGATGGCGAGGACGGGCAGGGGGCGGTCGGGGCGCGCGGTCGCGCGGAGCTTGTCGAGCAGTTGTTCGAGGGAGAGCCCGGAATCGTCCTCGTTTTTGCCGTCGGTCATCACGACGACCATGTTTTGGGCGTTCGGCTTCCACGCCTTCTGCATGCGTTCGTACGCCGCGGCGATCGTGTCGTACAGGCCGGTGTCGCCGGAGGCGCGCAGCCCCTGCACCGCACCGGCCACCGCCTGGCGCCGAGGTACGCCGTCGATGAGACCGCCGGCCGGGCCGGGCGCGACCAGTTCGCGGTAGTCGGTGGTCGGCGTGAGGTCGGTCGCGAAGGCCCAGAGCCCGATGACCGTGCCGTTGTTGAGCAGCCCCGCGCCGGCGATCGCGGCCTTCTGGATGAGCTGTAGGCGGGACTGGTCGGTGCCGGGCACGGTGTCGTTCATCGAGCCGGAGACGTCGAGCAGCAGCAGCGCGTTGTTGGAACGCTGGAGCACGCCCCAGACGCCGAGCATCTGGGTGAGCGCCTCGGCGGTGGCGTCGCGCTCCGGCTCGGCGATCGCGTTCTGGAAGCCGCGCTCGCCGTTGAGCATCTCGGTGTCGCGCGTGGCGTGGGCGGTGTCCCGGAAGCCGGCCGCCTCGTACGCCTGGCGGCTCTCCGGCTTCTGGAGGTGGGCGAGGAGGTCGGCGGCGGCCTTGCGGCGTACCTCGTCGACCCACGGGGCGCGCAGCACCGCGAAGGGGTAGTCCGCGTACGCCGCGCCCTCCTTGGGGTAGATCGGCACGAGTGGTACCCGTGGTGAGGCCGCCGAGTACAGGGCCAGCTCCCGCTCCAGCACCGGGATCGCGGCGGGCAGCGTGGCGAGGTCACGCTCGCCCGCGTCGGAGTACTGGCGCAGCAGCGCGGCCGGGTCTTCGGCGGTGACGGAGGTGAGCTGCGAGGCGGAGAGCGCGATGTACAGCTCGTCGTTGGTCTGCTCCTGGTTGTTGTCCGGATCCATGATGGTCATCGCGGCGGCCAGCCCGGCGCCCGAGCGGGTCGGGTCGGCCATGCCGAGCCGCATCGCGCCCCACTGCGGCTGCCCGTACGCGGCCCAGGTCTTGCCGCCCTGGAAGGCCCCGATCAGGTCGGTCCAGCCGAGCGCCCGCTGGGGCCAGCCGAGCGCCTCGGCCATCGGCCGCTGCATCCCGATCACGGTCGGCGAGGTGGCGAGGCTCGCCGGCTTCTCCTGGGGCAGTACGCCGGCGGCGTCCGGGCGCCCCGCGGCGAGCGAGAGCCACGCGCTGAAGTCGGGGGTCCACACGTCGGGGCGGGGCCCGTCGCGCGCCTCGTCCCAGCCGGGGCCGATCGAGGCGGCCACCGCGCCGGAGGGCATCGCCCGTACGGTGGCGGAGACGCAGCGGCCGTCGACCGCGGGCAGGGCGTCGTTCCACCGGTCGGTGAGCTCGTTGACGATGGGGTAGTGGTCGGGCGAGGCCACGACGCTGATCTGGACGGGCGCGCCGGTGCAGCCCTCCTCGCCACCGCCCAGCTGGAAGTAGCCCACAGTCCCGCCACCGACGGCAAGTGCCACGGCGCCCGCGGTCACGGCCATCCGACCGGAACGGCTGGAGCGCCGATGCCGAAGGACCGAATCCGCCATGCCTGTTCACCCCATATCGCGATGACGCTCAGCGATATCACAACCGCATTAAGTACACGGTGATGACTTATCGCCAGGTTGGTTGCACAGTGATACGAACATACGGTCCCGGGGGGTTGGGTTGGTGGCCATGACGGTCACAATCCGGCAGGCCAATGGTCATTTTGGGGGACGGTGTACGTGACTCGAACGGTGGGAGGCCGTTACCGGCTGTATGAGTTCCTGGCAGGTGGGGATACGGGGGAGGTGTGGCAGGCGCTCGATCTCGGCACTGACCGCACCGTGGCCGTCAAATTGTTGTATCCCGATCTCGCCGCGGACCGACGGCTCGCGGACCGGTTGACGCGAGCCAAAGGTGAACTCACCATGCTGTGGCATCCGAGTATCGCTCGGCTGCTGGACATAGTGGCGGAAGACGGGACGCTGGCGCTGGTTACCGATCTGGTACCCGGCGTCGACCTGGGCCGGCGGCTCGCGCGTGAGGGGGCGCTCGACGCGGCCAGGGCTTCGGCGGTGGCGGCCGCCGTGGCCGACGCGCTGAGCACCGCGCATCAGCGGGGCGTGGTGCACGGCGATCTGAAACCATCCAATGTGGTCATTCCGGCGGGCGGCCAGGGCCCGGCGCGGGTGACGGACTTCGCGGTGATGCTTCTGGTACGGGCCGGACGCCGGTACCCGGAGCCCTTCGACCGGCTGAGGTACCGCGCGCCCGAGGTGACCGACGGAGCGATGCCGCTGCCGCCCAGCGACGTGTACGCGCTCGGGGCGATGCTCGGCGAGATGCTGCCGGGCAATCCGCCGGCGCGGCTGCGGATGATCGCCGACGAGTGCCTGCGCCCCGATCCCGGTGCCCGGCCGTCGGCCGCCGAGATCGGCCAGGAGTTGGGGATGCTGGCCGCGCGGCTGGAGTCGTCACCGGCGCCGGTGACGCCGGTGGCCGCCGCGCCGATCGGTGCCGCGCCGACCCGGTCGCGTAGCCGGACGCGGGGGCGTGGCCGGGGCGGGCGCGGACCCACCTGGCTCTTCGGCAGCCCGGGCCGCATGGCGCTGCTGTTCGCCCTGGCACTCGCCCTGGTGCTCGGCGCTGTCGCGGTGACCCGCCCGTGGGAGCCGGCGAGCGACCAGGGGGGCGACGGCTCCCGCCCGCCGGCGGGCTCACCGGGCGGTGCCGCCTCCGCGACCGGCGCCTCCACGGCGCCTCCGCTGCCGGCGGCCGCTGGCGCGCACACGCGGGAGGGCGGGGCGGAGTTCGTCCGGTACTGGTTCAGCCTGCTCAACCACGCGCAGGCCACCGGCGACACCTCGGCCGTGACGGCGGTCGCGGCTACGGACTGCCCGGAGTGCGAGCAGGTGGTGACGGCGATCGACGCGGCGTACGACAGTGGTGGCTCGATGCGCGGCGGCGTGTACGTGGTCCGCAACGTCGCCACCAACGGCCTCTTCACGCTCGACCGCCCGATCTACGAGGCGACCCTCGACCGCAGCCCGCGCGCCACGCTCGACCGTACCGGTGTGGAGCGGGAGAGCCTGGCCGGACTGACCGTCGCGAACTGCATGGTGAGCCTGGACTGGGCCAGTGACCGGTGGCGCGTCGTGAGCGTGCCGACCGCTGGCTGCATCGCCTGAGCGAGCCGTACGTGCGGGCGCCGGGATCGCGTAAATCGGTGGAAGATCGCGAGTTGGCATCGTAACCTCGCCGTTACTATGCGCTCCCTGCCGGTCGCCGATCCCGGCGTGCCCGATCACCGGTCAGCCACTCGCTATCTGTGGTGGTTGGCCGTGCGTACGTGGCCGTCGTTGGCGGCGGGCATCGCCTGGGGCATCGTGTGGATGCTCAGCCAGGCGCTGACGCCGGCGGTGATCGGCAAGGCGGTGGACGCCGGCCTGGTCGACCGCGACCGGGAGGCCCTGCTGACCTGGGGCACTGTCCTTCTTGGACTCGGCCTGGTCCAGGCCACGACCGGTATCCTCCGGCACCGCGTGGCCGTCTTCAACTGGCTCGGCGCGGCGTACCGCACCGTCCAGGTCACGATCGCGCAGGCCAACCGTCTCGGCGCCACGCTGCCCAAACGGCTCGCGACCGGCGAGGTGGTCAGCATCGGCACCGCCGACATCAACCACATCGGCAACGCGCTCGACATCACCGCACGCGGCACCGGCGCCGTCGTCGCGATCGTCGCGATCGCCGTGATCCTCTTCAGCGCCTCGGTGCCGCTCGGCCTCGTGGTCGTCATCGGCGTACCGGTGCTGATGGCCCTCGTGGGCGGGCTGATCCGGCCGCTGCACCGCCGCCAGCAGGCATACCGCGACGAGCAGGGCCACCTCACCACGCGCGCCGGCGACATCGTCACCGGCCTGCGGGTCGTGCGCGGCGTCGGTGGCGAGGCGACCTTCGCGGCGCGCTACCGCGCCGATTCCCAGACGCTGCGATCCGCCGGGGTACGCGTGGCGCGCGTCGAGTCGGTGCTGGAGGCGGCCCAGGTGCTCCTGCCCGGTGCCTTCGTGGTGCTGGTCGTGTGGCTGGGTGCCCGGTTCGCGCTGCGCGGCGAGATCACGCCCGGGCAGTTGGTGGCGTTCTATGGATACGCGTCGTTCCTGGTCTCTCCACTGAGGACGATCACCGAGGCGATCGACAAGATGACCCGGGGTCACGTCGCCGCGCGGCGTGTGGTGGCACTGCTCGACCTCCGGCGTGAGCTGCCCGAGCCGGATCGTCCGGCCCGGCTTCCGGAGGGCGAGGGCGACCTGGTCGACGAGGAGTCGGGCCTGGTGGTCCGCCCCGGCCGGCTCACCGCGGTCGCCGCGAACGCGCCGGAGGAGGCGGCCGCCATCGCCGACCGCCTCGGGCGGTACGTCGACGGCGAGGTGACGCTCTGCGGCGTACCACTGCGGGACCTGCCACTCGCGACGGTGCGCGAGCGGATCCTGGTGGCCGACAACGACGGGCGCCTCTTCTCCGGGCCGCTGCGGGAGGAGCTCGGCGGCGACCCGTCGGGGCGCGACGACGAGCGGATCGCGGCGGCGCTGGCCGCCGCGAGCGCGGCCGACATCGTGGCGGCCCTGCCGCACGGGCTGGACACGGTGGTGGCCGAGCGGGGCCGCGAGTTCTCCGGCGGGCAGCAGCAGCGGCTGCGGCTGGTCCGGGCGCTGGTGACCGACCCGCAGGTGCTGGTGCTGGTCGAGCCGACCAGCGCCGTCGACGCGCACACCGAGGCGCGGATCGCCGAGCGGCTGGGCGTCGCGCGGGCCGGGCGGGCCACGGTGGTCTGCTCGACCAGCCCGCTCGTGCTCGACCGGGCCGACCACGTGGTCTTCGTCGAGGGCGGGAAGGTGGCCGCCGAGGGCAGCCACCGCGAGCTGCTGGCGACCGAGCCGCGGTACGCCGCGGTGGTGACCCGAGGGGAGGAGACATGAGCGAGCGCGGCGCGACGCCCGCCGGTGACGCGGGGCGGGCGACGGGCACGGCGCTGCCGGTGGCGGACGCGCGGCAGGTCCGGCGGTACGCCCGCGCGCTGATGCGCCGCCATCCCGGTGCGCTCGCCGGCGCGATCGGCCTGCACGTGCTCGCCGCGGTCGCCGGCCTGGCCGCGCCCCGGCTGATCGGTGACCTGGTCGAGTCGATCGAGCGGGGCACCACCACCGTGACCATCGACCGGATCGCGCTGGCGATCGCCGGCTTCGTGGTGGTGCAGGCGGTGATCACACGCTTCGCGCACATGGCCTCCGCGCGGCTCGGCGAGCGCGTACTGGCCGAGCTGCGGGAGGACTTCGTCGACCGGATCCTCGCCATCCCACTGTCCACGGTGGAGCGTGCGGGCACGGGCGACCTGCTGACCCGTACCTCCCGTGACGTCGCGGCGCTCTCCCAGTCGGTGCGCTTCGCGGTGCCGGAGACGCTGATCGCGATCGCGACCGGCGCCTTCGCGGTGGGCGCGCTGCTGCTCGTCGACCCGCTGCTCGGGCTGCCCTGCCTGGTCGCGGTGCCGATCCTGTGGGTCGGCACGCGGTGGTACCTGCGCCGCGCGCCCGCGGGATACCTGCGGGAGAACGCGGCGTACTCGGACATCACCGACGGCATCACCGAGACGGTCGAGGGCTCCCGCACCACCGAGGCGCTGCGCCGGCAGGATCGCCGCCGGCGGCGCACCGACGACGACATCCGCCGGCAGTACGCGGCCGAGCGGTACACGCTGCGGCTGCGTACCGTGTGGTGGCCGCTGACCGAGGTGGCGTACGTGCTGCCGGTGGTCGCCACGCTCGTCCTGGGCGGCTGGTTCTACCTGGAGGGCTGGGTCACGCTCGGCGAGGTGACCGCCGCGACGCTGTACGTGCAGCAACTGGTCGACCCGCTCGACCGCTTCCTGTCGTGGCTCGACGAGCTCCAGGTGGGGGCCGCCTCGCTGGCCCGCGTGCTGGGCGTCTCGGCGGTGCCGGAAGATCGTGCCACCTCGGGCGCGCGCCCCGAGGGCGAGGAGATGGCGGCGCACGACGTCCGGTACTCCTATGTGGAAGGACGAGACGTGCTGCACGGCGTCTCGCTCACGGTCGCGCCGGGCGAGCGGCTGGCGATGGTGGGTCCGTCCGGCGCGGGCAAGTCGACGCTGGGGCGGCTGCTCGCCGGCATACACGGGCCGCGCGCCGGCTCGGTCACCGTCGGCGGCGTGCCGCTGGTCGAGCTTGCCCTGGACGAGCTGCGTTCGCACGTCGCGCTGGTGACCCAGGAACACCACGTCTTCATCGGTACGGTCCGCGACAACCTCGTCCTGGCCCGCCCGTCGGCCGCCGATCGGGAGGTACGCGACGCGCTCGCCGCGGTCGACGCGCTGGAGTGGGTCGACGGCCTGCCGGGAGGGCTGGAGACGGTGGTGGGCGCGGGCGGGCACGCGCTCTCACCGGCGCAGGCACAGCAGTTGGCGCTCGCCCGGCTGGTGCTCGCCGACCCGCACACGCTGGTGCTCGACGAGGCGACCTCGCTGATCGACCCGCGGGCGGCTCGGCATCTGGAGCGCTCGCTCGCCGCGGTGCTCGAAGGGCGCACGGTCATCGCGATCGCGCACCGCCTCTTCTCCGCCCACGACGCCGACCGCGTGGCGGTGGTGGAGGACGGCCGGATCACCGAGTTGGGCTCGCACGCCGAGCTGGTGGCGGCGGGCGGCTCGTACGCGGCGCTGTGGCGGAGCTGGCACGGCTCGTAGCGACCTTTGTGCCTTGCAAAGGAGTCTTTGCAACGATAGCTTTGCAAACATGTCCGGGAATAACCAGGTCCGCCTCGATCCGACCTCGCTGCGCGGCGTGGCGCATCCGTTGCGCGTGCGCATCCTGGGGGTGCTGCGGCTCGACGGGCCCGCCACCTCCACCACGCTGGCCGAGCGGCTCGGCCTCTCCACCGGCGCGACCAGCTATCACCTGCGGCAGCTCGCGGCATACGGCTTCGTGGTCGAGGAGACCGGCCGGGGCGTGGGGCGGGAGCGCTGGTGGCGGGCCGTTCACAAGGGCACGGTGCTCGCCCAGGAGACGATCCAGGAGGCACCGGCCGAGTCGGAGGTCTACCGGCGGGCGGTCGCGACGACATACTCCGACAACATGGAGCGCTGGCTCGACGAGAGCCAGGTGCTCCCGCGGGAGTGGTGGGCGGGCAGCACGCTCAGCGACTGGCCGCTGCGGCTCACCGCCGCCGAGGCCGCGGAGCTGCGCCGGGAGCTGGGCGCGCTGATCGAGCGCTACCGGTCGCACTCCGCCCCGGACGCGCCCGAGGGGGCCGAGCTGGTCTGGTTGCAGATCCAGCTGTTGCCCTTCGTGCGGCGGGCCGAGGGCGGATGAAACGGGGCTTCGCCGGGCTGCTCGCCGCACAGGCGGTGTCCATGGTGGGCACGCGGATGTCGTTCGTGGCGCTGCCCTGGTTCGTGCTGGTCACCTCGGGCAGCGCGGGCCGCACCGGCCTGGTGGTGTTCGCCGAGATGCTGCCGTACGTGTTGGTCTGCGCGTTCGGCGGCCCGCTGCTCGACCGGCTCGGCCCCCGCCGGGTGAGCGTGTTCGCCGACCTCGGCAGCGCGGTCGTGGTGGCGGCGGTCCCACTGCTGCACCATGGGCCAGGGCTGGGCGTCGGCGGGCTGGTGGCACTCGTCGCGGTGCTCGGCACGCTGCGCGGCTTCGGCGACTCGGCCAAGCGCGTGCTGCTGCCGCAGACCATCGCCGTCGCCGGCATCGACGTGACCCGCGCGACCGGCCTGCACGACGGCGTCTACCGCCTCTCCTCGCTCCTCGGCCCGCCGATCGCCGGCGTGCTGGTCACCGCGTTCGAGGCGCCGGCCGTGCTGCTGCTCGACGCCGCCACGTTCGCCGTCGGGGCGCTGCTGGTCGCCGCGTTCGTGCCGGGCGACGCTGGGGAGCGGACCCGCGAGCCGTACCTGCGGGCGCTACGGGCCGGCTGGCGGTTCATCGGCCAGGACCGGCTGATCCTCGGCATGACCCTCCTGCTCTTCGTGACCAACCTGCTCGACCAGGCGTACTCGGGGGTGCTCGCGCCGGTCTGGGCACGCGAGGTGGCCGGCTCCGCCACCGCGCTGGGGCTCCTTTTCGGCTTCTTCGGTGCGGGCGCGGTGGCCGGCAACGCGGTCTTCGCGGTAATCGCGCCGCGGCTGCCCCGCTACGGCACGTTCGTGATCGGCATGCTCGTCGGTGGCGCGCCCCGCTTCGTCGCGCCGGCGGTGGCCGACGAGACCTGGGTCGTCTACGCGGTCGCGCTGGTGGCGGGCTTCTCGATCGCCGGCATCAACCCGGTGCTCAGCGCCGTGCAGTACGAGCGAGTGCCCGAGGCCATGCGCGCCCGCGTGCTGGGCATCACGCTGGCCATCGCGTGGGGCGGCATCCCGCTGGGCGCGCTGGTCGGCGGTTGGACGGTCGAGTGGCTGGGGCTGACCACGTCGTGGCTCCTGTTCGGCGCGGTCTTCCTGGCGGCGACGCTCGCGCCGCTCCTCCTCCCGGTGTGGCGCGAGATGAACCGGCGCCCGGCCGCATCGGCGGCTGCCGGTTTGGCCGCCTCGGCGGCTGGCGGGTCGGCCGCTGACGCGGCTGACGGGTTGGCTCCGTCGGCGGCTGCGCGCCGCGCGGTGCCGGTGCGCCGGGTCGGGGCTGAGGCCGAGGCGTCGGCCGCTTCAGCGGCTGAGCGCCATGAAGATCAGGAGCAGGATCAGGGCGACCCCGGCGACCGCGAAGATGACGAGCAGGTCCCGTCGGCCGGTGTCCGGAGCGGCGACGGCGGCGACCGGCTCGGCCGGTAGGTCGCGGGTCACCGCCTCCAGCTCGGCGAGCGTGCGGGCGGCGTAGGCACCGTCGACCCGCTCGGTGAACTCGTCCAGCGTCAGCCGCCCCGCCTCGGTGTGCCGCTGGAGCGCGTCGACCACGCGGTGCCGGTCATCATCGGACGCCCGAATCTCACCGCTCACCGGCTCAGGGTAGCCCCGCACCGCGCCCTCCGTCCGGCCCGCGGGCGGGGCCTGCGCCGCGCGGTCCAGGGCTGTGCCTCGCCCGCGCGGCTCGCTCGCCGTCGATGGCGCCGGTCGCGGAGCCGGCGCGAAACGGGGCTGTCAGCTGGAGAGCGGGTCGGCGAGGAGGCGTTCGAAGGCGAGTTCGGCCGCGCCGATCAGGGCGGCATCCTCGCCCAGCTTCGGGGTCCGCAGGCGGACGTGCTCACGGGCGGCGGTCAGGGCCATGCTGTTGAGCCGGCTGCGTACCTGCGCGGCGGCGGCGAGGTAGACGTCGCGGAGGGTACCGCCGAAGATGACCATCTCGGGGTCGAAGATGTTGACGAGGTTGGCGAGGCCGAAGCCGAGCCAGTCGCCGACCTGGCGCACGGCGGCCTGGGCGCTGGCGTCGCCACGGGAGGCGGCGTCGACCACGGCCAGTGCGGCGCCCCAGCCACCGTCGCCGTCGCGTCCGGCGGCGTTGAGCAGCGCGCGGTCACCGATCTCGGTCTCCCAGCAGCCGCGCGAGCCGCAACTGCACGGGCGGCCGCCGGGGAGTACCACCATGTGGCCGACCTGGCCGCCCTGTCCGGCGTGGCCGGTCAGCCGCCGCCCGCCGACGATGATGCCGGCGTCGACGCCGGCATCCCGGTGCAGGTAGATGACGTTGTCGCAGCCCACCGCCGCGCCCCGGGCATGCTCGGCCAGGGCGGCCACGTCGGCCGCGTTGCCCAGGACCAGCGGCCGCTCGGCGCCCAGCTCGGCGTTGAGGACCGCGCTCAGCGGCTCGGCCACCGCCGCGCTGTCGGTGCCGCCGCTCAGCCCCGCCTTGCCGTCGGCCCGCCGCATCATGCGCGAGACCGAGACGCCGCCGCCGACGTACACGGCGCTGTCCGGCACCGACTGCTGGAGGTCCTTGACGAACTCCGCGAGCAGCGGCACCGCCTCCGCCGCCGGCAGCCCGGAGGGCCGGTCGTCGGCCCGGTGGTCGAGCACCTGACCGCCCAGCCCGACCCGGGCCGCCCGCAGCTGGTCCACCTCGATGCTGAACGCGTAGGCGTACACGCGCTCCGACTCCGGCCGGACGACCAGCGAGGGTCGCCCGGCCCGGCCGGTCTCCCGGGGCGCCGCCTCCGTGACCAGGCCCGCGGCGGCCAGGTCGGCGGTCAGCGCCCCGATCGTGCTGCGGTTTAGGCCCAGCTCAGAGGTGAGCTCGGCGCGCGAGGTCGGGCCGTGGATGTGCACGTACCGCAGGAGCGCACCGAGGTTTTGCCGGCGCACCTCCTCCTGGCTTGGTCCCGTGCGCATCCGTTGCCCAGCCTCCCCGATGATCGACTAAAGGGCGCTACCTATGGCCTGTGGCAGCCGCCCGCTTGCGTGACAGGGCGTCCACGCCGGCGGCCAGCAACAGCACCGAGCCGGTGAAGACGAACTTCTGGCCGGAGCTGAGGTTCATGAGACCCATGCCATTGTCGATCACGGCGATCACCGCGCCGCCGAGGACCGCGTCCAGCACGCGACCCTTGCCGCCGAAGAGGCTGGTACCGCCGATGACCGCCGCGCCGACGGCGTACAGCAGCACGTTGCTGCCGCCCGTGTTCGGGTCGACCGAGCGGGACTTGCTGGCCAGGATGATGCCGCCGATCGCCGCCATGAACGAGCAGATCACGAAGACCGAGATGCGAATCTTGTCTACGTTGATGCCGGCTCGGCGGGCCGCCTCCCGGTTGCCGCCGACCGCGTAGATGTGCCGGCCGTACGCGGTTCGCCGCAGCACGAACGTCCAGACGATCAGCAGGACCGCGATGATCGGCACGACGATCGGCACGCCTTTGAGCGAGTTCAGCGCGGGGTTGATGCTCCGTTCGAGGTTGAGGAAGTAGACCGCACCGGCGAGGATCGCCACGAGCCCGCCGATCCGCGCGAGCACCACGGGCAGCGGCTCGGTTACCAGGCCGCGAGACGTGCGGCGGTGCACGCTGAGCAGCTGGATCGCCGCGTAGCCGCCCGCGATCAGCACCACCAGGAGCCAGCCCAGAGCGGGCGGGATGTTGCGGTTTTCGATCGCGATGATGACCTCGTCGCCGATCGAGACGTTCGTACCGCCCTTGATCAGCAGCAGCACGGTGCCCTGGAAGGCGAGGAACGCGGCGAGCGTCACCACGAACGACGGTATGCCGACCTTGGCGACCAGGAAGCCGAGCACCAGCCCGATGACGACACCGGTGGCGAGAGCGGCGAGGACCGCGACGTACCACGGGTAGCCGTGCACGGCCACGACCTGGGCGAGCACCGCCGCACAGACCCCGCTGGCGAAGCCGGCCGAGAGGTCGATCTCGCCGAGCAGCAGCACGAAGACCATGCCCATGGCGATGACCGCCACCGCCGCGCCCTGGGTGAAGAGGTTGGCGAAGTTGCCCGCCGAGAAGAACACCGGCCGCATCACGCCGAAGAAGACGCAGAGCACGACCAGGCCGAGCACGGCGGGCAGCGCGCCCAGCTCCCCGCCGCGGATCCGGGCGACGTAGTCGCGCGCATGGCTGGCGACCGTGGGCTTTGGCGTCACGGCCGCCGGCTCGATGTGTTGCGCCGTGATGGTCATTGCTGCGCTCCCGGGATGGTCGGATCCATGAGCTCGGCGCCGTTTTCCGCCGGGGGCAGGCCGAGGTTGCCACTGCGGCCGGCGGTGATCAGCTCGACCACCTGCGAGTGGGTCACGTCGGTGGTGCGGACCTGGGCGACCATGCGCCCCAGGAAGAGCGCCGCGATGTTGTCCGAGACGGCGAAGACGTCGTTCATGTTGTGCGAGATGAGCACGACCGCGAGACCGTTGTCGGCCAGCCGGCGGACCAGCTCCAGCACCTGCGCGGTCTGTGCCACGCCGAGCGCGGCGGTCGGCTCGTCGAGGATGACGAGCTTGCTGTTCCACAGCACGGCCTTGGCGATCGCCACCGTCTGCCGCTGGCCGCCGGAGAGGCTGGCGACGAGTTGGCGGAGCGACTTCACGGTGCGTACGGAGAGGCCGGCCAGGGTCTCGGCCGCCATCTGCTCCATGGTCGGCTCGTCCAGGACGAGGCCCGAGCGCTTCTCCCGGCCGAGGAACATGTTCTGCACGATGTCGAGGTTGTCGCAGAGCGCCAGATCCTGGTAGACGACCTCGATACCGAGCGCGGCGGCATCACGCGGGCCGTGGATGGTGACCGGTTTGCCCTCGAAGAGAAATTCGCCCTCGTCGCTCGTATAGATCCCGCTGATGCACTTGACCAGCGTCGACTTGCCGGCGCCGTTGTCACCGACGACCGCGGTGACCTCACCGGGCGGTACGGAAAAATCCACGTCTTGCAGGACCTGTACGGGGCCGAACCGCTTCACGATCCCGCGCGCTTCAAGCAGCGGTGTCACGGTACATCTCCTTAGCGTTGATCTAGGGCATACCGGCACCGAGGGGCGCCGATATGCCCTAGATCGACCGTATGGCAGGTCAGCTGATCCCGGCCTGCGTGCAGGCAGCGGCGAAGCTGCCCGTGCACAGCTCTTCCTTCGTGACGAAGCCGTCCGCGACGACGTCCTTCACGTTCTCCTTCGTGATCGCCACCGGAGTCAGCAGCACCGAGGGCACGTCCCGGCCGGACTCGGGGTCCTTGACCGTCTGCGACGTGCTCTTGCGCTCGCCCTTGGCCAGACCGATCGCCAGGTCGGCGGCGGCGTCGGCCTCCTGCTTGATCGCCTTGTAGACGGTCATGCACTGGTCGCCGGCGAGGATGTTCTGCAGGCCCTGGACGGTGGCGTCCTGGCCGGTCACCGGGACCTTGCCGTTCAGGTTGTTCTTCTTGAGCACCGAGATCACCGCGTTGCCGAGGCCGTCGTTCGCGGCCAGCACGCCGTCGATCTTGCCCTTCTGCTGGGTCAGCATCTGCTCGAAGAGCGTGCCCGCCTGGTTGTTGTCCCAGTCCGGAACCCACTGGTCCGGGCCCTTGACGTACTCGCCGGCGTCGTACTTCGGCTGGAGGATCGAGTCGTACCCGTTCTTGAACAGGGTCGCGTTGTTGTCGGTCTGCGAGCCGTTGAGCTCGGCGACGACCGGCTTCTGCGCGTTGGCGGCGGTCAGGCACTTGACCAGGCCCTCGCCCTGGAGCTTGCCGACGGCCTCGTTGTCGAAGCTGACGTAGTACTCGGCGGAGCCGCCCAGCGTCAGCCGGTCGTAGTCGATCGTGGCGACACCCTGCGACTTCGCCTTGTCGAGGACCGCCTTGCCGGTGCCGGAGTCGAGGTTGACGATCATGAGGACCGTCGCGCCGTTGGTGATCATCTGGTCGGCCAGGGTCTGGAACGTGTTCTTGTCGCCCTGGGCGTTCTGGATGTCGTACTGCACCCCGGCGGCCGTGAACGCCTCCTCGAGGTACTTGCGGTCGGCGGTCTCCCAGCGGTCGGAGGACGCGCTGTCGGGGAGGATCACGCCGATCTTGGCTGTCTTGCCGCCGCCGTCGGTGCCAGAGCCGGTGTCGCTGCCGGAGTCGTCGCCACACGCGGCGAGCGACCCTACCGCCAGCAGGCTGGCGGCAGCGATGGAGAGGATCCCTTTGCGCATTGCATGGGCCCTTTCGTCCAAGTGTGGTTGTGGTGGGTGTGTCGCGCGGCGTGGCGCGGTGGGCGTCCTTGGGTACGTACTTTTGTTGTGCCCGGCAACGTATTTCGGCATCGAGCGGTAGCACAAGACCGCCGACGCCATGAGTTTGTTGGCGGCGATAACAATTCAGCAACGTGATCGTCATCTACCCGCTCGGGCCTCCATGCCCGAATCGATCATCGGGCGCTTTAGCCCCGCGCGGGCGCAAAGTGGACGGAAAGGATCAGGCGCGGACGGCGGCGAGGGTCGCCCCGGTCAGCCGCACCAGATCATGCGGTGACAGCTCCACCTGAATGCCCCTGCGACCTGCGGAAACGTAGATCGTTTCGTGCTCGGCGGCGGTCGCGTCGACCACCGTGGGGAGGCGCTTGCGCTGCCCGAGCGGGCTGATCCCGCCGCGCACGTACCCCGTGGTCCGCTCGGCCACTGTCCGGTCGGCGAGCATGGCCCGCTTGCCGCTGGCGGCCGCCGCGAGCGCCTTGAGGTCGCGGTGCCACAAAGCACCTGACGGCGGCCTCACGACGTATCTACGTCACCGCCGAGCGGCTGGCAGAGCAGGGCGGTCGGTGCACCGGCTACCCGGGTCAGCACCAGCGTCGCCGCCGAGGGGCCGGCCAGGCGCAGGTCGCGGCGGAGGCGTTCGGGCTCCAGTGCGGAGCCGCGCTTGAGGATCTCGAGCCGCCCCACGCCCCGATCGCGGAGGAGGGCACGCAACCGCTTCAAGGAGAAGGGCAGCACCTCGTCGACCTTCAGGCAGCGAGCGTACGGCGTGGGAGTGGGGGCGTCGGTGTAGACGTAGGCGATCTCGGGGTCGGCGAGGTGCCCCGCGACCGTGGCGGCGAACTCGGCGACCAGGTGCGCCCGGACCACCGCGCCGTCCGGGTCGTAGAGGTAAGGCCCCACCTCGCCCACCGGCGCCTTCGCCTGCCCGGTGCCGGTGAGGGTGTACTCGCCCGCCCCGAGCAACGTGGCCCGCCGGGGCACGTCGGCGAGCGGCCCGCACCAGAAGGCCGCCTCCACCACCTCGCCCCGTACGCTCACCCACTCCGCCTCCGCGCCAGGTGGGATGAGCCCGTGGTCGACGCCGGGCGCCAGCTTGAGCACGGTGCGCGGGACTCGCTCGGGCAGGGCGGCGACGAAGTCCCACGGTGGCGAGTACGCGGCCGGATCGAAGACCCGCCGCCCGGCCCGTCGGCGCGCGGGGTCGCAGAAGACCGCATCCACACCGGACAGATCGGCCGCTGTGGCGTCGCCGTGGGTCACCGTGATGTCGTCCAGCCCCAGCACCTGAGCGTTGGCGGCGGCAACGGCGGCGGTGCCCGGGTCGGCTTCCAGTGCGTACACCTTGATGCCGGAACGCGCGGCGGCGATCGCGTCCGCGCCGATGCCGCAACCGAGGTCGGCGAGGGTGCGCACGCCCGCGGCGCGCAACCGCGCGGCGCGGCGCCCGGCCACGACGGAGCGCGTCGCCTGCTCCAACCCCGCGCGGGTGAAGAACATCCGCGCGGCGTCCGCACCGAACTTCCCGGCCGCCCGCCGCCGCAGCTCGGCCTGGGTGAGCGCGGCCGCGGCGAGGTCGGCGGGCACGCCCGAGGAGCGGAGCGTGGCCGCCGCGGACAGCGGGTCGCCGCCGGCCAGCTCGGCCGCCGTGGCGAGGGCGTTCACCCCATCAGGGGTACGCAGCGCGGCGAGCTGCTCGGGATCCACCGACTGATTGTCGGCGCAGCCCGGCGGGCGCCCGCGGGCGGGCCGGGCTCAGCGCTGGCTGGGCTCGACCACGCTGTCTGGGCCGGGGAAGACCAGGCTCTCGTGGCCGTCCGGGAAGCGGACGAGGTAGGGCGGCTGCCCGTCGGCACCGCGGACTTCGACGATCTCGGCGATCCGGTCGCTGGCGCCGACCGTGTTGCTGTGTACGTGCAAGTGGTCACCGACTGTGGCCTGCATGGCATCGCCTCCGCGCGGAATGGGGCTGCGGGGTTCTTCCCAAAGACCATGCCCCAAACAGGGCGGTCGCGTCATCAGTTCGGGGCACGCTGGCACTCTCCTTGACGGAGTGCTAGCCACCGGCATAACCTGCGGGTTAGCACTCTCAATCTGAGGGTGCTAGCTCTCGGGCACGCCGGCACCCGCGACGACGGCATCGCCCGGTGGCATGAGGCAACAGTATGACCGCCGCCCGGAGAGATCCGGGTGGCTACCAGACCAGTACCCCAGGAGGGTATGCCCGTGACTACCGCGACCAAGGTTGCGATCAAGCCGCTCGAGGACCGGATTCTGGTCCAGGCGAATGAGGCTGAGACCACCACGGCGTCGGGCATCGTGATCCCCGACACCGCCAAGGAGAAGCCGCAGGAGGGCACTGTCCTCGCTGTCGGCCCGGGCCGCGTCGACGACAAGGGCAACCGGATCCCGGTTGACGTCAAGGTCGGCGACACGGTCATCTACTCGAAGTACGGTGGCACCGAGGTCAAGTACGCCGGTGAGGAGTACCTGGTGCTCTCCGCCCGCGACGTCCTCGCCGTCATCGAGAAGTGACTGACAGCTCTTCCGGCGCTGTTCGTCGCTTCGCGGGCCCGCGAAGCGACGAACAGCACATAGGGAAACTAGAAGGCTGATAATCGCCCCGGGCCGGCTCCATGCGGTCCGGGGCGTGCCGCTCTGGAGGGACATACATGGCGAAGATCCTGAGTTTCTCGGACGACGCCCGGCACCAGCTTGAGCACGGCGTCAACGCGCTGGCGGACGCGGTCAAGGTCACTCTCGGCCCGCGCGGGCGCAACGTCGTGCTGGACAAGAAGTTCGGCGCTCCGACGATCACCAACGACGGCGTGACGATCGCCAAGGAGATCGAGCTCGCCAACCCCTACGAAAACCTCGGCGCGCAGCTGGTCAAGGAGGTGGCGACGAAGACCAACGACGTCGCCGGCGACGGGACCACCACCGCGACCGTGCTCGCCCAGGCGATGGTCCGCGAGGGCCTGCGCAACGTCACCGCCGGCGCCAACCCGGCGGGCCTGAAGCGGGGCATCGACCTCGCGGCCGAGGCCGTGTCGAAGGCGCTGCTGGAGAAGGCGATCGAGGTCGCCGACAAGCAGTCCATCGCCCACGTCGCCACGATCTCGGCGCAGGACGCGACGATCGGTGACCTGATCGCCGAGGCGATGGAGAAGGTCGGCCGCGACGGTGTCATCACCGTCGAGGAGGGCTCCACCCTCGCCACCGAGCTTGAGGTCACCGAGGGTCTCCAGTTCGACAAGGGCTTCATCTCGCCGCACTTCGTGACCGACCCGGACGCGCAGGAGGCGGTGCTCGAAGACGCCTACGTCCTGATCACCACGCAGAAGATCTCGTCGGTCGAAGAGCTGCTGCCGCTGCTGGAGAAGGTGCTCCAGGCCAGCAAGCCGCTCCTGATCATCGCGGAAGACGTCGAGGGCCAGGCGCTGGCCACGCTCGTGGTCAACGCGATCCGCAAGACGTTCAAGGTCTGCGCGGTCAAGGCGCCCGGCTTCGGTGACCGGCGCAAGGCGATGCTCCAGGACATGGCCATCCTCACCGGTGGTGAGGTGGTCGCGCCCGAGCTCGGCTACAAGCTCGACTCGGTCGGCCTCGAGGTGCTGGGCCAGGCCCGGCGCATCGTCGTCGACAAGGACAACACCACGGTCATCGAGGGCGCCGGCAACGACGCCGAGGTCACCGACCGCATCTCGCAGATCCGCAAGGAGATCGAGGCTTCCGACTCCGACTGGGACCGGGAGAAGCTGGCCGAGCGGCTGGCCAAGCTCTCCGGCGGCATCGCGGTCATCAAGGCCGGTGGCGCCACCGAGGTCGAGCTCAAGGAGCGCAAGCACCGCATCGAGGACGCCATCTCGGCGACCAAGGCGGCGGTCGAGGAGGGCACCGTGCCGGGCGGCGGCGCCGCGCTGGCGCAGGTGGCCGAGCAGCTCGACGGCGGGCTGGGCCAGTCCGGCGACGAGGCGACCGGTGTGTCGATCGTCCGCAAGGCGCTCGACGAGCCGCTGCGCTGGATCGCGCAGAACGCCGGCCTCGACGGCTACGTCGTGGTGCAGAAGGTGCGCGGCAACGACTGGGGCCACGGCCTCGACGCGGCCCGGGGCGACTACGTCGACCTGGCGAAGGCCGGCATCATCGACCCGGTCAAGGTGACCCGCAACGCGGTGACCAACGCCGCGTCGATCGCCGGGCTCCTGCTCACCACGGAGAGCTTGATCGTGGAGAAGCCGGAGAAGGCCGAGCCGGCGCAGGCCGGTGGCCACGGCCACGGCCATGGGCACGGCCACCAGCACGGGCCGGGCTTCTAGCCGGTTCCGTGAAAGCGACGCGAAGGGGGCCCTCGGGCCCCCTTCGGTTGTCGTGGGGCTCGTACGACCGCACGCGCCACGGCTCGCGGCGGGGCAGACTTGGGGCCATGCGAAACGGCCTACGCGGCGCCCTGGCGGGGATCGCCGCCGCCGCGGTGGCCCTGGGGCTGGCGGAGTTCGTCGCGGTCTTCACCGGCGCCCGCTCGGCTCCGCTGGTGGCCGTCGGCGGGGTCGTCGTCGACCACGCACCGGAGCCGCTCAAGCAGTTCGCGATCGACGTCTTCGGCATCTACGACAAGGTCGCCCTCCTGGTCGGCACGCTGGTGCTGCTCGCCGCGTTCGCCGCGCTGATCGGCTGGCTGGCCGTCCGCAACATCTGGGCCGGCGTGGTCGGCATCGCGCTCTTCGGGATCATCGGCGTCGCCGCCGCGTTGACCCGGCCGGGCGCGGGCCCGTCAGCCGCGGTCCCGTCGCTGCTGGGCGCGGCGGTGGCCGGCGTGGTGCTGTGGCGCCTGGTCGCCCGCCGTCCGGCACCGGCGCCGGAGCCGGGCTCCGCGACGGGTCGGGACGATCGCCGGCGCTTCCTCACCACGGTGGCGGTCGTGGTCGGTGCCGCTGCCGCCGCCGGGCTCGGCGGGCGTTTTCTCGCCACCAGGCGCAGCGTCAACGAGGCCCGCAAGGCGGTGCGGCTGCCCGTGCCGGCCAGCCCGGCGCCGGCCGTGCCCGCCGGGTCGGATCTCGACATCAGGCGGCTCGCCTCGTACGTCACCCCGAACCGCACCTTCTACCGCATCGACACCGCGCTCGTACTCCCGCAGGTCGATCCGGCCTCGTGGACGCTGAAGATCCACGGCCGCGTGCGCAACCCCATCACGATCACCTTCGACGAGCTGCTCGCCCGGCCGATGGTCGAGCGGTACGTGACGCTCGCCTGCGTCTCCAACGAGGTGGGCGGCGACCTGGTCGGCAACGCGCGCTGGCTCGGCGTACCGGTGAAGGAGCTGCTCGACGAGGCCCAGCCGTTCGAGGGCGCCGACCAGGTGGTGGGGCGCTCGGCCGACGGCTGGACCTGCGGCACGCCCACCGCGCTGCTCCGCGACGGCCGCGACGCGCTGATCGCCGTCGGCATGAACGGCGAGCCGCTTCCCGTCAAGCACGGCTTCCCGGTGCGCATGGTGGTGCCGGGGCTGTACGGCTACGTGTCGGCGTGCAAGTGGATCGTGGAGCTGGAGCTGACCAGCTTCGCCGACTTCGACGCGTACTGGGTCCCGCGCGGCTGGGCCGCGCAGGCACCGATCAAGACGCAGTCGCGCATCGACACGCCCCGCTCGGGCGGCAAGCTCACCGCCGGCCCGGTGACCGTGGCGGGCGTGGCGTGGGCGCAGCACCGCGGCGTGGCGAAGGTCGAGGTACGCGTGGACGGCGGGCCTTGGCGGGAAGCCACTCTGGCCCGCTCGGTCTCGATCGACACGTGGGTCCAGTGGATGTGGCGGTGGGACGCGACGCCCGGCGAGCACCGCCTACAGGTACGCGCCACCGACGCCACCGGCGCGGTGCAGCCGGAGCAGAGGCGGCCGCCCACGCCCGACGGTGCTACCGGGTGGCACTCGGTTGGCGTTGAGGTGGGATAGCCGGCACAGCCTTGTGCGGCTTGCCGAGCCGCGCCTCCAGCCGCGTCACGTCCACGCGGGTCAGGTGGCGGTCGGCGAGGTCCTCCCAGCCCATGGCGAGCAGGCGCAGGCGCTCGGACTCGCTGAAGCCGCCCCACACGCCGTAGGGCTCGCGTACCGACAGGGCGTGCGCCGCGCACTCGGACCGGACCGGGCAGGAGTGGCAGAACGACTTCGCCTGCGCCTCGCGGCGGTTGCGGGACGAACCGCGCTCGCCGTCGGGGTGGAAGAACTGGGCGCTGTCCCTGCCGCGGCAGGCGCCCAGCCGCTGCCAGTCCCAGATGTCGGCGATGGGACCGGGCAGTCTGCTTACGTTCGACATCGACACTCCTCCCACGGGGCACTCCGGCCACGCGAACCACGGATTACCCGATAGCGCTCGGAAGGAAACCGGCGTGTCGACTGTCGGGAACTTTCAACTTCTTTCGTCCGAAAGCCCGTAATGATCAGTTGGTTCCGTGGTCTCCTCCTCAGAGGAAGAGGAGGATCACAGTGCGTACCGTCCTCGTGTGTGTCCGGACACCGCTCGCGGCGCAAACCGTCGCTTCAGCCGCCGCTCGTCTTGGGATGAGCGGTGCTGTGCGCACGGCCGTGTCGGAGACCGAAGCCTTACTCCGGCTGGCTGAGCGCCCCGCCGACATAATCCTCGCGGATACCGCGTTGACCAGGCGGGACAGCGTCGGCTTCACCCGACGTGCCTTGATGCGGGCGCCCGGGGCGGTGATCATCCTCTTTGGCGCCGAAGACCCCCGCGTGGCCGCCGCCGCCATCGCCGCCGGTGCGCGTGGCGTGCTCCGCGGCGGGGGTGACCACGACCTGGTGAGCATCGTCGCGAAGGCCCTGCTGCTCTGCCTGCCCGAGCAGGCCCGCCCGGCCGCCGCCCGGCCCGCCGTCTCCCGGGCGGGCGAGGCGGTCGCCGTGGCTGGCGATCTCCCCGCCGACCCGGCACTCGCCGCCGACCGCTCCGGCGGTGGTGCCGCCGCCCGTCCCGCCAACGGGCCGCTCTCCCGGACGCAGCCGCCGTCGATGGTGCCCGTGCAGCGTGGCGACCAGATCGACGTCGGCCCCGGCGGCGCCGCTCGCCCGCCCGGCGGCAGCCCCAACACCGGACCGAGCTGGCGGGTCGGCCCTCGCGCCGGCGACCGGCCCGAGGTGGTGGCGCGGCGGATGACGCTGACCGAACGCGAACTCCAGGTGCTGCGCGGCATGGCCGACGGCAAGAGCAACGCGGAGATCGGGCGGGAGCTTTTCGTCTCCGAGGACACCGTCAAGACCCACGCCCGGCGCCTGTTTCGCAAGCTGGGCGCACGCGACCGCGCCCACGCCGTAGCGGCTGGCTTTCGGGCCGGCCTGGTCGCCTAGCGCGGGCTCCACCAACGTCGAGCGGGTGACCGGCGGTCTTTGGCCGCTGGTCACTGGCCCGGCGAAGCTGGCAGAAGGCTGCTGGACACCGCGCTGGCCCCGCGATCGACGGGGTCAGGCGTCCTCGTCTGACCCGTCGGAGAGGGTGTCGTGTACGCCGTCGGCGTAACCTCGCGCGTACTCCCAGGTCACGTAGTGGTCGGGATCGGGGTCGTAGGCCGGCTCGTGCACCCTCGGACGACCGGAGTTGAGCAGGTGGCGCAGGTTGCCCCGGAGCAGATCCCAGTCGAAGTAGTGCGGCTCGTGGCAGTCTTCGCACTCGATCACCAGCCCGCGGATGCCGATGGGGCTCAGCAGCGCCTGGTAGATCTCGAGGTCGGCCAGGTCTTCCAGCACGTCCTGCCGCTCCGTGTCGGACAGCGGGTCAAGCTGGGGGTCCTCACCCAGGTCCTCCAGGCCCGCGGACGGGTCAGCGGGATCCCCGTTGAACGGGTCGATCGGCTCCTCGTGCTGCACCCCTCCACCGTAGTCGCAACCCATGTGCCCGCGTGTGCCGCGCATTCCACTTGTGACCGGACAAGCCGCAGGTCGGCGCGGAACGGCGAACGGGCCGATGGGTACGATGAATCATCGCGCCACCGAGAGGACCCAATTGTGGATAACCTGCCCTCCGCCGAGGCTGTGCCGATCGGGCTGACCTTCGACGACGTCCTGCTCCAGCCGGCTGAGTCGGAGATCATTCCGAGCCGCGTGCACACCGCGACCCAGGTGAGCCGCAACGTCAGCGTGCAGATCCCGCTGATGTCGAGCCCGATGGACACGGTGACCGAGGCGCGGATGGCCATCGCGATGGCGCGCCAGGGCGGTCTGGGCGTGCTCCACCGCAACCTCTCGATCGAAGACCAGGCGCTCCAGGTCGACCAGGTCAAGCGCTCCGAGGCGGGCATGGTGACCAACCCGATCACCTGCAGCCCCGACGACACGCTGCGCGACGTCGACGCCCTCTGCGGGCGCTACCGGATCTCCGGCGTGCCGGTCACCGACGCCAACGGCACGCTGGTCGGCATCGTCACCAACCGCGACATGCGCTTCGTGACCGACGGCAACACGCCGGTCCGCGAGATCATGACCCACTCGCCGCTGATCACCGCGCGCGTGGGCGTCTCCAAGGACGAGGCGCTCGCGCTGCTGCGGCAGCACAAGGTGGAGAAGCTGCCGATCGTCGACGACAGCGGTCGGCTGCGTGGCCTGATCACGGTCAAAGACTTCACCAAGAGCGAGCAGTACCCGGACGCCACCAAAGACCCGGCCGGCCGGCTGCGCGTCGCCGCTGCGGTCGGCGTGGGCGAAGACGCGTACAAGCGGGCCCGCGCGCTGGTCGACGCCGGCGTCGATGTGTTGATCGTCGACACCGCACACGGTCACCAGCGCGCGGTGCTGGAGATGGTCGCCCGGCTGAAGAAGGACACCACGGTCGACGTGGTCGGCGGCAACGTCGCGACGTACGCCGGGGCGAAGGCGCTGGTCGACGCGGGAGCCGACGCGGTCAAGGTGGGCGTCGGGCCGGGCGCGATCTGCACCACGCGGGTCGTCGCGGGCGTCGGCGTGCCGCAGGTCACCGCGGTGATGGAGGCCACGCGGGCCTGCCGCCCGGCCGGCGTTCCGGTGATCGCCGACGGCGGCATCCAGTACTCCGGCGACATCGCCAAGGCGTTGGTGGCCGGCGCGCACACCGTGATGCTCGGCAGCCTGCTCGCCGGCTGCGAGGAGAGCCCCGGCGAGCTGCTCTTCATCAACGGCAAGCAGTTCAAGGCATACCGGGGGATGGGGTCGCTCGGCGCGATGCAGTCGCGCGGGCAGGCCCGCTCCTACTCCAAGGACCGCTACTTCCAGGACGACGTGCTCAGCGAGGAAAAGCTCGTTCCCGAGGGCGTCGAGGGCCAGGTGCCCTACCGCGGCCCGCTGTCGCAGGTCGCCCACCAGCTCATCGGCGGCCTCCGGCTGGCCATGGGATACGTCGGCGCCGAGAGCATCACCGAGCTGCACCGCCGCGGTCAGCTCATCCGGATCACCGCGGCAGGTCTCAAGGAGAGCCACCCGCACGACATCCAGATGACCGTCGAGGCGCCCAACTACCACACGCGATAGGAGCGACCCGTGCGTGACGTGGTCGAGATCGGGTTGGGAAAGACCGCGCAGCGCGGATACCACCTCGAAGACATTGCGATCGTGCCGAGCCGCCGCACGCGGGACGTCGACGACGTGTCCACGGGCTGGCAGCTCGACGCGTACCCCTTTGACATCCCGTGCGTGGCGCATCCCTCCGACGCGACCATGAGCCCGGCGACGGCCGTGGCTCTGGGCCGCCTCGGTGGCCTCGGCGTGCTCAACGTCGAGGGTCTGTGGACCCGCTACGAAGACCCGACCAAGATCCTTGAGGAGCTCGCCCGCCTCGACGAGGAGGCGCCCGCGACGCGGCGGCTCCAGGAGGTGTACGCGGAGCCGATCCGCCCCGAGCTGATCGCCGAGCGGGTCCGCGCGATCCGTGAGGGCGGGGTGACGGTGGCGGTGCGCGTGTCGCCGCAGCACACCCTCGCGCTCGCCCCGGTGATCCTCGACGCGGGCGTCGACATCCTGGTCATCCAGGGCACGCTGGTCTCCGCGGAGCACGTCTCCACGACCGACGAGCCGCTCAACCTCAAGGAGTTCATCGCCGACCTCGACCTGCCGGTGATCGCGGGCGGCTGCACCGACTACAAGACCGCGCTGCACCTCATGCGCACCGGCGCGGCCGGCGTGATCGTGGGCGTGGGCGCCGACGAGTGGTCCACGACAGACACCGTGCTGGGCATCCGCGTGCCGATGGCCACCGCGATCGCCGACGCGGCCGCCGCCCGGCGTGACTACCTCGACGAGACCGGCGGGCGCTACGTGCACCTGATCGCCGACGGCAACATCCAGACCTCTGGCGACATCGCCAAGGCGCTGGGCTGCGGCGCCGACGCGGTGATGCTTGGCGAGCCGCTCTCGCTCGCCGACGAGGCGCCGGGCGGGGGCGCGTGGTGGCACTCCGCCGCCAGTCACCCCAACCTGCCGCGCGGTGCGTTCGGTGTGGCCGACGAGTCGCTGGGCACGCTGGAGAAGGTGCTGTACGGGCCGGCCGACGCGCCGGACGGGCAGCTCAACCTCTTCGGCGGCCTCAAGCGGGCGATGGCCAAGTGCGGCTACCGCGACGTGAAGGAGTTCCAGCGGGTCGGCCTCGTGCTTGACAGGTAGCGATACTGGTTGGTGGCTGTTCGCCGCGACGCGGCGAACAGTTCCAGAACGGCTTTCTTGTCGCTTTCGGCGCGGGAGAGGACGCTCCCTACGTGAACCGCAGGATCGTGGCGGCCGCGGCCGTCGTGGCGCTGGTCGCCACCGGATGCACCGACCCATCGCCCAGCCCGGATCGGCCGCGGACACCCTCGGCCGACTTCCAGCCCGGCGACGAGGGCATCGGCGACGCCTACTTCCCCAAGTACGGCAACGGTGGCTACGACGTGCGCCACTACCGCCTCGTGGTGAAGTACGACCCGGCGACCGACGAGCTGACCGGCACCGCCACGATCACGGCGGCCGCCACGACAAACCTCTCCCGCTTCAACCTCGACTTCGTGGGCCTCTCGGTCGACGCGGTGAAGGTCAACGGCACCAACGCCAGAGACAAGCGGGAAGACGCCGAACTCGTCATCACGCCCTCCGCCGGGATCGTCAAAGACTCCGAGTTCACCGTCGAGATTGGATACTCGGGCAAGCCGCAGGCGATCCAGAGCCCCGACTTCGGCGAGGGCGGCTTCCTGCACACCGACGACGGGGCGATCGCGCTCGGCCAGCCCGAGTCGGCGAGCACCTGGTTTCCGGTCAACGACCATCCGAGCGACAAGGCCACGTACGACATCGAGGCGACCGTCCCGAAAGACCTGACCGCGCTGAGCAACGGCATACCGGGCGGCAGCAGCGAAGCCGACGGCTGGACCACGTGGAAGTGGTCGGAGAAGGTGCCGATGGCCAGCTACCTCGCGTTCCTGGTGGTCGGCAAGTTTCGCGTGGAGACTGGCGAGCACAAGGGCCGGCCGCTCTTCACCGCGATCCACTCGACGCTGCGCCCGGGCGGCCCCGCCGACCAGTCGATGGCGCAGACCACGAGGATCGCCGACTTCCTGGAGACGCAGTTCGGCCCGTACCCGGTCGAGGCGTACGGCGGCGTGGTGGTCGACGACGACCGCATCCGGTACGCGCTGGAGACCCAGTCCCGCCCGGTCTACGGCGACGTCTTCTTCGAAGAGGGACCAGACACCGAGGTGGTCGCGCACGAGCTGGCCCACCAGTGGTTCGGCGACAGCGTCTCGATCGCGCAGTGGCGGGACATCTGGCTCAACGAGGGCTTCGCCAGCTACGCCGAGTGGCTGTGGATCGAGGAGAGCGGCGGGCTCTCGGTGCAGGAGAGCTTCCAGCGCGAGTACGACTCGACGGACTGGGAAGACCCCACCGCCGACCCGGGCCGGGCCGAGCTTTTCAGCGACGCGGTCTACCAGCGTGGCGCCCTCGCCGTGCACGCGCTCCGGCTGGCGGTCGGCGACGACGACTTCTTCCGGATCCTCAAGACCTGGACGGCGGAGAAGAAGAACGGCATCGCCACGACGGCCGAGTTCATCACGGTCGCCGAGCGGGTCTCCGGCGAGTCCTTGGGCGGTCTCTTCGACGCCTGGTTGGTCGGCGACAAGGCACCGGAGATCCCGGGCTGATCACTTCCGTACGACTCACTTCCGTACGACTCACTTCCGTACGACTCACTTCCGTACGACTCACTTCCGTACGACAAGCGCCGGGTGGGCCTGGAGGTACGCGTCCGCCCGCCCGGCGACCAGCTCGGAGATGAACCCGCGCCCCTCGGCGTTGAGCTGCTCGCCCCGGTAGCCGGAGCCGCGCCCCACCCCCGAGCCGGGGAGCGTGACCAGCGTCAGCGTCTCGGGGCGCAGGCCACTCAGCGCGTACGCGAAGTCGACCGCCGGCCGCCCCCGCCCGTCGAAGATCAGGGTCTCGCCGAGCGCGCGCAGTACGCGGTCGACCTCGATGGGGTTGCGGGCGATGTCGAGGCTGAGCGCCTTCGCCAGTACGGCCCGGATCAGTTGCTGGTGGTGCCGCTGGCGCGTGTAGTCGCCACCGGGGAGGTATCGCTGCCGGGAGAAGTCGAGCGCCTGCCAGCCGTTGAGGTGGCGCATGCCCACCTCGTACACCATCTGGGGTCCGCCGTATCCGGCCGGGCCGCTGCCCGCCGAGCGCCCGCTCCCGTCGGGGCGCAGGTGCTGCGAGGGGGTGCGCTGGTCGACGTAGATGTCGACGCCGCCGAGCGCGTCGACCAGCTCGCGGAAGCCGGTGAAGGTGAGCACCGCGCCGGCGTCGAAGCGGCGGATCCCGGTGTACCGGCTGACCGTCTGCGCGAGGAGCTGGAACCCCTGCTCGGCGCTGGGCCGGGCGTCGCCCCGGCGGGCGCCGTTGCTCATCGCGTGGGTGAGCTTGGTGCGCCCGCCCCGGTAACCGGCCTTGGGAAACGCCGGGATGTCGACGACCAGGTCGCGGGGGAGCGAGAACATGTACCCGGACTTGAGCCCTCGCGGCACGTGCAGGATCGTCACCGCGTCGGCGTGCGGCTCCCAGGTGGGGTCGTCCTCGCGCGTGTCGACGCCGACGATGAGCAGGTTGAGCGGGCCGGTGATGTCGGCGCCGGGCGGTGGCGTGGGGCTGGGCGTGGCCGAGGGCGACGGCGAGGGGGAGCCGAAGAGGTCGGCGGTGCGGATCTCGTACCGGTCGCGCAGCGCGTAACCGACCGCCACCGCGCCGCCGGCCAGCAGCACGATCGCGGCGAGCGCGGCCGCGCCGAGCCCAATCCAACGTCGCCGGGTCATAGAGTGGCATCGTGCCCGCTGAGTGCTCTGGTGTGCTAGCTACCGATGGGTAATGATGGCCCGGTGGGCGCCGTGAAGCGATACGACGTGGTCGTCATCGGCTCGGGCTTCGGCGGCAGCGTGGCCGCGTTGCGGCTCGCCGAGAAGGGCTACTCGGTCGCCGTGCTCGAGGCGGGGCGCCGCTTCGCCGACGACGAGTTTCCCCAGACCTCGTGGCGTGCGCGGCGCTTCCTGTGGGCGCCCGGGCTTGGCTGCTACGGCATCCAGCGGATCACGCTGCTCCGCTCGGCGCGGGGGCAGGCGGGGGCGGGCGTGCTCGTCCTCTCCGGCGCCGGGGTCGGCGGGGGCTCGCTCAACTACGCCAACACGCTCTACGAGCCGCTGCCCGCGTTCTACGACGACCCGCAGTGGCGCGGCATCACCGACTGGCGGGCCGAGCTGGCCCCGCACTACGACCAGGCGAAGCGGATGCTCGGCGTCACCACGTACCCGATGGAGACGGCCGCGGACCGCGCGATGCGGGCGGTGGCCGAGCGGATGGGGGTCGGGCACACCTACCGTCCCACGCCGGTGGGCGTCCACATCGGACGGCCGGGGGAGCGGGTCGTCGACCCGTACTTCGGCGGCGTTGGGCCGGAGCGCACCGGCTGCCTGCACTGCGGTTCGTGCATGACCGGCTGCCGCCACGGCGCGAAGAACACGCTGGTCAAAAACTACCTCTGGCTGGCCGAGCGGCTCGGCGTCGAGGTGCATCCGCTGACCACCGCGGTCTCCGTGCGGCCGTCGGGGTCGGGCTACCGGATCGAGACGGTACGCACCGGCGCGTGGCTGGGCCGGCGGCGTCGGGTCTTCGAGGCCGAGCAGGTGCTGTTCGCGGCCGGGGCGCTGGGCACGCAGCGGCTGCTGCACGCGATGAAGGCGTCCGGCACGCTGCCCCACCTCTCCGACCGTGTGGGCGCGCTGACCCGTACCAACTCGGAGGCGATCCTCGGCGCGGGCGTGCTGCGGCCGGACGCGCGGCGGCGAGGGCTCGACTTCACCGAGGGCGTGGCGATCACCAGCTCGTTCCATCCCGACGAGCAGACCCACATCGAGCCGGTGCGCTACGGCCGCGGCTCCAACGTCATGGGGCTGCTCCAGTCGGCGCTGGTCGACGGCGGTCCGCGCCGGCCGCTGCGGTGGCTTCGCATGATCGCCGGCCGTCCGCTGCTGTACCTGCGGCTGCTCTCCGTACGCGACTGGTCCAGCCGCACCGTGATCGCACTCGTCATGCAGGCCGCCGACAACTCGCTGACCACGCACTACCGGCGCGGCCGGCTGCGTACCACCCCCGGCCACGGCGCGCCGAGCCCGACCTGGATCCCGGCCGGCAACGAGGCGGTGCGGCTGCTCGCCGAGGAGATCGGCGGCGTGCCGGGCGGGGCGGTCACCGAGGCGTTCAACGTGCCGCTGACCGCGCACATCCTCGGCGGCGCGGCGATCGGTGCCACGCCCGACGAGGGGGTCGTCGACGCGTACCACCGGGTCTTCGGCCACCCCGGGCTGCACGTGGTCGACGGGGCGGCGGTGGCGGCCAACCTCGGCGTCAACCCCTCGCTCACGATCGCCGCGCAGGCCGAGCGGGCGATGTCGTTCTGGCCCAACCGCGGCGAGCCGGACCCCCGTCCCGCGCTCGGCTCGGCGTACGCACCGGTGGCCGGTGTGGCGCCGAAGACACCGGCCGTGCCGCCACACGCTCCGGCCGCGCTACGCCGGTAGCCTCGGTGGGCAAGATGACCGTCTGATCTTCGAGGAAGAGGAGCTGGGCAGCGAGCGGCTCAGGTTCAGGTCGGCTGGGCACTTCGAGACGAGCTTGGGCGCGCGCGGCAGGGGTCCCAACGCTGGTCCTTGGGCAGAAATAGCGGAACTCCTCGGCGGAGTGCGGGTCTTCCACTTCCACGACACCAGCTCGACAGCGCCCGTCAAGCAGCCTGGGCCGACGGCTGACACCCTCCGCCTCCAGGCCGACGCACGAAATCTCGCGGCGGTTCTCTGGCGGCTCCGAGACAACCGTCCCGCCGTGTATCGCACGATCACCGAGCCGGTCCGGCGGGTCGCGCCGTTCTTCCGCGATTTCGTGCTGGAGCCCGAGCGCTCTGACGAGATCCGGCTGAGGTGGCGGCAGGTCGATTCGGACACGGTCTTCTCCGGGCACCAGATGTCAGACGGCACGCTGCGCTTCGTTTGCCTTGCCACGCTCCTGCGCTCGTCCGACCTGCCGCATCTCGTCGCGCTCGACGAACCGGAGCTGGGGCTCCATCCGTTCGCGATCATGCAGTTGGCCGAGATGCTGCGTGCGGCGTCGGCGGAAAGTCAGGTCGTGGTGGCCACCCAGTCGGTGACACTGATCGACCAGCTGTCGCTCGACGACCTGATCGTGGTCGAACGGGAGCGCGGGAGCTCGGTGTTTCGGCGCCCCAGTCCGGATCGCCTGACCGACTGGTTGGACGAGTACTCGCTCGGCGAGCGCCCTACGCGCCAAATGTCCCCACCTGGACTCCTGGATGAGTCGGCTGGAGAGCCACGTACGCTCTTGATACATGAGCACACCGCGCCCGGTCCTGGTCGTTGATTTCGGGGCCCAGTATGCCCAGTTGATCGCCCGCCGGGTGCGCGAGGCGAAGGTCTACTCGGAGATCGTGCCGCACTCGATGCCGGTCGCCGAGATGCTGGCCAAGGACCCCGCCGCGATCATCCTCTCCGGCGGCCCCTCCAGCGTGTACGAGCCGGGCGCGCCCCAGGTCGACGCCAAGCTCTTCGACGCGGGCGTGCCGGTCTTCGGCATCTGCTACGGCTTCCAGGCGATGGCGCAGGCCCTGGGCGGCACGGTGTCGCACACCGGCCAGCGCGAGTTCGGTGGCACGGTGCTGGCCGCCCGTCCCGAGGCCGGCGTGCTGCTGCGCGAGCTGCCCACCGAGATCCCGGTGTGGATGAGCCACGGCGACTGCGTGACCGAGGCGCCGGCCGGCTTCGCGGTGACCGCGGGCTCCCCGGGCGCGCCGGTGGCCGCGTTCGAAGACCTGGCCGGGCGGCGGGCCGGCGTGCAGTTCCACCCCGAGGTGGCGCACACCGCGCACGGGCAGGACATGCTGGCCCGCTTCCTGTACGACATCGCCGGCATCGAGCCCACCTGGACGATGGGCAACATCATCGACGACCAGGTGGCGGCCATCCGCGAGAAGGTGGGCGACAAGGAGGTCATCTGCGCCCTCTCCGGCGGGGTCGACAGCGCGGTGGCCGCCGCGCTCGTCCACAAGGCCGTCGGCGACCAGCTCACCTGCGTCTTCGTCGACCACGGGCTGCTGCGCGCGGGCGAGGCCGAGCAGGTCGAGCAGGACTACGTCGCGGCGACCGGCATCAAGCTCAAGGTCGTCGACGCCGCCGACCGGTTTCTCACCGCGCTCGACGGCGTCACCGACCCGGAAGACAAGCGCAAGATCATTGGGCGCGAGTTCATCCGGGTCTTCGAGGCCGCCGCGCGGGAGGTCGCGGCGGCGGGCGACGTCGAGTTCCTGGTGCAGGGGACGCTCTACCCCGACGTGGTGGAGTCCGGAGGCGGCACCGGCACCGCCAACATCAAGTCTCACCACAACGTCGGCGGGCTCCCCGACGACCTTAAGTTTTCGCTGGTCGAGCCGCTCCGGACGCTCTTCAAGGACGAGGTGCGGCAGTTGGGGCTCTCGCTCGGGCTGCCCGAGGCGATGGTGTGGCGGCATCCGTTCCCGGGGCCGGGGCTGGCGATCCGGATCATCGGCGCGGTCTCGGCCGACCGGCTGGCGGTGCTGCGGGCGGCCGACCTGATCGCCCGCGAGGAGCTGACCGCCGCGGGGCTCGACCGCGACGTGTGGCAGTTTCCGGTCGTGTTGCTCGCCGACGTGCGGTCGGTGGGCGTACAGGGCGACGGCCGCACGTACGGCCATCCGATCGTCCTGCGCCCGGTCTCCAGCGAAGACGCCATGACAGCCGACTGGTCGCGCCTGCCGTACGACGTCATCGCCCGGATCTCCACCCGCATCACCAACGAGGTGCCCGAGGTCAACCGGGTCACGCTGGATGTCACCAGCAAGCCCCCGGGCACGATCGAGTGGGAATAGTCCAAGATTGATTGGGAGTGGTCAGGACCCGGTCGGTGGCTGCACCGGCCAGGCCGGCGCGTCGGCGGGCTCTTCCGGCATCAAGAACCACATCACCGGGTACGCCAGTGCGGCCACGCCCGCGGTGAGCACCGTGGCCGCCGCGAAGACGACCCGCACCAGCACGGGATCGACGTTGAAGTAACGGCCGAGACCGCTCGCCACGCCCGCGATGATGCGGTCGGTGGTGGGCCGCCTGAGCTGCTTGTAGGGAGGGTTTTCGGTCATGGCTCAAGAGTCCTCGCGGGGCGCCGTGACGACCTCGGTGAGCGCCCGGATGCGTACCCTGATACCTCCCCGATGGTCGCTCCTCTGTCTAAAATCTGACTGTCGTCACAGACTTGTCACCTCATTCGGGAAGAATGCCCCCCTGTGACCCCCGCGCTTGAGCCGCTCCGCAGGATCGCGGCCTATGCCGTTGTGTCCGATTCCGACGGGCAGGTGTTGCTTGTGCGCGCCTCGCCACGGTCCGGCACACCCGGAGTGTGGTCGCTGCCCGGCGGCGCTGTCGACCACGGTGAAGACCCCAACCACACCGTCGTGCGGGAGACCGCTGCCGAGACCGGGCTCTCGGTGACGGTGACCGGGCTGCGCGACGTGCTGGCCGACATGCGAGCGCTCCCGCACCGGGGCATCACGATCCACACCGACCGGCTGATCTACGACGTGTCGGTGCGTGGTGGCACGCTCTGCGACCGCGTCGGCCAGCCCACCGACCTGGCCCGCTGGCACACGCTCGACGGGGCCAAAGGGCTGCCGCTGCGCCCGTTCACCGCGAGCGCGCTCGGGCTGCCCGCCGACGGGGTCGACCTGCGCCCCGACGAGGCGCCCGACTTCCCGTCGTTCTACGCGGTGCCCGGTCCCGACGGGCTGCACCGGGCGCAGCGCTTCGCGGCGTACGCGGTGGCCACTGACCCGGCGGGGCGCGTGCTGCTCACCCGGGTCGCCGATGGCTACCCCGGCGCGGGCTGCTGGCACCTGCCCGGCGGCGGCACCGACTACGGCGAGCAGCCCGGCGCCGCGCTGATCCGCGAGCTGCTGGAGGAGACCGGGCAGCGCGGGCGCCTGGTCGAGCTGCTGGGCGTGGCGAGCCACCGCGACGCGGCCTCGCTCGGCCCGGAGGGCTACCCGATCGACTGGCACGGCGTGCGCGCGTTCTACCGAGTGGTGGTGGAGGCGCCGGCCCCGCCGAGCGTGGGCGACGTGGGCGGCTCCACCTCCGAGGCGCGGTGGTTCGGCCGCGACGAGCTGTACGCGCTCGCCGCCCACGAGCTGACCGAGGTGACCGCCGAAGCCATGCGGGCCGCCCAGCTCTAGGCTCCTTCCATGGGGGAGTCACGGCGGATCGCGGCGTACGGGGTGTGTCGCGACAGCCGCGGGGCGGTCCTGCTGGCTCGCGGCTCGTCGACAGCCGACCTTCCGGCGGTCTGGCAGCTACCCGGTGGCGGCATCGACCATGGTGAGCATCCCGCCGACGGGGTGATACGCGAGTTCGGCGAGGAGACCGGGCTGACCGTGGCGGTCACCGGGCTGCGGGCGGTCGTCTCCGACGTGCTCTGGGGCCGGCACACCGACCGCGTGATCTACGACGTGGCCGTGCGCGGCGGGACCCTGCGCGCCGAGCCCGATGGCACCACCGACCTGGCCGAGTGGATCGCGCCGGCGGAGCTGACCGGGCTGTCGCTGATGCCGTTCACGGCCGAGCTGCTGGGGCTGCCCCCGACGCCGGTCACCACGCCGCCGCCGGCACACTTCGCCGTACCGCCGGTGGAGGCGCGACCCACGCGGGGGCAGCGCTTCGCGGCGTACGGCGTCGCCACCGACCCGGCCGGACGGCTGCTGCTCACGGTGATCGCGGAGGGCTACCCGGGCGCGGGGTTGTGGCACCTGCCCGGCGGCGGCACCGACCACGGCGAGCAGCCGGTCGCCGCGCTGCTGCGCGAGTTGGCCGAGGAGACCAACCAGGTCGGGCGGGTCACCGATCTGCTCGACGTGACCCACCTGCACCGGCCGCGGGCGCTCGGACCCGAGGGCTACCCGATCGACTGGCATACCGTGCGAGCCATCTACCGGGTACACGTCGACGCCCCCACCGAGCCGCGCGTGACCGAGGCGGCCGGCGGGTCGACGGCGGGGGTGGCGTGGTTCGCACCCGCCGAGGTGGCCGAGCTGCCACTGACGGATGTGGCGGCGTCCGCCGTGTCGCACGTGTCGGCCGGTTTGGGCAACAGGGGCTAGAATGTGAGGCTGCGTTTCTTCGCGGAGCGTCCCACCAGGGCTCGCTTCGTGAGATCGGCTCGGCTATCGCCAAGCCCCGCGGGACTGTGCGATGGTGTAGGCCGCATGCGACCGGGCGGCCGCCGAGGCGGCGGAGACACCGACCCGGTCATGGAGGGATACGTGCCGAGAGCCCCTTGGCGCAGGCGTCGTGCGACGGACAGTCCGCGCCCTGGAGGGCGTCGCTGGGCAGGGCGTTTGCGCCGCAGCGGCTCTTTCGCCCGGCAGGTGCTGCTGGTGCGGGTCGGCCGCCGGCGTCCGGAGCCCAGTGCCGGCACCACGGTCGTCATGCCTTCGCATTACGACACGGTGCCCGACGACGAGATCGGGTCGCTACTGCCGGTGAGCCCGGCTCCCGCGGGCGCGGCCGTCAACGGTGGTCCCATCCCGCTGCTCCCCGGTGAGCACACCGCCGCGCGGCGGGCCAAGTTTGCCCTCGTCAATGCCTGCACCCTCACCAGCCTCACGCTCGGCCTGCTCGCCATCTTCCTGGCCATGCAGGGCGAGGTGCGGGCCGCCGCCATCTGCCTCGTCGCCTGCGTGGCGTTCGACGGCCTCGATGGCGCGCTCGCCCGGCGGTTCGGCGTGGTCAGCCCTTTCGGCGCGCAGATGGACTCGCTCGCCGACATGTGCTCGTTCGGGCTCGCCGCGCCCGTCGTCGTCTACGCGTCTCTCTCCGGCACCGTGCCGACCCCGGCCGCCGCGGCCGTCTGCGTGCTGGTCGCCGGCTGCGCCGCCATCCGGCTGGCCCGCTTCAACGTCTCGCCGAAGGACGGCCGCTACTTCTGCGGCGTGCCCACCACGATGGTGGCGGCGGCGCTCTCGGTCGGCGTGCTGATCGAGCTTCCACTCTCCGGCGCGGCCAAGGTCGCCGGCGTGGCGCTGCTCGCCTTCGCGATGGTCTCCAGCTTCCCCTACGCCAAGATCGCCCGCCTGATCAAGCTGCCGCCGTGGCTGTGGCTCCTGCCGATCGTGGGCGTGCTGGTCGATCCCCGCCTGACCTTCGCCGCGGTCGTGGTCGGCTACCTGGCCAGCGGCCCGCTCCTCTGGCTCCGCCAGCGCCACGCCTAGCGGATCGTTCCAAAGAGACAGATCCGGGCTACCGCGATGTCCGTCGCGGTCCATGCCGCCGCTCCCGCGGCCTCACCCTCCGCGGTGCGTTGAGCCCGCTTGTCGCGGGCTCACGGCTGTCTCGCTCTGCCTCCCTGGAGGAAACGCCTGGGCGCCCGCCACCAGGAAGCTCGGTCTCGGCGGCGAAGCCGACACGATGACCAGGCAGGGGCGCGGCCGGGTCAGCGCCAGCGGGCGATGACCGACGCGCCGCCGAGCACGCGGTCGCCCGGTGCGACCAGGGGCTCGGCCGCTCCCGCCGGCAGGTAGACGTCGGTGCGGGAGCCGAATCGGATGAGGCCGAAGCGCTCGCCCTTCGCCAGCAGCGCGCCCACCGGCGCGCGCTGCACGATCCGACGGGCGATCAGGCCCGTGCGCTGGGCGACCACCACCGTGCCCCGGGCGCTGTCCAGCACCGTGTACGCCGCGACGTTGTGCTCGGCCTCGGGACGCATCGCCGCCGCGAAGCCGCCGTCGGTCACGAAGTAGTCGACCACGCGGCCGGGGACCGGGGCGCGGTTGACGTGCACGTCGAGTACGGAGAGGAAGACCGCGATCCGCAGGAACTCGTCCGGGCCGAAGCGGTCGTCGCGAACCCGCTCGACGGAGAGCACCTTGCCGTCACTGGCCGCGACGACCGCCGACTCGTCTTCCGGCACGTCGCGCTCCGGGTCGCGGAAGAAGGCGGCCACCGGGGCGGCGGCCAGCGCGGGCACCAGCCACAGCCGCGACTTGGGGCGGGCGACCCGGGCCAGCGCGGCCAGCCCGAGCGCGATGCCGGCGGCGGCCACGCCGTTGGAATCGATGTGCATGGTGCGGGTGATCGGTACGCTCGACGGCCGGTATGCCGGCGCGATCTGGCTGGCCAGCGCCGTGTCGGCTGAGGCGAAGCGCAGCCGGTGCACGCGCAGCGGCGGGTTGTTGCGCACGACGAGGTCGCTGCCGACGCCGAAGAGCGCGGCCTGGCGGTCGAGCTCGCTCGCGGCACCGCCGGTGAGCCCGCTGGAGACCGCGAGCACGCCGCCCTCGACCAGGTACTTGGTCAGCCCTTCGACCGCCGCCCGGGTCTCCTCCGCGGTGCCCTCCAGCGGCTCGGCGGCGATCACCACATCGGCGGGATCGGCCTCGGCGAGGGAGTCGGCGACCCGTACCCGCTCAGCGATCCAGCGGCTCTGGGCCGCGAGATGGTCGCGGAGCGCGCCCACCGCGGTGGCCTCCGCCGGCACGACGGTGAGTGTGTCTCCGGGGAGCAGGCCCTCGATGGCGGCTGTGAGCACTGGCGAGCGTCCGTGCGCGCCGACGAGGAGGCCCCGCTTGGGACCGTTGTGCCGGGCCAGCTCGGCGGCGAGAGTGCGGGCGGCGCGGGCGCCGGTGCGGGTCAGGGTCACGCGCCCAGCATAGGCCGCATCCCTGGACGGATCAGGGCGTCCCGCAGGTCGCTGTGCGCAACCCGCGGGACGCCCTTGGGGAGGGAGGGAAGCGGTGCTCAGCCCGGCGTGCTGTCGCGCCTGCTGGTCTCCGGCGCGCCGCTGACCGGCGGCAGGTACGGCGGCTGCGGACCGGCCAGCAGCTCCCGCACGATGTCGGCGTGCAGCTCGGCGGGGAGGCCGCTCACCGGGGCGAGCGCCGGCTCGGGGGCGGGCGGCTCGGCGGGCGGAGGCGGGTCGCCCTTGCCGGAGCGGAGCGCGCCCATCAGCCCCAGCGCGCCCAGGAAGATCAGCGCGCCGGCCACGAACCAGCCCACGGCCGGCAGCGGCAGGTCGAAGAGCTGGGCGATGAACCACCACGCGGCGATGGAGAGGAAGAGCAGCGCGAACGTCAGGGAGACGCCGTCAGTACGGTGCGGTTTCATGGCCGGTGCACCTCCGCCGTGCCAGCGTTGACCTTGAGCGTGATCGTGATCTTGCCGCCGCCCTCGCCGTCGGCGCCGAGATCGGTCACCGCGCGGGGCGTGGTCTGGAAGCCACTGGACTTGTTGCCGAAGATCAGCGCGTCGCCGGCGTTGACCTCGGCGTTGACGGTGGCGTCGACGTTGGGCGGCAGGATCACCTCGAGGTCGCCGAAGCTCACGTGCACGTTGACGTCCTTGGTCTGGCCGGTGAAGTCCACCTTGGACAGGTCGAGGATCGCGCTGCCGAAGTTGTGCTCGTACCGGTTGGGCATGACCTGCGCGCTCGTAGGCTCCCAGTAGACGTCACTGCCCGAGCTCTCGTACCGCCCGACCTGGCTCTCCGCGATGGTGGAGATGCCGAGCGCGGCCGCGGCGACGAAGCCGAGCGCGATCAGCCACCTCGCCCGCCCGAACCAGGCGCCGACCAGCAGCCCCAGCGAGACGGTGACGAGCACCCCGAAGAAGTACGTGGAGGGCGTGATGCTCACGACGTTGGCCAGGTCGAGCGCCGCCACCAGGCCGAGCGCCACGAAGATCAGCGAGAACGTCGCGGCGCCGAGCGGCGAGCGCTCCTTGGGCGGCTTCGGCGGCTTTGGCGGTGGGGGCGGCGGCGGGCTGAAGCTCGGCGGGTACGGACCGGCGTACGGGCCGTGCGGCGCGAACGGCTGGCGGTAGCCACCGGGCGGCGGCGGTGGCGGAGCCGGCGGGTACGGCGGGCGCCCACCGTGCGGCGGCGGGGGCGGCGGCGGGGACGGACGCATGGGCGGCACCACCGGAGGGGTCGGGGGCACCGGCGGAGGTGCCGAGGACGGGGAGGGAAAGGTGGCGGTGGCCGCGTACGGCCCGGAGGCGGCCGGCTGTGCCGCGGGCGGGCCCGGATGCGGGTAGGACGGAGCGGGCGGCTGCCATGGCCGCCCCGCCCCGAACGGCACCTCACCCCCGCCAGGTGCCGCCGGGGCGGAGCGGCCCGGCTTCCGGTTGAGCAGCAGCGCCCCCCCGATGAGCACAGCGGCGCCCAGCACCACTGCCCGGAAACCGTCCGTAACGATCAGGCCGAACATCACCGCGACCAGGATGCCGAGAACGATCACCAGGACCGGTGACATGCTCGAACGGCCGCGGCCCAGCATCGACTCGACCGGCGAGGCCGTGTCGCCCTCGGCCGGGATGATGAGCCAGGCGGCGAGGTAGACCAGGATGCCGATGCCGCCGAAGAAGCCCAGCACGGCGAGGAGCACTCGCCACAGCACCGGGTCGGTGTTGGTGGCCCGCCCGATCGCCGCGCAGACGCCCGCGAGGTAGCGGCCCTGGCGCGGCCGGACGAGACCGTAGCGCGAGGTGAAGGCGCCCATGCCCAGGTCGCCCATGCCCGGCGGGGGCGGCGGAGGTGTGCTGCCGCCCGGCGGAGGAGGAGGCGGCGGCCCGCCCGCGGCACCTCCCCACGGCGGCCCGCTCGCGCTCCCGCCCGGGGGCGGCGTCGCGGCGCCCACGTCGTGCGGTGCCGGGTCGCCCACGTCGCGCAGGGTCGGCTCGTCGGCCGCGGACCCCACAGGCGTGTCGCGCAGCGTCGGGTCGGCCCGCCACCGGTCGCTCACCGGCACCTCCGCGGTCGGCTCCGCACCGGCCGCCGGCGAACCGGGCGCCGCCGGGCCAGCGGCTGTGGAACCGGCCGCTGTCGAGCCGTCAGTCGCCGAGCTGTCCGCCGTCGAGTCTGGCGCCGAGCCGCCCTCGGCCAGGTCGGCTGTCGGAGCCTCGGCTGCCGTCGAGCCGCCGGTCGCGGAGTCGCCTGGCGCCGCACCCGAAGGCGCGGGCGGCGCGGGAGAGGGCTGGGTCGTGTCGTCGCCCTCCAGCCGGCGGGCCTGGGCACCTTCGTCCGTCATGCGTTCGATCCTCGCCGCTGCCGCACCCGAACAGCCTCAGGAGCCAACCCTGACGCCACCCTGAGATCTTCGGCGCCAATGTCCGGGGCGTCCCCGTGGCCAGCGACATGCCCCGCGTGTGACGATCGGTGAGCAGGCCACCAGCAGCGAGGAGCAGAGCGATCGTCACCGTCGGGACGCAGCAGCCCCGCCTCAGCCGTACACGCGACCAGCGGGTCGTGGCCGGCGTGGCGTCGGGCATCGCGCGCCACCTGGGCATCCCGGCCATGCGGGTGCGTATCGCGTTCGTGGTACTTCTCTCGCTCAGCGGCCTGGGCCTGCTCCTCTACGCGGCGTTCTGGGCGGTGCTGCCCCTCCAGGAGGCGACGGCCGAGGCCCCGCCCCGGCGTAACTTCATGCACCTGCTGCCGTTCGTGGCGATCGGGCTGGGCCTCATCCTGGTCCAGACGCTGGCGTTCGGGTTCGGCGCGCTCGGCGTCACCGGCCTCGCCGGCTGGCTGGTCGCGATCATCGCGGTCGGTGCCGGCATCATCTGGCACGAGTCCGACCCGGAGCGGCGCCGCCAGTGGAGCGAGACGCTGCCGCGCGTGCCGTGGCTGGGCGCGGTGGTAGACGAGAGCGACCGCCGGGCGTTCCTGCTCCGCTTCATCGGCGGCGGCGTGCTGGTCTCGGTCGGCATCATCGGCGTCGTCGCCGTCTACTCCCCGGCGGAAAACTTCGGCGCGGTCGTCAACGGCATCATCTTCGCGCTCGTCGGCCTCGCCGGCGTGGCGGTCGTGGCCGGCCCGGTGCTCTGGCGGACCTACAACCAGCTGCGGGCCGAGCGCGAGGGGCGCATCCGGGAGATGGAGCGGGCCGAGCTGGCCGCGATGGTGCACGACCAGGTGCTGCACACGCTCGCGCTCATCCAGCGCAACGCCGGCGACGTGAAGGCCGTCCAGCGGCTCGCCAGAGGGCAGGAGCGGAGCCTGCGCAACTGGCTGTACCGTCCGGTCGCCTCGCCCACCGAGCGGTTCGCCGCCGCGCTGGAGCAGGTGGCGGCCGAGGTCGAAGATACGTACGCGATCACGGTGGAGACCGTCGTGGTGGGCGACCGGGAGACCGACGAGCGGGTCGGCGCGCTGGTGGCCGCCGCCCGCGAGGCACTGGTCAACGCGGCCCGCCACGCGAAGGTGCAGACCGTCTCCCTCTACGCGGAGGTCGAGCCCGACCAGCTGAGCGTCTTCGTGCGCGACCGGGGCGCGGGATTCGACCCGTCAACCGTAGAGGATCATCGGCATGGCGTCCGAGGATCGATAATCGGGCGGATGCAGCGGCACGGCGGGCGCGCGACGATCATCAGCGAGCCCGGCGACGGCACCGAGGTGCGGCTCTTCCTGCCGACCAGCCGGGAGAGCGTCACCACCGGGAAGGACGGATCATGACCGAGACTGAGCAGCGGCGGCTGCGCGTGTTCCTCGTCGACGACCACGCGATGTTTCGCGCGGGCGTCCGCGCCGAGCTGGGCGTGCACGTCGACGTGGTGGGCGAGGCGAGCACCGTGAGCGAGGCGGTCTCCCGGATCGCCGCGCTCGAGCCCGACGTGGTGTTGCTCGACGTGCACATGCCGGAGGGCGGCGGGCGAGCCGTGCTCGACGCGATGCGCCGCTCCCACCCGCAGGTGCGCTTCCTCGCGCTCTCCGTCTCCGACGCGGCCGAAGACGTGATTGGCCTGATCCGGGCCGGCGCACGTGGCTACGTCACCAAGACCATCTCACCCGACGAGCTGGCCGCGGCGATCCGGCGTGTCGCCGAGGGCGACGCGGTGTTCAGCCCGCGGCTGGCCGGGTTCGTGCTCGACGCGTTCGCCGCGCGGCCGGACGCCCCGGTCGCCGACCCCGAGCTCGACCAGCTCACCAACCGCGAGCGCGAGGTGCTGCGGCTGCTCGCCCGGGGCTACGCCTACAAGGAGATCGCCAAGGAACTCTTCATCTCCATCAAGACGGTGGAGACGCACGTCTCCAATGTGCTCCGCAAGCTCCAGATGTCCAACCGCTACGAGCTGTCCCGCTGGGCCGCCGACCGCCGCCTCGTGTGACCGGGCCGTCACTCCGTCCTTAGCACGGTGAACGCCTCCGCCAGCCGGCCGGCTGGCAGGCCCGCCACCTCGGCCGTGGCGACCATCCGGTCGCGGAGCCAGCCGCCGTCGAGGTCCAGGTGCGCGGTCTGGGAGACGTGCGCGCGCAGTGCCGCGATCTTCCGGGGGTACGCCTCCGTGATGTCCACCGTGTGGTCCGGGTTGGGACCGCCGGAGTACCACACCTCCCGCACGACCCACGGCTCCAGTCCCGCCTCGAACAGCTCGGGATAGGCGAACTTGTTGCGTGAGTCGGGGTAGATCGCGCACGTGGTGGCCTCACCGACCGCGAGGTGGTCGGGGTGGCTCGGGCCGACCAGGCGCTCCCACCGGCGCAGCGGGCTGCTGGTGAGGATGCGGTCGGGGCGGAAGCGGCGGATGGCCGCGGTGATGTCCCGGCGCAGTTCGAGGCTGGGCGTGAGCTGCCCGTCCCGGTAGCCGTCCAGGAAGTCCACCTGCTTGACGCCGATGGCCGCGGCTGCCGCGCGCTGCTCGTTCTCGCGCATGACGGGCATTTGATCTCGTGGCGTGTCGTCGAATCCTCCCGCGTCACCACGGGTCACGATGAGGTACGCCACATCGATGCCGGCGTCCACCCAACCGGCCACGGTGCCGGCCGAACCGAAGTCGACATCGTCGGGATGCGCGAACACAGCTAGTGCGCGCCGAATGTCGGAGAGTGCGGGAGCGGAGGCAGGGAAGGTCACAGCAACCGATGGTACGACGGAGCGGAGGTCGGCCGTTTGTCCGAGAAGCGCCTGGTCAGAGCCTCATGATCTTGGCGAAACATGATCTTTACACAGTATCGGCCGCGTCCCGGCAGAATATCGGGTTGATAACGCTCCTTCACGTTCGTGGGCGGGCGGTGTCACAGTGTCAGCACCTCACCCGCCCCGCACCAGCGCCCAGGAGGCATGGTCATGCACGCAGACGCCGCACCCAAGGCTGTCCGCGATCCACTAGCCTCCCTGGCGTTCCGCGCGTCGGCGGTGGTGACGGCCGAGTTCAGCGGATCATCAAACTGCCAGGCCATCGCGCGTAGAAAGCGATAGCCGGCGGCAGCGTGACGCGCCGCGGACCGTCGGTCCGGCACCGACCCGTAGCTGTGCGAAAAATCTGAGGAACGACAGCAAACCACTCAAGGGAGGCCCTGAGAAATGAGAGTCTCGAAGCGTGCGAGCGCGGTAGCCGCAGTCGCGGCCGTCGCACTCGTCGCGGCAGGCTGCGGCGGCGGAGACGACGACGAGGGTGCGAGCGGCAACGCTGACAAGACCGCCAACGGTGCGATCACCATTTATGGGACGCAGCCGGCAAACCCGCTGGTGCCGAGCAACACCAGTGAGACCGGTGGCGGCGCCATCCTCGACTACATGTGGACTGGTCTGATCAACTACCCGGCTGGCGGCGGCGACGCGGTCAACGCGGTGGCGGAGGCGATCGACACGACCGACTCGCAGACCTACACCATCAAGATCAAGAAGGGCACCAAGTTCCACGACGGCACCGAGGTCAAGGCGAAGAACTTCGTCGACGCCTGGAACTTCGCGGCCTACTCGGAGAACGGCCAGCAGCAGGGCAGCTTCTTCAGCGACATCGAGGGCTACGCCGACGTCCACACCGAGGACCCGGATGGCACCGAGGGTCCGCAGAAGGCGCCGAAGCCCAAGACCGACAAGATGTCCGGTCTGGCGATCGTGGACGACTACACGTTCACCGTCAAGCTGGGTGCGCCCAACTCGATCTTCCCGGTGAAGCTCGGTTACAGCGCGTTCTACCCGATGCCCGACGTGTTCTTCACGCAGGGCCCGGACACCTTCGGTCGCAACCCGATCGGTAACGGCCCGGTCAAGTTCGTCTCCTGGACCGACAACGTCGAGGTCAAGCTGACCCGTTTCGACGACTACACGCTTGACGACAGGGTCAAGATCAAGGACGTCACGGTCAAGCTGTACCAGGAGGACACGGCGGCCTACGCCGACCTGATGGCCAACAACCTCGACTTCCAGCAGCAGGTGCCGGTCTCGGCGCTCGCGGGCGAGAAGTGGAAGTCCGACCTGGGCAGCGGGCGTGCGCTGGACGTGCCGATCCCGGTGCAGCAGATCATCGCGTTCCCGATCTACGACGCGAAGTACAAGAACGCCGACCTCCGCCGGGCCGTCTCGCTGGCGATCAACCGGGAGGAGATCGCCGAGAAGATCTTCTTCAACACCCGTAAGCCCTCCACCAACTGGGCTTCGCCGGGTACCCCGGGCTCCGAGGCGTTCGTCTGCACCACCTGCAAGTTCGCTCCCGACGAGGCCAAGGCCGCGCTCCAGAAGGCGGGTGGCTTCCAGGGCGAGATGGTGCTGTACTACAACGCCGACGCCAGCCACAAGGAGTGGATGGAGGCCGTCGCCAACAGTGTCGCGACCACCCTGGGCATCCAGGTGCGCGCCGAGGGCGTCCCGACCTTCGCGGTCTTCCGTCAGAACATCGACGGTCGCAAGATGCAGCACCCGTACCGTGCCGGCTGGCAGGCTGACTACCCGCACGCTGAAAACTGGCTCGCCCCGCTGTACGTCACGGGCGCCAGCTCCAACGACGGTGAGTACAGCAACCCGCAGGTCGACGCGCTCTACAAGGAGGGCCAGACCGCTCCGGACCAGGCGACGGCGGAGGCGAAGTTCGCCGAGGCCATCAAGATCGTCGACGCTGAGGTGCCGTCGATCCCGATCGTCTCGGTCGCCCAGCAGTCCGGTATCTCCAACCGGATCGCCCCCAGCGTGAAGACCACCTGGGTCGGCGAGATCGACCTCTCCACGGTCGAGCTGCTCTGATCTAGGAGTATCAAAGCCCCTGGGTCCGGCCTACCATCAGACGGTAGGCCGGACCCCGGGGTTCAATCATCGTGACCCGCCGTCAACCCCTCGGTGCGTCGCCCCCAACCATGTTCTGGCGTCAAACACGGCGCCCCCTATGGAGGACCCATGGGCCGTTATGTCCTAAGACGGCTGCTCCAGCTCATCCCCGTCTTCTTCGGGACGACGCTGCTGATCTACTGGCTGGTCTGGTCGGTGCCGGGCGATCCGTTCGCCGGCAAGTGCGGTGAACGTGCCTGCCCAGATACATATGTCCAGTTCATGACTGAGAAGTACCATCTGGACGACCCGCTCCCGGTTCAGTACATCTACTACATGGGTCACCTGCTGACCGGCGACTTCGGGCAGACGTTCGGTGGCCGGAACATCAGCGAGATCATCGCCCAGGCCTACCCCAACACGCTCAAGCTCGCGCTGGTGGGCCTGATCATCGAGGCGGTCATCGGCCTCATCGCGGGCGTCCTGACCGGCCTGCGCCGCAACGGCTTCCTCGACAACCTGGTGCTGGTCTCGACGCTCTTCCTGCTGGCCATCCCCACCTTCGTCAGCGGCTTCCTGCTTCAGTTCGTCCTCGGGACCCAGTTCAGGATCATCAGTCCGACGGTCTCATCCGACGCGCCGTTCCACGAGCTCATCGTCCCCGGCTTCGTGCTCGCCAGCATCTCCATGGCGTACGTGGCCCGGTTGACCCGCACGAGCATCGCGGAAAACTCGCGGGCCGACTACGTGCGCACAGCCGTCGCCAAGGGGCTGCCGCAGCGCCGGGTCGTCGGCGTGCACCTGCTTCGCAACTCGCTGATCCCCGTGATCACCTTCCTCGGCACCGACCTCGGCGCCCTGATGGGCGGTGCGATCGTGACAGAAGGGATCTTTGGGATCAATGGGATTGGCCGCGAGGTTTACCGGGCTATCGTTACCAAGGAAAGCGCGACCGTGGTCGGCATCGTGGTCGTCCTGGTGATGGTGTACCTGTTGATGAACCTCCTGGTCGACCTGCTCTACGCCGCACTCGACCCGAGGATCCGCTATGAGTGACCCCACATCGGGCTCCCTGGTCACCACCCCGCCACCAGAGCAGCCCGGCGTCGTCGCCGACACCGCACCCGCCGGTGCCGGCGCCCCCAAGACCAAGGGGGAAAAGCCACGCGGCCTGCTCGGCGACGCGTGGTACGACCTGCGCCGCAAGCCGCTGTTCTGGGTCTCCGCCGGCTTCATCACGCTCTTCGTGCTGATGGCCGCGCTCCCGTTCCTCTTCACCACCGCCAGCCCCACCGACCCCCTCGGTACCGGCCTGAGTCGTAACCTCGAGAGCCCGAGCGGCGATGCCTGGTTCGGGACCGACATCCAGGGGCGTGACATCTTCGCCCGGACGATCTACGGCGCCCGGGCCTCGATCCTCGTCGCGGTGAGCGCCACGATCGGCACCATCCTGATCGGTGGCACGGTCGGCGTGCTCGCCGGCTTCTGGGGCGGCTGGATCGACGCGCTGCTCTCCCGCGTGGCCGACGTGTTCTTCGGCATCCCGTTCGTGCTCGGCGCGATCGTCATCCTCTTCACGTTCAACCCGCGGGGCGCCGGCTCCAACGAGTGGAAGATCATGGGTCTGGTGATCCTGGCGCTCTGCGTGCTCACCTGGCCGGTCTCCATGCGGATCATGAGGTCCAGCGTGCTCGCGGCCAAACAGGCGGACTACGTCGTCGCCGCCCGCGCGCTCGGCGCCAGCAACACCCGGATCATCTTCAAGCACCTGATCCCCAACTGCCTCGCCCCGGTGCTGGTGTACGCCACGATCCTGGTCGGCGCGTTCATCGGTGCGGAGGCCACGCTCTCCTTCCTCGGCGTGGGTCTCCAGTCGCCGGTCGTGTCGTGGGGCGTCATGATCAGTGACTCTCAGCAGTACATCCGGGTCGCGCCGTACTGGCTGCTGTTCCCATCGGCGTTCCTCGTCACCGCGGTGCTGAGCTTCGTGATGCTCGGCGAGGCGGTCCGCGAGGCCCTCGACCCGAAGCTGCGGTAGGAGACACCGTGTCCAACGTCTACGTAGCCGACCAGCCCGAGGCCGCGCACGCGGGACGGCCGAGCGGCCGACTCCTCGAGGTCGAAGACCTCCGCGTGGAGTTCCGCACACGGGATGGCGTCGCCAAGGTCATCAACGGCGTGACCTACCACGTCGACGCCGGTGAGACGCTCGCCGTACTCGGTGAGTCCGGCTCCGGCAAGAGCGTGACCGCCCAGACCATCATGGGCATCCTGGACAGCCCGCCCGGTTTCGTGACCGGGGGCGAGATCCGCTTCCACGGCAAAGACATGCTCAAGATGTCCACCGAGGAGCGGCGCCGCATCCGGGCCGAGGGCATCGCGATGGTCTTCCAGGACGCGCTCTCGGCGCTCAACCCGCTCTTCACGGTGGGCTTCCAGATCGCCGAGCAGTTCCGGATCCGGCGCGGGATGAGCCGCGGCGACGCCAAGAAGCGCGCCGCCGAGATGCTCGACCTGGTCAAGATCCCCAACGCGAAGCAGCGGGTGAACGAGTACCCGCACCAGTTCTCCGGCGGAATGCGGCAGCGCGTCATGATCGCGATGTCGCTGGCGCTCGACCCAGAGGTGCTGATCGCCGACGAGCCCACCACGGCTCTCGACGTGACCGTGCAGGCGCAGATCATGGACCTGCTCGCCGACCTCCAGCGCGAGCGGCAGATGGGCCTGATCCTGATCACGCACGACCTCGGTGTCGTGGCCGACGTGGCAGACCGGATCGCGGTCATGTACGCCGGTCGCATCGTCGAAGAGGCCAACGTCCACGAGCTTTACGCGAAGCCGGCCCATCCGTACACGATCGGGCTGCTGGAGTCGATCCCGCGAATCGATGAGAAGGGACAGCAGCTCCGGACCATCCGCGGGCTCCCGCCGAGCCTGATCAACATCCCGTCCGGCTGCCCGTTCCATCCGCGCTGCCCCATGGCGCAGGCGGTCTGCCCGGAGAAGCTGCCGCCGCTGCTGCGGCTCGGCTCCACTCGGGCCAGCGCCTGCCACTTCGCCGAGGAGCTTGTGAAACGTGACTGAGTCGATCCTCGAGGTCCGCGACCTCGTCAAGTACTACCCAGTCACCCGCGGCGTGGTGTTCAAGAAGACGATCGGCCACGTCCAGGCGGTCGACGGTGTCACGTTCGACCTGCACAAGGGCGAGACGCTGGGCATCGTTGGCGAGTCGGGCTGTGGCAAGTCGACGCTGGCCAAGGTGCTGATGCACCTGGAAAAGCCGACAAGCGGCAGCGTGACCTTCAACGGGCAGGACATCTACAAGCTGGGCGCGACCGGCCTGCGCCGGTTGCGCCGCAACATCCAGCTGGTGATGCAGGACCCGTACACGTCGCTCAACCCCCGGATGACCGTCGGCGACCTCATCGGTGAGCCGTACGAGATCCATCCGGAGGTAGCGCCCAAGGCCAGCCGGCGGCAGAAGGTGCAGGAGTTGCTGGAGGTGGTCGGGCTCAACCCCGAGCACATCAACCGCTACCCGCACCAGTTCTCCGGCGGCCAGCGGCAGCGCATCGGCATCGCCCGCGCGTTGGCGCTGCGCCCCGAGATCATCGTGTGTGACGAGCCGGTGAGCGCGCTGGACGTGTCGATCCAGGCCCAGGTGATGAACCTGCTGGAGAAGCTCCAGGACGAGTTCGGCCTGTCGTACATCTTCATCGCGCACGACCTCTCGGTGGTGCGGCACCTCTCCGACCGCGTCGCGGTGATGTACCTCGGCAAGATCGTCGAGATCGGCACCGAAGACGAGATCTACGAGCGGCCGACTCATCCGTACACGCAGGCGTTGCTCTCCGCGGTGCCGGTGCCCGACCCCAACAGCCGGCAGAACAAGGCCATCATCCGGCTGACCGGCGACGTGCCGAGCCCGACCAACCCACCGTCCGGCTGCCGCTTCCGCACCCGCTGCTGGAAGGCGGAGGAGGTCTGCGCCCGCGACGTACCTCTGCTCGAGATCCGCGGCGGATCCGACCACCCGAGCGCCTGCCACTTCGCTGAAGAGCGCGAGATCGTGGTGTCGCACGAGGCGGGCGCGTTGACGGACCTGCCCACGCGCACGCTCTGAGGTCTTCTGGGGTCAGCGTGACCCGCCTGACGCGGTTCACCTGGCCCCGGAAACCTGATTTGGGCTACCGCGATGCCCGTCGCGATCCGGACCGCCGCTCCCGCGGCCTCGCTCTCCGCGTCCACACGACCCCGCCAGCCGGCGCGGTCGCCCGTGAAGGCTCGGGTCGGGGCGGGTCGTGAACCGCGGCGGGTGAGGCCGCGGGAGCGGCGGCCTGGACCACGACGCACGTCGCGGTAGCCCAGATCTCTGTCTCGCGACAGCTCGTCTAGAGGGGGCCGCGGCCGGCGCGGAGGATCAGCAGGGCGAGCTGCGTGCCGTCGGCGCCGAGGGCGGAGCGGAAGCGGTCGACGATCTCGCGCTCGCGAGACAGGACCAGGCGCGTGCCGCCGGAGGCGAGGCGGGTCGCCCCGACCCGCTGGGAGAGGCTGGCGCGCTCCTGCCAGAGGGCGATCAGCGCGTTGTCGATCTCGTCGATGCGCTCGCGCATGCCGAGGATGCTCTCCGCCGCGTCCGGGGCTTCCGTGCCGGTGTCGCCGCTGCCGCTGGCCGGTGTGCCAGGCTGTTCCGCCACGTCGGTGGCCATGGGGTACTCCCTGAGTTGTTTCGGGCACCTGAGCCCAGAGCGCCAAAAAGCCCCGGGCTCCAGGAGCCCGGGGCTTTGGTAGGTCTTGTGATCAGGCGCGACCCACGGCTGCCGGACTCCCGGAGCCGTAGCTAAAGTAGCGCCGCACCTGCTGGATCACGCGGTGAAGTATGCCAGCCACCTCGGGCGACGTGCAAGGAGGGACCCCGCGACGCGAGGCCCCTCCTGTCTGGTTTCAGCCCCGTTTGGTGATCCGGTTCTGCGGGCCGGGCGCCACCGGGGTGCCCGCCCCCAGGTACGCCACGAGCGCGTCGATGTCGAACCCGGGCGCCGTGGCCCGGTCCGTGCCGGCGGTGAGGTGGGTGAAGCCGTCGCCACCGTTGGCCAGGAAGTCGTTCGTCGTGACGCGGTACGTGGCCGCCGGGTCGATCGGCGTGCCGTCGAGCGCGAGGTCGCTCACCTTCGAGCCGGCCGGCTGGGTCGAGTCGTACGAGTACGTGAAGCCGGCCGACACCTGCAGGATGCGCTGGGTCGTCTGCCCGCCGAAGCCGACGAACTGCTGCTCCAACACGTCCTTGAGCTGGGCCCCCGTGAACGTCTGGGTGACCACCAGGTTGTTGAACGGCTGCACGGTGAAGCACTCGCCGTACGTGACGTCGCCGGGCGCCTCGCCACCGGGCGAGTTGGCGAACGTCATCGACGCCCGGATGCCGCCCGGGTTCATCAGGGCGATCTGGGCGTTCGCGGCCGCCGTGTACGCGAGTTGGGCGTCGGCGATCACATCACCGAGCGCGCTCTCGCCGGCGGCGTTCGCGATGCTGGTGATGTCGGCCGTGATCTTGCCGACAACCCGGTTGGCGATCGGGGCGACCGCGGTGCGGTACTTGTCGGCGATCTTCTTGGCGCTCGCGTCGACCAGGGCGGGGTTGCGCACGAACGCGCCGTTGGCGTCGGTCTGCCAGCTGCCGTCCGGGTTGCGCACGCCGTTCTCCACGATCACGTTGCGCGCGGCGATCTCGGTGAACTTGCCGCTCCGCTTGTCGAGGGTGAAGTCGATGTCGGTCACCAGTACGCCGTTGCTGCCGGCGCTGGTCACCACCGTCGGCGTACCCGCGGAGTTGGGCAGCTGGCACGAGTAGAAGCGGTGCGTGTGCCCGGAGACCACGATGCCGAACTCGGGGCGCAGCCCGGCCACGATGTTGGTGATCGGACCGGCGAAGTTGGCGCAGCCGTCGACCGGCTGGGGGTTGGGCGGTGCCGCCTGCGCGCCGCCCTCGTGGATGAGCAGCACCATCGACTTGATTCCGGCGAGGCGAAGCAGGGCGCCCCACTTGTTGGCGGACTCGATCTCGTCGCGGAACTCGACGCTGGTGATGCCCGACGGGTTGACGATCGAGGGTGTGCCCTTGAGCGTCATGCCCACGAAGCCCACCGGCACACCGTCGACGATGCGGATGTCGACCGGGAGCATCAGCGGCAGTCCGGTCCTCTTCTGCACTACGTTGGCGGCGAGGTAGTTGAACTTCGCGCCCTTGAAGCCGTCGCCGTCCTGGCAGCCGTCGACCGGATGGCAGCCGCCGCGCTGGAGGCGGCGAAGCTCGTCTGTCCCCTCGTCGAACTCGTGGTTACCCACCGAGCTGATCTGGAGGCCGGCGTTGTTGAGCAGCTCGATCGAGGGCTCGTCGTGGAACGCCGCGCTGACCAGCGGCGTGGCGCCCACCAGGTCGCCGGCCCCGACGGTGACCGACTCGCGCCGCTCGGCCTTGGCCTCGGCGCGCAGCTTCTTGACCCAGGTCGTCAGGTATTCGACACCGCCGGCCGGCGTGCCGTTGACCAGGCCACCGCTGCCGGTGGGCGGGTCGATCGCACCGTGGAAGTCGTTGAAGCCCAGCAGGTTGCCCTTGGCGGCTTTGGCGCCCTTGCCGTGGCCGGCCAGCTCGTACGACACGGAAACCGGTGACATGGGGGTCCAGGCGTCGGCGGCCTGGTCAGACTCGGCGGAGTCGGGAGAACTGAACGGCACGGTCGCGACAACGGCCAGCGCGAGAGCGGGTACGGCGAGGTTACGCAGCACCGCCCAGCCGCGCGAGCGCGGTGGAGTCATGGTGTCTCTCCCTAATGTGCATATGCGCATGTGCGAGTACGACAGAGCCATCGTTCTCGTCGGGGCATGGTCGCACCAGACCCGCTGGGTGACGGTTTTGTAGCCATCCGGCGCGCGGGCCGGTTCGTGTCTTTCCGCGATGGTCATGTCACGGGCGCGCGACGCGACCACCGGCGCCCGAAAACGTCGGCGCCCCGGCATAGACTCGCTGTGCGATGCATGCTCTCTTCGACACCCCGTCCCGTCCGGAGACCCCGTCCCGTCCGGAGGCTCAGCCGGGCGTCCCGGCCGGCGGCGATGCCGCCCATGAGCCGGATGCGCAGGTCAAACGCCCCCGGCGGCCCCGACTCGACCCGGAAAAGCTGTTGGAAGGGCTCAACGGACCGCAGCGTGACGCGGTGGTCCACAGCGGCTCACCACTGCTGATCGTGGCGGGCGCGGGCTCCGGCAAGACCCGTGTGCTGACCAACCGGATCGCCTACCTGCTGGCCGCCCGCGACGTCCACCCCGGCCAGATCATCGCCATCACCTTCACCAACAAGGCCGCCGGCGAGATGAAGGAGCGGGTCGCCGCGCTGGTCGGGGGCCGGGCCCGGCTGATGTGGGTCTCGACGTTCCACTCCGCCTGCGTGCGCATCCTGCGGGCCGAGCACGAGCACGCCGGGCTCAAGTCGACGTTCTCCATCTACGACGCCGACGACTCGCGGCGGCTGATGCAGATGGTCGCCCGCGAGCTCGACCTCGACCCCAAGCGCTATCCGGCGCGCGGCCTCGCCCACCAGGTCTCCAACCTGAAAAACGAGCTGGTCGACCCGGAGAGCTTCGCCAGTCGCGCCAAGGGGCCCAACGAGCGGGCCATCTCCGAGGCTTACACGCTCTACCAGCGCCGCCTCAAGGAGGCCCACGCGCTCGACTTCGACGACCTCATCATGACCACCGTCCACTTGCTCCAGTCGCATCCGCACGTGGCGGAGACCTACCGGCGGCGGTTCCGGCATGTGCTCGTCGACGAATACCAGGACACCAACCACGCGCAGTATGTGTTGATCAAGGAGCTGGTCTCGGGCACGCCCGGCTTGGAGCCCGCGGAGCTGTGCGTGGTCGGTGACGCCGACCAGTCGATCTACGCGTTCCGGGGCGCCACGATCCGCAACATCCTGGAGTTCGAGCGCGACTTCACCGACGCGCGCACCATCCTGCTGGAGCAGAATTACCGTTCCACGCAGACCATCCTCAACGCGGCCAACGCGGTCATCGACCGCAACACCTCCCGCAAGCCGAAGCGGCTCTGGAGCGAGGAGGGGCAGGGCGAGCAGATCGTCGGATACGTCGCCGACACCGAGCACGCCGAGGCCGACTGGGTCGCCCGCGAGATCGACCGGCTGTGCGACGCCAGCGAGGCCCGCCCCGGCGACGTGGCGGTCTTCTACCGCACCAACGCTCAGTCCCGCGTGTTCGAAGAGGTGTTCATCCGCGTCGGCCTGCCCTACAAGGTGGTCGGCGGCGTGCGCTTCTACGAGCGCAAGGAGGTCCGCGACGCGCTGGCCTACCTGCGCGCGATCGTCAACGACGACGACACGGTCAGCATCCGCCGCATCCTCAACACGCCGCGGCGGGGGATCGGCGACCGTGCCGAGGCGTGTGTCGAGGCACTCTCCAGCCGCGACCGCATCTCGTTCGGCGCCGCACTGCGTCGAGCGTCAGAGGCGCCGGGCATCTCGACCCGCGCGGCCAACGGCATCGCCGACTTCGTCGCGCTCCTCGACAGCGTGCGCGAGCTGGCCGAGACCGCCCCGCCCGAAGAGGTGCTGGAGGCGGTGCTCCAGCGCTCGGGATACCTCGCCGAGCTGGAGGAGAGCCTCGACCCGCAAGATGCCGGCCGCGTGGAAAACCTCCAGGAGCTGGTGAGCGTCGCCCGGGAGTACACCGAGCGCGCCGAGGTCCAGGCGGAGGAGGGCGGCGCTGGCGCTGACTCGCCGGCCTCCCGGCCGGAGGGCGCTGACTCGCCGGCCTCCCGGCCGGAAGGCGCAACCTTAGCCGGCTTCCTGGAGCAGGTCGCGCTCGTCGCCGACGCCGACCAGGTGCCCTCCGACGATCCCGAGCACCAGGGCGTGGTCACGCTGATGACGCTGCACACCGCCAAGGGCCTGGAGTTTCCGGTGGTGTTCCTGACCGGGCTCGAAGACGGCGTCTTCCCCCACCTGCGGTCGCTGGGCGACACGCGCGAGCTGGAAGAGGAGCGGCGCCTCGCCTACGTGGGCATCACCCGAGCCCGCCAGCGCCTCTATCTCTCCCGGGCGATGACGAGGGGCGCGTGGGGCCAGCCGCAGTACAACCCGGCGTCCCGCTTCCTGGCCGAGCTTCCGGGCGAGCTGGTGCGGTGGGAGCGCACCGACGCGGCGTACACGTCCTGGTCGGGCACGGGCGGCGGCATCGGCGGCCGGTCGACGGGCGCCCCGAGCCGGGGCACCTTCACCGGCGGCACCGCCAAGGCGTCGCGCCTGGCCGAGCGGCTGGGCGTCGACGGCGCCAAGCTCGCGACCGCCAGCGACCTGCCTCAGGTGCCGAGCGTCGCCGCCGGCGACCGCATCACTCACCAGCGCTACGGCATGGGACGCGTCCTGGAGGTTGAGGGCTACGGCGCGCGGGCGCAGGCCAAGGTCGACTTCGGCGACCAGGTGATGTGGATCGTCCTGCGCCACGCACCGATCCAGAAGCTCTGATCCTGGCGCACCGCACCGCACGCCACCGTCGCGCCGTGGCACCTGCCCCAACCCGGACGGGTCGACAGCGGCGCCGGCCGGGCAGGGCGTGTGGACGCGGAGGGCGAGGCCGCGGGAGCGGCGGTCTCGACCGCGACGGACATCGCGGCAGCCCACATGGGTCGCCGGCCCGGGCCGCGAGAGGGCCGAGTCGCCGGCGGGGACGCGGCCGGCGACTCGGCTCTCTGACCTTGCGCTAGCAGCCGAGGTTGACGCCGCGGGCGCGCATCCACGGTGCGGGGTTGAGCTGGTTCCACAGCCCGTTGTGCACCTCGAAGTGCAGGTGCGGGCCGGTGGAGTCGCCCGTGGATCCCTCGTAGCCGATGGCCTGGCCGGCCTTCACCTTCTGGCCGGGCTGCACGATTGTCCGCGACTGGTGGGCGTAGTGGGTCTGGAAGCCGTTGCCGTGGTCGATCATCACGGAGATGCCGTACCCGGCGTACATCCAACCGGCGGCGACGACCGTACCCGCGCCGGCGGCGTGGATCGGCGTGCCCGCGTCGGCGGCGAGGTCGATCCCGGCGTGCAGTGTGCCCCAGCGCTGCCCGTAGCAGGACGTGACCTGGCCGCCCGGCATCGGATTGACCCACGCGGGAGCGGCCTTGGGCTTGGCGGTCGTCGCCTTGGGGGCGGGAGGCGTCGTCTCCTCCTTCTTCGGCTGTTCCGGGACGGCCTCGCCGGCGGGCGCCTGCTTGGCCTCCGGTGACGTGGTCGGTGGCGCGGGCTCTGCCCGCTCGGCGCGGTTCGCGCGGTCGGCGGCGTCGGCCCGCGCCTCCTGGTCCGCGGCGACCGCGAGCGTGGTGGCGGGCTCCGGGTCGTCGCCGCCGGTAACCGCCGCGGATACGGCGGCGACGGGCAGGCCGAGCAGCACGACCGCGGCCGGTACGACGAAGCGAGCGCGACCGGTGAGCAGGGTGCGGACCCGGTGCCGGATGACCTCCGGGCCGCGGGGGCGGCGGGGGGTCGGTTCTTGGGGGGACGTGCTCTGCACGGGGTGACCTCCGTGGTTTGTCGGACCGGCAAATGCTTGTTTGCCGGCCGTTCACCACGGGAACGGGTAGAGAGGCCATCGACAGAGGTTCTCCGGAGAGCGAGCGGCTTTGCCCGAATTTGTGGTCCACTAACCGGTAGCTCCGGCGGGCGGTGCCGTGACCTGGCTCACAGTCGCTGCTGTGACGAGGGAAACTTTGCCTGCTCAGCGGCATGAAAAAACCGCCCATGCCGGCAGGCACGGGCGGTCGGAAGGACAATACGCAGGGTCAGGAGGCCGCTACGTCACCGTAAATTGCTTCGACTTGTAGCTTGATGTCCGCTCCGCGGTCACGGAACCACGGGATGGGGTCGCGTGGCTCGCCGTTGACATGCACCTCGAGATGCAGGTGGCTGCCGTAGGCGTGGCCCGTGCTGCCCACGAACCCGAGGGTGTCGCCCGCCTTGACCTGCTGGCCGGCCTTGACCGCGACCTGCGACGAGTGGCCGTAGATGGTCTCGATGCCGTTGCCGTGGTCGATGATCACCGCGTTGCCGTAGCCGCCGTAGTAGCCGGCCAGCTTCACGGTGCCGCCGTGGACCGCGCGGTAGGGCGTGCCCTCGGCCGCCGCCAGGTCGATGCCGGCGTGGAGCTGGCCCCAGCGCATGCCGTAGGCCGAGGTGAAGTCGTAGCCGTGAAGGGGGAGCAGCCAGACGTCGTCGGTGGCGGCCTGTGCCGCCGTGTCGCTGCGGCCGTCGCGGGATGCGCGATCGGCATCCTCCGCGCGGTCGGCGAGGTCCTGCTGCATCGAGGTCTGGTCGAGGTCGGCGATGGCCGAAGGGTCGACGGTCTTCGCGTCTGGCAACGCGCCCGCGCCCAGCGCCACGATGCCGGCGCCGACGAAGGCGGTCGTCACCACTGCCGCGTAGCGGCTGCGAGGGGGTGTGGGGACGCGTCGTCGACCGCGATAACGGTCGGGCTCAGACGACAAGCGCTGGCGCACGCACATCCTCCGTGATCCGTCAGGTTGGCGGCGATGAGCGTCTCGAATCGAGGGGGTGAAACGCTCCGTTGCCGCGTTGTCAGCCCGTGGGGGCCGGGATGACAACCGTGGGCCACGGTAACGAAGCCCCAGGCGTGTCACAAGCCGAACAGGCAAATTCGCTACAGAACCTCGTACTGTCCGTTGTGGAATGCCGGAATTCGTTACTATTTGTGAGCCCACTCGTTAGTAGCGTTCAGTCACATCGAATAATACTGATAGTCATGTGATCCGTTCAACAGCCGGAAATGCTTGCCCTCCTTTGATGACGGTCGGGAAGCCGTTTGGGGGCGTGGGGAGGGGCGGAGGGTTTCCGCTCCGCGCCTACAGGGTTACCGTTCGTTCATGTGAGCGGCGCGGTCGTGTGGAAGGTGCGGTGCAGATGAGTTCTCGGATACGGGTCGTCGTGGCCAAGCCAGGTCTGGATGGGCACGACCGTGGTGCGAAGGTCGTCGCGCGGGCGCTGCGCGACGCGGGCATGGAGGTCGTCTACACGGGGCTGCACCAGACGCCGGAGCAGATCGTGGAGACCGCCATCCAGGAGGACGCCGACGCTGTCGGCCTGTCGGTCCTCTCCGGTGCGCACATGACGCTCTTCCGGCGTCTGCTGGAGTTGCTCGCCGAGCGGGGCGCCGCCGACATCGTCGTCTTCGGTGGCGGCATCATTCCGGACGCCGACATTCCGGAGCTGGAGCGACTCGGTGTGGCGAAGATATTCACGCCGGGTGCGACAACGCAGTCCATCGTCGAATGGGTACGGGCGAACGTCACGCAGCCAGTGGGATAGCATCACGCACCGTTGTCGGTTTGATGCTCCACACTGGACAGAATCAGTAAAAGGGAGAGGCCGGACGCACCCCTCACACGTCCGGCCTCTCTATGCACGATGCCCCGCCGCCACCCCTCGACCGACAGGGCATCGGCCGTCTTCGTCCTTGCTGTATCGCTCAGACATCTGAATCAACGACGCCCTTCACAGGGGGTTACGCGGCCCCGGCAAAAAGATTGGCGCCGCGTGCGACGCCTTCGACAGCGCGTCCCGCCCGGGTGACTCACGCGGCTCGCTCCCCGCACCACGTCCGTCGCCGCCGGGCGTAGCCTGTGCGCTCGTGACCGTCCCCCCGCAGCAACCGCCCGGCGGCTGGCAGCCGCCGCAGCCATACGGACAGCAGCCCGGTTACCCCGGCGCACAGCCGCCCCAGCAGCCGTACGGGCAGCCGCCGCCCTCGCCGTACGGGCAGCCGCCGGGGTACCAGCAGCCGCACTATCCGCATCAGCCGCACTATCCGCATCAGCCGCCGCAGTACCCGCCGCCGCAGCCGATGCCGGTGACCAAGCGGATCCCGGAGGACCAGCCGTTCATCGTGCGGCACAGCGTGCGCAAGCGCGTGCTGCTCTTCGGCGGCGTCGGTGGCGGCATCGCGATCCTCTTCGGCTGCCTCGTCGGCGTCGCCTCGCAGGAGCTGCTCGTCGCGCTCGGCACGTTCGGCTTCTTCGTCGTGATCTTCGGCCTCGTCTTCGGGCTCCAGCTCTGGCTGCTCGCCTCCGGCGGCCCGGTGCTCGCGATGGGTCCCGCCGGACTCTGGATCAAGACCCGCCCCACCCGGGGACAGGCGATCTGGCTGCCGTGGGAGGCGATCGAGCGCGTGTACCCGAGGCGGTGGTCGTTCGACAAGATGCTCTGCGTCAAGCCGCGCGATCCGCGTACCGGTGGCAACCTCGGCGCCTTCACCGCGTTCGACTCGAGCGTGCAGCAGCTCGTCTTCGGCACTGGCTTCACCGCGCCGCTCAACTTCGCCGATCGGCCGGAGGCGGAGATCGTCGGCGCGGTCGCCCATTTCTCCGGTGGCCGGGTGCACGTCAGCTGACCGTCGGTGTGCAGTACCGCACACCAGGCGCCCGTTCGGTTGCCAGCCGTGCGCGTGTCGCTAGGCTGCGGCCAATGGCCTGTTTCTCACCGATGACAGGCGTCAACCATTTTCTCACGCTGAGGGTGCTACGTGGACCTGTACGAGTACCAGGGGCGCGAGCTGTTCGACCAGCACGGGCTGCCCGTGCTGGCCGGTGGCGTCGCCACGACCCCGGAAGAGGCCCGCGCGATCGCTGAGCGCCTTGGCGGACGCGTCGTCGTCAAAGCCCAGGTGAAGGTCGGAGGCCGTGGCAAGGCGGGCGGCGTGAAGCTCGCCGAGGACGCCGAGGAGGCGGTGGCCCACGCCACAAACATCCTCGGCATGGACATCAAGGGTCACACGGTCCACAAGGTCATGCTGACGGTGACCGCGGACATCGCGGAGGAGTACTACTTCTCCTACCTTCTCGACCGCGCCAACCGCACGTTCCTCTGCATCGCCAGCGTGGCCGGCGGCATGGAGATCGAGCAGGTCGCCGAGGAGTCGCCGGAGAAGGTAGCCAAGGTCGCGATCGACGCCAGCAAGGGCGTCGACGAGGCGACGGCGCGGGAGATCGTGGCGCAGGCGGGCTTCCCGGCCGAGGTGGCCGACCAGGTCGCCGAGATCGCGGTAAAGCTCTGGGAGACGTTCGTCGCCGAGGACGCCACGCTGGTCGAGGTCAACCCGCTGGCGAAGACCAACAGCGGCCAGGTGCTCTGCCTCGACGCCAAGGTGACGCTCGACGGCAACGCCGCCTTCCGCCACCCTCAGCACGAGGAGCTGGTCGACCAGGCGGCGGTCGACCCGCTGGAGCAGCGCGCCAAGGAGAAGGACCTCAACTACGTCAAGCTCGACGGCGAGGTCGGGATCATCGGCAACGGCGCGGGCCTGGTCATGTCGACGCTCGACGTGGTGGCGTACGCGGGCGAGGCGTTTGGCGGGGTCAAGCCGGCCAACTTCCTCGACATCGGCGGTGGGGCGAGCGCGGCCGTGATGGCCAACGGTCTTGAGATCGTGCTCTCCGACCCGTCCGTGAAGAGCGTTTTCGTCAACGTCTTTGGTGGCATCACCTCCTGCGACGAGGTGGCCAACGGCATCGTGCACGCCCTCGGGCTGCTGGAGCAGCGTGGCGAGCGGGTCACCAAGCCGCTCGTGGTGCGCCTCGACGGCAACAACGCCGAAGCCGGCCGGGCCATCCTCGACGGCGCGGCAAACCCGCTGGTCGAGCGGGTAGACACTATGGATGGGGCGGCCAAGCGCGCCGCCGAGCTCGCCGCGGCAGGAGTCTGATCATGGCAATCTGGCTGACCAAGGACTCGAAGGTCATCGTCCAGGGCATCACCGGGTCGGAGGGCTCCAAGCACACCCGGCGCATGCTCGCCGCCGGTACGCAGATCGTCGGCGGCACCAACCCGCGCAAGGCGGGCCAGACGGTCGACTTCGACGGCACCGCGCTGCCGGTCTTCGCGACCGTGGGCGACGCGATGAAGGAGACCGGGGCTGACGTCACGGTCATCTTCGTGCCGCCGGCGTTCTCCAAGCCCGCGGTCATCGAGGCGATCGACGCCGAGATCCCGCTCGCCGTGGTGATCACCGAGGGCATCCCGGTGCACGACACGGCCGCCTTCTGGGCGTACAACGTTGCGAAGGGGCAGAAGACCCGCATCATCGGCCCCAACTGCCCCGGCATCGCCTCGCCGGGCGCCTCCAACGCGGGCATCATCCCGGCCGACATCTCCGGCGCCGGGCGGATCGGCCTGGTGAGCAAGAGTGGCACGCTCACCTACCAGCTCATGTACGAGCTGCGTGACATCGGCTTCTCCACCGCCGTGGGCATCGGTGGCGACCCGGTGATCGGCACGACGCACATCGACGCGCTGGCCGCGTTCCAGGACGACCCCGACACCGACGCGATCGTCATGATCGGCGAGATCGGCGGCGACGCGGAGGAGCGGGCGGCCGATTTCATCAAGGCCAACGTGACCAAGCCGGTGGTCGGCTACATCGCCGGCTTCACCGCGCCGCCCGGCAAGACCATGGGCCACGCGGGCGCGATCATCTCCGGCTCGTCCGGCACGGCCGACGCCAAGAAGGTCGCGCTGGAGGCGGCGGGCGTCAAGGTCGGCAAGACGCCGAGCGAGACCGCCCGTCTCATGCGTGACCTGATGAGCTGACCAGGGTTTACGCGGAAGGGGCTCCTCGCGCGAGGAGCCCCTTCGCCGTGTCAGCGGCGCGTCGCGTAGAAGATGTTCCAGATGATGCCGATCGCGCAGGCGGCGAACGCGATGTAGGCCAGCGTGGGCTGCTTGCCCGACTTCTTCGCCTCCCGGTACGACAGGAACGCGAAGAGAAGACCGACCGGCCAGCAGCAGATCAAGCCGATCACGATGCCGAGCACGCCGAAGAGCGTGGTCCGGTCGTTGGAAGGTGCCGCTGGGGGCGGCGGGTACGGAGCGCTCATGGCCGTCCTCGCTTCGCCGTGGGCGGGCATGAGGCTTCACACACGCTGTGCTTGTTGTATCGCTCTCTTCGCTCGCTCATGCTGATCTCCGCGGGTCACGCCCGCGACCCCCGATGATCGCGGCCTAGGGCTGAGGCTAGCGCGAATACGTCCACATATGGCCGCATATTGGACCGAGAACGCCATGATCGGCGGTGGTGTCGCCATCGACGTGGGGCCGCAGCGTGTCAGAGTAGGGTCTGATGTCAGCCACCACCCCTGACCAGCCTGAGCCGGATGACCTGGCCAACAGGGAGACTGTGCGCATCACGGTCCGGGAGCAGCAGACCGTCCGGCTGCCCAGCCAGCGTTCCGGGGCCGGTGGCGCAGGTCGCCCCAGTCGCCCGGGCCGGAGGCCGCACCGTGCCCCGATCCCGTTGGCCGTCGCCGTGGCCGCCTTCTGGGCGGCCCTCGTCTCGTACCTCCCGGTGGCCGCGGTCCTCGGCCTTGCCCAGTTCGCCGAAGACGCCGGCTCGCTGCCCGGTGCCGCCCGGGTCGGCCTCGCCGGCTGGCTGCTGGGGCACGGCGTGCCGCTCGACACTCCGAACGGCCCGCTCGGGCTCGCCCCGCTGGCGCTAGCCGCGTTCGCGGCGTGGCGGGTCTCCCGCGCGGGCGTACACGTGACGCGGGCGATGGGCGCGCGCCACCGCGGCACACCGGGGCAGGCCCTCTCCGTCGCGGGCGCGGTCGGCCTCGCGTACGGGGTGATCGGGCTGATCGCCGCCGCCGTCCTCAACACCGGCGACGTCTCCGCCTCACCGCCCCGGGCCGGGCTCACGCTGGCCGTGTTCGGCGCCGCGGCGGCGCTCGTCGGCGCGCTGCGTACCACCGGCGCGCTGCGCGTCGTGGCCCGCCGCATGCCCGGCGTGTTCCGCGACGGGCTGCGTACCGGCGTGGTGGCCGCCTTCCTGGTGCTCGGCGCCGGGGCGGGCGCCGCGGGGCTGGCGGTGGCCGTGGGCGCGGGCAACGCGAGCGAGATGCTCGGGGCGTACCGCGCCGGCGTGACCGGCCAGGCGGGCATCACGCTGGTCTGCGTGGCGTACGCGCCGAATGCCGCCGTGTGGGCCGCCGCCTACCTGCTCGGCCCCGGGTTCGCTGTCGGCACCGACACGGTGGTGCGGACGACCGAGGTGTCGGTGGGCGCGCTGCCCGCCGTACCCCTGCTCGCCGGCCTGCCCGAAGGGCCGCTGGGCGGTGCGGGCGCGGCGCTGCTCGCGGTGCCGGTCCTGGCCGGGATGGCCGCCGGCTGGCTGCTGGCCCGCCGCATGCTGCGCGCGGACCCGTCGGCGCGGTGGCGCTCGGTGCTCGGGGCGGCGCTGCTGTCCGGACCGGTCGCCGGCCTGGTGCTGGGCGCCGGCGCGCTGGTCTCGGGCGGGCCGCTGGGCGGCGGGCGGATGGCGGAGATCGGCCCGGTCGCCTGGCAGGTGGTGGCGATGGCGGCGGTCGTGGTCGCGGTGGGCGCGGTGATCGGCGCGGCGGGCACGCGGGCGTTCACCGGCCCCTGAGGGCGCCGGAAAGCATTTGGGGCGCCCCGGTTGCCCGGAACGCCCCGAAGATGCCTGTCCTGATCAAAGGCTGGTGATGTAGACGATGCCGCCGATCAGGTTGAGGGCGCTCGCGGCGAACGCGATGTAGGCCAGCGTCGGCGGCTTGCCGGCCTTCTTCGCCTCCTGCAGGGCCAGGATGCCGAAGACGACGCCAAGGGGCCAGCAGCAGATGAGGCCGAGCACGATGCCCAGGACGCCCCACAGAGTCGTCTTGTCGTTTGCCGGCTGGGCGGCCGGTGGCGGGTAAGGCGTGGTCACTTCCTGTTCCTCCCCAATTTTGGTGCTTCTTCAAGATTTACTTCGCTGGACGATGCTCGCGTTTGATCACCTACCCGTCAAGACCTCCCAGCGAGGCAAATCTTTAGTAGTAGCTGACGTTCAGGAATATGCCGAGGATGGCGTTGGCGATACCGAGCACGACGCCGATGATGCCGGTGATGAAGCCGGCCTGCGCCTGGCCACGGTTGCTCGCGAGGCCCTGGTCGGCCTTGTTGCGACCCATGAATCCGAGGATCGCGCCGGCGATGCCGAGGCCGATGCCGAGGAACGCGCAGCAGATGGCGAGCGGGATCGACGCGATACCGAAGATCATGCCGAGCAGGCCCTGCGTGTTGCTCTGTCCCGTCGGCGCGGGCGCACCGTAGCCGGTGCCCGGGTAGATGGGCGCCTGCGGGTACGGCTGGCCCGAGGTGGGCTGCTGGCCGTACGGGTCCTGGTAGGGCTGCTGCGGTGCCGCGTACGGGTCCTGGTAGGGCTGCCCCGAGCTCGGCTGGCCGTACGGCTGACCCGAGGTCGGCTGACCGTACGGCTGGCCGGAAGTGGAGGGCTGACCGTACTGTGGCTGGCCGTAGGGGGGCTGGCCGGTGGGGTCCTGAGGCTGCTGGCCGTACGGGTCCTGGCCTGGATAGCCGGGCTGCATCGAGAGCTCCTTGTTGACGAGGGTGCTGGGTCCTCCAACCGGGTGACCCACGGCGACCGGCAGCGTACCTGGTCATCGCTACTTCGCGAGGTCCCGGTACTGTTTCGGCGTGCGAGAAGGCACCTCACAAAATCACTCCGCCGCGCTCCACGTTTCCCCGGCGACCCCGCAACCCGCTCGCCTCGTGGTCCTCGTTTCCGGCTCGGGGAGCAACCTCCAGGCCCTGCTCGACGCCACCGCCGACGCGGAGTACGGAGCGCAGGTGGTCGCCGTGGGCGCCGATCGCGAGGGCATCGCCGGCCTCGACCGGGCCGCCGCGGCGGGAGTGCCCACCTTCGTCGACTCGGTGCGCGCGTACCCCACTCGGGAGGAGTGGGACGCCGCGCTCACCGCGCACGTCGCCGAGCACAAACCCGACCTGGTGATCTCCGCGGGCTTCCTCAAGCTGGTCGGCGCCACCTTCCTCGGGGCCTTCGGCGACCGGTACATCAACACGCACAACTCGCTGCTGCCAGCGTTTCCCGGCATGCACGGCCCGCGCGACGCGCTCGCCTACGGGGTACGGCTGGCCGGCGCGACGCTGTTCTTCGTGGACGCCGGCGTCGACACCGGGCCGATCATCGCCCAGGTGGCGGTGCCCGTGCTGACCGACGACACGGAGGAGACGCTCACCGAGCGGATCAAGGAGGCCGAGCGGCGCCAGCTCGTCGACGCGGTCGGCCGCCTGGTCCGCGAGGGTTGGACCATCACCGGGAGAAAGGTCTCCATTCCATGAGCGGGAGTCGCGAGGCTACGGGCCTTGGGCACGACGGCGAACGAGCGCCGAGCGACGGAGCGCGGCAAGCACAGAGCGGGAGTCGCGAGGCTACGGGCCTTGGGCACGACGGCGAACGAGCGCCGAGCGACGGAGCGCGGCAAGCACAGCGTTCCGCGGGGGAGGGGCGGCGGCCGATCCGGCGCGCCCTCATCAGCGTGTACGACAAGACCGGCCTGCCCGAGCTGGCCAAGGCGCTGCACGCGGCCGGCGTCGAGCTGGTCTCCACGGGCTCCACCGCGAAGGCCATCGAGGCGGCGGGCGCCCCGGTGACCCGGGTCGAAGACGTGACCGGCTTCCCGGAGACCCTCGACGGCCGGGTGAAGACGCTCCATCCGGCGATCCACGCGGGCCTGCTGGCCGACCTGCGCCTCGCCGCCCACGAGGCGCAGCTCGCCGAGCTCGGCGTGCGCCCGTTCGACCTGCTGGTCTCCAGCCTGTACCCGTTTCGGGAGACGGTCGACTCGGGCGCCAGCGAGGAGGAGTGCGTCGAGCAGATCGACATCGGCGGGCCGGCGATGGTGCGCGCGGCCGCGAAAAACCACGCCTCGGTGGCCGTGGTGACCTCCGTCGCGGCGTACCCGATGATCCTGGCGGCCCTCGACGGCGGCGGCTTCACGCTCGCGGAGCGCAAGTCGCTCGCGGCCCGCGCCTTCGCCGACATCGCCGAGTACGACATCGCGGTGGCACAGTGGACGGCCGCCACGCTCGACCCCGACCCGCGCGGCTGGCCCGCCTTCGCCGGTCTGGCGCTGCGCCGGGCCGACGTGCTGCGGTACGGCGAAAACCCGCACCAGCAGGCGGCCCTCTACCTCAACCCCGACTCACCGGCCGGGCTGGCCCAGGCGGAGCAGTTGCACGGCAAGGAGATGTCGTACAACAACTACGTCGACGCCGAGGCGGCCTGGCGGGCGGCGAACGACTTCGGCGACCCGGCGGTGGCGATCATCAAGCACGCCAACCCGTGCGGCATCGCCATCGCGGCCGACGTCGCCGAGGCGCACCGCAAGGCGCACGCGTGCGACCCGGTGTCGGCGTACGGCGGGGTGATCGCGGTCAACCGGCCGGTCTCGGTGGAGATGGCGAAGCAGGTGGCCGACATCTTCACCGAGGTGATCGTGGCACCGTCCTACGCGGAGGGCGCGGTGGAGGTGCTCGCCGCGAAGAAGAACCTCCGCATCCTCGTCGCCCCGCCGTGGCAGCCGCTGCCGGCGGAGTGGCGGCCGGTCGGCGGTGGCGTACTCGTGCAGATCACCGACCGTGTGGACGCGCCGGGCGACGACCCGGCGACCTGGCGGCTCGTGGCCGGCGAGCCGGTCGACGACCTGCGCGACCTCGCCTTCGCCTGGCGGGCGGTGCGCTCGGTGAAGTCCAACGCGATCCTCATCGCCGCCGACGGCGCGACCGTCGGTGTGGGCATGGGCCAGGTCAACCGGGTGGACTCGGCCCGCCTGGCGGTGACCCGGTCGAGCGGCCGGGCGGCCGGCGCGGTGGCGGCGTCGGATGCGTTCTTCCCGTTTCCGGACGGGCTCCAGGTGCTCGCCGAGGCGGGCGTGCGCGCGGTCGTCCAGCCGGGCGGCTCGGTGCGCGACGAAGAGGTGATCGCCGCGGCGAACGCGGCCGGTGTGAGCATGTACTTCACCGGGACGCGGCACTTCTTCCACTGAGGACGGGGCTGGGGGCGGCAGGGCCGCCCCCAGCGTGCCTCACGCCGCGGCGCCGACCGACACCTTGGTCAGGTCGATCCGGTTGAAGAGGTCGAGCTCCAGGGCTTTGACCCGGGCCGAGTAGCCGTAGTTGCTCTGCCCGAAGCGGAGCGGGATCACCGGCATGTCCCGGGCGAGGATGTCTTCCGCCTCCTGGTACTTCTTGATCGTCTCGCTCTCGTTGGCCGCCTGCATCGCCTCGTTGACGAGGTTGTCGAAGCGGGCGTTGCGGTAGCCGGCGTAGTTGGAGGAGCCGGCCGTCGAGTACAGCGGGGCGAGGTAGCTCTCCATCGACGGATAGTCCATCGGCCAGCCCATCCGGAACAGGCCCACCGGCTGGCGCTGCTCCACCTTCGTGAGTACGTCGCCGAAGCGGGGCTCGGCCACCGCCGTGCACTGGACGCCGAGGCTGGCCTGGAGTTGCGCGCAGGTCGCCTCGACCCACGCCTTGTGGCCGCCGTCCTCGTTGTAGCTGATCTGGAGCGTCGCCGGCCCCTCCGCCTCGGCGTAGAGCCGCTTCGCCTCGGCCGGGTCGTACTCGCAGGCGGCGCCGCAGCTGTTTTCCCGGTAGCCGCTCACGACCGGTGCGACGAACGAGCGCGCCGGCTGCTGCGCGCCATGGAAGGCCGAGCTGACGATCGCGTCGCGGTCGATCGCCATCGAGATCGCCCGCCGTACGCCGCTTTTGAAGAACTCGCGCTGGAACGCCGGGAACGCGAGGAACTGGATGGTCGAGTCGGGGCTGCTGCCGTGCCGGCCGTCGAGGTCCTTGGCCGCGGCGGTCATCTTCTCGGCGGGGATGGTGCGGATCACGTCGAGATCGCCGTCGCGCACGTCCTCGTACGCCTTGGTGAGGTTGTCGTAGATCCGGAAGGCGGCGCCGCTGACGGTGGGCTTGGCGCCCGGGTACGCGTCGAAGCGCTCGACCTCGATCGTCGACTTGTCGCGCCAGCCGTCCTTGAGCTTGAACGGCCCCTGCCCGACGATCGCGTCCTCGAAGCCGTCGGCCAGCACGCCCGGCTCCTTCCACGCGGCGTTGGGGAGCGGGTAGAAGGCGGTGTCGCCGAGGATCGACCTGAATTCGGTGAACGGCGTGGCGAGCGTGACCTGGAACGTGCGGTCGTCCACCTTCTTCAGCCCCGAGAGGGTCTTGGACTTGGGCGCGACCGGCGGCTGCGGGCCGGGACCGTCGGGGTCGGTGGGCTGTGTGTCCGCGTACCCAGCGATCTTGGCGAAGAAGTAGCCGTTGCTCTGCTCATTGGGCTCGTAGGCGCCGAAGTTCCACGCGTTGATGTAGCTGTCGGCGGTCACCTTCTCGCCATTGTGGAAGGTGTAGCCGTCCTTGAGCGTGATGGTCCAGACCCGGTGGTCGGTGGACTTGATCGACTCGGCGGCCAGCTCGCGTGGCCGGCGCTCGGCGTCGTACTCGACGAGCGGGGCGAAGAGCGCGGCGAGCACCTGCGCGCCGTCGGGGTCGCTCGTGTCGGTCGGCAACAGGTGGCGGGGCGCGGCGATCTGCACGCTCACCGAACTGGCGCCGGTGCCGCGCGCCGAGTCACCGCCGAACGGGTCGCACGCGGTCAGGGTCAGCGCTCCGGCCACCTGGAGGGCGGTGCCCATGGCGATCGTGCGTACCAGAATGACGTCCCTCATCACTTTCCTCTTCGGCTCTCTATGAGACCATTTGCGGCGTGACCGCGACTCTCCTGGACGGTAAGGCAACCGCATCCGCGATAAAGGACGAACTGCGGGCTCGGGTCAAAGCTCTTGCCGAAAGAGGCATTGTCCCGGGTCTGGGCACTGTGCTGGTGGGCGACGATCCAGGGTCCCATGCGTACGTGCGGGGCAAGCACCGCGACAGCGCCGAGGTCGGCATCGCCTCGATCCAGCGCGAGCTGCCCGCCGACGCCACGCAGGAGCAGGTGGAGGCGGTCGTCGCCGAGCTCAACGACGATCCGGCCTGCCACGGCTACATCGTGCAGCTCCCGCTCCCGCCGCAGATCGACACGCAGCGGATCCTGGAGCTGATCGACCCGGACAAGGACGCCGACGGGCTGCACCCGGTCAACCTGGGCCGCCTGGTGCTCGGCTACGAGGCGCCGCTGCCGTGCACGCCGCGGGGGATCGTGGAGATCCTCCGGCGATACGGCGTGGAGCTGCGCGGCGCCGAGGTGACCGTGGTCGGGCGGGGCACCACCGTGGGGCGACCGCTCGGGCTGCTGCTGACCCGACGGAGTGAGAACGCCACCGTGACGCTGTGCCACACCGGCACTCGCGATCTCGCCGCGCACACGCGTACCGCCGACATCGTGGTCGCCGCCGCCGGCGTGCCGGGGCTGGTCACGGCAGAGATGGTGCGGCCCGGCGCGGTGGTCATCGACGTCGGGATCACCCGCGTGGTCGGCCCCGACGGCAAGGGCGTCTACACCGGTGACGTCGCGCCCGACGTGGCCGAGGTGGCCGGCGCGCTGGCCCCGGTGCCGGGCGGCATCGGGCCGATGACCCGCGCGATGCTGCTGACCAATGTGGTCGAACGCGCCGAGCGGATCGCCTGAGCCAGCTCCGCCGCGCGCGGTGCTGGCGCATCGATCGCGAGCGGTCGAGTGAGCCCGCTGACCGGATAAGTCGGACTTTCCCGGCGCGGCGGCGTGACCGATTCGCGGAGCTTGTCCATGATCGTGGGCATGCGACTCCCGATCGCGATCATGGCTTTGTCCCTGGTAGGAGTGGGGGCACCGGCCGCCGCCGCGGCCGGGCCGGCGCACGTGCTGGCCGCCGCGCCCCCCGACAGCCTCGCGATCGCGCCCGCGGACGGTCTCGTCGCGGCTGTGGTCGCCCGCCTCGGTCCCACCACACAGGTGAACGTGGCGGCGCGGAGCACCAGCGAGTGGGGCTTCGGCACCGCCGTACGCCCGGCGCCCGCGGCGGAGCACGCGTATCCGGAGGGCTGGCTCTTCGTCGCGCGGCGGGCGACCGGCATCTGGCGGGTGGCGCTGGAGGGTGAGACGGAGTTCGCCACGCTGAGCGCCGACTCCGCGATCCTCAGCGCCGACGAGCGCCGGACGCTGGGCGCCGTCGCGTCCACCACGAGCCGGAGCGCGCCGGAGGCCACGTCCGACCGCCGCACGGGGATGCGCCTGCCCTTCACGCTCGGGCAGAGCTGGCGGTACACCGGCGGGCCGCACCCCATGAGCGGCAGCGTGCGCAGCTCGATCGACCTGGCCGGCGGGGACGGCAAGGTGCTCGCGGCGCGGTCCGGCCTGGCGTACACGATGTGCAAGTCGGGCAAGGGCTGGGTCCGCGTGGTGCACGACCGCGGCTACGCGACCGACTACTACCACCTCGAAGGCAACATCAAGGTGGACGGCAAGCAGGTCGCCGAGGGCGCCTTCCTCGGCAACATCGGCAACGACGTCTCCTGCGGCGGCCGCTCGACCGGCAAGCACGTGCACTTCTCGCTCCGGCGGGACGGGGCGTACGTGGCGATCGACCGGTACCTCTTCGGCAAGTGGGTGATCCTGGCCACCGGCGGCTCGTACGACGGCGCGGCCATGCACGGCTCGAAGCGGGTCTCGGTCGGCGCCAGCCTCTACAACTACGGCGCGCTCGGCCTCACTCAGGGCGTTGTGGACACCGACGGCGGCACCACACTCAACCGCCGCTCCGGCCCCGGCGTGGGCAACGCGGTGGTGGGCAAGCTCGCCGACGGGGCCACGGTGACGATCGCCTGCTCGGCGCGAGGGACGAAGCACACGGGGCGCAACGGGTACGTCACCGACCTGTGGAACCGGCTCGCCGACGGGAGCTGGGTCAGCGACGCGTACGTGTGGACCGGCACAGGCGCGCCGGTCAACGGAAACTGCACCTAGCACGGCTGATACGGTCCGGAAAAGAGTGCCGTCCGTATCAAGGAGTGAGACGACCATGGGCAAGAAGGTCACCGTCGTCGGCGCCGGCTTCTACGGCTCCACGACCGCGCAGCGGCTCGCCGAGTACGACATCTTCGACACGGTCGTCCTCACCGACATCGTGGAGGGCAAGCCCGAGGGCCTGGCGCTGGACCTCAACCAGTCACGGCCGATCGAGGGCTACGAGAGCAAGGTCGTCGGGCAGACCACCGGGCCCAACGGCGAGGGCTACGAGGCGATCGAGGGCTCGGACGTCGTCATCATCACCGCCGGCCTGCCCCGCAAGCCGGGCATGAGCCGGATGGACCTGCTCGGCGTCAACGCCAAGATCGTGCGGCAGGTCTCGGAGAACGTCGCCAAGTACGCGCCGAACGCCGTCGTCATCGTCGTCTCCAACCCGCTCGACGAGATGACCGCGCTCGCCCAGATCGCCACCGGCTTCCCCAAGAACCGCGTGCTCGGCCAGGCCGGAATGCTCGACACCGCCCGCTTCACGCACTTCGTCGCCGAGACGCTGGCCGTACCGGTCGGCTCGGTGAAGACGCTCACGCTGGGCTCGCACGGCGACACGATGGTGCCGGTCCCCTCGCGGTGCACGGTTAACGGCAAGCCGCTCGCCGAGCTGCTGCCCGCCGAGAAGATCGAGGAGCTGGTGGTCCGTACGCGCAACGGCGGCGCCGAGGTCGTGGCGCTGCTCAAGACCGGCTCGGCGTACTACGCCCCCTCCGCGGCTGCCGCCCGCATGGCCCGCGCGGTCGCCGAGGACTCCGGCGCGGTGCTCCCGGTCTGCGCGTGGGTCGACGGTGAGTACGGCATCTCCGGCGTCTACCTCGGTGTCGAGGCCGCGATCGGTGCCACCGGCGTCAAGCAGGTCGTGGAGACCGACCTCACCGAGTCGGAGCTGGCCGGCCTGAAGGAGGCCGCCGAGGCGGTCCGCGCCAAGCAGGCCGACGTGGCCGCTCTCTAGCTCGCCACTCGAACACGCCCGGCCGCCCGCTTCCGACCAGGAACCGGGCGGCCGTTCGCGTCTCTACACGCGCACGAACGCCTACACGCGCACGAACGGCTCGCTCAGATGTGGTGTGGCGAGGATGACGCCGTCCTTCAACAGGCGCGTCCGGGAGGCACGCGCCGTCTCCGGGTCGACCTCGTGGAGGTAGGCCGTCTCCGGCGCCACGAGCTGCACCATGTGAACCAAAAGATCGCCGGTGACCAGGAGCTGCCGCTCGCCGTACTCGATGAGCACTGACTGGTGGCCCGGCGTGTGGCCGGGCGTCGCGACGGCGGTGACCCCGGCGGAGATCGGGACGTCGCCCTCGACGAGCCGCAACTGGCCGGTGTCCCGCAGCGGTCCGAGGAGGCGGCTGTCCAGCTCGGGCCGGCCGAGCGCCTCCGCGTCCGCGCGCTGGAGCAGGTAGCTGGCGTTGGGGAAGTAGGGCGTGCCGACGACGGCCCAGCCGATATGGTCGGTGTGCAGGTGGGTGAGTACGACCGTGTCGACGTCGGCGGGGTCGATGCCGGCGGCGGCCAGTTCCTCCGGGAGGCGGCCGGGCACCGGCGCCCAGCTCGCGGCGAGCGAGTCGGCGGGCCCGATGCCGGTGTCGACCAATGTGACGTGGTCGTGGTGGTGGATGGCGAAGCACCGGAAACGCAGCAGCCACTGCCCGTCCGGGGTCACCGCGGCCGGGTCACGCGCGTCGGCCTGGGCCCACAGCTCGGGGCGGACCTGCGGAAATGCCTCCTCGCGCGGCTGAAAGAAGGTCCCCTCGCCGTCTTGTAGCGCGACGACGGTGGTTGGGCCCAGGGCGCGGGCGAGTGGCATGTTGGGCAGTCTAGGCTGTGCAGTACGCTCGTACTGCTTTATTACGTCCCGGAGAGGAGCGCCGGCTCGATGGCGAAGATCAAAGTAGCGAACCCCGTTGTCGAGCTCGATGGCGACGAGATGACCCGGATCATCTGGAAGCAGATCCGGGAGCAGTTGATCCTGCCCTACCTCGACGTCGAGCTCGAGTACTACGACCTCTCGATCCAGTACCGCGACGAGACCGACGACCAGGTCACCGTCGACGCGGCCAACGCCATCAAGCGCCACGGCGTGGGCGTCAAGTGCGCCACCATCACGCCCGACGAGGCACGGGTCGAGGAGTTCGGCCTCAAGAAGATGTGGCGTTCGCCCAACGGCACCATCCGCAACATCCTCGGCGGCGTGGTCTTCCGCGAGCCGATCATCATGTCCAACGTGCCGCGCCTCGTGCCCGGCTGGACCAAGCCGATCGTCATCGGCCGTCACGCCCACGGCGACCAGTACAAGGCCACCGACTTCGTGGTGCCCGGTCCGGGCACGCTGACCGTCACGTTCCAGCCCGAGGACGGCTCGGCGCCGATGGAGTTCGAGGTCGCCAAGTACCCCGGCGGCGGCGTCGCGATGGCGATGTACAACTTCGACGACTCGATCCGCGACTTCGCCCGCGCCTCGTTCCGGTACGGCCTCGACCGCGGCTACCCGGTCTACCTCTCCACCAAGAACACGATCCTCAAGGCGTACGACGGTCGCTTCAAGGACCTCTTCGCCGAGGTGTTCGAGGCCGAGTTCAAGGATCAGTTCGCGGCGGCCGGCATCACATACGAGCACCGGCTGATCGACGACATGGTGGCGGCCGCGCTGAAGTGGGAGGGCGGCTTCGTGTGGGCCGCCAAGAACTACGACGGTGACGTGCAGTCCGACACCGTGGCGCAGGGCTTCGGCTCGCTCGGCCTCATGACGTCGGTGCTCATGACGCCCGACGGCCGCACGGTCGAGGCCGAGGCGGCGCACGGCACGGTCACCCGGCACTACCGGCAGTGGCAGAAGGGCGAGAAGACCTCGACCAACCCGATCGCCTCGATCTTCGCCTGGACCCGGGGCCTGGCCCACCGCGGCAAGCTGGACAACACGCCGGCGGTCACCGAGTTCGCCGACAAGCTCGAGCAGGTCTGCGTCGAGACCGTCGAGGGCGGCCAGATGACCAAGGACCTGGCGCTCCTCATCGCCCGCGACGCCCCGTGGCTGACCACGGACGAGTTCATGAACGCGCTCGACCAGAACCTGTCCAAGAAGCTGGCCTGATTTTTCTCGACGCCTGCCCCTCTTCGGCCGTTTGACGCGGCCGGGGAGGGGCATTCGCGCATCCGGTGAGAAAGTGGGGCGCGGGGGGCCCGGGACAGGGCCCCCCGCAGGGAAGGGACGGCAGGCTGTTCGCCACAGCCGTAAGACAACCGGTCGGCGCGGTGGGCTGCCGTAGCCGGTGATCTCACTGGACGTGACTGGCACCACGTCCACTTGAACTAACGACCCCCTCCATCCCGGGTGACGGCCACGCAGACGGAGCGGGATGCCCGGACGCGATGGTCTCTGTTCCGCTTACCTCCTTGAACGGAGGAGCGGATCTTTGGGAACGGTGTCGGTGCAGGTGACGGCGTGTCGTCTCCGAACCCCCACGTGTCGAGGGCGGCTCGACATCCGCCGCCCCAGAGCCTCATCGATGATCTCAAACGGCGCGGACTCAGGATTCCGCACTGGTTTGGCGTGCGGTACTGTTCAATTCTGTTTACTTTAGTGCGTAAGTCGGGAGGGGTGAGGCGTGGCGTTCTGGTACGGCGGTGACTACAACCCCGAGCAGTGGCCGGAGAGCGTGTGGCCCGAAGACGTGCGGCTCATGCGCGAAGCGGGCGTCAACCTCGCCACGGTTGGCGTCTTCGCCTGGGCCTGGCTGGAGCCGGCCGAGGGGGAGTACACCTTCGACCGCCTCGACCGCATCCTCGACCGGCTGCATACCGGGGGCATCGCGGTCGACCTCGCCACCGCGACCGCCTCGCCGCCGACCTGGTTCTCCCACGCACATCCGGAGATCCTCCCGGTCGACGCCGACGGGCGCCGGCTGACGTACGGCAGCCGCCAGGCATTCTGCCCCAGTTCGCCGCGCTACCGTCAGGCGGCGACGCGGCTGGCCGAGCAGCTCGCCCGCCGCTACCACGACCATCCCGCGCTGGCGATGTGGCATGTCCACAACGAGTACGGCTGCCACAACGCGCGCTGCTACTGCGACGTCTCGGCCGAGGCGTTCCGCGACTGGCTGCGCGTGCGCTACGGCGACCTGGACGCGCTCAACGAGGCGTGGGGCACGGCCTTCTGGTCGCAGACGTACACCGACTGGGCCCAGGTGCAGCCGCCCCGCGCGACGGTCACCTCGTCCAATCCGGGGCAGCTGCTCGACTTCAGGCGGTTCAGCTCGGACGAGCACCTGGCCAACTTCACCGCCGAGCGCGACCTGCTGCACAAGCTCTCGCCAGGCGTGCCGGTGACCACCAACCTCATGACCGCCGCCTGCTTCGACCTCGACTACTGGGCGTGGGGGCGGGAGATGACCGGGCCGGACCGGCTCGTCTCCAACGACCACTACGTGGTCGGCGCCGACCCTCGGGAGCCGCAGGCCCAGTCGGCGTACGCCGCCGACCTGACCCGCTCGCTCGGCGGTGGCGCACCGTGGCTGCTGATGGAGCACTCCACCAGCGCGGTCAACTGGCAGCCGCGCAACTACGCCAAGCGCCCCGGTCAACTGCTGCGGGAGAGCCTCGGCAACGTGGCGCGCGGCTCCGAGGGGGCGATGTTCTTCCAGTGGCGGGCCAGCCGTGCTGGCTCGGAGAAGTGGCACTCGGCGATGCTGCCGCACGCCGGCGCCGACTCGAAGATCTGGCGCGAGGTGGTGCGGCTCGGCGGCTACCTCCAGGCGATCTCCGAAGTGGAGGGTTCGCGCACGGTCGCCGACGTGGCGCTGCTGCTCGACTACCCGAGCGCGTGGGCGCAGGAGGCGCCTAACCAGCCGAGCGACGAGATGGTCGCATTCGCCGAGATCACGCGGTGGCACGCGGCGCTGTGGCGGGCCGGCGTCACGGCCGACCTCGCCCACCCCGGGGCCGACCTTTCCGCGTACCGGCTGGTGCTCGCCCCCGCCCTCTACCTGCTCACCGCCGCCGACGCCGAGCGGCTACGCTCCTATGTGGAGGGTGGCGGCACGCTGGCCGTGGGGGCGTACAGCGGGCTGGTCGACGAGCACGACCGGGTCCATCCGGCGCCGCTGCCCGGTGCGCTCGCCGGGCTGCTCGGCATCCGGGTCGAGGAGTTCTATCCGACCGTCGAGCCGGTGCCGCTGGACGACGGCTCCACCGGCGCGGTGTGGACGGAGGCGGTGCACGCCGACGGCGCCGAGGTGATCGCCCGATACGCCGACGGCCCGCTCGCCGGTGGTGCCGCGCTCACCCGCCACCGCACCGCCTGGTACTCCAGCACCCGCCTCGCCGACCCCGACCTGGCCCGCTGGCTCGGCGCGGTGGCGGAGACGGCCGGTGTGGCGCCCGCCCATCCGGTGCCGGCCGGCGTCGAGGCGGTACGCCGCCGCCACGCCGACGGGCGCTCGTACCTCTTCCTGATAAACCACGGCGATGCCCCCGCGCAGGTCGAAGCCGCGGGCCTCGACCTGCTGACCGGCGCGGCCTGGACCGGACGCCTCGACGCCGGTGGCGTCGCCGTCGTGCGGGAGGGCTGATGCTCGCGCCACAGCGCCAGGCCGCGATCCTCGATCGGGTACGGGCCACGGGCGGCGTGCGGGTCACCGACCTGGCGGCCGAGTTCGGGGTATCCGACATGACGATCCGCCGCGACCTCGAAGCGCTCGCCGACCGAGGGCTGCTCGCCAAGGTGCATGGCGGCGCCACCGTCATGCGTCCGGGCTCCACCGACGAGCCGGGTTTCGCGGCAAAGTCGATCCGCCAGCGGACGGAGAAGGCCGCCATCGCGGCCCGGGCCGCGCAGCTGGTCACCCCCGGCACCGCGGTCGCTCTCTCCGCTGGTACGACCACGGCCGAGCTCGCCCAGCGCCTGGTCGACGTGCCCGAGCTGACCGTGGTGACCAACTCGATCCCGGTCGCCGACGTCTTCTACCGGGCCGGGCGCTCGGATCAGACGGTGGTGCTGACCGGCGGGGTGCGTACCCCCTCGGACGCGCTCGTCGGCCCGGTGGCGCTGGCCGCGATTCGCTCGCTCCACCTCGATCTGCTCTTCCTGGGCGTACACGGGATGAGCGAGCGTGCCGGCTTCACCACGCCCAACCTCATGGAGGCGGACACCAACCGGGCGCTGGTGGCCGCCGCCGAGCGGCTGGTGGTGCTGGCCGACCACACCAAGTGGGGCACGGTCGGCATCTCCTCCATGGCCGAGCTGTCCGAGGCACACGTGGTGGTGAGCGACGCGGCGCTGCCCGAGCCCGCCCGGGCCATCCTGACCGAGCATGTCGAGGAGTTGGTGATCATCCCGTGAGGAAGGTGTCCACCACGCTGGCCGACGGCCGCGAGCTGATCTACTTCGACGAGCGCGACGACGCCGTGCGCGAGACCGTCGACAAGCGCGACCTGCCGCCCCCGCCGCCCGCCTCGCAGCTGCGGTACGACGCGCTGGTCGACGAGTGGGTCGCGGTCGCCGCGCACCGGCAGAGCCGCACGTTCCTGCCGCCCACCGACGAGTGCCCGCTCTGTCCCTCACGGGACGGGCGGCAGGGCGAGATCCCGGCCGCCGACTACGACGTGGTGGTCTTCGAAAACCGCTTCCCCTCCTTCAGCGACCGCCCGGTGACCCTGCCGGAGGAGATCGTCGCCCGGCCGGCGCAGGGGCGGTGCGAGGTCGTGTGCTTCACCTCCGACCACAACGCCTCGTTCGCCACGCTGCCCCCGCCCAGGGTGCGCACGGTGCTGGAGGCCCAGATCGACCGCACCCTCGCGCTCTCCGCGCTGGACGGGGTCGAGCAGGTGTTCTGCTTCGAAAACCGGGGCGTCGAGATCGGCGTCACCCTCCACCATCCACACGGCCAGATCTACGCGTACCCCTTCGTCACGCCCCGCACCCGCGCGATGCTGGCCGCCGCCCGTGGCCGCCCGGTGTACTCGGAGCTGCTGGCGAGCGAGCGCGAGGCGGGCACGCGCGTCGTGGCGGCCAACGAGCACTGGACCGCCTTCGTGCCGGTCGCCGCCCGCTGGCCGTTCGAGGTGCACATCGCCCCCCACCGGCGCGTACCCGACCTGCCCGCACTCGACGAGGCGGAGCGCGAGTCGTTCGGCCCGCTGTATCTGGACGTGCTCCGCCGCTTCGACGGCCTGTTCGGCGTGCCGATGCCGTACATCTCCGCCTGGCACCAGGCCCCGGTGCGCAGCGGCCGCGCGGAGAGCCACCTCCACCTTCAGGTGTTCAGCGTCCGGCGGGCGGCCAACAAACTGAAGTATCTGGCCGGCTCCGAGTCGGCCATGGGCGTCTTCATCAACGACATCGTGCCCGAGGAAGCCGCCCACCTCCTCCGCGAAGCCGCCTGACTTCCTCTGCGATATAAGTTCTACTTATAATCGCGGTGTGTGGGAGGTCCGGCTTCACGAGGAGGTCGAGTCGTGGTTTCTCGACCTGTGCGGCAGCGATGCACAGAGCGCGGATCTCGTGGCCGAGGCGATCGATCTCCTGGCGGAGCACGGACCCGCGCTCGGGCGTCCGCTGGTCGATCGGCTCAGGGCAGCAGCTACCACCACATGAAAGAGTTGCGCCCCGGCTCCGCCGGGGCGAGCGAGATCCGCATGATCTTCGCGTTCGATCCGGTGCGAGAGGCGATCTTCCTCGTGGCGGGTGACAAGGCCGGGCGATGGCAGAGTTGGTACGAGACGGCGATCCCGCTGGCGGACGCCCGCTTCGAGGAGCACCTGGCCTCGCTGAAGGAGGGGCAGTGAGCACCAACTGGCGAGACGTCAAGGCGAAGGCACAGGCAAACGATCCCGAGTGGAACAGCGTCGAGCGCGTGGGGCGGCGTGCCCAGATGCGCCAGGAGATGCTCGCTTCGGTCAGCGGGGCACAGCTTGCCGAGATCCGTAAGCAGCTCGGCCTGACGCAGGCGCAGCTCGCCGAGGCCACCGGCTTGTCGCAGGCCCGGATCAGCCAGATCGAAAGCGGTAGCGCCACGAGCCTGGAGACCCTGCGGTTGTACGTCGCGGGGTTGGGCGGTCACCTCGAGGTCGTCGCCCACATCGGCAACATTCAGCTCAACGTCGCGTGAGGCGACCGCCGCTGTTCGGCTGTGGGCGGTGGTATCTCTTGCCGTCGATGTGATTGGCGGCTGTCAAGAGGTGTAACCGCTGGAAAGTTGGGCCAGCCGGGGCCTATGTTCATGTGCGTGGACCTGCGCGTGGCGGTTGGCGACGGGGTGCATCTGCGAGTGCGGCGGCACGAGGGCGCGCGGGAGCCGTCGTTCCTCCTCGTGCACGGGCTCGCGTCCAACGCGCTGCTCTGGGACGAGGTGGCCGCGGAGCTCTCCCGGGCCGGCTACGCCTCCTACGCGGTCGACCTGCGCGGGCACGGCGAGTCCGACCTGCCGGAGGGCGGCTTCGACTCGGGCACCGTGGCCGCCGATCTCGCGGCCGTCGCGATGGCGCTCGACCTGGACGACCTCGTGGTGGTCGGGCAGTCGTGGGGCGGCAACGTGGTGGTGCGGCTCGCCGCCGAGCATCCGGCGCTGGTGCGGGCGCTCGCGCTGGTCGACGGCGGCTGGAGCGACCTGTCCGAGGAGTTCGCGAGCTGGGAGGAGTGCGAGGCGGCGCTGCGGCCGCCCGAGGTCGACGGGCTGCGGGCCGAGGAGATGCGGCTCTACCTGCGCGGGGCGCACCCCGACTGGTCGCCCGTGGCGATCGAGGCCACGATCGCCAACCTGCGGGCCGCGCCTGACGGGACCCTCGTGCGGCGGCTGCCGATACCGGAGCACATGAAGATCGTCCGCGACATGTGGGACGACCCGCCGCTGCGCTTCTATCCGGCGCTCGCGATGCCGGTGCTGCTCGTCCCGGCGATGCCCCGCCAGCCCGGCCGGGCGGCCCGGACCAGGGCGCGGGTCGAGGCCGCGGCCCGGCTGCTGGTCCGTGCCATGATCAGGGAGTACCGGGACGGCGACCACGACCTGCACGCCCAGCAGCCGCAGCGGCTGGCCGCCGACCTCCTGGAGCTCGCGTGAGTGAGCGAGGCGAGCGAGCCATCAGGCTCAGGTCGCTCGGCGTCTCGCGACCGCCCGCGGCGAAGCGAGGGTGGCCGTGAGCGGGCTGCTGGTCGTCATGGGGTCCGGCGAGACCGCACCGACCATGGTCAAGCCACACCGGGCCATCCTGGAGCGCGTCGGCGAGCGGCGGGCGGTGCTGCTCGACACGCCGTACGGTTTCCAGTCCAACGCCGACGACATCTCCGCCCGCGCGGTCACCTACTTCGCGGCGAGCGTGGGGCGGCAGATCGACGTGCTCTCCTGGCGCCGCCCGCCCACCGACACACTGGAGCGGGAGCGGGCGCTGACCACGCTCCGCGAGGCGGGCTGGGTTTTCGCGGGGCCGGGCAGCCCGACGTACGCGTTGCGCCAGTGGCGTGACACGCCCGTCCCCGACCTGATCGCGGGAAAGCTGCGCGACGGTGGCGTGGTCTGCTTCGCGAGCGCGGCGGCGCTGACGCTGGGAAGTCACGCCATCCCCGTGTACGAGATCTACAAGGCCGGCACCGAGCCGCACTGGGTCCCCGGCCTCGACCTCGTCTCGTCGCTGCTGGGCTTCTCCGCCGTGATCATCCCGCACTACGACAACGCGGAGGGCGGCCACCACGACACGCGCTACTGCTACCTCGGTGAGGGCCGGCTGAGCGCCATGGAGACCAAGCTCCCCGACGAGACACTGATCCTCGGCGTCGACGAGCACACCGCGGTGGTGTTCGACCTGGCGGCCGGCACCGCGTCCGTACTGGGCAACGGGCGCCTCACCATCCGCCGCGGCGGCGAGAGCGTGGTGCACCCCACCGGCTCGGTGGTGGGCATCGCGACGCTGCCGGTGGGCGGCTCGGTCGCCGGTGCGCCGGCGGTGAGCGTCGCCCAGGTCGCGGTGCCGGCGAGCACGGTGCCCGACTCCTCGCTGCTGGCCGCCGCCGAGGCGCTCGGCGCGCGCTTCGACGCCGCGCTGGCCGGGCGAGACGTCGACGGCTGCGTGGCGGCGATCCTCGACCTGGAGCAGGTCATGGTCGACTGGTCCGCCGACACCAACATCTCCGACGAGGGCGAGCGCGCCCGCGGGCTGCTCCGCTCGATGGTCGTGCGCCTGGGCGAGCTGGCCCAGGCCGGCGCCCGCGACCCGCGCGAGGTGCTCAAACCGTACGTCTCGCTGCTGCTCGACCTCCGCGCCCGCGCCCGCGCCGCCCGTGACTTCGCCACCTCCGACGAGATCCGCGACCGCCTCGGCACGGCCGGCGTCGAGGTGCGCGACACCTCGTCCGGCGTGGAGTGGAGCCTCTGACCGGCGTACGTCCTCAGACGAGGCCGGTGCGGACGGCGTACAGCGCGGCCTGTGTGCGGTCCTGGACGGCGAGCTTGGCGAGGATCGCGCTGACGTGGGTCTTCACGGTCTTCTCAGACACGGCGAGGGCCTTGGCGATCTCGCGGTTGGAGCGACCGCGGGCGAGTTCGATGAGTACCTCGCGTTCGCGGGCGGTCAGCGGCGGGGCCGAGGGCGGTGCGTCGCCGGCGGCCAGGAGGCGCGCCACGTCGGGGTGGAGGAGCACGTGGCCGGCGTGTACGGCGCGGATCGCGGCGGCCAGGGCGGGCGGGTCGACGTCCTTGTAGACGTAGCCGGCGGCGCCCGCGCGCACGGCGGGGAGGACGGCGGTCGGCTCGGTGAAGCTGGTGATGACGAGCACGCGGGGCGGATCGTCCAGCTCGCGCAGACCGTGCAGCGCCGCCACGCCGTCGGTGCCGGGCATGCGCAGGTCGAGGAGTACGACATCGGGGCGGAGGTGCTGGGCCTCGGTCACGCAGGTGGCGCCGTCGTCCGCCTCGCCCACCACCGTGATGCCATCCTGCACGTCGAGGAAGGTGCGCAGGCCCTGCCGTACGACCGGATGGTCGTCGACGACCAGGACGCGGATCGGCTCAGCCACCGGTGGGCACCTCCAGCCGTACGCTCGTGCCGGCGCCCGGTGCCGACTCGATCTCGAGCGTGCCGCCGACCGCCGCCGCGCGCTCGCGCATCGAGGCAAGGCCGAGGCGGCGGGCTGCCTGGGCCGGCGCGGCGGTGTCGAAGCCGCGGCCGTCGTCGCGTACGCGGAGGGTCACCTTTCCATCCTTGGCGCGCAGATCGACCGTCACCGCCGAGGGCTCGCCGTGCCGCAGCGCGTTGTGCAGCGCCTCCTGGGCCGTGCGGTAGACGGCCTCCTCGCGGGCGGCGGTGAGGCGGGGTACGGGCGAGCCGGTGAAGCGCACGGCGGCGGCGTGCACCCGGTCGAGCAGCGCGGCCTGCTTGCGGAGCGCCACGTCGAGCCCGTCGCCGGAGAGGTCGACCGGGCGCAGGCCGTCCACAATGGAACGCAGCTCGCCCGCGGCGTCGGCGGCGAGGCGGCGCACGGTCTCCAGTTGCGCGGCGGCCGCGGCCGGGTCGCGGTCGACCAGCGTGGCGGCGGCGTCGGCGGTGAGCCGGAGGCTGAAGAGCTTCTGGGCGACCGCGTCGTGCAGCTCGCGCGCGATCCGGTTGCGTTCCTCCACGATGGACAGCTCGCGGCTCCGCTCGTACAGCCGGGCGTTGACCAGCGCGATGGCGGCGTGCGCGGCGAGCAGCCGGAGCAGCTCCTCGTCTTCGGCGGTGAACCCGCCCGGCTCGATCTTGTTGGCCAGGAAGAGCTCGCCGAGGATCTCGTCGCCGTCGACGATCGGCATCCCGAGGAAGTCCTTCAGCACCGGATGCGCCTTCGGCCACCAGCCGAAGCGCGGATGCCGCCGGATGTCGGCCATCCGCACCGCGTGCGGCGACCTGAGCATGTCGCCGAGTACGCCGTGCTGGCGGGGGACGGGGCCGATCGCCCGCCACTGCTCGTCGCTCACCCCGTCGGCCAGGAACTCGGCGAAGCCGCCGTCGCTGTCCGGCACGCCGAGCGCGGCGTACCGGGCGCCGAGCAGGCGGCGGGCCGAGGTGAGGATCGTCTGGAGCACCTCGCGCACGGAGAGGTGGGCGGTGACGGCCAGCACGGCCGCGCTCACCTCGCGCAGCTCCTCGCGATCGCACACACCATCAGGCTACCCACGGTGACGCCGCTCCGGATCGGGCTGTGGTCCTAGGTCCAAAGACCGAGGTCCGAGGCGGCCGCAGCCCGATGTCAGCGGCCGGCCGGCTCCCTAGCGTCGATGGCATGTCTGTCGCAATCATTACCGGCGCCTCCCGAGGGCTCGGGCTGGCACTCGCACACGGACTGGCCGAAGCGGGCTGGCACCTCGTGATCGACGGTCGGGACGCCGCCGCGCTCGCCGAGAGCGCCGCCGGCATCCCGCGCGACGTGACCGCGCTGCCCGGCGACGTCACCGACCCCGCGCACCGGCTGGCGCTGGTGGCCGCCGCGGACCGGCTCGGCGGCGCCGACCTGCTGGTCAACAACGCCGGCATCCTCGGGCCGAGCCCGCAGCCACGGCTGGCGGACTATCCGCTGGAGGTGCTTCGCGAGGTGTACGAGGTCAACGTCCTCGCTCCGCTCGCGCTCACCCAGCTCGCCCTGCCCGGTCTGCGGGCCCGCGGCGGCGCGGTCGTCAACGTGACCTCGGACGCGGCGGTCGAACCGTACGAGGGCTGGGGCGGCTACGGGTCGGCGAAGGCAGCGGTCGAGCAGGCCAGCCGCATCCTGGCCGCCGAGGAGCCGGCGGTGCGCGTCTGGTGGGTCGACCCGGGCGACCTGCGTACGCGGATGCACCAGGAGGCGTTTCCGGGCGAGGACATCGGCGACCGCCCCGAGCCGGCGACGGTGGTACCCGCGTTCCGGCGGCTGGTCGAGAGCCGGCCGGCGTCCGGGCGGATCCGTCTCACCGACCTGCTGACCGGAGCGCCGGCATGAAGACGATCCGAACCGGCGCTGGAGCGCCGGCATGAGCACGATCCGAACCGGCGCTGGAGCGCCGGCATGAGCACGATCCGAACCGGCGCTGGAGCGCCGGCATGAAGACGGGAGCGCCGGCATGACGGCGACGACCTTCACACTCCCCGCCGAGCTGGAGGCGCACGAGCCGCCGGAGGCTCGCGGCCTGGCCCGGGACGGTGTACGGCTGCTCGTCGGTGAGGTGTCCACCGGGGCCACGGCCCACCACCGCTTCACCGACCTGCCGCGCCTGCTCCGCGCCGGAGACGTGCTCGTGGTGAACACCTCGGGCACGCTCCCCGCGGCCGTGCCGGTCGCCGGCTCGGCGGGCTTGACCGTCCACTTCAGCACCGAACTCGCGCGCGGCGAATGGCTCGTCGAGCTGCGCGCGGCGGCGGGCAAGGCGACCCGACCGTACGACGGGGGCGTCGCCGGGCAGCGGTATGCGTTGCCCGGCGGCGGGTCGGTGCTCCTGCGCGAGGAGTATTCGCGAGGTCGACTGTGGACGGCCACCGTGGACCTCGGCGCGCCGGTCCAGCGCTACCTGGCGGCGTACGGCCAGCCGATCAGGTACGCGTACGTGCCCCGCCCCTGGCCGCTGACGTACTACCAGACGGTCTTCGCCAACGAGCCGGGGAGCGCGGAGATGCCAAGCGCGGCCCGCCCCTTCAGCGAGCGTGTGGTGACCCGGCTCGTCGCCGCCGGCGTGCTGCTCGTACCGGTACTCCTGCACACGGGAGTGGCGTCTCCGGAGGCGCACGAACGCCCGTACCCGGAGCGGTTTGTCGTGCCGCGGACCACCGCGCGGCTGGTCAACCAGGCCAGGGCGGACGGCGGTCGGGTGATCGCGGTCGGCACGACCGCGGTGCGGGCACTGGAGTCGGCGACGGCCGTCGACGGCGTGGTCTCCGCGGCGAGCGGCTGGACCGATTTGGTGGTGACGCCGGAGCGCGGCGTGCGTGCGGTCGACGGGCTGCTCACCGGCTTCCACGAGCCGGCCGCGTCGCATCTTGATCTACTTGAGACGGTCGCCGGACGCCCGCTGCTGGACCGGATGTACGCCGAGGCGATCGGCGCCCGCTATCTGTGGCACGAGTTCGGCGACGTCAATCTCATCCTCCCGTAAACGCGCTTGGCGCGACACCGCACCTGGGCACGCCGGAGGAGGCGGGGGATCAGATGCCCCGGCCCCGGCGGTGCAGCGCGGCCAGCACGTTCTCCACCTTGACCGCGCCGCTCATTGCCGCGATCGCGATCGCCGCCCTCGGTTCCTTCCAGTTGGCGCGTACCGCCTCGCGGGTCCACCGCCACGCGTCGCTCCGGTTGCCGGTCGCCGCCGACCAGCAGGCGAGCTGCCCGTACACGCGGGCCGCGCCGGGCGGGCAGCCGTGGATCTCCGGATGGCGGGACATCATCCAGCGCAGCGAGGAGATCTTCGTGTCGTACTCGTACGCGTAGTGCGAGGTGCGGCCCCACAGCACGCGTACCAGCGGCTCGTCCACGTGCACGATCGGCGACCGGCGGGCGGCGCGGAAGAGGAGGTCCCAGTCCTCGTTCTGGCTGCCCGGCGCGTCCTCCGCGACGAGCCCGAGCTGCCCCGAGTCGACGAGCGTGGTGCGCCGGATCAGGAAGCTCGACGAGTGCAGCATCGCCATCCGGGAGCGGGCCAGCTGCTCCACCGTGACCCGGTCGCAGCCGGCCAGCCGGGGCGTGCACCGGTCGCGAAACTCCACCTCGATCGCGCAGGTGGCGAAGTCGCCGTCGCCCAGGGCCGCCACCTGGCGGCTCAGCTTCTCCGGTGCCCACCGGTCGTCGTCGTCGCAGAACGCCACCAGGTCGCTGTCGAGCGCCAGGATGCCGGTGTTGCGGGCGCCGGCGAGGCCGGGCGTGCGCCAGTTGGCGACCACCATGACCGGTACGCCCTCGGTGCTGGCGAGCAGCAGGTCCGGCTCGGAACGGTCGAAGACCACCACGATCCGTACCGGGCCGGGGTAGTCCTGCTCGCGCACGCTCTGGATGGCGCGGCGCAGCAGCTCGGGGCGGTCGCGGGTCGGGATCACCACGCCGACCGAGGGCATCACCGCGAGCTCCGGTTGCGCAGCGGGTACCCGTACGCGGTCAGCAGCGGCGCGCAGACCGTGCCGACCAGGCGGCGCTGGACCGGCGGGAGCGCCTCCCGCCAGGCCTCGTCGCGGCGCAGCGGCACGCGCCCCACCGAGAAGCGCATCGGGTTGCCCGCCGCGCTGTGGCTGGGGCGCAGCTCGGCCTCCTCACCGTCGATGAACTTCAGGTCGGCCACCGTGATGTCCAGCCCCGCGAAGGCGGCCAGGTCGAGCAGCCCGGTCCGGGGGTCGGCGACGAACTCCTCGTACCGGATCCGCCGCACCGGGATGCCCCGGCGGGCGAGCAAAGCGAAGGCGGCGTTGTGCGCGTTCCAGAGCAGGGCGGAGCGAGCCGGGGAGTAGCGCGTCATCTCCGCCGGCACCTCGGCCTCCGGGCGCACCACGGTCTTGGTCCACGAGTACGCGACGCCGCGCGCGTCCCGCACCACGTGCACCACGCGCAGGTCGAGCCCGGGCCACCAGCGCAGGCAGTGGGCGAGCGCGCTGTGCTTGGAGGAGTCGACCACCACCTCCGCTCCCGAGATGGCGGCGGCGGCCTCGTAGATCGCGGCGTAGTAGCCGGCGTACTCCTCGATCAGCGCCACGTGCTCCTCGGGCAGGCGGGACGCGGCGAGGCGGGGGATGTAGCGGGTCCGCTCGACCGCATTCTGCAGCGCGAGCACGCGGTAGACGTCCACCTGGTGCCAGCCGCCGAACGCCCGCTCGCCGACCGCGTCCCAGAAATCGCAGGCGGAGAAGCGGACGCCGCAGCCGCACCGCTCGTCGTCGCGTACGTCGCGCTGCCACAGGTGCACGATCTCGCCCAGCGCGCAGACCCCGGGCAGCTCGCCGAGGAGGCGTTCGACCAACGTCGTCCCGCTGCGGCCCAGCCCACCGAGAAACAGCACCTTTGCCACTTTCTCCACCTTCGCTCGTTCTGTCCTAGTAACGAACGATCAAGCCGTAGGAGCGCTATGCCGGACCGAATAGTGCTGGATGGGGTACCGGTAGACCCCATCACCGAGGCCGAGGTGGTGGCACGGGTCCGCGCGGCCCTCGACCAGGGCGAGGGCGGTCGCATCGTCACGCCGAACGTCGACATCCTGCGCCGCGCCCGGATGGACGCCGAGGTGCGCGCGTACCTGGACGACGCCACGCTGGTGGTCGCGGACGGCACGCCGCTGGTCTGGGCCAGCCGCCTCGCCGGTACGCCGCTGCCGGAGCGGGTCACCGGGTCGGACCTGATCTGGTCGCTCTCCACCGGCCTCGGCGCGGACGGCCGCTCGGTGTACCTCCTCGGTGGCGAGCCCGAGGACCCGGGCTGGGTCGACGGGGCCGGACGGGCCGCCGCGCGCCTCGCCGCCGCCTGTCCCGGCCTGCGCATCGCCGGCTGGCGCAGCCCGGAGTACGGCTTCGAGGAGGACCCGTACCTGGTCGCCTCGGTCTGCCGCGAGGTGATCGAGGCCAAGCCCGACCTGGTGTACGTGGGGGTCGGCTTCCCGAAGCAGGAGTGGCTGGTCTCGCTGCTCCGCCCCGAACTGCCGTTCACCTGGTTTCTCGGTTGCGGCGCGGCGATCAACTTCGTGGCCGGCGACCGCGAGCGCGCGCCCGAGTGGATGCAGAAGTCCGGGCTGGAGTGGGCGCACCGGCTGGGCAACGAGCCGAGGCGGCTGGCGAGCCGGTACCTGCGCCACGACGCCCCGTACGCCCTCCGCCTGCTCGCCTCCAACGCCGTACGCCGCTGACCGCCGGCGGCGCGAGTCTCGGGGCGCCGTCAATGCGGGTTGAACCACCGGTCGTGGCCCAGTTCCACGAACGCGTCGAAGGCTGGCGGGTCGTTCGCCAGGCGGAAGTGGCCGGTCGGACCCTTGTCGTCGTCGGACTCGAAGTACGAGACGGCCTTGATCTGGGGGTTGGCCTTGAACGTGCGGACCGCGTCGCGCAGCCACTCGGCCCGGGCGGTCGATCCCCACACGGCCGCCACACCGAACTCACCGACGATGATCGGCTTGTCCCGTGTGGACGCCCAGCGCAGGAACGGTGCCATCAGCTCGCCGATCGGCCGCAGTTCGCTGCTCGCGTACACGTCCACGCAGGTCCAGTCGACCACGTCGTCGCCGGGATAGAAGTCTGGCGCCTCGCCGCGCTCGAAGCCCTCCGCCGTCGGGCACCAGACCCACGACGCGTTGCCGACCCGCTCCTGCTCGAAGATGCGCCAGACGTACCGCCACGCCGCGATGAAGTCCGCCGCCGACCACATCGTGGCGCGCAGGTTGGGGCGGTCCATCTCCCACCGGAAGCGCAGCAGCACCGGCACGCCGGCCTTCCGTACGCTCCGCGCCTGGGCCCGGATGAGGTCGTCATGCCGGCCCGCCGTGATCGAGCGCGTGTCGCCGGAGGCCCAGCTCAGCATGATGGTCAGCCCTTGCCGGAGGAACTCCTCGTCGGACTCGGTGCCGAATTCCTGGTCGAAGCGCCGGTAGGTGTTGACGATGTCCAGCGGACGCCCCAGGTCGCGCTGGAGCCCGTTGATCGCGGCCAGCCGCCCGGGCTGGCTGTAGCTCTCCGGCTTGACCCAGGCGCCGAGCAGCGCACCTCGGGAGGGCGGCGCCACCGGGCCGGCGTCGAACGGGCCGGCGTCGGTCGCGGCCACCGTCGGGGGCGAGGGAGTCCGCACCGGCTGGGGCTCGGTGCACGCGGCCAGCACGAGCACCGCCGCGAGGATGGCCCGCCTCACCGGAACGTGTCCAGGGCGAGCGTGTCGCGCATCCGCCACACTCCGGCGACGTACGCCGCGAGGGCCAGGATCACCGCTGTGAGCAGGGCCGCGGGTCCGGTCCCGGCCGTCGCCGCGAGCACCTGCGGGAGTACGCCGAAACAGGCGACCGCGAGGCCGGCGGCGGCGACCGTGCCCGCCCCGAAGGGGTGTACGCCCAGCGCCCGGCCCACCTGCACCAGCGGCACGATGTTGTTGACGAGTACCGCGGCCGCCAGCCCGATCGCCGCGCCGACCGCCCCGAACGGCGGGATCAGCGCCAGGTCGAGGGCGACCATGATCGCGAGCGCGGCGGTGACGTTGCCGAGGTTCCAGCGGGTACGGCCGGCCATCGACAGCACCATGTCGACCATGCCGCAGCCGGTGGCGACCAGCATCGCGCTGGCGAGCACGACGACGACCGGACCGCCGGCGAGGTATTCGTCGCCGAAGAGCCCGAGGTAGACCGGCGCGTACGTGATGACCATCAGGTGCAGCGGCCAGGTGACCAGCACGAGCCAGCCGGTCGCCGCCTGGTACATCTGGTTGGCCGCCTGCCGGTCCCCCGCGGACAGCGCCTCGGCCAGCCGTGGCTGCACGCTCTGCGAGATGCCCTGGTTGGCGAGCTGGCCGAGTACCACGAAGCGGCCGGCGACGGCGTACACGGCCGCGGCCCGCAGCCCGCCGAGCGTGGCGACCAGCAGCACGTCGACCCGCTGGAGGGCGAGCTGGGCGACGCTGGCGACCGAGCGTGGCCCGGTGTACCGCCAGAACCGCGCCCGCAGCGCCAGGTACGCCCTGTGCCCGGGCCGCCGGGGCGGGGTCGGCCCGGCGAGGTACGCGCGGCGCAGCGCGTAGCCGGCGAGGATGGCGACCGGCAGGTACGGCCCGACCCAGGCGGCCGCGTACGCCCCCGGCGCGGAGACGGCGGCGACCGCCAGCGCGCCGATCGCGAGCAGTTGCATGGCCGGCCGGGCGAGCCGTTCCAGCACGAAGGTGGGGGCGAGCTGCCGGTACCCGCGGGTCGCGGCGAGCGAGGCGTCGGAGAGTGCGGCCAGGGGCAGGAAGAGCGCGAGCGAGTCGAGCGGCGCAGGCGCGACGAACCACAGCACGGCGGCCAGTACGGTGGCCGCGACGGCGACCGGGGTCAGGCCGATCCGCAGGCAGGCGCCGAGCAGGTGGGTCTGTTCCCGTACGCGCAGCTGCGCCAACCAGTAGACGAGCCCGGTCTGCGTGCCGAGCCGCACCACACCGGCGGCCAGTGCGAACCCGGCGGTCGCGGCGAAGAACGCACCGGCCTGGTCGACCCCGAGCGCCCGCGCGACCAGCCAGGTCACGCCGACCCCGGCCGCCCCGCTGAACCCGGCGGCGGCCATCCCGGCGAGCCCTCCCCGGGCCAGCCCGGCGCGGTGGTCGGTGCTGGCCGGCGTGGGCCGGGCGGGCGCGGTGAGCGTCATCGCCGCCAGCCCGGCGAGCGGCCCATCCAGGCGGCGAGCGCCGCGTCGTGCGCCTCGTAGTGCGCGGTCAGCTCGTGGCGGACGGCCGGGTCCATGCCGGAGGGCCGGGGCCGAGCGTTGTGCCGGGCGAACGGGGGATCGCCCAGCCGGGGCAGCCCGAGGAAGTCGAGCACCTCGCCGTACACTGTGGACGGCTCGGCGAAGAAGCGCTCGCTCTCCACCACGTGGATCCGGTCCCGCCCCACGTATCGGGCCATCCGCTCCAGGTACACCGCGTACTCGCCGCGCGCCCGGTAGGCGTGGTGCTGGTGCGCGAAGCTGTACGCCCTCGGGTCGGCGGCCAGCCGCTCCTCCTCGCCGCCGAGCCGGTCCGGCTCCAGCTCCAGCGCCCGCGCGAACGAGGTCTCCGACTCGAAGCCCCGGGCCAGCTCGTGGGCGTGCTGGGAGTACGCCCGCTCGACCGGGTCGCGGACCAGCGCGATGAGTCGTACGCCGGGCAGGTCGTGGGCGATCCGGGGCACCGCCTGGGGGTGGTACATGTAGTAAGGGCTGGACTCGAACGTCTGTGCCGGCACGCCGAAGCGCTGCTCCACCTTGACCGCCGTGCGGCGCAGTGGGAAGTGCCCGCGATACCAGGCCAGGCCCCGGTGATACGAGGTGTCGAAGTAGTGCACGCCCTTGTGCAGCACCGCCTTGAGCACCGCGGGATGGGCCGCGAGCGCCCGGTAGAGCGAGGTCGTGCCGCAGCGCTGGCCGCCGCAGATCAGAAACGACGGGAGCATCCGGGCCGGTGCGGTGACCCGGCCGTACGAGCGGGATCCGAAGTGGACGACCCGCTTGACCGGCGCGGGCACTCGCTCGCGCGTGCTCACGAGAGCGCCTCCATCCGGCGGACGAGTACCGGCAGCAGCCAGGTGCCGAGTACGCCGAGCCGGGCGCCCGCCTCGGCCTGCCGGTCGGCGAGGTACCGCGTGGCGAGATCGACCAGGTAGAGCAGCGCGGTCAGCCCGACCGCCGCACCGGTCACCTCGAACGGCCGCAGCAGCGCGGGCGCCACGCCCAGCGTCGACTCCACCGCCGCCTCGGCGTCCGATGTGGACTGGATCCGCCGCTGGAGGTCGTAGTGCACCGCGTCGAAGCCGAGCGGCACGCCGGTCGTGAACCGCTCCCAGTCCCAGACCAGCAGCGTGTCGGCGAGCGTGGCCATGTTCCAGGGCGCCCAGTCGCCGTGCCACGCGCCGTACCGCAGGTCGACGTCCCCGCCCCGCTCGACGATGGAACGGGCGGCGGCACCCAGCGCGGCGCCCTCCGGCCGGTCGGCGACCGCGTCCAGCCGGTCTCGCAGCTCTGCCCAGTACGGGCTGGTGGCGAGCCAGCTTCGGGAGGTACCGCAGCTACCGGCGACCTCGCGCATCGCGGCGGCGAGCCGGTCCGGCGCGAGCGGCCCGCGCGGGCGCCACACCGGCAGCGGGGACTGGACCAGCACCTGGTGCCCCCGCCACTCGCCGGCGTGCAGCACGCGTGGCACGGTCACGTCGCGCAGGCCCACGTGGGAGAGGGCGTTGAGCGCGGTCGTCTCGGCCCGCACCAGCCGCCGGGTCAGCGGACCGGTGCCGAGCTTGGCGAAGCCCAGTGTCTCCCCGTCCGGCGCGATCAGCTGGAGCACCGGCTTGCGGTTGGCCCTCGCCGGTCCGATGTGGACGCTGAGCGCGAGGTCGGTGCCGAGTGCCTCGCGCAGGTAGCCGTCGATGGTCTCGCCGGGCGGCCCGTAGATGCGTACCCGATGGCGGAGCAGGACCGCGGCGGCGCCCGGCGTGCGCAGCGCCGCGACCACCGCGTCCCGCTTGAGGCGGGCGACCCGCGACTGCGGCTCGGCGTAGCGGCGCACGGCCGCGGCGGCGATGCGGCGGGAGCGCGTGGGCACGAGCAGCCGAGGCCGGCGCGCGTCCGGCACGAGCATGTACTCGGTGACGACCGGCGACCTGCCCCGAGTGGTGCACGGCTCGGGGTAGAGCAGGCGCAGCACCTCCTCCAGGTACTGGACGCGCAGGGCGGCGTCACCCGCCGTCAGCCGCGCAGGTGCCGTTCTAACCGGACTCATTGCCTACCTTTCGTTCGCGACTGCGGGGCTCGCGTGTGGGCCGCCGCGGTGCGGTTTGGGCCGTCGGAGCTCACTCCTCGCGCTCACGTTCGTTCCGCCAGAGCAGGGCGTATCCCAGAAACATGAATGCGAGAGGTGTGACCAGCGCGTTGTACCAGAGCATCGCGGCGAAGCTGCCGAGGATGGCGCATCCGCCGGCGATGCCGATCGGGCTGCGGTCACGGCGGAAGCGCCACAGTCCGTAGGCGAAGAAGCCCAGGTAGCCGGCGGTCCCGACCAGCCCGTGGGCGAAGAGGAGCTGCCAGAACTGGCCGTTGCCGCCGACGGTGAAGTTGCCGCAGCGCTCGCAGGCCGCGCTCTCGCCGACGGTGATCGAGTTGCGCCCGCCCATCGTCGTGCGGGTCGAGCCGAAGCCGACGACCGGCGACTCGACCATGCCGGTGACCGCGCGCTCCATCAGGTACGAGCGCACGCCGTTGGAGTGGCCGTCGTCCAGCCGCGCGCCGACCACGCCGCCGAGCGGGGTGAGGGCGACGGCGGCGACCAGCGCGACGGCGGCGACCCCCAGCCCGCCGATGGCCCAGGCGCGACCGGCGAGGGCGAGGCGCACGGCCACGTACACCGCGGCGACGCCGAGGCCGATCCACAGCCCGCGGTTGAGCGAGTACACCACCGGCAGTACCGACACCGCGAGGACGGCGATGGCGAAGACCCGGGTACGGCGGCGGGTCGCGTGGCCGAACGCCCAGGCCGCGAACCAGACCATGAGCAGGCAGAAGTTGTTGCCCCAGGTGTTCGTGTACCCCCAGGGCGCGGCCGGGCGGGGGTGCGCGTCCCGGACCACGTCCATGATCTGCGCGGCGGAGGGGTGCACCAGCGACTGCACGAAGCCCTTGTTGCGGACGTGCGACGGGAGCAGCATCTCGACCGGCGACGTGAACTCGAAGTGCCCGGCGAAGACGCCCAGCAGCCCGCCCGCCACCGTCACGCCGAAGAGCCAGGCGAGCAGGCGGACGAGGCGGCGGCGGGAGAGTTCGGTCTCGGTCAGGTTGCCGGCGTAGACCAGGAGCACGGTGAGCGCCGTGTACTGGATGACCCGGTAGCCGGCGCCGAGGATCCGGCTGCTCGCGTGCTCGTCGATCGTGCCGGCCGGTTCGGCGCCGAGCACGGCCACGCCGATCACGACCGTGGCCAGGAAGATCGCCCAGAGCGCGAAGCCGGGCGGGAGGCGTACCGGCCGGCCGGCGAGGTGGGCCCGGAGCAGCAAGGCGGTCATCGGCACCGCGACCAGCGGGAAGATCAGCACGCCCAGGCCGAGTGCCCACCACAGTGGATAGAGCAGCAGTACGCCGGCGACCGGCCAGGCGGGCAGGGGTCGCCCGGCCGCCGGGATGCGCGCTGCCGCCGGTGTGGCCGGGGCCGCCAGCGTGGCGGTCATCTGTGCGAGCCCGTACCCGGTGGGAGGCGGATCACGGCGGTGGAGGTGGTGAGGTCCACCTCGGCGAGTCCGGCGGAGCTGAGGTCGGCGCGCTCCTCACCGGCCGCCGCCCGCGCGCGCCGGCCCTCGGCGGGCGGGTCGAGAAGCGGCGCGGGCGAGGGCGCGGCGGGCAGGGCGCGTACGGCCCTCGACGGGCGCGGGCCGGGCGTGGCCGGCGCGCCGTTGAGCCGGGGCACGACTACGGCACCGAGCAGCGGCGTACCGACCCGGCGCAGTTGCTCGGCCGCGTCGCTCACGTCCGGCCGCCGGGTCCGGCGCAGCTCGACCGTGATGATCGCCGCGTCGGCGAGGCTGGCCAGACTCTGCGCGTCGGCGCCGCTGGAGGTGGCGGGCGCCTCGATCACCACGTACCCGGGGCGGGCGGTGAGCAGGTCCAGCGCGTCGCGCAACCCCTGCGACTGCATGAGCCCGGCGGCGCTGGCGGTCCCGCCCGTGGTGATCACGCGCAGCGACGGGATCCGCGGCGCGTGCTGTACGGCGGCGGCGAGCCCGACCTTGCCGGCGAGCACGTCCGAGAGGCCTGGCGTGGCGGCGACGCCGAAGATCGTGGCGAGTGGTGCGGTGTCCGCGACGCTGTCCGGCAGGTGGGCGCCGATCAGGGTCACGTCGCTGCCGGTACGGGCGAGCGCGGCGGCCAGGTTGGCGGCGACCAGAGTGGACGCCACGCCCCGGCTGGCCCCGGCCACCACGACCACCTTGTCGTCCGGCCCGAGGCTGGCGACCACCTCGTTGCGCAGGCGGTTGAACATGGCCCCGCCCTCGCCGTGCGGCGGCAGCACCGCGTCGAGGCGAGTGTCCTCGGGGCGGGCGGCGGAGAGTTCGGCCAGCACGGGTACGCGGGTCCGCCGGGCCACGTCGGTGGCGGTGCGCACGCGCCGGTCCAGGCGCTCGCGGAGCAGCGCCACGCTGAGGCCGAGCAGGAGGCCGACCATGGCGCCGGTGGCGAGGTTGAGCATCGGGTCCGGCTTGGACGGCGACTCGGGCAGGCGCGCGTCGCTGATGATCTTGCCGCCGGTGACCGTGGCGGTGGTGAGGTCGTTCAGCTTGCCGCTGAGGCTGTTGAGCTGGTTCTGTGCCGTGCTCCGCTGGCTCTCCAGGTTGGGGCGGAGCGGGCTGCTCTGGGAGAGGGGGGCGAGCCGGGCGTTCACCTGGGAGAGCGTGGTGCTGAGCTGCTTGACCTTGGCGTTGAGCGCGCTGATCTGCGCGTTCAGGTCGGCCTTCGCGCTCTCCTCGCGGTTGCGCAGGTACGCCTCGGCGAACGCGTGCGAGCCGGCCCGCGCCGCCTCCGGATCGCCGGCGGCGAATTTGACCACCAGCACGGCGGTGTTCGCCGGGACCTCGACGGTCACCTGGTGGGCCAGCTCGTCCGGCGGCGTGGTGACACGCAGCAGCTCGGCGGCGCCCGCGGCCACGGCCGTCGAGCGGACCAGCTGCGCCTCGGTGTCCAGGTTGATGTCGCCCCTGGTCCGGCCGCCGACGACATTGGTGTCCTGGCCGGCCGGCTGTACCAGTACGGATGTGGCTGACTCGTACACCTTGGGCTGGAGGTGGGTTACCGCGACCGCGCCACCGAGGCCGGTGAGCGCGAGCAGGAGCACCACCCACCAGTGCCGCCGGAGCATGCCGAGGTAGTCGGAAACGTCGCTGGAGGCGTCCATCGGTGGGGCGGGACCTTTCGGAGGGTTCGGGTCTCAGGGCTCAACGGCCGGCTGGCCATATTCGTAACTGCCGGCGTGTCGTTCCCCGTATCCAAATAAAAGGTGTGAAAAGGGCTAAAGCCGTATAGCGTATCGGTGGGTACCAGCCGTCCCGACGGCACCACCCCGCACACCCGCCACATGGCACGGGAGGTCGTCCCATGGCCAGAGCGCACGCATTGAGCGCCACCGGTATCGCGGTGGGCGCCACCGCCTTCGCCGTCCTGTTCGGATATGTCGGCGGTCAGCTCGGGAGGGCACCGGACCAGCGGATCGCCGCGGCCGAGGACACGTACGCGAGCACCGCCGACCCCCACCGTGAGGACGGTGCCGGCGCCGAGCTGGTGGCCGGCGGGATGGGCGGCGGCGCGGCGGTGACGTACCTGAAGTTCACGGTCGACGGGCTGCGCGGAGGCAAGTCGCCGGCCCGGGCGGAGGTACGGCTGAGCCGCCGCGCCGGCGTGCTGCCGAGCCGCATCGAGCTGACCCGCGTGCCCGCGACCGACTGGCGGGAGCGCACGCTCAACGCCCGCTCCGCGCCCCAGCTCGGCACGGTCGTGGCGAGTGCCGCGCCCCGGCCGTACGACGAGAGCGTGGTCTTCGACGTCAGCGGCGTGATCCAGCGCGAGGGGACGTACGCCTTCGCGGTCACCGCACCGGCCGGCGACGGCTACGCCACCTTCTGGGCCAAGGACGGCGTCCGGCCGATCGACTCCCTGGTCAAGCCCACGCTGTGGCTGTCCTGGATCGGCAAGGTCATGCCGTGGCGGACGGTGACCCCGGCGCCGTCGCCGAGCACCGGCGTGCCGGTCGCGGCAGAGCCCACCGGCGGCTCCGCACCGTCGGCCGGAATGCCGTCGCTTCCCGGGATGCCCTCGATGCCGGGCATGCCGTCGCTTCCCGGGATGCCGTCGCTGCCCGGCATGCCCTCCCTGCCCGACATGCCGTCGCTCCCGACCCTGCCGTCCCTGCCGGGGATGCCGTCGTGGCCCGGGATGCCGAACGTCCCGACGTCGCCGACCAGCCCGCCCACGTCGCCGCCCACCACGCCGCCCACGAGCGCGCCGACCAGCCCGCCGGTATCGCCATCGCCATCGCCCTCGCCGACCACGCCGCCCGACCCGGACCCCGACTGCGTCACCGACAGCAAGCTGGTGCCGAGCTGCGGGGTCCTGTGGGGGGTGGCGCCTGGCGCGCACACCAGCACGCCACGCGGCGAGGCGCTGCTCGACTTCGAGCGGAAGACCGGGCGCGAGCAGGCGATCTACCACGCGTACCACCGGGGGACGGAGAACTTCCCGACCGCCGAGGAGATCGAGATCGCCCGGAAGCGCGTGCTCTTCCTCAACTGGAAGCCGCAGGGCGCCACCTGGGCACAGATCGCCGACGGTCATCCGGCCACGGAGGAGTACCTGGACAAGCTCGCCGACCGGCTGAAGCGGTCACTCACCGAGCCGTTCTTATTCACCGTGCACCACGAGCCGGAGAACGACGTCGACCCGCGCGCCGGCTCCGGCCGTACCGCCACCGACTACGCGGCCATGGTGCGGCAGGTGCTCCTCGGGCTCCGCGAGCGGGGAGTGTCCAATCTGGTCTCGGTGATGAACTACATGGCGTACGTGCCGTGGAACACGCAGCCCTGGTTCGAGAGCCTCTACCCCGGTGACGACGTGATCGACTGGATCGCCTGGGACGCGTACGCGTACAGCGAGCGCGGCGAGTACGGCTTCGGCGACTTCGCCGAGATGATGAACCGCCGGTCGAGCAGCAAGCCGTCGTGGCCGGGGTTCTACAACTGGGCCGCCGAGCGCCATCCGGACAAGCCGCTGATGCTCGGCGAGTGGGGCGTCTGGCACCACGACAGCAACCCCGGCCACCGGGCCGACTTCTACAACTCGGTCAGCCGGCAGATGCCGCTCTTCCCGCGGGTCAAGGCGATGGTGTACTTCGACACACCGAGCGACCAGCGGGGCCGCGACTCGCGCGTGGACCGCACGCGGGACGGGCTGGCCGCCTATCGCGACCTGGGTCTGGAGCGCACCTTCCAAGTGCGGGTCAGGCCGGCTGGAGACGCGGCTCGACCCAACCCGTCTCCGTGAGGTGGTGCAGCACCGCCTGCACCGCCTCCTCGATCGGCAGCTCGCTCGTGTCGAGGACCAGGTCGGCGTCGGTGGGCACCTCGTACGGATCGTCGATCCCGGTCATCCCGGTGAGCTGACCGGCGCGGGCCTTCGCGTACAGCCCCTTGCGGTCGCGCTGCTCGCAGACGGCGAGCGGGGTCGAGACGTAGACCAGCAGGAAGCCGGCGCCCGCCTCCTGCGCCATCGCGCGGGCGAGCGCCCGGGCCCGCGCGTAGGGCGCGATCGGGCAGCACAGCGCCATCCCGCGGTGGCGGGCCACCTCGGCGGCGACCCAGCCGATGCGGCGCACGTTGATGTCGCGGTCTTCCTTGCTGAAGCCGAGGCCCTTGGTCAGCTCGCGCCGCACCACGTCGCCGTCGAGGAGCGTGACCGTGCGGTCACCGCTCTCCCGCAACGCGTCGGCCACGCCCCGCGCGATCGTCGACTTGCCCGAGCCGGAGAGCCCGGTGAAGAAGACGACCACGCCGCGATGGCGGCGGGGCGGCCGGGCCCGGGACAGCTCCTTGGCGACCGCCGGCGGCGTGTGCCACTCGGGCAGCGGGAAGCCCCGGTCGAGCAGGTCTTCGATCTCGTCGGGGCGCAGCGCCAGCCGGCGGTTGCGCGGGGGGATGTCGTCACGCCAGCGCCACTGGCCGTCGCGGTTGTCGTAGGCCAGCTCGCGCGGCACCAGCACGCGCGGCCCGCCGCCGGAGAGCATCTCGCCGGTGGAGAGCAGGTGGGTCACGCCGTAGGCCGCGGCGACCCGGGCCCGCAGCAGGGCGTCGCGGATCTCGTCACCGCGGCGGGCGAGCGGCACCGCGACCAGCGTGGCCGGGGGCATCCGGTCGCGGGCGGCGAACACGGCCCGGACCAGCACCTCGGGCGGCAGCCCATCGGGGCCCTGGTCGGCCACCGGGATGAGGATCAGCAGGTGGGCGGCGAGCGTGCGGGCGGCGTGCGCGATCTGTGCCAACTGTGGACGGTGTAGCGGCCGGTCGGCGATCACGCCGAGCACGCGGCCCGGCGGGAGCAGCGTCTTGACCTCTTCGGGCGTGCGCCGCAGCCGCTGGAATGGGCCGTGCCCGCCGTCGCCCAGCCGCCGCACCGCACCGCCGACGCCGTAGCGCCCGTCGCGGGTCGGCCACGCGTCGGTCACGTCGACCGCGGCGACCGGGGCACCTTCGTAGTCGGTGAGCACGAGCGCGCGCTGGAGCGGGTTGTCGAGGTCGAGGTCGGCGACGAGTCCGCCGGGGACCTCGAGCGTGACCGGCACCGGCCAGGGCGTGCCGTCGGCGAGGCGCCCGCGGCGGGCCAGGCCGGCCAGATCCGCGCGGCCGAGGAAGCCGGCCAGCGGCGTATACGCCCCGGAGAGCAGCAGCTCGAGATCGGCCAGCTCAAAGGAGCGCGGCGTGTAGGCCGGCGCGTCGCGCAGCACCTCGTCGGGCATCACCCACCCGTTGCTCATCCCACCCCCAACGGCGAACCGGCTCACAGTTTCTCAGCCGCCCGCTCATCGGTCGAGAGTGCCACGGCTCACCGGTGTCTGCTACCGGTCGCAGTGAAGATACCGGTACGGGTGTATGCCCGCCGCCTGCGCCTGCCACTCCACCGGCTGTCTTCCGTACGCCGTACGGGATGTGCCAGAGGACCCTTATGAAACTGTTACCAGCGACGGTCAGTATCATGACCGAATGGTGCAGCAAGGTGACCAGTGGCTCGCGAGTGCGTACGTCGACCCCGAGGTGTTCACGCTTCGCCCCGACTACCGGGCACTCCTGATCCTCGCCGATGGGCTGGCGCCCGGACCGAGCGACGACGTGACGGAGAAGATGCTGCGGGCGGCGGAGGAGGCGGCGCCCGCGGATCACCCCCACGTGGTGGCGTGGCGGGAGGCGTTCCGCGCGTTCGGCGCCAAGCCGCAGCGCACTCGTCCCAGCGTGGACGCGCTGCTGCGCCGGGCGCCTCAGGGGCTGCCCAGGGTCGACCGGCTCACCGACGCGTACAACGCGGTCTCGGTGCTGCACGCCGTGCCGATCGGCGGGGAGGACGTCGACCGGTACCGGGGGCCGCTGCGGTTGGTGCGGGCGACCGGCGAGGAACCGTTCGACACCATGGCCGACGGTCAGGTGACGACCGAGCGGCCGAGCCCGGGCGAGGTGGTCTGGCGCGACGACGAGGGCGTCACCTGCCGGCGGTGGAACTGGCGGCAGTGCGTCCGCACGCGTCTCGGCCCCACCACGACCCGGGCGGTGTTCATCCTCGACGCGCTGGAGCCGATGACCGAAGCGGGCCTGGCCACCGCCGGTGCGACGCTGGTCGATGCGCTCCGCGCCACCAGCCCAGAGGTGCGGATCGAGACCCGGACGCTACAACGAAAGACATAGTTCCGGCGGCGGAGACCCTAAGGGCAGGCCCAGGGTTACGCCTGATACCTACGGACGCCGCGAAATCCCTACGCTGACCGCGTGACCCTCATAGCGACCGAATCGCTCACCAAGACTTATGCGGGCCGGGTGACCGCGCTGTCCGATCTGACGGTCAGCGTCGAGCCCGGCATCGTGGGGCTGGTCGGAGCCAACGGCGCGGGCAAGTCCACGCTAATCAAGATCCTGCTGGGCCTGCTCGCCCCGACCAGTGGTCGGGTGCGCGTTCTCGACCTCGATCCCACCGTCGACGCCGCGGCCGTACGGGCCCGGGTCGGCTATATGCCGGAGCACGAGTCGCTCTCGCCGGACCTGTCCGCCGCCGAGTTCGTCACCCACCTGGGGCGGATGAGCGGCCTGCCGCGTACGGCGGCTCGCGAGCGCGCCTCCGAGGCCCTGCGCCATGTCGGGCTGTACGAAGAGCGCTACCGCCAGATCGGTGGCTACTCGACCGGCATGAAGCAGCGGGTCAAGCTCGCCCAGGCGCTGGTGCACGACCCCGACCTGCTGCTGCTCGACGAGCCGACCAACGGCCTCGACCCGGCCGGGCGCGACGCGATGCTGGCGCTGATCCACCGGATCGGCACCGAGTTCGGCATCTCGGTGGTCGTCTGCTCGCACCTGCTCGGCGAGGTCGAGCGGATCTGCGACTCGCTGATCGCGATCGACGGCGGGCGGCTCCTGCGCTCCGACAACATCTCGGCGATGACCACCGTCACCGACGTGCTGGCCGTCGAGGTGAGCGAGGGCATCGAGGAGCTGGCCGCGCGGCTCGACCTGCTCGGCCTCAGTGTCCGGCGCGACGGCCGGCTGCTGCTCGTACCCCTGGAAGACGACGCCACCTACGACCGCATCCTGACCGCGGTGGCCGAGCTGGACCTGCCTCTGCACCGTCTCGACCAGCGGCGCCACCGCGTCGCCGAGCTCTTCGCGACCCGGGAGGTGACCCATGTCTGAAGCGACAGGTGTCATCCACGACATCGGCTACCAGCGCTACGCCGGGCCGCGCCTCGGCCGGAGGTACGTGTTCACGTCGTTGTACGTGCACGGCCTGCGCACGGCCTTCGGGCTGGGCCGCAGCGCCAAAGCCAAGATCTTCCCGTGGTTTGTGCTCGGCGTGGTCTTCCTGACCGGCGCCATCCTCGCCGCGGTGCGGGCCCAGGTGCCGGACGCGGCGGTCGGGTACACCGCGTTCGCCGACATGATGGCGTGGCTCGTCATCTTCTTCGTGGCGATCGTCGCACCCGAGCTGGTCTCCCGCGACCTGCGGGCCGGCGTGCTGCCGCTCTACTTCTCCCGACCCCTGCGGCGCGGCGACTACGCCTACGCGAAGCTCGCCGCCCTGGCCACGGCGGTGTGGCTGCTGCTCGGCGCGCCGCAGATCCTGATGTTCCTGGTGGCCGCGTTCTCCGCCGACGGCATGAGCGAGGTGTGGACCGAGGTCGGCGACATCGTGCCCGGCCTGCTCTACGCCCTGCTGTGGGCGGCCGTCTTCGCCGGGATCGGCCTGCTGGTCGCGTCGCTGACCGGCAAGCGGGCCTTCGCCGCCGGCGGGATCGTCGCGGTCTTCCTGATGACCACGCCGATCGTCGGCGTGCTCTCGGTCATGCCCTCCCAGGCGATGAACGAGCTGGCGCTGCTCTTCAGCCCTTCCAGCCTCGTCTTCGGCGTCGGCGTGTGGCTCTTCGATTCGGGCGGCGGCACCGACGACATCGGCCCGTTCGGGCCTGTGTACCTGGCGGTCGCCATCGGCGTCGTGGCCGGCTGTGTCGCCCTCCTGCTGGCCCGCTACCGGAAGGTCGCTTCGTCATGACCCAGTTGACGCTCGCCGGCGTCTCCCGCTGGTACGGCAACGTGGTGGCCGTCAACGACGTCTCCATGACGCTCCACCCGGGAGTGACCGGCCTGCTCGGCCCCAACGGCGCCGGCAAGACCACCGTGCTGCACATGATGGCCGGGTTTCTCGCGCCCTCGCGGGGCACGGTCACCATCGACGGCGAACCCACCTGGCGCAACCCGTCCGTCTACAAGCGACTCGGGCTGGTCAGCGAGCGCGAGGCGGTGCACGAGTTCCTGACCGCGCGGGAGTTCCTCCTGGTCAGCGCCCGCCTGCACCGCCTGCCCGACCCCGAGGCGGCCGCGCAGCGGGCCCTGGAGTTGGTCGAGATGACCGGCGCGCAGGACCGCCGCATCGGCACGTACTCCAAGGGCATGCGCCAGCGCACCCGGGTCGCCGCCGCGCTCGTGCACGACCCGCAGGTGCTGCTGCTCGACGAGCCGTTCAACGGCATGGACCCGCGCCAGCGGCTGCACATGATGGAGTTGCTGCACCGCCTCGGCACCGCCGGCCGTACGATCCTCTTCAGCTCGCACATCCTCGAAGAGGTCGAGCAGGTCTCCGGCACCGTGCAGGTCATCGTCGCGGGCCGCCTGGCCGCCTCCGGTGACTACCGCGCGATCCGCCGCCTCATGTCCAACCGGCCGCACGTCTTCGCCGTCCACTCCACCGACGACCGCCGGCTCGCGGTCGCTCTCATGGGGCAGGCGTCGGTGACCGGCGTGGAGATCGACCGCACCGGCCTGACCGTGCGCGCCGGCGACTACGGCAGCTTCACCCGCGCGCTACCCAAGATCGCGCTCGCCGAGGGCATCCGGGTCCGCCGGCTGCTCCCCTCGGACGAGTCCCTGGAGAGCGTCTTCTCCTACCTGGTGGAGGCATAAGTGGTACCCCAGACGATCACGTGGATCACCGCGCGCGGGCTCTTCGGCCGCCGGCGGTTCCTGCTGCTCATCCCGCTGCCGCTGCTCGTCATCGGGCTGGCGCTCCTGAGCCGCGCCTTCGGCGTGGCGGCGGAACACTGGGCCCCGCCGGTGCTGGTCGGCCTCGGGCTGGCCGTCGTGCTGCCGGTGATCGCCCTCATCGTGGGCACGGGCGTGCTCGGCTCGGAGATCGACGACGGCACCATCGTCCACATCCTCACCAAGCCGTTGCCGCGCTGGCAGATCGTGCTCCCCAAGCTCGCCGTGGCCACCGTGGTGACGGCGGTGACCGTGGCCATCCCGCTGTACGTGTCCGGCGTGCTCGCCCACTCCGTACGCCTGGGGCTGGGCCTGGCACTCGCGGGCGCGGTGGGCGCGCTGGCGTACTCGGCGTTCTTCCTGGCGCTGAGCCTGGTCACGCGGCGGCCGGTGCTGCTCGGCCTGGTCTACGTACTGGTGTGGGAGGGCCTGCTCGGCAACTTCGTCTCGGGGACGCGCGTGCTGTCGATCCAGCAGTACGTGCTGACGATCGCCGACAGGATCGCCCCGACCGGGCTGCTGGAGTCGAAGGTCTCCCTGCCGGTGGCCCTCATCATGGCCGTGATCTTCGTGGTCGGCTTCACGATGCTGGCGATCGACCGGCTGCGCTCGTTCTCGGTGGCGGGCGAGACCTCGTAGCCTTTGGCGTCCGCCGCGCCGGCGGGCCGGGTCGGAGTGGGACAGGCGTCCGCCGATCCGGCCCGCCGGCGCGCGTCAGCTGCCAAACCGGTAGACGTTGCGCAGGGCCTCGGCGAAGACGTCGTCGAGCTCCGGCATCCCCGGGAGGGGAGCGGATCCGGCGGCTGAACGATCCACCGTGGCCGGTCCGCTCGCCGGGCCGGCCACTCGGCTGTCTGCGCCGCCGCTCAGCCGGTGTTGCGCATCCCGGCGGCGATGCCGTTGACCGTCGTCAGCAGGGCCCGCTCCAGCGCCGTCCCGTCGCCGGGCGCCCGCCGGGCTCCCGGCGCGGTGGCGACCGCACGGGCCGCCGCGCCGGAGTCGCGGTACTGCCGCAGCAGCGCGACCTGAAGGTGGTGGAGCGGCTCCAGGTAGGTGTCGCGGACGGCGAGCGTGCGCTCCAGCACCGGCTGCTTGTCGAGCAGCTTCGACTCGCCGGTGATGGCCAGCACCTCGCGCACCGCGCGGGAGTACTCATCCTCGATCTTGCCGAAGATCGGCCGCAGCTCCTCCGGGACCAGGTCGACGTAGCGGCGGGCGATCTTGAGGTCGGTCTTGTAGAGCATCATCTCCACGTTGGACAGGAAGGTCCGGAAGAACTGCCAGTTGCCGTGCATCTCGGCCAGCACCTCGGCGAGCCCCGCCTCGCGGGCGGCGGCCAGGCCGGTGCCCACGCCGTACCACCCTGGGACGATCTGCCGGGACTGGGTCCAGCCGAAGACCCACGGGATCGCGCGCAGGCCGCTCAGCCCGGCGCCGGTGTTGGGACGCTTGGCGGGGCGGGAGCCGATGTTGAGCGCGCCGAGCAGCTCGGTGGGGGTCGAGGCCCAGAAGTACGCCGGCAGGTCTGGATCTTCGACCAGCTCGCGGTATGCCCTGAAGGCCGCGGCCGACGTGGTGTCCATCGCCGCGTCCCACCGGGTCAGCGCTTCGATGGAGACGCGTGAGGTGGTGTGCAGGAGCGTCGCCTGGAGCACGGCGGCGACCGTGAGTTCGAGGTTTTCCCGGGCCAGCGCGGGGATCGTGTACTTGTCGGAGATCACCTCGCCCTGCTCGGTGACCTTGATCGAGCCGTCGAGCGTGTTGTACGGCTGGGCCAGGATCGCCTCGTGCGTAGGCCCGCCGCCGCGGCCCACGGTGCCGCCGCGGCCGTGGAAGAGGCGCAGCCGCACGCCGTGGCGGGCGGCCACGTCGCGGAGCGCGCGCTGGGCCCGGTGGATCGACCACTGCGACGTGGTGATGCCGGCTTCCTTGTTGGAGTCGGAGTAGCCGAGCATGACCTCCTGCACGTCGCCGCGGGCGGCGACCAGGGCCCGGTAGGCGGGCAGGGCCAGCATTTCGTCGAGCACCTCGCCGCCGGCGTCCAGCTCGGCTGGCGTCTCCAGCAGCGGCACGAAGCCGATGCGGGCCCGGTGGCTGTGCACGTCGATCAGGCCGGCCTCGCGGGCCAGCACCGCCGCGGCCAGCACGTCGTCGACGCCGAGGGTCATCGAGATGATGTACGACTCGATGACCTCCGGGCCGAAGCGCTGCTGCGCCTCGCGGATGGTGGTGAAGACGTCGAACGTGCGCTGCGCCGACTCGCTCAGCGGAGTGTCCAGGCTGGACAGTGGGCGCCGGCCGGTCAGCTCGTCGGAGAGGAGCTTGGTGCGCTCGGCGCGGGAGAGCGTGTTGTAGTCGGCCACCTCGCCGATCCGCGCGTACATCTGGGCGAGCACCGCGTGGTGCGCCTCGGCGTGCTCGCGCACGTCCATCGTGGCCAGATGCAGCCCGAACGAGGCCACCGTGCGGATCACCGAGGCGAGCCGGCCCACCGCGGTGAGCTGCCCGGAGTTGCGCGCGAGCGAGGCGCGCAGCAGCTCGAGGTCGGCGAGCAGCTCGTCGGAGCCGCGGTAGTCACGCCCCGGCACGTGCGCGGTGCCCTGGCCCAGCCGGCGCCGCGTGTTGGCAAGCTTCGCCTTGATGCAGCGGGCCTTGAGGCGGTAGGGCTCCTCGGCGTTGGTGCGCCGGAAGCGCTGCGGCACCTCCGGCAGCGCGTCGAGATCCTTGGCCAGGCTGGCGGAGAGGTCGAGCGAGACGCCGCGCAGCCGGCGGGAGACCGAGATCTCGTTGATCAGCGCGTCCATGGCCGCCTCGGTGGCCTGGATGCCGTGCTCGTGCTGGATCATGAGCACGTCGCGCGTGACCCTCGGTGTGACGAACGGGTTGCCGTCGCGGTCGCCGCCGATCCACGTGCCGAACGTGAGCGGCCGGGACGTCGGCGCGGTCTCCACGCCCAGCGAGCGGAGCGTGTCGGTGAGGTCGTCGAGCACCTGCGGCGCCGCCTCGGAGTAGAGGTCGCGCAGGTAGTAGACCGCGTTGCGCGCCTCGTCGGTGGGGTCGGGCCGGTCGAGGCGCAGCTCGTCGGTCTGCCACAGCATGTCGATCAGCTCGGCGAGCCGGCGGTCGGTCTGCGGGGACTCGGTCGCGCCGTAGAGGATCGCGGCGGCCGCCTCGGCATCGAGCTCGTCGGCCACGGCGCGGAGCTTGGAAAGGATCGAGCGGCGGGCCGCCTCGGTGGGGTGAGCGGTGAAGACCGGCCGCACCGCCAGCCGCCGGGCCGCGGACGCGATCTCGTCGGTGGGCACGCCCCGCTCGGCGATCAGCTTGGCCGCCTGGTCGAGCCAGCCGCCCTGAGTGGCCCGCTGGCGGCGCAGGTCACGGGCGCGGTGCACCTGCTCGGTGATGTTGGCCAGGTGGAAGTAGGTGGAGAAGGCCCGGGCCAGCTGCGTGCCGGTCGTGATGTCCATCGTGCCCAGCCGCGTGGCAGCCCGCTCGGCGTCGGTGCGCACCAGCGCACGGATCTCCTCGACCAGGTCGAGGAGGGGCGGCCCCTCCTGACGGGCGAGGGTCTGGCCGAGGAGCGTGCCCAGCCGGCGGATATCCGCGCGTAGGGCCTGGTTTGGGTCGTCAGTGTCCAGACGACCGCCAGGGGAGACGTCGGCCTGCTCGGTCACCGTGCGCTCCTTACGTTGAGTACGAAGGACGGCGCTGTCCGACACCTGGATGTTACCGACGCCACGTTGCCGCCTGGTCAACGTGGTGAGTCATGTCTCAGAGTGCGGCCACGCATGGCGGCCGCAGCGAGCAGCACCCCCATGCCGGCCACGGCCCAGATGGCCAGCGATGTGATCGGCCAGCCCGCCGCCTTCCGGTCGAAGTAGACCACGGACTTGATCAGGTCGGAGCCGAGTCCGGGTAGGTTCCACCGGTGCATCCCCCGGAAGAGGCTGGGCGTGGTGCTGGCCGTGAGGCCCAGCACGCTGGCGGCCAGCACGGCGTACACCTCGCGGCGGATCAGGGCGTGGCGGTCGGCGTACTCGATGGCTTTGAGCTGCGGTCCCAGTGCGGTGATCAGCTCGGCGGCGGCGCTGTCACCGCGCACGACGCCGACCGGCGCCTCACGCGGGGTGGGCTCGTGCAGCGCCCCCGCGTACGCCCACACGAAGGCCGTGGCCAGCGCCAGCGTGCCGAGCAGCAGTGCGCCCGCTTTGCTCCATTTGCCCACGCATGACTCATACCAGATCTGGGTGACAACGAAGGTCAGATCTCACATCTTCCTAACGGACGTCGGTATCTTCCTAAGTTAGGAGGTGGTGGTGGACGATCGAAGTGCCCGATGGGGGTCGGCGGGGGGCGTTCACCTCGGCAGATAGGGGTCGCGAAGGTCTTCCCCGCACCTAGCGTTATCTTCCTAAGGTTTCCTGAGTCTTCCTAGTCTTACGACGATGCCACGGAGATCCGCCATGACCACCTGGTTGGACATTCTGGTCGCCGAGTTGCGAAAGTTTGGTGCAGAGGCGGTCGGAGTCGAGGTCAAGGCGTCGGCGGGTGGCTTGCCTTCGTCGGCCAAGGAGAGTTTGTCCGCTTTCTCCAACAGTCCGGGCGGCGGGACGCTCGTGCTGGGGCTGGATGACAGCCCTGGGTATCGGGCGGTCGGCCTTCGGGATGCGAGGAAGCTTCAGACCGACCTTGCGTCGATGTGTCGCAGCGAACTGGTCCCTCCGCTGCGGCCCCAGATCGTTTTGGGCGAGGTTGACGGATGTGCCGTTATAGCGGCTTATGTCCCCGAGCTCCCCCGAGAGCAAAAGCCTTGCTATGTCGAGAAGCAGGGGATGGTCCGGGGTACCTATATACGTGTCGCCGACACGGACCGGAGGCTGACGGCAGAGGAAGTCCATCAGCTGATCGCGGAGCGAGGGCAGCCGGCCTTCGATGCCGAGCCCGTGGTGGAAGCGTCTCTTGGCCATCTTGATGAGGTCGAGGTGGCCCACTATGTGGCCCGCCTACGGCAGGCGAATCCGCGACTCTGGGGCAATGAGGAAGCCAGCGTCATACTTCGGATGAACCGCGTGCTCGTGCGCGATGCGTCGGGTGAATATCGGCCGTCGTTGGCTGGGCTCCTTGCTCTGGGGCGATATCCTCAGGAGTTCTTCCCGCAGTTGAACGTCACATTCGTGCACTATCCCACGGTAACGGGTGAAGCCACACCTTCCGGTGTACGCTTTCTGGACAACGTCAGCATCAACGGCTCTATACCGCACATGGCTGCGGAGGCCCTTGCGACGATTCAGCGAAACATGAGTCGCCGTTCGCTAATTTCTGGCGAGGGGCGCAGAGATGTGTGGGAATATCCGCCAGAGGCGCTGCGAGAAGCGATCGTAAACTCGCTTGTCCACCGTGACCTGTCTGCTGGATCGCGGGGGACGCAGGTGCAAATTGAGATGTATCCGGACCGGCTCAGGATACATAATCCTGGTGGTTTGTTCGGTTCGGTGGACATCACGAGGTTGGGCGAAGAAGGACGGTCGTCAGCGCGGAATGCGGTGCTCTTGAGACTTCTCGAGGATGTGACGGTGCCGGGCGAGGATCGCACTGTTTGCGAAAACCGAGGTTCAGGAATCAGGGCGATGATTGCTTCGCTGCGTCGTGCTGGTATGGGACCTCCGCGTTTCAAGGACAAGGTAACCTCGTTCGAGGTGGTAATGCCTAACCATGCGCTGTTGGACGACGGTACCGTTGCCTGGATCAACTCACTCGGAAGAGAGGGTATCCGGGACTCGCAATTTATAGCGCTGGCTCTGATGAGGCGTGGCGAGGTACTCGACAACGCGAAGTATCGTGCGGCGACCGGGGTGACCGACAGTCGTGTCGCTTATTTTGAGCTGCAGGATCTGGTTGCCAGGGAGTTGGTGGACCAAACAGGTAGCCGTGGTGGGGCGCGCTACACACTTTCTAATTTTGCGAGGCTAGCGGGTACCTCGGAAGCTCGTCGTCGTCCACGACCGAATCGACGACGCCAGATAATCGAGGCGTTACATCTACATGGAACTCTTTCCAAGTCGCAGATTGCCGAAGTTATTGGGGCATCCGACAAGGCGACCGAACATTGGCTGTCGCGTATGAAAAAGGATGGCGAGATTCAGGCTTCGGAAGGGAAACGTACGAGCCGGAATACCCGGTATTCCCTTACTGACAAAGCGATGCAGCCGGAACTGCCTTTCTCGGCGCCTGATACGTCCTGAGCTGACCCGGTCTGGCCGTCAAGCCACCCTTGCTCGAGCGTCCGGACTCGGTTGTGTCCCGGGACCACCTGAAAGCCGGGCTAGGCTGGGGTCATACCCCCCGCCCGGTTCGGGCGCGGGGTCTTCGTGCGTGCTCGAAATGAGGTCCTCCCATGAAGCTCGCCGGTCTGCTGCCCGCCGCCCTCGGCGATCCGGCGCTGGCCCGCGTCCGTGACCGGGCCCGGGCTGCCGGGCCCGACAGCGATGGGCTGGATCTGACCGCGCCGGCGTCGCTGCGCCCGTTCGTCGTGGCGGCGGTGGCGGCGGACGCGGGGCCGGGCGGTGCGGGGAAGCCGGTGCTGGCGGTCACCGCGACCAGCCGCGAGGCCGACGACCTGGCGCTCGCTCTGGGCAGCCTGCTCCCGGACGACCAGGTCACCGTCTTCCACTCGTGGGAGACGCTGCCACACGAGCGCCTGTCGCCCAGGTCGGACACCGTCGGGCGGCGGCTCGCGGTGCTGCGGCGGCTGGCCCATCCGGCCGGAAACCCGCTGCGCGTGGTCGTCGCGCCGGTGCGGTCGGTGCTCCAGCCGATGCTCAAAGGGCTCGGCGACCTTGAGCCGGTCGAGTTGCGGCCGGGGGCCGAGGCGGCGCTGGAAGACGTGGCGCGGCGGCTGACCGACATGGCGTACGCGCGGGTCGACCTGGTGACGAAGCGGGGCGAGTTCGCGGTCCGCGGCGGCATCCTCGACATCTTCCCGCCGACCGACGAGCATCCGTCGCGCGTGGAGTTCTGGGGCGACGAGGTCGAGGAGATCCGCACGTTCGCGGTCGCCGACCAGCGCACGATCGCGGCGGACGACGACCTGTCGCGTCGGAGCGAAGCGACGCCGCGGGTATTACAGGCGCCGCCCTGCCGGGAGCTGCTGCTGACCCCCGATGTCCGCGAGAGAGCCGCCGAGCTGGCCCAGAAGCATCCGGAGCTGGAGGAGATCCTCGAAAAGCTCGCCGAGGGCATCCCGGTCGAGGGCATGGAGTCGCTCGCGCCGGCGCTGCTCGACGGCACCGAGAGCATGGAGCTGCTGGTCGACGCGATGCCCGAGGGCACGCACGTGCTGCTCTGCGACCCGGAGCGGATCCGCACTAGGGCGCACGACCTCGTCCGTACCTCGGCGGAGTTTCTGGAGGCCAGTTGGGCCGCGGCCGCCGTCGGTGGCCAGGCCCCGGTCGACCTCGGCGCCGCCGCCTTCAAGACCCTCGCCGAGGTACGCGCGGTCGCCGGCGACCTCGGCCTCCCGTGGTGGACGGTCTCCCCGTTCGGGCTGGCCGAGGCGGAGGCGCCGGCACCGGAGGCGCGGCCGTGGGAGGAGCCGCTGCCCGAGGTCACCGTGACCCCCGACCTCGCCGACGCGATCACGCTGGCGGCTCAGGCGGTGCCGCTGTACCACGGCGAGACCGCGCGCGTGGTCGACGACCTCAAGCGCTGGTCCGGCGACGGTTGGGCGATGGCGCTGGTCTTCGAGGGGCACGGGCCGGCCCAGCGGGCGGTCGAGGTGCTGCACGACGCGGGCGTGGGCGCCACGATCGTCGAGTCGATCGACGCGCCGCCCCAGCCCGGGCAGTTGCTGGTGAGCTGCGGTGCGCTCAACCACGGCTTCCTCGACGAGGCCGCCCGGCTCGCCGTGATCACCGGCAACGACATCACCGGCGGGCGCGGCGCCTCCACGCGCGACATGCGCAAGATGCCCAGCCGCCGGCGCAACACGATCGACCCGCTGGAGCTGCGGGCCGGCGACTTCGTGGTGCACGAGCAGCACGGCATCGGCCGGTACGTCGAGCTGGTCCAGCGCACGGTCAACGGCGCCTCGCGGGAGTACCTGGTCATCGAGTACGCGCCGAGCAAGCGCGGCCAGCCCGGCGACCGCCTCTTCGTCCCGACCGACCAGCTCGACCAGCTCTCCCGGTACGTGGGCGGGGAGAACCCGGCACTGCACAAGATGGGCGGCGCCGAGTGGCAGAAGGCGAAGGCGCGGGCCCGCAAGGCCGTACGCGAGATCGCCGCCCAGCTCATCCAGCTCTACGCCGCGCGCAAGGCGTCGAAGGGGCACGCGTTCGGCCCGGACACGCCGTGGCAGCGGGAGCTGGAGGACGCCTTCCCGTACACCGAGACGCCCGACCAGCTTGCCGCCATCGAGGAGGTCAAGCAGGACATGGAGCAGCCGGTCCCGATGGACCGGCTGATCTGCGGCGACGTGGGCTACGGCAAGACCGAGATCGCGGTGCGCGCGGCGTTCAAGGCGGTGCAGGACGGCAAGCAGGTGGCCGTGCTCGTCCCCACGACGCTGCTCGCCCAGCAGCACTACAACACGTTCACCGACCGCATGGGCCAGTTTCCGCTGGAGATCCGGCAGCTGTCCCGCTTCCAGACGCCGAAGGAGGCCGAGCAGACGCTGACCAAGGCGGCCGAGGGCAGCGCCGACATCGTGATCGGTACGCACCGGCTGCTCCAGTCGTCGACCCGGTTCAAGAATCTCGGCATGGTGATCGTCGACGAGGAGCAGCGCTTCGGCGTGGAGCACAAGGAGTACCTGAAGCAGCTCCGCACGGCCGTCGACGTGCTCACGATGTCGGCGACGCCGATCCCGCGCACGCTGGAGATGGCGATCACCGGCATCCGGGAGATGTCCACGATCGCGACGCCGCCGGAGGAGCGGCATCCGGTGCTGACGTTCGTGGGCGCGTACGACGACAAGCAGGTCGCCGCCGCCATCCACCGCGAGCTGCTCCGCGACGGCCAGGTCTTCTACCTGCACAACCGGGTCGAGTCGATCGACCGGGCGGCCCGCCGGATCCGCGAGCTGGTGCCCGAGGCGCGGGTCGCGGTGGCGCACGGGCAGATGGGCGAAGACGCGCTGGAGAAGGTGATGGTCGGCTTCTGGGAGAAGGAGTACGACGTCCTGGTCTGCACCACGATCGTGGAGTCGGGCATCGACATCCCCAACGCCAACACGCTGATCGTGGAGCGCGCCGACCTGCTCGGCCTCGCCCAGCTGCATCAGATCCGGGGCCGGGTCGGGCGCGGCCGCGAGCGGGCGTACGCCTACTTCCTCTACCCCCGCGACAAGCCGCTCACCGAGCACGCGCACGAGCGGCTGGCCACGATCGCGCAGCACACCGAGCTGGGCGCGGGCATGTACGTGGCGATGAAGGACCTGGAGATCCGTGGCGCCGGCAACCTGCTCGGCGGCGAGCAGTCCGGGCACATCGAGGGCGTGGGCTTCGACCTGTACGTGCGGATGGTCGGCGAGGCGGTGCAGCAGTTCAAGGGGGAGCGGCCGGCCGAGGAGGAGGTCGACGTCAAGATCGATCTGCCGGTCGACGCCCACCTGCCGCACGACTACGTCGGGGTCGAGCGGCTGCGCCTGGAGATGTACCGCAAGCTCGCCTCCGCCCGCACCTCCGCCGAGCTGGACGAGGCGGTCGTGGAGATGCGCGACCGGTACGGCGAGCCGCCCGCGGCGGTCGCCAACCTCGTGGCGGTCGCCCGGTTCCGGCTGGTCGCCCGCTCGTACGGCCTCACCGACGTCTCCGTGCAGGGCAAGCACGTGCGCTTCGCCCCGCTGGCGCTGCCCGACTCCAAGCAGTTGCGGCTCAAGCGCTACCACCCGGACGCGGTGTACAAGCAGGCGATCGAGCAGGTGAGCGTGCCGCGGCCGAGCACGCGGCGGATCGGCGGCGAGCCACTGCGCGACCAGGCGTTGCTGGAGTGGTGTGCCCAGTTGCTCAAGGACGTGCTGGGCGAGCCCGCCGCCGTCGGGGCCAGCGGCGCGTGAGAGAGTGTCGCCCATGAAGCGTGGTCGTCGGCTGGCATCCATCGTCATCATCGCCTCGTTGGGCCTGGGCAGCCTCGTCGGCTGCCAGACGGAGAGCGGCAAGGCGGCGTTCGTGGGCGACACCACCATCACCGAGGACCGGGTCTCCCAGGTGTACGACGACGCGGTCGCCAAGACGCCCCAGCAGGAGCCCGGTCCGGAGGCGTCCGGGGCGCCCGCTCCCGCCGCGGAGCCGCCGGTTTCCCGCCAGGAGGTCGTCGACCTGCTGGTGAGCCTCGAGCTGGCGCGGCGGGTCGTCAAGGAGAAGAACATGCCGGCGGTGGCCCAGCCGACCGTGCCGGCCGAGATCGCCGAGGCGCTCCGCGTGGGCGGCGACAGTGAATTCGTCAAGCTGTGGGCCGAGTGGCTCGACCTCCAGACGGTCATCACCGAAAACACGCCGCGCGTGCAGCTCACCGACGAAGGCGTCATGAAGGTCTACGACGCGCTGGTCAAAGCCGGCTCCGGCGAGCCGGGGGCACCGCAGGTGATCCAGCCGGGCCTGTCCGTCGAGCAGGTGCGGGAGCAGTTCGGCGCCGCCGTCTTCGCCGAGGCCGCGATCCTCGTGTCGACCTCGCTCGGCGCCGAGGCGGAGGCGACCAAGACCAAGGTCAACCCGAAGTACGACCCGGTGGCCGCGCCGATGGCGGTCGGCACGCAGCAGGGTCCGATCTTCTACAACCTGCCGTACCTCTCCTCCGGCGTGGTGACCGACGTATCTCTATGACCGCCCGGCTCGTACTGCTCGTCACCTCGCCCCGCCTCCCGGCCGGACTGCTGACGGCGCAGGCGTGGGATCTGGTCCGCGCGCATCCGGTGCTCGCGGCGGCGGAGAGCGACCTGGCGACGGCCGTACGCGTGGCCGGCGGCTCGGTCACGGTCGGCGGCGGCATCGACGCGTTGCTGGACGCGGCGGGCGCGGACGGCACGGCGGTGTGGCTGGCCGGGCCGGCCGGCGACGAGTCGTTCGCCCGTGAGCTTGGGCTGCGGCTGACCCGCGAGCCGGGGCGCGCCGAGCTCGAGCTGATGTACGGCTCGTGGGATCCGCCCGGCGCCCGCCTGCTCGACGCGGTCACCGTGATGGACCGGCTGCTCTCGCCCGGGGGCGACCCGTGGAAGCGGCAGCAGACGCACGCCACGCTGGCGCAGTTCCTGCTGGAGGAGTGCTACGAGGCGTACGACGCGATCGAGGCCGGTGACCTCGGCGCGCTCCGTGAGGAGCTGGGCGACGTGCTGCTCCAGGTGGTGCTGCACGCGCGGATGGCCGAGGAGCTGCCCGAAGGCGAGCGGTGGTCGGTCGACGACGTGGCCGGCGACCTGGTGGCGAAGCTGATCCGGCGCAATCCGCACGTCTTCGCCGGCGCCTCGGTCGCCGACGTCGACGAGATCATGGAGAACTGGGAGCAGATCAAGCGGGCGGAAAAGGCGCGCGGCTCCGCCGTCGACGGCATCGCGCTCGCCCAGCCGGCGCTCTCCCTCGCCGCGAAGATCATGCAGCGGGCGGAGCGGGCCGGGATCGAGGTGCCGCTGCCTCAGGCCGAGGATGACCTCGGGGCGGCGCTGCTGGCCATCGTCGCCGATGCGCGCTCGCGAGGGCTGGATCCCGAGGCCGCACTCCGCCGGGCCGCGCTGTCGTACGCCGAGGCGGTGCGCGCGGCCGAAGCTGTCTGAGCGGTCAGGCCGACCGCCAGCCCGAGCGCCACCACGAGCACGCCCGCGGTCTGTCCCGGGTCGGGGAGCCGGCCGGCCTGGATCGCGGCGGTCACGAGCGTCGCCACCGGCATGAGACCGACGATCATGCCGGCCCGTTCGAGACCCAGCCGCTGTAGCCCGGTGAACCAGGCGAGGAACGCCGCCACCGTCATCAGCAGCGCCAGGTAGCCGAACGTGGCCGCCTCGACCGGCGTGGGGAGCCGCCACCGGGCCACCTCGCCCGCCGCGATGCCGCCGACGAGGAGGAGTGGCACGGCGAGCCCGCAGCTGTACGCGGCCACGCGGATCGCGCCGAGGCGGGGCAGGACGGCGGCGGCGAGCAGCGAGAAGAGCACCTCGCCGACCAGCGCGCCGAGCGAGGCGAGTACGCCGATCGTGTCCGCCTTGCCGGAACCCTGCACCAGCGCGGTGCCGCCGACGACCACCGCGGCCGCCACCACGATGCGGGCGGCCGGGCGGGCGCCGTGCAGGAGCGGGGCGAGCAGCGCCAGGCCGAGCGGGGCGGCGCCGATCACCGTACCGACGACGGCCGCGTCCGCGTGCGGCAGCGCGACGAGGATGCAGGCGTTGAACGCGGCCAGCCCGGTCGCCGCCAGCAGCGTGAGGTTGGCCAGCTCGCGGCGGTTGGGGCGGACCCGCACGCGCCCCCCTCGCGGACCGCCGCGCCGGACTTCTCGCGGGACCTTCCGCCAGACCCCTCGCGGGACCCCTCGGCGGCCCCCTCCGCGGACCAGGAGGGCGAGGATCAGCGCGGCCAGCCCGTAGCGCAGGGCCTGGCCGGTGAGCGTGGGGTAGTCGAGGATCAGCTGGCTCAGCGACACCGAGCTGCCGACGATCACCATGCCCGCGATGCAGAGCAGCGCTCCCGTCTTCATGGCCACCGACGCTATGGTGGGAATGGTCCATGAGAAAGGGCCACTTGAGCGCGACTATGGAGGACCACTTTGTGGGAGGCGCTGGTCCAGCTCGACCGCGGCCGGCCCGGGCTCGCCGACCAGCTCATCGACGCGCTGCGGGACGCGATCGCCGCCGGCCGCCTGGCGCCGGGCACGCGACTGCCCTCCAGCCGCGCCCTCGCCGCCGACCTGAAGCTCTCCCGAGGCGTGGTCGTCGAGGCGTACGAGCAACTGGTGGCCGAGGGGCGCCTCCTCGCTCGGCAGGGCGCCGGCACGGTGGTGGCCGAGCTGGTCGCCGAGCCGGTGCCGCGACCCGCCGAGGAGGCTCCGCGGGAGGCGCCCGACCGGCTGGTGGAGGCGCTCCGGCCGGGCGTGCCCGACCTCGGGATGTTTCCGCGGGCGACCTGGCGGCGCGTGTACGAGAAGGTGCTCGCCGACATGGCCGACGGCGCGCTCGACTACGGCGACCCCAGCGGGGCGCGCCGGCTGCGGGTCGAGCTGGCGAGCTACCTCGGGCGGGTCCGCGGCGCGCTGGTCAGTCCGGGCGGGGTCGTCGTGACCACCGGCGCGGCGCAGGGCTTCGCGGTGCTGGCGTCGGCGCTGCGGGCGAGCGGGGCGACCGCGATCGGCTTCGAGGAGCCGGGCAGTTACGGCGTGCGCGGGCACCTGGAGAGCCACGGCCTGCGGCTGGTGCCCGTACCGGTCGACGGCGACGGGCTCGACGTGACCGCGCTCGAACGCTCCGGCGCTTCGGCGGTCTTCGTAACACCGGCGCACCAGTTTCCGACCGGTGTGGTGCTCGCGCCGGCGCGGCGGGTCACGCTGGTCGAGTGGGCGCGGCGGACCGGCGGACTGATCGTCGAGGACGACTACGACGCCGAGTTCCGCTACGACCGCGACCCGGTGGGGTGCCTCCAGGGCATCGCGCCCGACGCGGTGGCGTACATCGGCTCGGTCAGCAAGGCCCTCGCTCCGGCGCTGCGGCTCGGTTGGCTCGCCGTACCCGACAGATGGCGGGACGCGGTGGCCGAGCGGAAGGCATGGGCCGACCTCGGCGGACCGGTGCTGGAGCAGTTGGCGTTCGCGGAGCTGCTGGCGAGCGGCGGATACGACCGGCACCTGCGCCGCGCCCGCCTGGAGCACCGGCGCCGGCGGGACGCGCTGGTGGCGGCGCTGCGGCGGCACCTGCCCGGCCTGCGGATCTCGGGCGTGGCGGCCGGCCTGCACCTGGTGGTCGAGCTGCCGGCCGGCGTCGACGACGAGGCCCTGGCCGAGCGGGCGCGCGCCGCCGGGCTGGGCCCGCTGCCGCTGTCCCGCATGCGCCTGGCCGGTGGTGGCCCGCCCGGCCTGGTGCTCGGTTACGCGGCCAACCCGCCGGGCGAGCTGGAGACGGCGGTGGCGTTACTGGGGTCGCTGGTCGGCGCGCCGCCTGCGGCGAGGCGCTAGCGTCTGCGTATGGCGCAGTTCGTACCGCTCGCTGAGCGCATCGTCGAGGCAGTCCTGGAGACCGACCCGGCCCTCGCCTCCTATGTGGGCGATCATCGGTTCGACGACCGGTTGCCCGACCTGTCTTCCGCCGGGATCGCCGCCCAGGTGGCCATGCTGCGCGACGCGGGCAACGCGCTCGCCGAGGTCGACGCCGACTCCCTCGACCCGGCGGAGCAGGTCGACCACGCGGTCCTCTCCGCGCTCGTCGAGCGCGGGCTCTTCGAGGCCACCGAGGTACGCGGGCACGAGTGGGACCCGCTCGACCACAATCCCGCACCGCTGCTCTACAACCTGATCGCGCGCCCGTTCGCGCCGACCGAGGAGCGGCTGGCCAGCCTCGCCGGCCGGCTCGCGGCGGTGCCGGACGCGCTCGCCACCGCCCGCGCGACGCTGCGCGACTGCCCCCGGGTGCACGTGGAGACCGCGGCCGGGCAGTTCGCCGGCGCGGCGGCGCTCGTGCGCGAGGAGGTGCCGGCGATGGTCGCGGCGGCGCCGGGGATGCGCGACAAGGTGGAGCCGCTGGCCGAGACCGCCGTGGCCGAGCTGGAGGGGTTCGCCGCCTGGCTGCGCACCAAAGTGGAAGCCGCCGACCGTGACCCCCGCCTGGGGCGGCGGCTGTGGGAGGCGCGGCTGTGGCACACGCTCGACACCGAGCTGTCCGCCGCCGAGGTGCTCTCCCGCGCGCGGGCCAACCTCGAGCGGGTCACCGAGGAGATCCGCGCGGCGGCCGCCGAGCTGGTCGGCGGTCCGGCCGACGACGCGACGGTACGCCGCGCGCTCGACCAGCTCGCCAGGCAGCGCCCGACCGCCGAGTCCATCGTGGACCTCGCCAAGGTGACGCTCGTCGAGACCACCGAGTTCGTCCGCGCCCGCGATCTCGTGGCGCTCCTCGAAGACCCGTGCGAGATTCTGCCGATGCCCGAGTTCGCGCGCGGCGTGGCGGTGGCATACTGCGACGCGCCCGGCCCGCTGGAGTCGGAGGACATGCCGACGTTCTACTGCATCGCGCCCGCCCCCGCGGACTGGCCGGCGGAGCGGGTCGAGTCGTTCTACCGCGAGTACAACGACCACATGCTCCGCAACCTCACCGTGCACGAGGCGATGCCGGGCCACTTCCTCCAGCTCGCCCACTCCCGGCGCTACCGGGGCTCGACGCGCGTGCGCGGGATCGGCCTGTCCGGCCCCTTCGTGGAGGGCTGGGCCGTGTACGCCGAGGAGCTGATGGCCAGCCACGGCTTCGGCGGGCTGCCGGTCCGCCTCCAGCAGCTCAAGATGCAACTGCGGATGACCATCAACGCCATCCTCGACCAGCTCGTGCACTGCGAGGACATGCCCGAGGCGGAGGCGATGGCGCTGATGACCGGGCCGGGCTTCCAGGAGGAGGGCGAGGCGGCCGGCAAGTGGCGGCGGGCGCTGCTCACCTCGACCCAGCTCTCCACCTACTTCGTCGGATACACCGAGGTCGCGGACATCGCGGCGGCCCGCCCGGCCGGCACCTCGGTCCGCGACTGGCACGACGCGATGCTCGCCCACGGCTCCCCGCCGCCCCGCCACCTCCGGGCGCTGCTCGGCGTCTGACCGCTCACGACAGCCAGCCCTCCATGTGTCGAGAGACAGATTTGGGCTACCGCGATGTGCGTCGTGGTCAAGGCCGCTGCTCCCGCAGCCTCACCCTCCGCGGTCCACGACCCCGCCGCGTGGGCGTCGTGCTTCCGTGGCGATTTCTCGCCCCAGGGTCGACTTCTCGCCACGCACGGCGCAGATCGGGAGCGGGCGGTGGCCAGGCTCGAACAGAGCCTCTAGGCCGGGCGCTTGTCCACGATCTTGGCGCCGGGCGGGAAGGCGAAGAGGGCGGGGTCGGCCTCCTCGCGATAGCGGGTCATGGCGATTTCGATCTGGCTGCCATCCACGACGCCGGAGAAGCTGCCGAGCACGCCCTCGGTGGTGATGCAGGCGTCGAAGGCGGAGGCTCGCGCGTCACGCACGCCCCGTACCGCCACGCAGGTGGCCGGCCGACCGGCGATCGTGGTGCCGCTCTGCTCGATCGTGGCGTCGGTATCCAGCGCCGCCGCCGTGAGCAGGCTGATCGCCACGGTCGGGGAGATCAGCCCGTGCTGGCCGGCGTCCTGGAAAGCGGCCACGGCCGGCACGTTGTTGGGCGTGGGCGCGGCGGTGAGCGTGCAGGTCATGGTGCTGCCCGAGCGGCGGCAGTCGGTGGTCGCCTCGTCGGTGATGGTCAGCTTGCCGTCCGGATAGACGTACGCCGCGCGCAGCGGCGACCGGGCCTGGGCGATCGTGGCGGTGCGCCCGCCGGGGAGCTGGTAATCCGCCGTGTAGGTCAGCTCGCCCGACCCGTCGAGCTGACTGGCCAGCTCGTTGACCAGGTCGGACCGGTCCATCACCCGGCCCGCTTCGCCGCAGCCCGGCAGTGTCGCCCCCAAGGTCACCACAACCAGCGCGAGAAGGATGAGGCGGGTGCGAGGCATGGGGGCAACCCTGCTTGATTCAGCCGGACGGGCGCAACTCTGATACCGCGACGGCGAGTCGACTTTCGCGCTGACTAGGCTCATCGGCGAAGCCTCGGCCGCAGTGTGGCGGCCTGTGAGAGATCTAGGCGAGGAGCGTCACAGTGGCCACCATCGAGGGAATCGTCGCGCGGGAGATCCTCGACTCGCGGGGCAACCCGACCGTCGAGGTCGAGATCGGGCTCGACGACGGCACCATCGCGCGCGCGGCCGTACCGTCCGGCGCCTCCACCGGCGCCTTCGAGGCGGTCGAGCTGCGCGACGGCGACAGCGACCGCTACAAGGGCAAGGGTGTCGAGAAGGCCGTCGCCAACATCGAAGACCGCATCGTCCCCGAGCTGATCGGCTACGAGGCGAGCGAGCAGCGTGCCATCGACCAGAAGATGCTCGACCTGGACGGCACGCCCAACAAGTCCGACCTCGGGGCAAACGCCATCCTCGGCGTGTCGCTGGCGGTGGCGAAGGCGGCGGCCGCGAGCGCCGAGCTGAGCCTCTTCCGCTACGTGGGCGGACCCAACGCGCACGTGCTGCCGGTGCCGATGATGAACATCCTCAACGGTGGGGCGCACGCCGACTCCAACGTCGACGTGCAGGAGTTCATGATCGCGCCGATCGGTGCGCCGACGTTCCGCGAGGCGCTGCGCGCGGGCGCGGAGGTCTACCACGCGCTCAAGTCGGTGCTGAAGAAGAAGGGCCTCTCGACCGGGCTTGGCGACGAGGGCGGCTTCGCCCCCGACCTGCCCACCAACGCGGCGGCGCTCGACCTGATCGGCGAGGCCGTGCAGGCGGCCGGGCTGCGGCTCGGCACCGACATCGTGCTGGCGCTCGACGTGGCGGCGACCGAGTTCTACAAGGACGGGGCGTACGTATTCGAGGGCTCGGCCAAGCCCACCGACGAGATGATCAACTACTACGCCAAGCTCGCCGACTCGTACCCCATCGTGTCCATCGAGGACCCGCTGGCCGAGGATGACTGGGCCGGCTGGTCGGCGTTCACCGCCGCGCTGGGCGACAAGATCCAGATCGTCGGCGACGACCTGTTCGTCACCAACCCGGAGCGGATCGCGCGGGGCATCGCCGAGAAGGCGGCCAACGCCGTGCTGGTGAAGGTCAACCAGATCGGCTCGCTGACCGAGACGCTCGACGCGGTCGACCTGGCCCACCGCGCCGGCTTCAAGTGCATGATGAGCCACCGCTCTGGCGAGACCGAGGACACCACGATCGCCGACCTCGCCGTGGCCACCGGCTCCGGCCAGATCAAGACCGGCGCGCCGGCCCGCTCCGACCGGGTGGCCAAGTACAACCAGCTGCTCCGCATCGAAGAGGAGCTGGACGACGCGGCGCGGTACGCGGGGGCCGCGGCCTTCCCGCGGTACCATCTGTCCTAGTTGATCTAGGTCCTGTTTCATGAGGGCGTGCCGGGCGGTGCGGACGATGCCCAGCCCCGGGACCCTTTCTGAAGCAGGCGATGGGCGACGGCCGCCCCTCCGGGCCCCGTGGTGGGCCCGGAGCCGCGGCTGGCCGTGCCCGCGGATCGCGGGGAGGACGTGATGACGCAGAGGCTCACGCCGGGCGGGCAGGGTCCCGCCCGGCGCCCGGGGCAGCGGAGTCGGGCCGCGCCACCACGCGGTGGCCGCCCGGTGTCTCGGGGCGCGGAAGCCAAGGAGAGCGCCGACACCGGACGCTCCGCCAACCGCCCGGCCGCCGCCCGGCGCGCGCCGGTACGCCGCACCAACGCACCGCAGCCCCGCCGCTTCACCGGCCGGGCGACCGTGCTGCTGGTGGTGCTGATCGCCCTCGCGCTCGGCTACACCTATCCGGTGCGGGTCTACCTGACCCAGCAGTCCGACATCGCCCGGATGGAGCAGGCGCAGGAGGAGCAGCGCCAGCGGATCAGCGAGCTGAGCGAGCAGGCGGCGCTCTGGCAGGACGAGAAGTACATCGAGATCCAGGCCCGCAAGCGGTTCTACATGGTGCGGCCGGGCGAGGTGCCGCTGGTGGTGCTCACCGACCCGGAGGGCGCGGCCCGCGACGCCGGCGTGCCGCCCGACGCCGGCAAGAGCCAGCCTGCCGATCCCTGGTACGACACGATGTGGTCCAGCATCCAGGCCGCCGACAGCACGGAGACGCGTAAGTGAGTGCCGTACCGCCGGAGCCCGCCACGCAGGCCGACCTCGACGCGGTGGCCGCCCAGCTCGGGCGCCCGCCGCGCGGCACGCGGGCGGTGGCCTACCGCTGCCCCTGCGGCCTGCCGGCGGTGGTCGAGACCCGGCCGCGGCTCGCCGACGGCACGCCCTTCCCGACCCTCTACTACCTGACCTGCCAGAAGGCGACCGCGGCGTGCAGCCGGCTGGAGTCCGCCGGGCTGATGAAGGAGATGGAGGCGCGGCTCGCCGCCGATCCCGACCTGGCCAAGCAGTACCGGGCGGCGCACGATGACTACCTGACCCGGCGCGAGGCGATCGAGCACGTGCCGGAGATCGAGGGCACCTCGGCCGGCGGCATGCCCGGGCGGGTGAAGTGCCTGCACGTACACCTGGGGCACGCGCTGGCGGTGGGGCCGGGCGTCAACCCGTTCGGCGACGAGGTGGTCGAGCGGCTCGGGGAGTGGTGGGCAGACGGACCATGCGTGACGTCGTGATCCGCCGGGCCCGCACCGCCGACGTGCGGGCCATCCGCGACCTGATCGACACGTTCAGCGGGGAGCGCCGGCTGCTCAGCAAGGCCACCGTCACGCTCTACGAGGACGTACAGGAGTTCTGGGTCGCCACGCGCGAAGACACCGTGGTGGGGTGCGGCGCGCTGCACGTGATGTGGGAAGACCTGGCCGAGATCCGCACCGTCGCGGTGCACCCCTCCTGCCGGGGCCTGAAGATCGGCCACGGCATCGTCGCCGAGCTGCTGGGAGTGGCGCGCGAGCTGGGGGTCGCTCGGGTCTTCGTGCTGACCTTCGAGACCGGGTTCTTCGGCTCGTTCGGCTTCGTGGAGATCGACGGGGCGCCGGTGCCGCCACCGGTCTACGAGCAGTTGCTGCGCTCGTACGACGAGGGCGTCGCCGAGTTTCTCGGACTCGAACGGGTGAAGCCCAACACGCTCGGCAACACGCGCATGCTGCTGCACCTCTGACGCGCGGCTACAGTGCCGAATGCCCGGCCCGCCGGGCGACACCTCCGGATAGGGTCATGACCCATGACGAGGGTGGCGGCGATCGACTGTGGGACCAATTCGATCCGGCTGCTGATAGCCGACCTCGACGGGGCACTGACCGATGTCGTGCGCCGCATGGAGATCGTCCGCCTCGGCCAGGGCGTCGACCGCACCGGGCGGCTGGCGCCGGAGGCGATCGAGCGCACGCGGGTCGCGCTCGCCTCGTACGCGGCCGACATCCGGGAGCACGGCGCGACCCAGGTGCGGATGTGCGCCACCTCCGCGACCCGCGACGCGACAAACGCCGACGACTTCCGGGCGATGGTGGTGGACACGCTGGGCGTCGCGCCCGAGGTGGTGACGGGCGACGAGGAGGCGCGCCTCTCGTTTACCGGCGCGGTGCGCGGGCTGACCGCCGAGCCTCCCTACCTCGTGGTCGACATCGGCGGCGGCTCCACCGAGTTCGTGGTGGGCGCGGGGGCGGTCGACGGCGCGATCTCGGTCGACATCGGCTGCGTGCGCATGACCGAGCGGCACCTGCACGGCGACCCGCCCACCCCCACCGAGGTGGCCGCCGCGACCGGCGACATCACCTCGGCGGTCGACCGGGCGCTCGCCGCCGTGCCGGGCCGGGAAGCGAAGACCCTGGTGGGGCTCGCCGGCTCGGTGACCACGGTGGCGGCGATCGCGCTCGGCCTGCCCGAGTACGACCCCGCCCGCATCCACCACGCCGTGATCTCCTACGACGAGGTGGCCAAGGTCACAGCCGACCTGCTCGCGATGTCGGCGGCCCAGCGCCTGACGATCCCGGTGATGCACCCCGGGCGGGCCGACGTGATCGGGGCGGGCGCGCTCGTGCTCCGCGTCATCATGGAGCGCGCCGGCATGGACGCGGTCGTGGCGAGCGAACACGACATCCTCGACGGCATCGCCTGGAGCCTCCAGCCGTAGCGGGCACGCGGCGGGCGGTCTGCCGGGTCCTCCACGGCGCGCGTCAGCCGGAGCGGCGCAGCTCCGCCCTCGACTGCTCGCGGGGCTCGGACTCGTCGCGCGACCACCACCACGCGTAGCTGATCGCCCCCGGCTGGGGCAGCCGCAGGATGATGCGGGCCACCAGCGGCCCCTCGTACGCCGTGAACTCGCCCGGCTTGGTCTGCGTGAAGCGCACCACACCGGGCAGCTCGAGGCAGGCGACGTGCAGCTCGAGCCGGCCCGCCTCGCCGGCCACCAGCACCGTGTGCTCGATGTGCTGCAAGCCGTTTTGGTCGTTGGTCGCCTCGTAGTCGAGCGTGACCGCCCGCCCCCGGACGATCGACGCCACCGCCATCCGGGCCAGGAAGGGCCCGCTCTCCGGGCCGTCGCCGCGCCCACGGTAGACGCCGCTGGCGTTTGCCAGTCGCCCCAACACATCCTCGGCCTGCACGGCGACACACTAGCCCGCGAGCGCACTACTGTGGTCTTGACGGTACTTCGCAATGCGGAGTAGCTTCTCGGCGTGGACACCACCCAGTTGCTCAAGGGTGTGCTGGATCTGGCGGTGCTCGCGGTGCTCAAGGACGAAGACGGCTACGGCTACGACATCCTGCGCCGCCTCCGCTCGGCCGGGCTCGACGATGTCGGCGACGCCTCGGTCTACGGCACGCTGCGCAGGCTCTTCCAGGCCGGCTGCCTGACGACCTATGTGGTCCCGAGCGAGGAGGGGCCACACCGTAAGTACTACGGGCTCAACGCCACCGGGCGCGACCAGTTGCAGCGCTCCGCCAAGGTGTGGCACACGTTCGCATCCACTATGGACACTTTGCTCGACGATCGGGGGACGGTGGCGTGAACGAGGTGGCCGACTACGTGGCGCAGGTCCGCGCCGCCCTCTCCGGCCTGCCGCCGCGCGTGCGCGACGAGCTGCTGGAAGATCTGCCCGAGCACCTCGCGGAGGTCGCGGCCGAGGGCGAGGGATCGCTGGTCGAGCGGCTGGGCCCGCCCGTGGCGTACGCCGCCGAGCTGCGGGCCGCCATCGGCGGCACCGATCGCTCCACAGTGGATACACGGCTGCGCGACGCCGTGGTCCGGGCCCGCGCCCGGCTCCGGGCCGTCGACGACCGGACCGGACCCATCATCGGGTACGAAAAGGCGAGCGACTTCCTCCGCCTCATGTTGCCCGCGTGGTGGGTCGCGCGTGGCTACCTCGTCGCGATGGCGATCGCCCACCTGATCCGTGAGCGGGAGATCGGGCTGCTGCCCCGGGTCGACTTCGGCAACCGGACGGTGGCGGGCGTGCTGGTGCTCGTCCTGTTTGTCGTGGGGTCGGTGTGGATAGGGCGCCGGTCGAGCCGCCTGCCGCGCCTGACCCGGGTCGGGCTCGGGGTCGGCAGCGCCCTGCTGATCCTGCCGGCGCTCGCCGGCCTGTCCGAGGCCGACGGCGACTCCCGGCGACCGCCCTACCTCCAGATCACGGAGTATCGCGACGTCGAATCGGTGTACGTCTTCGACGAGCAGGGACGCGCCATCACGACCGCGCGCGTCTTCGACGAGAATGGCGAGCAGGTCCAGCCCGGCCACTGGTGGTGCGGCGGCGACCGCACGATCATCGTCGCGCAGCTCGACCCGAGATGTGCCAGCCCGGAGCCGCTCGAATGGTCGCCCGAGCGCGTGGGGCCGATCGAGCACGGGCGCCCGGAGCCCGCCGTGACGCCTCCGCCCACGCTCCCGCCGGCTGGCACGCCCACGCCAGCGCCGTCCGCGACGGGTTGAGCACGGTGGGCGAGCGGGGTGGCGGCGTCCGGGTCCGCTCGCTAGGTTGCGACCGCCTACTGACAACACATGGGACTGACAACACATGGGAACTGACAACACATGGGAGAGGAACCTGTCGTGACCAACCAGCCACCCGCGCCGCCGGCCCCAGAGGAGACGGCGGCGGCGGAAAGCCTGCCGCAGCCGGAGAAGAAGGGCGGCGCGCGCAAGGTCGTAGTGGCCGTGGTGGGCGTGCTCGCCGCTGTGCTTCTCGCGGTGGTGGCCGTTCTCGTGGTGCGCAATGTGCTTTTCCCCAGCGACCCCACATCGGAAGCCAAGGAGGGCGACTGCCTCGCCAACCTGCCGCAGGCCGCGGTGGGGCAGGAGACCGAGGTCGACAATGCCGAGATCGTCGCGTGCGACTCGGCGGAGGCGAAGTACTCCGTGGTCGGCCGCGTCGACGACGTCACCGCCGAACAGGCGTCCACGGACGAGGTCTGCGAGCCGTACATCGCGGCCGGTGCGGAGATGCGCTTCTACGCGATTCCGGCCGGCGGGAGCGGATACGTGCTCTGCCTCAAGCCCGCCTGAGGTCGGCGGTTCTCTACGGCGGCGTGGCGTACACAGAGCTACAGGGAGGTGTACGCCACGCCGCCGTTGCCTTTCCCCACCCCGGTACGGCATGGCAGGCTACGCGCACGCAAGAACGCCACTGTGCGACCAGCCAACGATGACTGACCGGCAGGAGGACGGCCCATGGGCGAGATGGTGAGCTATCGCAGCAACGGGGGAACGAGTGAGGGATATCTCGCTCTGCCTTCAACCCCGGGCGCCCCGGCCGTCGTGGTGATCCAGGAGTACTGGGGGCTGGTGCCACACATCGTCTCGCTCGCCGATCGCTTTGCCGAGGCGGGGTTCGTCGCGCTGGCGCCGGATCTCTACCACGGCAAGCAGACGACCGAGCCCGACGAGGCCGGCAAACTCATCATGGGCCTTGCCATGGACCAGGCGGCCAAGGACATCGCGGGCGCGGCGGCGTTCCTCGCCGAGCGGCCGGAGACCGGTGGCAAGGTGGGCGCGGTCGGCTTCTGTGCGGGCGGCAGCCTCGCACTGTGGTCAGCGACACTCTCCGACCAGATCGTCGCCACGGCCGGCTTCTACCCCGTGTTGCCGTGGGAGCGGATGCGGCCGGACTGGTCGGGCTATGCCGGCAAGGCGGCGGCGATCCACTGCTCCGAGGCCGACGGCACCTCGGCGGCCGAGGGGGTGCAGTTGGCCAAGCGCTCGGTCGAGGCGGCCGGCGGCGAGTGCGTGCTGCACGACTACCCCGGCACCAAGCACGCCTTCTTCAACGACGACCGGCCCGAGGTCTTCGACCGGGAGGCGTCCACAAGTGCGTGGGCCCGCACGCTCGACTTCTTCCGTACGAAGCTTGGCTGAGCCCCGTACCCCGGACGAGGTGGCCGACCGCGCACCGCGGGCGGCCACTCTGGCCGACCTCGACGCGGCTGTCTCGTCCTGTTTCGCCTGCCCTCGGCTGGTGGCCTGGCGGGAGGAGGTGGCCAGGACGCGGCGGGCCGCCTTCCGCGATCAGGAGTACTGGGGGCGGCCGGTGCCCGGCTTCGGCGTGGCGGACGCCCGGCTGGCCATCCTCGGCCTGGCGCCCGCCGCACACGGTGGCAACCGCACCGGCCGCATCTTCACCGGTGACCGTTCCGGCGATGTGCTCTTCGCGGCCCTCCACCGCGCCGGCCTCGCCAACCAGCCGACCAGCGTCTGGCGCGACGACGGCCTGGCGCTGCGCGACACGCGCATCTTCGCGGCCGTGCGGTGCGCGCCGCCGGACAACAAGCCCACGCCGGGCGAGCGGGACGCCTGCGCGCCGTGGCTGCACCGCGAGGTCGCGCTGATCAAACCCACTCTGCGCGTCGTGGTCGCCCTCGGCGCGTTCGCCTGGGCCGCGTGGTGGCCGGCCATGTCCGCCGTGTACGGGCGGCGCCCGCCGGTGCCTCGTCCCGCCTTCGGGCACGCGGCGCGGTGGAGCGGCGAGGGGGTCCCGACGCTCCTCGGCTGCTACCACGTGAGCCAGCAGAACACCTTTACCGGACGCCTCACACCGGCGATGCTTGACGATGTGTTCGCTACCGCGAAACACCTCGCGGGGCTGGCCTGACGCCGGGCGGTACGGTTACTCGCACGCCTGACGATTAACATTCCGGACATAACGCCAAAATGACTCTTGGTTCACTGCGCAGATGGTGGCCCCTCGCCGCGGTCGTCCTGCTGCTCGCCCTCGCGGCGGTCGCCGCGGCGCACTCGTCGCCGCAGATCGGCCGGGTCAACGAGCAGTCGGAGGAGAGCGGCCCGGGTCCCGAGCTCGAGCGCCACGAGGTCCAGGTCACCGAGCAGCCGGGCGACTTCGTCGACACCGACCCGGCCGAGGTGCCAAGTTGGCTCGGCACGGCCGCCGTGGTCATCGGCGTCGTCGTGCTGGCCGTGCTCCTCGGGCTGATGGTGTGGTCGTTCGCCAGAGACATCGCCCGCCGTCGCGGTCGGGGGAAGATGCCCCCGCGCGAGCTGCGCCGCACCGCGAGCGCGGAGGAGGTCGTCGCGGCGCTCGACGCCGGCCTGATCGACCTCTCCGACACCGACCTCGACCCGCGCCGCGCGGTGATCGCCTGCTGGCTGCGGCTGGAGCAGGCAGCGGCGGCGGCCGGCACTCCCCGCCAGGTCGCCGACACGCCCACCGACCTGGTCACGCGGCTGCTGGGCGAGCACAACGTGAGCGCCGACGTGCTGGCCAGCTTCGCCGACGTCTACCGCGAGGCGCGATACGCCACACGCGCGGTCGACGAGCAGATGCGCGAGCACGCCCGCTCCGCCCTCCAGCGCCTGCGCGCCGAGCTCACCGCGGGGGCGCGGCCGTGAGCGACGCCAACGCCAGCATCGACGACCTGCTCGGCCACGAGGAGGAGCCGCCACCACGGGAGCCCAAGCGGCTGCGCACCGGCGGCGGCTGGTGGATCCGCACGCTGCTGACGGCCGGCGCCCTCGCGGCGGTCGCCGTGTTCGGCCTGCGTATGGCCGGGCTGACGCTGTCGATCCCGCTGGCGTACGCCGGCTTCCTCGCCCTGCTCATGCTCCGCCGGGTCGTCGCGCTGGTGGCGGCACCGCCCGCGGCCAAGGCCGGGCTGCGCCGGGCCACGGGCGAGGAGAGCGGCGCGTACAACTGGCAGGCCAGCCAGGACGCGCTGCGCGTGGCGGTGCACCGGTGGGAGGTCCCGCTGGGCTGGTCGCGCCGGGAAGACATCGACCGGTACGTGCGCACGGTGCCGAAGATGATTCGCGAGCTGGCCGACGAGCGACTGCGACAACGTCATGGCCTTACCATCGCGAGCGACCCGAAGAGCGCCCGCGCGCTCCTCGGCGAAGAGCTGTGGACCTTTCTGACCACCCCGGTCAAGCGCCCGCCGCCGACGCGTGACCTGGTGGCGGCCGTCTCCCGTCTGGAGAAGCTATGAGCGAGCGAAGCGAGAGAATCATAAGGCTCAGTGCGCTTGGAGCCTCATGGCCGTCCGCGGCGAAGCGAGGACGGCCATGAGTGACGAGATCCAAGCGGTGCCGGTGTACGAGGTCGGGCGCTTGGCCCATGCCGTGCTGGACACGGTCGGGACGGTGGTCGTCGGCAAGCGGGGGCCGTTGGAGCTCGTGCTCTCCGGCATCCTCGCCGGCGGGCACGTGCTGCTCGAAGACCTCCCCGGGCTGGGCAAGACGCTGACCGCGCGGTCGTTCGCGCAGGCGCTGGGGCTCGACTTCCGGCGGTTGCAGTTCACGCCCGACCTCCTGCCCGCCGACGTGACCGGCTCGTTCCTGTACGACCAGCGCCGCTCCGACTTCACCTTCCGCGCCGGCCCGGTCTTCACCAACCTCCTGCTCGCCGACGAGATCAACCGCACGCCGCCGAAGACGCAGGCCGCGCTGCTGGAGGCGATGCAGGAGAAGCAGGTGTCGGTCGAGGGCGTCACCTACCGCCTCGACGAGCCGTTCCACGTGCTCGCCACCGCCAACCCGATCGAGTACGAGGGCACGTACCCGCTGCCCGAGGCGCAGCTCGACCGGTTCCTGCTGCGGGTCTCGTTCGGCTACCCGGCGCGCGAGGAGGAGTGGGACGTGCTGCGCCGCCGGATGTCCCGCCGCCGCGAGGAGGCCGAGCTCCAGGCGGTGGTCGACCCGAGCACGCTCCGCGGCATGCAGGCGGCCCTGGAAGACATCGCGGTCGAAGACTCGATCGGCCGGTACATCGTGGACCTCACCGCCGCGACCCGCGAGCACCCCTCGGTCCTCGTCGGCGCCTCGCCGCGCGGCTCGCTGGCGCTGCTGCTGCTCTCCCGCGCCCGGGCCGCGCTGGCCGGCCGCGACTTCGTGATCCCGGAAGACGTCAAGGAGGTGGCCGCCCCGGCGCTCGCCCACCGCATCACGCTCCGCCCGGAGATGTGGCTGCGCCGGGTCGACCCGTCCTTTGTGGTGGGTGAGGTGCTGGAGAAGGTGCCGGCCCCGGCCAGCGGCGCCCTGCCCACGTACGCCGCCGGCTTCGGTGGCCGGGTCACGGAGTCGCTCGAGGTCGGCCGCCGCGAGCCAGGACAGTGAACGAGCGGGCCGGCGCGGCGGCGTCCGCACCGGGCCGTCCCACCGAGGGGGGGTCGCGGTGACCCTCCTCCGGCCGGCCGTGCCAGGCGGCGGCGACGGGGTCGAATACCTCGACACGCAGCCGGAGTGGACGCCCACGCGGGCGCTCGGCCGGGCCGTGTTGATGACCGGTCTGCTGCTGATCGCGGGCGTACTGGCGGGCCGCGTCGACCTGGTGGTGCTGGCGATCCCGTTCGCGCTCGGCACCACCGTGGCACTGCACCGCCGCCCTCGGGAGCGGCCGAGGATCGCGCTGGAGGTCGACGAGGGCTACCTCGTGGAGGGTGCCGAGGCGGTGGCCGCGGTGACCGTGGGCAACCCCGAGGCGCCCGCGTACGACCTGGTGGTGGTCCGCACGCGCATCCCGCCGTGGCTGCGGATCAAAGACGGCGACCGCCCGGTCCTGATGACCCTCGCGCCGGGCGCGGTCGACCAGGTAGAGCTGCGCGGCGAGGCGCTGCGGTGGGGCCGCCATCCGCTCGGCCCGGCCGCCGCCCGCGCCGCCGCCTGCGACGGTCTGATGATCAGCCGGGCCGGCGTGGCGTACCCGCGGGGCGTCAAGGTGTACCCCGTCACCGAGCCCTTCGACGCCGACGAGGCGATGCCGCGCGCCGCCGGCCTGGTCGGTGGGCACCGGTCGCGGCGCCCGGGGGAGGGCGGCGAGCTGGCCGGCGTACGCGTCTTCCAGCCCGGCGACCGCCTGCGCCGCGTCGACTGGCGAGTGTCGCTGCGCGCCCGGCAGTTGCACGTCGCCGCCACGCTTTCCGACCGCGACGCCGAGGTGGTGCTGCTGCTCGACGTGCTCGCCGAGGCGGGGCGCTCCGGCGGCGTCGGGGGCACCGCGTCCGTGCTCGACACCACCGTGCGGGCCGCGGCCGCGATCGCCGAGCACTACCTGCACCGGGGCGACCGCGTGTCCATGCTGGAGTACGGCACGTCGGCCCGCCGCCTGCGCCCTGCCACAGGCCGCCGGCAGTACCTGACCGTGCTGGAGTGGCTGCTCGACGTCCAGGCCCAGCCGTCCCCGTACGAGCCGTACGACCAGGTCTTCGGCCCGCACCTGCTCTCCTCGGACGCGCTCGTGGTGGTCTTCACGCCGCTGGTCGACGGGCGGTCGGCGGAGATGCTGGCCCGGCTGGCCCGCTCCGGCCGGTTCGTACTGGCGGTCGACACGCTCCCGGAGGGGGTCGGCCCGCCGCGGCGCAGCGACTGGACCGACGTGGCTCATCGCTTCTGGCGGCTGGAGCGCGACAACACGATCGGCCAACTGCGCGAGCACGGTGTGCCGGTGGTGCGCTGGGCCGGCGCCGGCAGCCTCGACCTGGTGCTGCGCGACGTGGCCCGGATGGCCTCGGCGCCGAAGGGGGCACTCCGATGATCAACCGGGCCGCCACCGTACTCTCCCGGGCCACCGCCGGCCCCCTGTTCGTACGCGCGGGCGTGTTCGCGGTCGCGCTGGCCGCGCTCGTGGTGGGCTTCCCGGCGGAGATGCGCACCGGCTACTTCGTCGGCCTGCTCGTCCTCCTGGCCGGTGCCGCCGCGGTGCTCCCGAGCAGCCCGTGGGTCACCGTGGCCCTGCTGGTCGCGGTGGGGGGCTGGGCCACCTCGACGATCTGGTACGACGACCCGGTCGAGCTGTGGCGCCTGATCGCGCTCGCGTCGTTCCTCTACCTGACGCACAGCCTGGCCGCGCTCGCCGTGCTCTTGCCGTACGACGCCCGGGTCCCGTCTGAGGTCACCGTGCGGTGGCTCTCCCGGGCGCTGGCGGTCGTGCTCGGCTCGGCGGTGCTCACCGTGCTCGTGCTGAGCGCCGCCAACCGTGGTGGCGAGCGTGACCTGCTGGTGGCCGCGCTCGCCGGGCTCGGGGTCGCGATCGGCGCCACCGGGTTGCTCGCCTGGCTGCTCCGCCGTCGATCTTGACGGCCCGCCCGCCCGGAAAGCGCCCCGAAGTCGCCGAAAAGGCAGCCCGCTGGCGTCGAAAAGGCGGCCTTTCGGCGCCCGAAGTCGCCGAAAGCCGAGCGGGAGCGGTCGCCACGTGGTAGCAGCCGTCACACCGGTCGTATCGGCGGTCACAGATGGCGCCATGGACCAGGTGTAACGGCGCCCACAGGGGAATGATTGAGGTCGTGAATCCGCAACGGATCCTTGTGGTGGGGGCCGGCCACGTCGGCCTGTACGCGGCCCTGCGGCTGTGCCGGAAGCTCCGGGCGCGCGAGGCCGAGGTCACGGTCGTCGACCCGCAGCCGCACATGACGTATCAGCCGTTCCTGCCGGAAGCTGCGGCGGGAAACATCTCTCCCCGGCACTCGGTGGTGCCACTGCGTCGCGAGCTGAAGCGCTGCAAGATCGTCTCCGGCGCGGTCACCCGGATCGAGCACAGTCGAAAGATGGCCACCGTGCAGCCGATCATCGGGCCGCCGCTGGAGATCGAGTACGACCAGGTGATCGTGGCGCCCGGCTCGGTGTCCCGCACGCTGCCCATCCCCGGGCTGCGCGAGCACGGCATCGGCTTCAAGACCATCGGTGAGGCCATCTACCTGCGCAACCACGTGCTCGACCGGCTCGACGTCGCGGCCGTCACGACCGACCCGGAGACCCGGCGCCGCGCGCTGACGTTCGTCTTCGTCGGCGGTGGCTACGCCGGCATCGAGGCGCTGGCCGAGATGGAAGACATGGCGCGCGACGCGCTCAAGTACTACCCCGAGCTGACCGTCGCCGACATGCACTGGGTGCTGGTCGAGGCGACCCAGCGCGTGCTGCCCGAGGTCGATCGTGACATGGGCGCGTACACGGTGCAGCAGCTCCTCAAGCGCGGCCTGGACATTCGCCTCGACACGCGGCTCGACTCCTGTGTGGACGGTGTGGTGAAGCTGTCCGATGGCGACAGTTTCGCCTCCGACACCATCGTGTGGACGGCCGGCGTCAAGCCCTCGCCGATGCTCGACGACACCGACCTGCCCCGCGACGACAAGAAGCGGGTCACCTGCCTCCCGACGCTCCAGGTGGCCGACGGTGATCGCGTGGTCGAGGGGGCGTGGAGCGCCGGCGACTGCGCGGCGGTGCCCGACCTCACGGGGCCGCCCGGCACGTACTGCTCGCCCAGCGCCCAGCACGCCGTACGCCAGGCGGCGCGGATGGCCGACAACATCCGCGCGGTGATCCGGGGCAAGGAGCCGCTGCCGTACAAGCACAAGCACGCCGGCAGCGTCGCCAGCCTGGGCCTGCACAAGGGCGTCGCCCAGGTGTACGGCATCAAGCTCACCGGCCCGCTCGCCTGGTTCATGCACCGGACGTACCACGTGAGCCGGATCCCGTCGCTCAACCGCAAGGTCCGCGTGGTGATCGACTGGACGCTGGCCTTCTTCCTGCGCCGCGAGGTGGTGGCGCTGGGCCAGCTGCACGACCCGCGCGACGAGTTCACCGAGGTGACGCCGAAGGTGGGTTAGCCCACCTTCCAGGTCCAGGCGTCGGCGATCACGGTGCTGGGGCCGAAGAGCGCCTCCAGCGTGGCCACCAGGTCTTCGCGGTGTGGTTGGTCCGCGGCGACGGCCACGCAGGAGGCGCCCCAGAAGGCGACGTCGGCGCGGGCCGCCTGGCGCTGCGGCTCGCCCACCGCCGGGCGCCCGCCCTGCTTCGCCACCTGCGCCAGTAGCTGCGAGGTGGGGCGCTTGTAAGTGCCCATCGACGCCCGCCCTTGCCGGCCGTAGGGCCCGATGAAGAACCCCTCGGGGACGCCGAACTCCGTGTCGGCCGCCGCCGCCCACCGCATCGCCCACGGCTCCGGTGGCGTCGGCAGGGGTACGGGCACCAGCACGCCCCCCGGCTCGACACACTGCCGCCAGTGCCCGCCGGCGATGAACTGGGGCAGCGGCGGGCGCTCCTCGGTCGGCAGCGGCTTGGGGAAGATCGCGAGCAGTGACACGACGACCGCGGCCGGTACGAGAAGGCGCACCGGCCGGGAGACGTGCGCCCGCGCCCGGTCGAACACGAGTACCACCAGCGTCGCCACCAGCGGCAGCAGCACCAGTGCGAAGCGCATTGGCAGCGCGCCCTCGACCACCGGCAGCCCCACCAGCGCGAGGTACGGCCCGGGGATGGACGTGCGCTCGCCGTCGATCACCATCTTGGGCCCGAGCGAGAGCCACGCCATCACGATGCCCGCGGCGGCGGTGGCCCGTACGAGCGGCTCGCGGAACAGCCAGATCACGCTGCCCACGGTGACCAGCAGGAGCGGCCAGCCGAGGAAGGTGTTGTACTCCGCCGATCCCGTCGAGAGCCGGGCCGCCTCCGGCGTGCCGAGCACCGAGAGTGGTGAGATGGCGGCCCAACTGAGCAGGTCGGCGGAGAAGTAGTAGGCGCTGAACACGCCGTTGGGCACGCTGCCCGGCCCGCTGAACTGGAACCACAGCGGATAGACCAGCGCGGCGCCGGCCGCCGAGACCGCGATCAGCATGCCGGCCACGAAGGTGGGCAGCACGCGGCGGGCGTACGCGAGGCGCGACAGCCCGTACCCGATGGCGAGGAGGACCATGGTCACGGCGGTGAGGAACAGTACCTCCTCGCCGATGAAGACCTGGATGGTCACGACGGCGGCCAGCCACAGCGCGGAGGTCAGCACGCGGCGGCGGTCGACGCCCTCCGGCCGGGCGGCCGGGTCGGCGGCCCGGGCCAGCCGCACCACGAGCCACACCATGACCGGCACCAGCCACTGGGCGGTCATGTGGAGGTGGCTGTTGTTCTGCGAGATGATGCCCGGCCCGAAGCCGCACAGCCCGGCCCCGAGCGCCGAGGCCAGCCGGCTGCCGCGGAGCACGCGGGTGAAGAGGAAGTACCAGGCGATCGCGGTGGCCGCGAGGTTGCCACCGGCGATGAGCGCGAAGGTCACCGGTACCCCGAACGCGAGCGTGACCGGCGTGAAGATCGTGCCGAGCGCGATCACGGTGGTGTTGTTGAGGAGGTTGACCCCGTCGGGCGTGTTGAGCCGGTCGGTCAGCAGCCCCCAGTCGCCGAAGGCGAACTTGGTGTCGGCGGCCAGAAACCACTCGTAGAGCGTCTGGTCCTCCGGATTGAGGGCGAGCACGCGCTCGTTGGGGTTGGGCCAGAGCCCGTGCGTGACCCAGGCGGCGAGCGCCACGAATGCCACGCAGACCGCGAGGTCGCGCGCGTGTGACCTGGCCAGCGAGGCGATCCTGGTCCGCACCGAGCCGGTGACGTTGGTGGTGCGAGGGGCCGGAGTGGTGGAGTGTGCGGCCTGGCCGGCCTGGGATTGCGCGGCGCGGGCTGTGCTGGTCACGGCCTCGACCCTAGTGCCCGCCGAGCCGTCCGGGTGCGTCCTGGTGGCCCTCGACCCGCTACCGTGGCATTCTGCGCGAACATTGTTTCTGCCCACGCCGGCCCGGGTGGTGGAACGGCAGACACGGCCGCCTTAAAAGCGGCTGCCGCGAGGCATGCGGGTTCGAGTCCCGCCCCGGGCACCGTCGGGCACGGCGTTCGCGCCATGGCGCGAGGCATGCGGGTTCGAGTCCTGGCGGTACCAGCACCGGCACCACCGGGTACGGCGTGCGCGCCATGGCGCGAGGCATGCGGGTTCGAGTCCCGGCGGTACCAGCACCGGCACCACCGGGTACGGCGTTCGCGCCATGGCGCGAGGCATGCGGGTTCGAGTCCCGGCAGTACCAGCACCGGCACCTTTGCGGCGCGTGCGGCGCCTGGGCTGGCGAGGCGCCCCAGGTAGGTGGTCTCCCTGTTTGTCGCGATTGGCGTTTACCCTTGGTGGGGCACGGAGTTGTGCACTAAACCCTGTCAGGGAGGCTTGACGTGAAGACTTCCAACCCGGTGCTGGCCCGGCTCGGCCAAGCGGCCGAGCGCGAGCGGGCTGCCGGGTACGCCCCGGTCGGTCCGCACGGCCAGCCCGGATACGACGCACCGTACCCGACGACCGACTACCCGGCCGCTCCCCCCACTGTGCGGCCGATGACCGTTGACGACGTCGTCGTCAAGACCGTCACCCTGCTCGGCATCGTCGGCGTTTCCGCGGCCGCCGCGTGGACGCTGATTCCCGACTCGCTGGCCGGGGCAGCCTGGATCGGCGCGGCGCTGATCGGCCTCGCGCTCGGCCTGGTCATCTCCTTCTCCCGGATGGCCAACCCCGCGCTGGTCGTGGCCTACGCGGTCGTCGAGGGCGTCTTCGTCGGCATGGTGAGCAAGGCGTTCGAGTCGTTGTACGACGGCATCGTGCTCCAAGCGGTCACCGCCACGTTCGGCGTCTTCTTCCTGATGGCGATCCTCTACAAGATCCGCGCGATCCGGGCGACCCCCCGGTTCGTCCGCGGCGTGGTGGCGGCGATGGCCGGCCTCTTCGCCGTGATGCTGATCAACCTCGTGCTCGCGCTGTTCGACATCAACACCGGACTGCGCGACGGCAGCCCGCTGGCGATCGGCTTCAGTCTCGTCTGCATCGTGGTGGCGTCGCTGAGCTTCATCCTCAGCTTCCACGAGGTCGAAGAGGGCGTGCGGATGGGTCTGCCGCAGCGTTACTCCTGGGTGGCGTCGTTCGGCATCCTGGTGAGCCTGATCTGGCTCTACCTGGAGATGCTGCGCCTCATCAGCTACTTCCAGGGCGACGACTGACCGTCTGAAAGTATGCGAGGGCGCCCCCGAGCGGGGGCGCCCTCGGCGTTTGTCAGGAGTACGCGTGGAGCTGCGGCGGGCGGTCGACCTCTTCGTCGGCCAGACCGGTCACTGGATGGCGTCCCGCTGGGCGGTGCCGGCCGGGCCGGAGGGCACGCGGGGCGACCTCGTACACGCCCTGGTGCAGCGGATTGCCGACCTGGCCGCCGACGCGGAGGGCGAGCCGCGCCGGCCGGTGCCCCGGCTGGTCGCCGACCCGGCGCTGACCGACCAACTGCGCGTGGTCGCCGCCGACCTGCTCGCCGCCGCGCCCCCCGAGCCGGTCATCGCCACGGCCGTCGCCGACGTGCGGGCGGTGCAGGCCACGCTCAGCTAGGAGAAAGCGCGACGCGACGGCGGAGGGTGAGGCTGCGGGAGCAGCGGCCTGGACGACGGCGGACATCGCGGTAGCCCAGGTCTGTCTCTTGGCGCAGGTCCTTCAGCTCGTCAGCTGAGCCGCTCCAGCACCATCGCCATGCCCTGGCCGCCGCCGACGCACATGGTCTCCAGGCCGATCGTCTTGTCGTGCCAGTCGAGCGCGTTGAGCAGCGTCCCGGTGATCCGGGCGCCGGTCATGCCGAACGGATGCCCGACCGCGATGGCGCCGCCCATGACGTTGAGCTTTTCCAGCGGGATCGACAGGTCGCGGTACGACGGGATCACCTGCGCCGCGAACGCCTCGTTGATCTCGACCAGGTCGACGTCGTCGATGGTCATGCCGGCCCTCGCGAGCGCCTGGCGGGATGCCTCCACCGGGCCGAGCCCCATGATCTCGGGGGAGAGCGCGGTGACGCCGGTGGAGACGATGCGGGCGAGCGGCGTGATGCCGAGATCGCGGGCGCGCGTCTCGCTCATCACGACCACCGCGGCCGCGCCGTCGTTGAGCGGGCAGCAGTTGCCGGCGGTGATCCGGCCATCCGGGCGGAATACCGGCTTGAGCCCCGCGGCGCCATCCAGGGTCACGCCGGCGCGGGGACCGTCGTCGGCGCTCACCACCTCGCCGGAGGGGACGGTGACCGGTGTGATCTCGCGCGCCCAGAAGCCGTCGGCGATGGCCTTCTCGGCGAGGTTCTGGCTGCGTACGCCGAACTCGTCCATCTCCTCGCGGGTCACGCCGTAGATCTGGGCGAGGTTTTCCGCGGTCTGCCCCATGGCCAGGTAGATGTCGGGTATGTCGCCGGTGTCCCGCGGGTCCTGCCACACGGGCGCGCCGGCCTGCGTACGATCCGCCGATCGGGCCCGCGCCTGGGCGAAGAGCGGGTTTTCCCAACCGCCTCCGACCAGCGCCTGAGCCTCGGGCGGCAGCCCGTCGGAGTTGCCCCGGGCGTATCGGGAGACGCACTCCACGCCCGCCGAGATGAAGACGTCGCCCTCGCCGGCGGCGATCGCGTGGAACGCCATCCGCGTGGTCTGCAACGACGAGGCGCAGTAGCGGGTCAGCGTCGCGCCGGGGAGCCGGTCGTAGCCGAGCATCGTGGCCACCACGCGGGCCATGTTGAACCCCTGCTCGCCGCCGGGCAGGCCGCAACCGAGGTAGAGGTCGTCGATCTCGGCGGGGTCGAGCTGGGGCACCTTGTCGAGGGCGGCCCGGACGATCGTGGCGGCCAAGTCGTCGGGGCGGACCTCGCGCAGTGAACCCTTGTGTGCCCGGCCGATGGGCGAGCGAGCGGTGGCGACGATGACGGCGTTCGGCATACCGCTACCGTACTCGCCGGTAACTTCAGCGGGAAGTGGGAACCACCGCTCGGATCACCGCCGGCAGCAGTGCGTGCGCCCACACGCGGTAGCCGTCGGCCGAGGGGTGGAAGCCGTCGTAGCAGAGCGTGCCCGCGTCGGCCCGGAACACCGCGCCGGTCTCGCTGGCCAGGTCGACCACCGTGCCACCTGCCGCGCGAACGGCCCTGGCCTGCGCCCGGGCGATCCGCCGCCCCAGCCAGCCGGTGATCTGGCGCAGCGGAGGGGCGATGGCGCGCGCGGCGCCGAGGTCGGGACACGTGCCGACGACCACCTCGACGCTCGCGTCCCGCAACCGGCGGACCGCGGCGCCCAGGTAGGCGGCGGCCTCCGCGGGGCGGCGGAGCGAGGTCGCGTCGTTGGCGCCGATCAGGATCACCACCACGTCGGGGCGCCCGCCGAGCAGTGCCCGCGCCACCTGCGTGGCCAGATCAGTGCAGCGGGAGCCGGAGACGCCGACGCTGGAGAGCTGCACGTGCCGGGCGGGCAGAGTCGGTGTGCCCTCGGAGAGCATCGTGGCGAGCTGGCCCCCGAGCGTGTCGGCGAGCTGCTCCACGCCCACGCCAAGCGAGGACGAGTCGCCCATCAGCACCAGCCGCAGCGGCGGGGCGCCCTCCGGGCCCATCGTGGTGCGCAGCGCCAGCCCCAGCTCAGGCTGGGCGTATCGCCGGTTACGGGCGATGACCGCCTCGCCGGCCAGCAGCGCGGCACCGCCGACAGTACCGGCGACCAGCGTGATCACCGTCGCGCGGCCCAGCTGTCGCGCCGTGGGCATGCCGTTGTCCTCTCGTCTCGTTTGAGGTGGTACCCGCTCGTCGGCGGGAGAACCACCCCTGCCCGGTCAGTCTCGCTCGTGGCCGCAGGTGACGGACCCCTCCAAGGGTACGGTGGCATCGACAGAGGTCTCGGCCTCCTCCGCCCGGGAATGGCCAAACCGTGCCGAGCGCCGCCGCAGCCGCGCCCACCGCCCCTCCGGGCCGCGGTCGCGCCCGGCCACCTGGGCGCCACTGACCTCGGTGCCGGGCTGGCGGGCGGCCTCCTGCGCGGCCTGTGGCAGCGACCGTACGCCCTCGCCGGGCGCGAGCACCAGGCGCCGCTCCTCCGCCGCGCCCAGGGCCGCCAGCACGGTGGGCAGCAGCGCGGCGGCCGCCATCGCGTATCCGTCCGCGGAGGGGTGGAAGTGGTCCCACGAGAAGAGCCGGAGCGGCTCGGCCGTGAAGCGGGGGCCGAGTAGGTCGCCGAGCGACACCGTCCAGCCGCCCGCCTCGACCACCGCCACCGTCTGGGCGGCGGCGAGATGGCGGCTCCAGTGCCGGGTCAGCCACCGCAGCGGCGGCTTGATCGGGCGGATCGTGCCCAGATCGGGGCAGGTGCCGACGACCACCTCGGCACCGGCGGCGCGCAGGTCGCGTACGGCGTTGACGAGATGGCGCACGGCGGTGCTGGTGGGCACGCGGTGCGTGACGTCGTTGCCGCCGACCAGGATGATCGCCAGGTCGGGCCGGATTTCGAGCGCCGCCTCGACCTGGCGGCCGAGCCCGACGGACATCGCGCCGACCACGGCGAAACGGTGCAGCCGCACCGGGCGCCGCAACCGGCGGGAGACGCCGGTGGCGAGCAGTGCACCGGGGGTCTCGCGCGGGCGGCGCACGCCGTACCCCGCCGCGGAGGAGTCGCCGAGCACCACCATCGTGATCGGCTTGCCGGGGAGCCGCGGCCCGTAGACCCCGTCACCGCGGGGCGGCGGCGCCTCGGCCTGCGGGATCACCCGCCGGGCGGCCTTGGCCTGCCCCACGATCACGCCCACGCCCATCGCCGCGGCGGCACCGGTCACGCCGACCCCGGCCCCGACCAATATCGCCGCCCGCCGCGCGAGCAGCCACGGATCCCCCCGCCTCGGACTCATCAGCGCCCCCCGCCGCCGTTTATCTCCTGAGGCTTACGAGGTTATCGCGGCGGCACGACACGCTTGGGGTTTGTAGCCGCGGGGCACTATGGACTGATGGGTAGGACCTTGAACCGCACGGCGGCGTTCACCGCGCTCGGCCGGGCGCTGACCGCGGGGGCGCGGGGTGGGCCGTCGCTTGGCGCACGCCTGGCCGCCCTCCCGCGCATGATGTGGGCCACGATGGCCGGGCGCTACGACGGCGGCGTGCGGCTGGCGATGATGGTCGCCGCGACCGCGTACGTGGCGTCGCCGATCGACCTCGTGCCGGAGGCGTTTCTGCTCGTGGTCGGCTTGATCGACGATGCGGTGGTGATCGCCTGGCTGGCCGGTGCGATCTTGGCGGAGACCGAGCGTTTCCTGGAGTGGGACGCCAGGCAGCGGAGCTACGTCCCAGGGCACGTAGTCTGACCAGGTGCGCTACTACGACAACGTCGTCGAGTTGATCGGCAACACCCCGCTGGTCAGGCTGCGAAACGTCACCGCCGGCATCCAGGCGATGGTCCTTGCCAAGGTCGAATACGTAAACCCCGGCGGCTCCGTGAAGGACCGCATCGCACTCAAGATGGTCGAGGAGGCCGAGGCCGCCGGGCTGCTCAAGCCGGGCGGCACGATCGTCGAGCCGACGAGCGGCAACACCGGCATCGGCCTCGCACTCGTCGCCCAACTGCGCGGATACAAGTGCGTGTTCGTCTGTCCTGACAAGGTGAGCCAGGACAAGCAGGACGTGCTCCGGGCGTACGGGGCCGAGGTCGTGGTCTGCCCCACCGCGGTCGCCCCCGAGGACCCCCGGTCGTACTACAACGTCTCCGACCGGCTGGCCCGGGAGATCCCCGGCGCGTGGAAGCCCAACCAGTACGCCAACGCGGCCAACCCCCGCTCGCACTACGAGACCACCGGCCCCGAGCTGTGGGAGCAGACCGAGGGGCGGATCACGCACTTCGTCGCGGGCGTGGGCACCGGCGGCACGATCTCCGGCGCCGGGCGATACCTCAAGGAGGTCTCCGGCGGCGCGGTGAAGGTGATCGGCGCCGACCCGGAGGGCTCGGTGTACTCGGGCGGCACCGGCCGGCCGTACCTGGTCGAGGGGGTCGGCGAAGACTTCTGGCCGGAGACGTACGACCGGTCGATCTGTGACGAGATCGTCGAGGTGTCGGACCGGGCTTCGTTCGACCTCACGCGGCGGCTCGCCCGCGAGGAGGGGCTGCTGGTCGGCGGCTCGTGCGGGATGGCGGCCCAGGCGGCGCTCGAGGTGGCCCGCCGTGCCGGCCCCGACGACGTGGTGGTGGTGCTGCTGCCGGACGGCGGCCGCGGCTACCTCTCGAAGATTTTCAACGACGGGTGGATGGCCCGCTACGGCTTCCTGGACAGCGGCAGCGCGGAGCCGACCGTGCTCGACGCGCTATCCAGCAAGCCGGGCGGGCTGCCGTCGCTGGTGCACGTACATCCGACCGAGACGGTCCGGGACGCGATCGACTACATGCGCGAGTACGCGGTCTCCCAGCTGCCCGTGCTCAAGGCCGAGCCGCCGGTCGTCACCGGTGAGGTGGCCGGCTCGATCGCGGAGAAGGACCTGCTCGACGCCCTCTTCACCGGCCAGGCCCACCTGCACGACACGATCGAGCGGCACATGGGCCCCGCGCTGCCGATGGTCGGCGGCGGGCAGCCGGTGAGCGAGGCGGTACGCCTGCTGGAAAAGTCGGACGCCGCGCTGGTGCTGGTCGACGGCAAGCCCCAGGGCGTGCTGACCCGCCAGGACCTGCTCGCCCACCTCGGGGCGCGCTAGCTTCCCGCCAGGAGCCGGCTCAACGGTCCAGCTCGGCCGGGACCGTCACGACGTCGACGAGCGCGCCCTTACGCAGCACGGTGAGCGGAAGGCGAGTGCCGATCGCCGGGCCGAGCATGAGCCGTTGGAGGGCCTGCACGTTGCTCACCGGGCGCCCGCCCGCGGAGAGGATCACGTCGCCGAGGTAGATCCCCGCCACACCGGCGGGGCTGCCCGGCACGACCTCGACCACGCGCAGGCCCGCCTTCTGGCCGAGGCGCTCGGCGAGCGGGGGTTGCAGCGGCACGGGTACGCCGGCCACGCCCAGCCAGGCCCGGCGGACCCGGCGGTTGGCGACCAGCTCGCCGATGATCTGACGAGTGGTCGAGTTGATCGGCACGGCGAGCCCCAGGCCGTATCCGGCGACCGCCGTGTTGACGCCCACCACGCGCCCGGCCGAGTCAGCGAGCGCGCCGCCCGAGTTGCCGGGGTTGAGTGCGGCGTCGGTCTGGATCACGTCGTCGATCAGCCGTACGTTGCGGCCGTCGCGGGCCGGGATCGACCGCCCGAGGGCGGACACCACGCCGGCGGTGACCGAGCCGGCCAGCCCCATCGGGTTGCCCACCGCGACCACGAGCTGCCCGATCCGCAGCCCGTCGGCGTCGCCCAGCTCGGCCGGGGGAGCGCCGACCGCGTGCGCCCGGAGGACGGCGAGGTCGGAGAGGGGATCGGCGCCCACCACGTCGAACCGCGTCTCCAGCCCGTCGCCGAAGGTCGCGGTGCCACCGGTCGCGCCGGCCACCACGTGCGCGCTGGTGAGGAGGAATCCGTCGTCGGTGAAGGTGACCGCCGAGCCGGCACCGCCACCACGGGCGGTGCGGACGGCGAGGGCGGCCACGCTCGGCAGCACTCGCTCGGCCACACCGGTGACGACCTGCGAGTACGCGTCGAGCGCCGCCCGCTCGATTTCGCGTTCGGTGCTCATGATGCTGGCAACGCACCGGCTGCGAGCGCCATGCCCGGCTGTCATCCGCTCTGAGCGAACGCCCCTTTCGGGCTGCTCATACGATCTTGTGGAGGCGGGTTCCGGGCCATGGTGAAAAAGACTCATTAATACCCCGAAAGTGGCAATCTACCTGCGTCGCACAAGCTGTCCGATCAGGCAGCTCGCGAACCACGTTGACTAGGCGTGGCTCCCGAAAGGGGGACGGACGGAATGGTCAGCATTGACCACACGGAGCCGACCGACGTGGTGGACCGCTTGCTCTGGCGAGACGCACAAACCATGCTCGGCCGGCACGCACAACCCGACCACGACGGCAAGTGTGTCTGGTGCGGCTCGGAGTGGCCCTGCCAACCCAGACGGCTCGCCCAACGCGCCGAGGCGGCATCCCGCCGGCCCTGGCGCGAGGCGTGGACGGCACGGCACGACCTGAACGGGCTCCGCGCACTACCCGGGTGGCGCGAAGACCTGGGCGGGGCGGGCCGGTGGGGTCCCACCAACCGCGGCCCCTTCGACTGACACTTCGAGACTTCTACACCCGCGGTCGACGCCGAGGTGCCCCGCCAGCACCGAGGCGCCCCGCAAGGCCCACCCAAGCTTGGAGACCGGCAAGCCTCCGTCGGTCCGGCGCCTCCGGCCAGGCGTTTCCCCCGGTTTGGGTTGGGTACGGCGGGCGAGGGTACGTGGTCACCGGTTCCCCCGCATACATCGGTCACGTACTCTCGCCCAGCCGATCCTCCGGACACCTTCCTAGAGCGGGTGGGCGTACCGGATCTGGTGCACCAGCGCCGGTCCGATGTAGTCCTCCCGCCGCGCCCCGTCGGGCCGCCATCCGCCGCGCTCGTAGAAGCCGCGCGCGTGCGCGTTCTGCTCCAGGACCCAGAGCACCGCGTGGTGCCAGCCGGCCGCGGCGAGCTTCTCCAGCGCGTCGGCCATCAGCGCGCCGCCCACGCCCTGCCCCTGCACCTGCGGCGAGACGTGGATCGCCTGCAGGATGCCGGTGCCGGGCTCCTCGTCCGGCCCCAGGTAGGTGAAGCCCACCACACCGTCGCCCTCGGCCGCCACGGTCAACTGGTGGGTCTCGCGCTCGTAGCGCCACCGCTCGGTCCAGTAGTCGATCGAGCTGGACACCGGCATCGCGGTGAGCGCCTCGCGCGGGATGAAGCCCGAGTATGCCGCGGCACGCGACTGGTAGTGCAACGTCCCGACAGCGGTCAGGTCCCGCTCGCCCGCGGATCGGATCGTGAACCCCATTGTTCCGAGGCTATCTGGACCCGCGGCGGTACCGGCACCGTCATGAGATCCTCCGCGACCACCAGATCGCCGTCGAAGTGCTCCCGCGCCTCCGCCACGAAGCGCGCCGGATCGTCGTAGCGCTGGGAGAAGTGGGTGAGCACGAGTCGCCGTACCCCCGACTCGGTGGCGACGCGCGCGGCCTGGGCCGCGGTGAGGTGGCCGACCTGGGCGGCCATCGCGGCGTCCTCGGTCAGGAAGGTGGCCTCGATGACCAGCATGTCGACCCGCTCGGCCAGCGCGAACACGTTGTCGCACAGCCCGGTGTCCATCACGAACGCGAACTTCTGCCCGGGGCGCGGCGCGCTCACCTCGTCGATGTGCACACGGCGCCCGTCGAGGTCGAGGTGGCCGCGGCGGATGAGCTCCCCGACGGCTGGACCGGCTATCTGGTACGCGGCCAGCCGCTCCGGCAGCATGCGCCGCCCGTCCGGCTCGGTGAGCCGGTAGCCGTAGGTCTCGACGGAGTGGTGGAGGTGGCGCGCCTCGATCATGATCTCGCTCTGCGGCCCGCTCGGCATCGGCTCACTGGTGATCGGGCCGTCGCCGGTGATCGGGGCTTCGCGGATGTCGGCCTGGTCGTAGAAGCTCGTCGCGTACCGCAGGCGGGCGAAGAAGTGCGCGCCGCCGGCCGGGAAGTGGGCGACCACCGGATGCGGCACCCGGTCGAGCGAGATGCGCTGGATCACACCGGGCAGCCCGAGGCTGTGGTCGCCGTGAAAGTGGGTCACGCAGATCCGCGTCACATCGGAGGCGGCGACGCCCGCCCGGAGCATCTGGCGCTGCGTGCCTTCGCCCGGGTCGAAGAGGATGCCCTCCCGGTCCCACCGGAGCAGGTAGCCGTTGTGGTTGCGGTGGCGGGTAGGCACCTGGCTGGCCGTGCCGAGCACCACGAACTCACGCACGCTGCCTCCCCTCGACCGGCTCGGAAATGCAGCGACCCCCGGGGCTTCCGCGCGCTCGCGCGGGCCGGCTGGACTGGGCCGGCACCCCGGGGGTCGGGTGGCTGACTTGGATTCGCCGCACCGCTGCCACACGGTCTCGACGACGTGCTGTGTCAAGGACAGCGGCTAGCGGACAGCCACCTCACGAGTCCTATTGCTACACAAAGCTGGACCACCTCCCTTCCCGTGTACCGCCACGCTATCCACCGCGACAGTTGATCGGCAACGGCTATTTCGCCACACGGCCAGCCCGGCGCCGAGCCCTCAGGACTCCGTCTTGGAGTCCGAAGGATGCTCCGTATCGGGCTTGTGGCTATCTCTGCCCCGACACGTAGGCGGTCCAAAGATCAACTGCTTGGTGAAGATCCAGTGCGGCGACCTGCTCACGTGGAAGACCAGCCGTGTAGATCAAACGCTCGGCGAGCCAGGCTGGGACGGGCTCTCTCGGTTGTGCCTGGGGAACAGTGATGTCGCCGGCCAGTCGGCCCAGCCGTTCTACGACCTTGGCTAGGGTCGCTAATCCAGGCTTGGCCTCGGACGCGTCATGGAGACGAGCGGTCGCTTCGCGGTAGATCTCGGCGTCGGCGCGCTCACCGACGGCCCAGACCTCGCAGATCTCGATCCCCTTGTCGTCCGTGATGCGGTAGATGACCCGCCAGGTGTTGCGTCCGACGATCAGCTTCCGAAAGCCGCTTAGTGCGCCACCGAGCGGATAGCCGGCCTCCGCGTTCTCGGCGAGGAGGAGGATCTTCTTGAGAACCTTGGGAACAGCCTCGGGACCGATGCGTCGCAGATCGTCGATGGCTGCGTCAGTGAAGGTGATCTCAGCCATCGGTCACTGGTCGTCTGGGAGCTCTTGGATTGACTCCCGGGTGTGGCCGAAGGCCGTGAGAACGTCGTCGAAAGACGTGCGCCGGCCGTCGTCTGTGGCTGAGCGAGCGAGTACTAGCGCAAGGTCGTGCAGGTCCGCCACGGCTTCTTCGATCTCGGCGAGTCGACGCATGCTGACGACGGCCACCACAGGCTTCTGTCTGCGTGTTACCACGACGTCCGACCCGTGCTCCGCGTCGGACACCAGGCCGGCAACGCCTCGTTGAGCTGCTTCGGTCACGCTCACCTGGCGAGGATCGTGGAGGATCGTCACGCGCAAACTGTATAGGAATCTGTACAGAGTGGCCAAGCCTGGCTGGAGATTCGCATGCGATCACTCAGCGGGCGAGTGGGAAAGAGGCCCCGACGAGACGTCGTGGGCCTCCCCCGACTATGGCTCAACCTTCAGTCTTGGCCACGCCGATCGGGCAGGTCATGCCAGTGGGGCCGTGGTTGCAGTACCCGTTGGGGTTTTTGTCATTTGAAAGGTACTGCTGGTGGTAGTCCTCGGCGTAGTAGTACTCGTCGAGCGGGGCGATCTCGGTCGTGATCTCGCCGCGGCCGCTGCGGGCGACCACCGGGGCGAAGGCCGCCTTCGACGCCTCCGCCACCACGCGCTGCTCGTCGGTCGTGGTGTAGATCGTCGAGCGGTACTGCGTGCCGACGTCGTTGCCCTGCCGCATGCCCTGGGTCGGGTCGTGGTTCTCCCAGAAGACCTTCAGCAGCTGCTCGTATCCGATTTGGCTGGGGTCGTAGACGACCTGGACGACCTCGGCGTGTGCGGTCTGGCCGGAGCAGACCTCCTCGTAAGTGGGGTTGGGCGTGTAGCCGCCCGCGTAACCGACCGAGGTGGAGATCACGCCGGGGAGACTCCAGAACAGGCGCTCGGCGCCCCAGAAACAGCCCATCCCGAAGACCGCCACCTCCGCGCTCTCCGGCCAGGGGCCGCGCAACGGGGTGCCGAGCACGGTGTGGCGGTCGGCTACCGGCATCTCGATCGAGCGGCCGGGCAGGGCCTGGTCGGGGGAGGGCACTTCATGCTTCATCCGCCGCAAGAACACTGCGAGCTCCTTTCTCCGCTGTCTGTAACACCGCGTGCCGGCCAACCCTTACCAAGGGTCTGGTTACCCCAGAGCGGCGCAGATCTTCCCGGCGTACTCGCGGGCCTCGTCGCCTGAGGCGTACCTGGTGCGCGGCCAGAAGAAGCCGCGGAGGCCGTCGCCCTTGGTGCGGGGCACCACATGTACGTGGAGGTGGGCGACCGACTGCGACACCTTGTTGTTCATCGCCACAAACGTGCCGCCGGCTCCCAGACCCTCCTCGACCGCCACCGCGACGCGCTGCACCAGGCCGAAGAAGGGGGCGAGCTGGTCGGCGGGGAGGTCGGCGAGGACGACGGCGTGGTCGCGGGGTACCACGAGCGTGTGGCCCTTGAAGACCGGCCTGGTGTCGAGGAACGCGAAGCCCGCGGGCTCGTCCGCCACCACGAAATTGGGGACGGAGCCGGCGAGGATGCCACAGAACAAGCAGTCAGCCACTCCGGAAGGGTAGGCCAGCGGCCGGATAGCCTGGGCATCGTGACGCGGCGAGTGGTGATCGCAGTGCTGGGGCCGGTGACCTGGAGTCCGCCTGGCGTAGACCCGGCGACCTGGCGCGCCGCGTTCGCCGAAGACGTCGTCGACCTGCTGGCCACGCTCAACGAGGTGGAGCCGGCCATCGCCGCGCTCGCCGCCGACCGTGCGCTGGCCGAGTCGGTGGCATGGCCTTCGATGCCGGTGTACGAGGTGCCGGATCTCACCGCCGGTGCGATCTTCGCGGCGGCGGCCAAGGACGGCTTCGACCAGGCGGCTGCCGTGGCGGCCGACGCGCCGGACGTGCCCGGGCTGCTGCTGGGCAAGCTGCTGCGCCCACTCACCACGCGCCCGATCGCGGTCGCTCCCGCCGACCCGGGGCCCGGGCTGCTGGGGATGGCGGCGCGGCTGCCCGCCCCGGACTGGCTGCCCGCCGTCGACCTGGACGGTGGCTCGATCGCCGGGGTGCGGTCGGCCGCGCCCCACCTGCCGGACGTCGGGTCGAGCCCGGGGTGGCGGCGCCTGCGCGGCCCGGCCGACCTGGCCACGCTCGACCCCGCCGTCGAGGGCTGGGAGACGACCCGCGCACTGCTCTCCGCCTGACTGCGGCGCGGCGGGCCGACGGCCGTCGAAGCACGCGGGCCCTGCCCCCGCCTGGTGGCGGTGCGCAGGGCCCGAGCGGTGAGCCTGTGAGTTACAGCCCGAGGTCGCCGAGGTCGCCCAGGTCGAGCTGGGACCGCGCGAAGGTCTGCGGGTCGGCGAAGTCGTCTTCCGACGGGAGCAGGTCGGGGTGGCCCCACAGGGCGTCGCGGCCGGCGGTGCCCCGGTGCTCGGTGAGGGCCGCCCACAGCGCTGCGGCCTCGCGCAGCCGGCGGGGACGCAGCTCAAGGCCGACCAGCGCGGCGAAGGTCTGCTCCGCCGGACCGCCCGCCGCGCGGCGGCGGCGGAAGGCCTCACCGAGGCGTACGACATTGGGGAGGCGGTCGGCGGCGGCCTGGTCGACCACGTGGCAGACCCAGCCCTCGACCAGTGCGAGCGCGGTCTCCAGCCGGGCCAGCGCCGCCTTCTGCGCGGGCGTGTCTTCCGGTGTGAAGATGCCCTCGAGCGCGATCGCCTGCATCGACTCCGGGTTGGTGGGGTCGATGCGGCTCATCGCCTCCTCGATGGCCTCGCGGTTGACCGTGATGCCCACCGCGTACGTCTCGACGGCCGTCAGGACATGCCCGCGCAGCCACGGCACGTGCTGGAACAGGCGCTGGTGGGCCGCCTCGCGCAGCGCCACGTAGAGGCGCACCTCGTCGAGGGGAAGCTCGAGCCCCTTGCCGTACTCACTGATGTTGGCCGGGACGAGCGCGGCCGTGCCGGCCGGTGCGAGGGGGAGGCCGATGTCGCCGGCGGAGAGCACCTCGGCGGCGAGTGAGCCGAGCGCCTGGCCCAGCTGGCCGCCGAAGAGCGCGCCACCGAGCGTGGTGACCATCGACTGCATCGGGCCGAGCTGGGCGCGCGCCTCCGGCGGCACCAGGTCGCCCATCGCGGCCACCATGCGGCCGGCGACCGGGTCGCACAGCTTGCGCCACACGTCGAGCGTGTTGTAGATCCACTCGTTGCGGGTCCAGGCGACCGAGGTGCGGATGCCCGAGGGGAGCGCGGCGGCCGGCTCAAGCCACAGATCGGCCAGGCGGAGCGCCTCGTCGACCTCGTTGCGCTCGTATATGTTGACCGCCGGGTCGGCCGAGCCGAGCTGACTCACAGCGACCTGGCGGGCAAGGTCCCAGTTGACCGGGCCGCTGCCCGGCGTCGCGAGCAACTGCTGCAGCTGAGCCATGAACTGCTGCATCTGCTGCGGATCGTTGGGGTCGGGCGGCTGGGCGCCCGGGAGAGCGAAGCCGAACGGGATATCAGGCACGTCACCAACGGTACGCCCGGCCCCGTCCCAACGCGCGGCCCGCGCTCTCAGCTCAGGGTGAAACCCGGGTATGTACGCTTCGCGCATGAGACGTCGCGGTGTCACGGTTCTCCTCGGCGCGTTGATAACCGCGCTGTTGAGTGCTGGGGTGCTGGCCGCCCCGATTCCGTACGTGGTGCTCGGTCCCGGCCCCACGGTCGACACGCTGGGCAAGGACGACGGCAAAGAGGTCATTCAGGTCACCGGCGCCCAAACCACCACCTCGGCGGGGCAGTTGCGGCTGACCACCGTGGGCGTGCAGCCCGACGTCAAGTTGCTCTCCGCGATCGCCGGCTGGTTCAGCGACGAGGAGGCGGTCGTACCGCGCGAGCTGATCTACCCGCCGGACCAGACCGAGCAGCAGGTGGAGGAGCGCAACGCGGAGGACTTCCGGGCATCGCAGAGCAGCGCCGAGACCGCCGCGCTGCGCGAGCTGGGATTTCCGGTACAGGTGTCGGTCAAGAACGTCACCGCCGGCGGCCCCTCCGAAGGCATCCTGAGCGCCGGCGACGTGATCACCAAGGTCGGCGACCAGGCGGTGACGAGCGCGCCCAAGCTCACCGAGCTGATTCGGGCCAAGCCGGCCGGCACGGAGCTGTCCATCGAGTACACGCGGGGCGACGCGACGGCCACCGCGAAGATCACTTCCCGCGCGGCCGACGGCGAGCCGCCGCGGATCGGGGTGGAGATCGAGTCGAAGCAGCCGCATCCGTTCGAGCTCAAGATCGACCTGGAGGAGATCGGCGGGCCGAGCGCGGGCCTGATGTTCGCGCTGGGCATCATCGACAAGATCGAGTCTGACGACCTCACCGGCGGCAAGATCATCGCGGGTACCGGCACGATCGACGACGAAGGCAACGTGGGCCCGATCGGCGGCATCCCGCAGAAGCTCGTGGGCGCCAAGGAGGCGGGCGCGGTGGTCTTCCTGACCCCGGCCGACAACTGCGCCGAGGCCAGGGCCAACGCCCGCCCCGGCCTTCCGCTGGTCAAGGTGGCCACGCTCAAAGAGGCGCTCGCCGCCCTGAAGACGCTCCGTGACGGCGGCCAGCCGACGCTGTGCTGAGACGACCCTCCGCGGGGCCGCGGCACGCGTAAGACCCGCAGGGTAGGGCTGGGGCGCGTGACTTTCAGGTACACCCCGTACTGTAGGTGCCTGATCGGAGCGGATCAGTCAACAAGCGTGCGGAGCTTACCGTGGTCATGCGTAGCAGTCCTCTGCCGAGAATGAGCCGGCGGGGCCGCGTCACCGTCGGCGTCCTCATTGGGGTGTTCCTACTTTTCACCTTGATGGGCTGGGCGGTCGAGGTGTGGACCGACTGGCTATGGTTCGACGAGGTCGACTACACGCAGGTCTACACCGGCGTGTTGACCACCCGGATCCTGCTCTTCCTCGCCATCGGCCTCGCCATGGCCGTGGTCGTGGGCGGCAACCTCTATCTCGCCTACCGGCTGCGCCCCCTGCTGCGGCCGCACTCGGCGGAGCAGGCGACGCTCGAGCGGTACCGGATGGTGTTGAGCCCCCGCATCGGCACGTGGATCGCGGTACTCTCCGTGATCATCGGCCTCTTCGCCGGCCTCTCCGGCCAGAGCCGGTGGCGCGACTGGCTGCTTTTCCGCAACTCGACGCCGTTCGGGGTCCAGGACCCCGAGTTCAACATCGACGTCAGCTTCTACGTCTTCGAGTACCCCTTCTGGCGATACGTGCTCGGCGTCGGCTTCACCGCCGTCGTGCTCTCGGTGCTCGGCGCCCTCGCCGTCCACTACATCTTCGGCGGCGTGCGGCTACAGGGCATCGGCGACCGCATGACGACCGCCGCGCGCGCCCACCTGACCTCGCTGGTGGCGGCGTTCGTGCTGCTCAAGGCCATCGCGTACGTGCTGGACCGGCGCGCCCTCCTGCTCGAGCAGGACCCGCCCAACCTCTACGGCGCGGGCTACGCCGACATCAACGCGCTGCTGCCGGCCAAGGAGATCCTGGCGTACATCTCGGTGGTCGTGGCCATCGCGATCATCGTGTTCTCCAACGCGGTCATGCGTAACCTCGTGTGGCCCGGCGTCTCGCTCGCGCTGCTCGGCATCTCGGCGGTCGCGATCGGCGGCATCTACCCGTGGGCGGTGCAGACCTTCGAGGTCAACCCCAGCCTCCGCGACAAGGAGCGCGACTACATCGAGCGGAGCATCAACGCGACGCGCGACGCGTTCGGGCTCAGAGATGCCGCCGTAGAGGGATACAACGCCACCAATCTTCGGCCGCCGCCCGAGCTTGCCACCGACACGTCGGTCGTGCCCAACATCCGGCTGCTCGACCCCGAGCTCGTCTCCCAGTCGTACACGCAGCTCCAGCAGGTCCGTGGCTTCTACGACTTCGGGCAGAAGCTCGACATCGACCGGTACACGATCAACGGCAAGACCCAGGACTACGTGGTCGGTGTCCGCGAGATCAACTACAGCCGCCTCACCGCCCAGCAGGGCAACTGGCTCAACCGCCACACCGTCTACACGCACGGCTTCGGGCTGGTCGGCGCGCCGGCCAACCAGGTGGTCTGTGGCGGCCAGCCCTACTTCGTCTCCGGCTTCCTCGGTGACGACCAGACCGCCGAGCAGTGCGCCTCGCGGACCGAGCAGATCGACGTCGAGCAGCCGCGCATCTACTACGGCGAGCGGGTCGGCGGCGGCCAGCAGGGCGCCGACTACGCGATCGTGGGGCAGACCGACCCCGAGCGCAACGTCGAGTACGACCGCCCCACCGGCGGCGGTGACGACCAGGGCATCAACTACACGTACACCGGCGAGGGCGGTGTCGAGATCGGCTCGTTCATGCGGCGGCTGCTCTACGGCATCAAGGAGCGGGAGTCCAACTTCCTGCTCTCCGACGCGGTCAACGACAACTCCAAGCTGCTGTACGTGCGTAACCCCCGCGACCGCGTGGAGAAGGTGGCGCCGTTCCTCACCATGGACGGCGACCCGTACCCCGCGATGGTCAACGGCCGCATCGTGTGGATCCTCGACGGCTACACCACGGCCGGCACCTACCCGTACTCCCAGCGGGTCAACCTCCAGACCGAGACGGCCGACGAGCTGACCAACGTGGGCACGTTCCAGCTCGCCCGGGAAAACGTCAACTACATCCGCAACTCGGTCAAGGCCACGGTGGACGCGTACGACGGCACGGTCCGGCTGTACGAGTTCGACGAGGCCGACCCGGTGCTCAAGGCGTGGAACAAGGCGTTCGGCGGCGACCTGGTGACGCCTAAGTCGGAAACGCCGGCCGAGCTGTCCGCGCACTTCCGCTACCCGGCTGACCTCTTCAAGGTGCAGCGCAACCTGATGGCCCGCTTCCACGTGACCGACCCGGGCGAGTTCTTCAACGGGTCGGACTTCTGGGAGGTGCCCAATACGCCGGACGCCCCCGACACGGGCGTGAAGCAGCCGCCGTACTACCTGTACACCGAGTTCCCCAACCAGGGAGAGCCGCGCTTCCAGATCACCTCGGCGGTCACCCCACTCGGCCGGCAGAACCTGGCCGCGATCATCTCCGGCTCCTACGTCGACGGCAAGCCACAGTTGCAGGTGTGGGAGCTGCCCGACCAGACGGCGGTGCAGGGCCCGGTGCAGGTCCACCAACGGATGACCAACACCAACGCCCAGATCAGACAGGACCTCAACCTGCTCTCGTCGAACCAGGCGCAGGTGCTCTACGGCAACCTGCTCTCCCTCCCGTTCGGCGGCGGCATGCTCTACGTCGAGCCGGTCTACGTGAAGAGCAACCAGGAGAACGCCTACCCGGTGCTCCAGAAGGTCCTGATGTCGTACGGCGACGGTGGCTCGTACGTCGTGCTGGCCAACTCGCTGAAGGAAGGCATCGACCAACTCGTCGAACTCGGCAAGTCCGGCCAGCCGCCGCAGCAGCCGCCGCAGGGCGAAAATCCGCCCGAGGGCGAAAACCCGCCGCAGCAGCCACCGGGCAACATGACGCTCACGCCTGAGCTGGCAGCCGCCGCGGCGAAGGTCGAGCAGGCGTGGACCGAGGTCAAGGCGGCCCGGGCCGCCAACGACTTCGAGCGCGAGGGCCGCGCCCTGCGAGCCTTCGACGCGGCGATGGCCGAGTTCCAGTCCGCGCTGGACGCCGCCAACCGCCCGGCCAACAACGCCACACCGGCACCGACCGGCACGGCAGCCTCACCACCGGCATCCCCGTCAGCGACACCAGGGGGCGGCTGACCTGCGGATATCCCGCGCGCGGCACGCCATGCTCGCCCCGTTTTGCAGGTACGGCAAGGGGTGCGCTAGGGTTAACAGGCCGACGCGGGGTGGAGCAGCTCGGTAGCTCGCTGGGCTCATAACCCAGAGGTCGCAGGTTCAAATCCTGTCCCCGCTACTCAGGGAAAACGCCCTTCCAGAGATCATCTGGGAGGGCGTTTTCGTACCCATTTGCTAACGGCGCTGCTAACGGTCATCCTCTTCGCCGCTCTCGCCCAAGATCAGGTCAGCGATGGTGCCGGCTGCCTCGCGGTCGATGCCGGGCAGGGCGTGGGAGTACACGCTGAGGGTGAAGCCGACCGACGCGTGGCCGAGCCGCTGGCTGACGATCTTCGGGTTGACGCTGGCCTTGAGCGAGGCGGTCGCGTAGCTGTGGCGGATGTCGTGCAGGCGGATGTGGGGAAGCCCACAGCGCGCCGAGAGCCGGTTGAAGCGCTGCCGAATCACGTCCGGATGCACCGGCCGTCCGTCCTCCCAGGTGAAGACCCGGTCGGTGTCGCGGTAGTCGGTCTTGAAGAAGGCCCGCTCGCCTCGCTGCCGGCTGAGGAAGTCGCGCAGCGCCGCCACGGTGGCCGGGTCGAGGGAGAGGAGCCGGGGCGCGTTGTCGGACTTGCCGTCGCCGTCCTCGGCCCGCCCGTTGACCACCACGCGCGTTTCTTCCACGGCCAGGGTCGCCGCGGTCAGGTCGACCGCCGACCAGTGCAGCCCGCACAGCTCCGCGCGGCGTAGGCCCGTGGTCGCGGCGAGGAGGAAGAGCGCGTAGAACCGGTCCGCCTGGACGAATCGCAGGAACGTCCCCAGTTGCTCCGGAGTCCACACAGTGGGCCGCCGCCGACCGGGCTTCGGAGCGTTGGCGGAGGCAGCGACGTTCTCGACCACGTATCGCCATTTGGCGGCGTCCGCGAGCGCCTTGTGCAGCATGACGTGGACGTTGCGGACCGTCTTGGGAGCCAGGCCCGGAGTGCGCCCCTTCGGTACCTGCCCGGTCCGGAAGCGCCGCAGCGCTGCCCGAGCCGCGTGGATGGTGGCCCCGGTGGTCGACGCGAGCCGGCGGGGTGTGGGCTCCTTGCCTGCCTCGCGGCCCTGGCGCCACAGCTCGTACATCGCTGACACGGTGTCGACCTTCACCCGCCCCTTGGTCAGGAGGTGGTCATAGAACGCCTGGAGCTGCGGCGCGGTGAGCTGCTGGAGCTTCACCGGGCCGAGCACCGGCACGACGTAGGAGTCCACGTAGACCTTCCAGTTGGCCCACGTGGTGGGCTTCGTCGCGCTCTTGATCGCTGGCAGCCACTCGTCCACGAGGTAGCCGCCGACCGTCCGGCGGGACGGGGCGACGTGCCGGCCCTCCTCGGCCCGCTTCATCGCCTCGCGGCACGCCGACCACGCCTCGCGCTCGGTGGCGAAGCCGCCCTTCGTCACCTGGGCACGCTTGCCGGAAAGCGGGTCGGGCGGACCGTCGAAGACGTACGTGAAGGTCTTGCCCCGCCGGTACACGTGGCCTTTCATGCTGCCTCCACCATGTCGAAGAGCTTGTCGGTGACGACGTAGACCCGGCCGCCCAGGCGCCGGACGGGCAGGTCTCCGCTCGCGGCCAGCCGGTAGGCCGCGGATCGTGAGATGCCGAGGAGTTGCGCCGCGCGAGGGACCGCCAGGAGCATGGGCAGCCCGGCGCGCGAGTAGGTCAACTCCGCTTTGTCCAAGGTGGAACCCCTTCCGGTCATGCGGCTTGCGTCGCTGCTTCGTGGGCAGTTGCCGAAAGCCGTTGTCTGGCTTGGTGCAGCTCTGTTCGCCATCGGATGCGTGCGGAGACCGCGCGCAGGATCCGATGTTCGAGCGGTGGGATGTCCGGGTCGTCGGGCCGTGCCAGCTCGAAGGAGTACCGGTCATCTTGTGGCTGTTCCTCGGTGTCGGCCAGGCCGCCGCCGAGGATGGCGCGGATCCACGCCCGGTTGTCCGCGCGATGGTCGGCGAGGGTCTTGCCGGACCATTGCCGCGAGACGAGCACTCGGCGTCCGGTGAAGCCGAGGGTGGCCCGCTGGTGGACTTTGCCGGAACAGCGCCCGGGTGTCAGGCCGGCCTTGACGCCGTCTGGCTGGATTCCGTAGAGGAGCCAGTTGGCGCACGTTGGTGAGCACGGGAGAGTGGCTAGCTCGGCGTGGAGCCGGTCGAAGTGCGCGCGCTGCGCGTCGGACTGCGGCGTCGCATGCTCGGTCAGGTCTTTGGTGACGTACTTCGTCACGTAGCGGATGGCGCGTTCGGTGTCCTTGCCGCCAGCCTCGATGCCTCGCGCGTCGATCCGGCCGAGGCGGGCGACGTAGGCCGGTTCCGCGTCGGCCTCTTCCAGGTCGTCCAGCGCCTCGCCCCATGTGCGTAGAGGCTGTTTGGTGCGTGGGTCGACGTAGGCGCTCTGGTCGGTGTCCCAGACCGGCGGCCGGTCCACTGTGTACTTCGGTCGGTCGAAGGCTGGCCACCACACTTGGTGGTAGGTCGCGGCCGCTACCTGCTTGAGCAGGCGGCGGGGCAGGGTGCCGCGGATGGCGAAGTGTGCGTGCGGTGCGAGGCGGCGTTGCAGCTCGACCGCGCCGGCGTATTGGACGTTCCATCCGGCGGCGCGGCGTAGGTTTTGCCACCAGCGGTCGAGGACGCGGGCGAAGTGGATGGCGTCGAGCGCGGCCCGCCGGTAGTCGTAGGTGTTGGGGTCGATGGGAGTGCCGAGCACGTCGTCTCGTTGGTTGTGTCGTTGTCCGCATTCGCAGGGCAGGATGTAGGCGCCGCGCCGGATGTGTTGGTGTACCGGTCCGCGGGAGTCGAGGGTGAGCGTGACCAGCATCGAGGGCCGGTGCGTCTTGCCGGTCCTGCTCGTGTAGACCCGGCCCACGGTCCGGTTGTCGACCGGGAGGCGGGGCAGGTCCGGGGAGTCTTGCCGCCGCTTGGTGGAGCGTTTGCGGCGTGGCCGGTGGGCGTCCCGGTCGCGTGGGGTGAGGTTGCCGCGCAGGTTGGATTGGGCCAGGTGTTCGTCAATCTCCGTGATGGCGCCGTCGAGGTCGGCGAGCTGTGCGGCCCGCTCGTCGGGTGCCATCGGTTCGTAGGCGAGCTGTTCGCGGGCGAACTCCAGGTGTGCCCGGTAGCGGATCAGTTCCAACACCTCGCCCGTGGGCCGGTCGGGTTGGATGGTGGGTTCGTCGGCCAGGTGCCAGCCTTCGCGGATTTGTTGGATGCGTAGGCGGCGGTTGCGTTCGGCGCAGGGCTTGCATTTGGCGGCCAGCCGCGCCCCGCACGGCACTTCCACGACCTCGGTCAGCCCGGTGTGCGTGTCCGTGCGCCTTAGCGCGAGGGGACGGGTACAGACGCCGTGTTGTTCGGCGAGCAGTCGCAGTGCGTCTTTGGCGAGGGGTTGGCGCATGCGGGCGGCGCGGGAGCCGGGTCGTGGGTCGACGGGGTGCGGGTTGGTCACTGGTCACCTCCGGCCGAGGTTCCGTTGCGAGAGGGGAAGCCGGTCACCGGCACGAGCGCCGACCGCCCGACGTGGCGGATCTGCCGCAGCAGGTCTGATGCGGTGCTGTTGCCGATGCGCAGCGCGGCCCGGAGTTCGTCGCGGGTGATTGGCCGTCCGGTCGTGGTCTGGTGTTCGTTGGCGATTTGGCGGGCGGTTTGGATGAGGTCGACGGTGACGCCGTCCTGGTCGTCCTCGGTGTTGACCTGCACCGGTACGGGCTCGGGACGGTCGCCGTCCTGGTCCGTCCTGTCGGGCTCTGGTGTGGATGGTGGGGCTGGGACGGTGAGGACGAGTTTGGACAGGCCGAGGAACGCCAGCGCCGGCACGGCCGATAGCAGCCAGCCGGATAGGCCGGGTTTGGCGACCGCGAGTTGCGCCGCCAGGGACAGGCACACGGCGGCGATGAGTAGGAACATCGGGTAGCCGATGGGGCCGCCGGTCCGACGTCGCCTTCGGATGGTCAGGAGTGCGGCGAGGGGGATGAGTTCGGAGATGGCGGCGTTGGCCCAGCCGAACCAGTCCCCGGTGCCGGTGGGTGAGTTGTGCATGGTCCAGTCGTGCACGTGGGTGAAGGACGCCGCCCCGGCCAGCCCGCCGACTACCAGGAGGATGAGGACCAGGACCACGCCCTCGATCCGCTCGGCCCTCATGCCGCACCTCCCGCCCGTGCGTAGTCGCGGACGAGTTGGGCGATGTCGGTGTCGGTGAGGTAGGAGAACCGCACCCGGACCGGTTCCCGCACTCCATCGAGCGCGATGTAGCCGACGCCGGGAGTGGTTTCGGGGATGTGGTCGCAGAGGGCGCCGCGGTTGCGGGCGCCGTCGCCGAGGACCATGTCGACCTGTTCCTTCTCTGTGAGGCGTAGGCCGATGCGGGTGGGGAACAGGTCCCGGAACGGCAGTACCTCTTTGCGGGGGTCCTGGAGGGCGGCGATGACGTGGACGCCGACCGCTCGCCCTTGGGACAGCAGGAGGCCGAGGGCTTCGCGGATGCGTTCTTTGACCTTCCGGTCCGTGATGTAGGCGGTGAGCGCGGCCAGCTCGTCCACGACGAGGACGATCGTCGGATCACCGGGCGTCGGAACGTGTTGGCGGGTGATGCCGCGTAGGCGTGCGGCGCGTTGGCGCATGCGTTTGACGGCTTCTTCCAGGACGCCGGCCATGGTGTCGGGGTCTTCGTAGGCGAACCGGGCGAACAGTGGTTGTCCGGCGGCGAGTTCCATGCCGCCTTTGGGGTCGAAGACCCACAGCTCCACCAGCCCGGTCCGGATGCCGTCGGCGAGGGCTCGGATGAGGGACCAGATGACTGAGCCCTTGCCCGAGTTCGTCGCCCCCGCGATGAGCAGCTGTGAACCGGTCAGCCGCAGCCGGTAGATCTCCCCGTCCTCCCGAACGCCGAGGGGCAGGGCGGCGAAGTCCGGCATGGCCGCGATCGGTAGCGGCGCAACAAGGGCGGCGAGCGGGTCGCGTCGCAGGAACCGCAGTGTGACCCGGTCTGGTTTGCTGGTCGCGTAGGCCCGTCCGTCCCGGAGCCGGAACGTGTAGGCGAGCCGAGGTGCGGCTGTTGCCCAGTCGTCGGGGATCTGGCCGGGGAGCAGTCGCACGGTGACCTCGTCGCCGTAGCGGCTGGAGCGGACGCGGCCGAGGCGGGGGATGTATCGGTCGCTGTCGAAGACGGTTGCCAGGCCGCAGGTGGCCATAGCGGCCGCCCAGCGCCGCCGGTAGACCCACAGCCTGCGCCACCGGCCCACGAGTGGGTGCCAGCCGAACCGCAGCCACGACGCGGGGTGCAGCCGCCACCAGGCCAGACAGCCGCCCGTGATGCCGAGGACCAGACCGCCCAGGACCAAGCCGCCATACTCGGCCCAAACCCACAACGCCACACCGATCGGCACGGTCAGCCACCAGTAGCGCACCGCCACCACGACGAGGCGGGCCACGCCCCGGACGATCCAGAACAGCAGCAGGAGCCAGCCAGGAACCCGCCACATCGGTACCCGGACGTTGAGTGGTGCGGTCGGGATCTTGTCCCCGGGAATGACGTTGATCAGCGGCATCAGCGGCCACCACCCGAGCCGTCACTGCTGGCTGGCAGCAGCGGGAGCTGTTCTGTCGCACTGGCCCGCCGTGCCTGCCGACGACGGACCGACGCAGACGCCCGGTGGGCGGGCCGCCGGTCGTGTCGTGGTGCGGGGACGTGGCCGGTCATGGTGGGCAGCCACTGGCCCCGGCCGAGCACGGCCCGTAGGTCGGTCGGGTCGGTGACGTGCGGCGTGATGACCGCCGGGTCCAGGTGGCGCAGCCGCACGACGGTGCGGGCCAGGGTCGCTGCGGCGGCGGCGATCTCGACCAGGGCGGCGACTCGGAGCACGTCGCCCGGGCAGCCCGTGTACAGCTCCCGGGCGGCCAGGATGCCCGGCGCCGCGAGCCGATGCACGGTCGTGATGCGAGGTCGGGTCACAGCACCCACCACCCCGGCCGGGCGAGCGTGCGCCGGCAGGTCTTGCACGCCATGTGTTGCAGGTCGAACCGGCGGGGCTTGACCCAACGCCGGCAGTGCGGGCAACGAATCTCATCCACCAGCACCGGCCGCGACCGGCGGAACAGACGGGGAAGGCACCTCATGACCGGCCCTCCCGCAGTGCAGCAGCGCGCTGCCGGGCGATCCCGGCCAGCTCGACGGCTTCCGCCGACAGATGGCCATCCGTGTTCGCGATGCGCTGGAACAGGTCGGCTTTGCGGTCGAACCAGGCGGCCCGCTCGCCGTCCGAGGAGTTGAGGCCGGGCATCGTCCGCAGCAGTGCGGACAACTCAGCGGCGAACGAGGCCATCACGACCACCCCTCGTCGGTGGCGAGCCGGACGCCGTAGGCGGGGGTGGCGATGGTGGTGCACGCGTCGCAGATGGTGGCGTGCGGTGGCATCGCGACCAGGTCGTCGCAGACCTCGCAGTGCCGCCACACCTCCCCACGACCCGTCGACGGCCGGAGCAGGTGGATTACGGTGGGCACAACAGCCCTCCCTTCCAAGCGAGGGGAACAGGGTTGGGGCGGGGCGGGCCGGCTTCTTGGCGGAGGAAGACCCGCCCCGCGACTTGGATTTGCGATCACGCAACCGGCGCCGACACGGCAGCCGGCAGAACGGCGGTGGCGCGCAGTGAGTACGCCATCCGCGCCTTGCACGAACCCGTGGACTTGCACCGCTGCGAGTCCACATAGGGCGTCAACGTCAGCCCGTCGAACGCGACCGACGGCGGATACCCCGGCACCGTGGACGTGGGCAGCACCGGACGATGCGGCGCGATCACCTTGACCTTGACCTCGGTCGACCGGCCGAACCGGCCCGCCTCCGGGTCCAGATCCATCACCCGCACGACCCAGACCCGCTCACCGGAGTCCTTGTCCCGCGCCTGATCATCCGCCTGACCACGCCGGTCGAAGTCCAACTGCGCGTCGACGCCGAGGCCGAGCGCGCCGTGCGGGAAGACGTAGTCGAACGGGACCGGAACCTTCAACGACAGAGGAACCACTAGCTTCTCCTCACATGCAACCAAGACACAACCTGTTGTGCTTATAAGCTACGTCGGCTTGTAAACACAGGCGAGGAGAAGATAGACAAACTTCAGATAGCGCAAACCATCAATGCCCGACCGCAGGGTCAGGGCAACGGGTAGGTGTCCTCGATCTCGTGCCGCGAACCCGGCATGACAATCTGCGAGGCCAAGATCGGCTCCCCGGACGCCTGATGCAGGGTCACCGTCACCAACAGGACGGCCTCACCCGCCTCCACCGCCAGGACGTCGGCCTCCTCGGTGGTGACGGTGCGGGCGGTCAAGTGCTCGGTGGCGTAGTCCGCCCGCAACTGCTTGAGCCGTCCGATGTGCTCGGTCAATGTCCCCGCGATCGGCTCCGGCTTCGTGACCGCCGTACCTACCGCGATCTCGACTGGGACGAACGTGGAGACCAGGTCGACCGGCCCGAACTGTGACACCGTCCGGCGCCGCCGCTCATACACCGGCGTACCTTCTGGGATCGCCAGCGCCGCCGCGATCCGCGCCGACGCGAGGACGGGGCCGACGTGCAGGATTTCCACCTGCACCGTCTCGTCCAACTCCATCGCATCCTGCGCGTACTGCGGCGCACCCCGGCCCGCCGGTGGGCGGCCGCGGACGAAGGAGCCCTTGCCCTGCTGGGACTCGATCCACCCGTCCTGCTTCAAGATGCCGAGGGCTTTGAGGACGGTGGGGCGGGAGACACCGAACTCGGTACACAGTTGCGACTCTGACGGCAGCGCCGCCCCCGGCTGGTAGGCGCCGGACTCGATCCGCTCCCGCAGCGTGTTCAACACCCGCAGATACTTCGGCGTCGGCACCTCATACCCGGCCACAGGCCACCACCCAGCAACATCAGTGATCACATGTCAACACAGGAGCGTAGTGCCTGTGAGCATGAGCCAACAAGACCGGGTCACCCCGGACATGAGTCTGCCGCCGCCCCACGGTGTGCTGCTCCTGACAGGAGTGCATCGGGGCGGCGGCAGACCGGTCTTGACGGACCGTGGCCGGCTACTGGCCGGGTTCGGCCGGTGGTGGTGTGTGGGTGGTGGCGTAGCGGACGCCGGCATAGAACGCCTGGTACTGGTTGATCAGCACCTCGGCCAAGTCCTCACACTGGGCCGGGTCGATCTGGATGGCGTGCTTGTCGCAGTAGGCGGCGATCGCTTGCGCGCCCGCGGTCACCGCGGCCCGAGTGGCATCGGAGTCGAACGGGAGCGTCGGCATCAGACGGCCACCGTCTCCCGCTCCCGCCGCCCGGACGGCTGGGCAGCGTGGCCGGGCGGGTTGTCGTCGCTGGTCCGGGTGGCGGCGTGGCGGATCAGCTCCGCTGAGTCCGGCTCGCTCAGCGCCCGCTCGCCGAGCTTGTCGAACGTCTTGACGTACCGTTCGGCATCGACGTCCTCCAGGATCAGATGTCCGCCCAACTGCTCCACCAGCGCCGCCGCCGGATAGGGGCGGGGCATCTTGCAGACCGTGAACGCACTGTCCAAGCCACCGTGCAGCCCCACCCCGGTACGGAGGATGCGGACCTTGACGTGGGGACGTTCGACCGCCCGAAGCAGATGCTCCAACTGCGCCTCCAGCACCGCCCGGCCGCCGACCGGGCGGGACAACACCGACTCCTCCACGATCGCCGTCAACCGGGTGGGCGGCCTCTCATCCAACACAAGCTGATGGTCCATCAGCCGGCGTACCTGCTGGTCGACCTGGCTCGCGCTCAAGTCGCTGTGGCGGAGGATCGCCTCGGCGTAGTCCCGGGTTCGCAGCAACTCCGGAACCAGCCCCGTGGCGTAGACGCACAGTTCCTCAGCCCGCGACCGAACCCAGGCGTGATCGATGCCCACCCAGTCGTCGCCGGGCACACTCTGGCGGTTGCCGTAGGCGGGCTCCCACAGGTTGATCCGCCACGCGTTTGTCGCCAACTCGACCAGCTCTGCCCGCGCCCGCTCGTCATAGACGCCGTAGACGTCCAGAAGTGCGATCACGTGATCGCGGCGAAACGGCCACTCTGCCCGCTCGTATCTAGCGAGGGTGGAAAACTCCACACCCAGATACGAGGCGATGTACTTCAACGTCAACCCGCGATCCTCGCGCAGCTTACGCATCCGCGCACCCAACATCTGGGAGCGCAACGAGAACTGGAAATGCTCCCGTTTCGTCGGCACCTTGCACCTCCTCCTCAAGCCCGGAACGGCACGCGCCCAGGCACTCTCACCGGTTTGAGACGCCAGGGCGGGCGAGGCAACATCGCGGCAGCCGAAGCCCTCCAGTGTCCGGCCCACCGTTTGACACCCGCCCCGGCGCCAGCTCACGACCCAACCGACGCCCGACCAGAACCCGAGCAGTCCATACAGGACCGCCGCGACACCACCCGCCCACCGCACGACAGCGCCAACGCCCGCAGCTCGACGCGGTGGGTTACGAACTTCCATCCCTTGCCACGGCAGGCCAGGCAGTCTGTAAGAACGGCTCCCGCTTGGGTCATGCGCACCACTTAAGACGACCCAGCGTTACGACTTCACCACGCAGATTGGACATCTACGGACGTCCTGTCGTACATTAAGACGTCCCTAGATGTCCCCGGAGGATGTCGTGCCGAACGAGCGGTTGCGCGACGCGATGCTGAGGAACCGGCTCACACCAACGGACCTTGCCGAGGTCGCCGGGGTCGATCCCAAGACCGCCGAACGGTGGATCACGCAGGATCGTATTCCGTACCCACGATATCGGCACGCCCTTGCGGACCGCCTCGGCGAGAGCCAGTCATACCTATGGCCGCAGGTTGTGTCGACCGGACGGGCCGCCGAAGCATCACAATCAGAGTTGGTGCAGCTCTACCCGCGCCGATCGATGGTTCCCATCGATCTATGGAAGCGGTTACTGACCGGCGCCAGCAAGCAGATTTCGATCCTGGTGTACGCCGGCCTGTTTCTGCCCGAGCAGCACCCCCGCCTCGTCGAGATCCTCACCGAACGGACTCGCGCCGGGGCGACTCTAAAGATCCTCGTCGGCGATCCCGCGTCGGTCGGGGTCGCCACCAGAGGCGCGGATGAAGGCATCGGAGACGCCATACCCGCCAAGATAAACAACGTCCTCGCCTGGTACGAGAAGCTCCGTGGCGTTGAGCGAGCGACGGTTGCCCTTCACAGCACAACGCTCTATAACTCTATCTACCGATTCGATGACGAGATGCTCGTCAACACGCACGTCTATGGAAACCCCGCCGCCCACGCGCCAACCCTCCACCTGCGCCGGTTAAGTGGCGGTGACCTGTTCGACCTCTACGTCGAGAGTTTCGACCGAGTTTGGTCCAAGGCCAAGCCGCTGTGGCAGATAACGGAGGACCCCGCCGACCGTGGCTAGGACCGAGTATTTCCACGACCCAGACGCGCCAACCCCAAACCGGATCGTCGTGGCCGCAACTGCGTTCGTGCTCGATGAGGATGGGCGAGTGCTGTTGATCCGGCGCAGCGATAACGGCCTTTGGGCATTGCCTGGCGGCGCTCAGGACATCGGTGAGTCGATCGCTCAAACCGTCGTCCGCGAGACTTACGAGGAGACCGGCATCACGGTTGAGGTGGCGGGCATTGTCGGAATCTACAGCGACCCAAACCACGTCATCGCCTACAGCGACGGCGAGGTACGCCAACAGTTTTCGATCTGCTTCCGTGCCCGCTATCACTCCGGTGAGCCTACGCGGAGCAGCGAAACGCCCGAGGTCGCCTGGATAGCCCGAGCGGAGCTTGAGGCGCTTGATATCCATCCGTCCATGCGGCTACGCGTCGATCACGGATACGCCGACCTCGATCAGCCTTACATCGGCTAGTCGCGATCTGCCTCAGCCAGCCGCTTCGCTGTCCGTTGCACCGCCCCGACGATTTGGGGCTGTGCTCGGTCGATGAACCGCGTCACCAACGCGTCCGGCCCATAGCGTGCCCTGATCTCGTCCAAGCGATCCAGCACGTTCAGGTCCTGGCCGTCCGGCCCAGTTGTGGCATCGCAGTACCACAAGGCATCCGCAGTGGCCGACTCCTCGCATTCGAACTCCGCAGCCAACTCTTCCGCTAGCCCGCGTTCGTCCGCCTCCAGCAGTGCACACGTGTGATGAGCTACCAGGCAAGCGACCCGGTCGTCCAGACCTCGCGACCGCAGCCACCGGGCACCATCGAGCGGATGGAACCCGGTGCCAGCCAGCGGCGCCGCATAGCCGACGTCGTGCAGCCAGGCAGCCGCCACCAAGACGTCCCGATCGGACTCCTCTAGAACGACGGACACCTGCGCGGCCTTCGCGCCAACGGCCTGAACGTGACTCCAGCGCCGAGGCAGCTCCTCAGCGAGTAACGCACCCGCCAAACCTCTCGCCTCCGTAACAAGGTCCACGCCGCCAGCGTACGGGCAAGGTGGAAGCTCGCCACCCCGCATTGGATCCTCGGCACCAACAGATCTACCCAACCAACGTGAGCCCGCCCACCCGTAGCCGTCGCGCCTACGCCGCCCGTGCCGACCACCGGCGGTGAGAACCTTCTGTACGTCTTCAAGTCGGCCCGCTCCGCGGGCCGCTCGCGCCGCCGACCAGGGGCCGACCACAAGGGTCGCCGCTCGGGGACCCCGCCGCCCCCTAGCTATCGCTGGCCGGGGGCGGCACCCCGGCGGTGATAGCCCCGCCGGCGGCGCGATGACCCACATGACAAGGAGCCCCCGGGCCGCCTTGAGAACAGGCAAGCACACGGGGCAGAAGAACAAAGAGGACCGGCCTGCGGCCGGACTCACCACAAAGAAGATGCCTCCGGCGGGGGATCTCCGACTCCAGGATGTTGGAAGATCCATCCCGCCCACCGACGACCCAGGCAGAGCCGAGCAGACCAGGGCGAGGGCGCCAAGGTCGTTCGTCCGGTAGGGCGCTCCACCTTGTCGCCCTCGCCCTGGTCCGCTCCCCGGTAGGTGGGTCGACGGCAGCCGGGATGGGGCCAGCTTTCTGCTTCAACTTGAGCTGATCACTGCGGCAACAGCTCCAGCAAGACCACCGCCGATTGCGCCAAGTATCGTCGCTAGAATAAGCAGCCTATTATCGATAGAAGTAGTCATCTGCTTTATCGCGTCCGTAATAGGTGTGGTGTTTAGTCGATGAAGGGCTGCAACGTCAGCAGCATAGTCACGCTTTAGTAGCGGCTGTAAGCCGGCGTAATTACCTTCAAGCCCGACCAGGCTGTCATGGCTGGCTTTCGAGAGAACGTCCATATTCGCAAGGTTAAGCCAGGCTTCCGCGACAAGTGCTCGGGTCTCCCGCCGCCATCCTCTATTGTGCCATAGAGCTTTTGGGCGCTTCCTTGGCTTAAGGGTAGCTATACGAGAATGCGTGTAGTTATGGTGAAGCATATGAGCCGACAGTTCGCGCACATGGGCATCAATATTCATTAGACGTCGTGTCGAGTTCTTGAACTCGGCAAAAGAACGTAAGGCGATTCGAACGGCAAAACCCGCCTCTTGCACGCCGTCCCGTAGGTCAAGGATACTCGGAACACGCAACCGCACGACCCCGTAGTCGACCTGCTCAAGTACGTCATCATCACTTGCCTCGGCATCTTCCTCAACTACGAGCGTCGTGTGCAACAGTTGGTAGTCGCACCCCGGACTGCATGATTGTATGTAGGTTCCAAACCCGGCATTCGCGGCAGCGTCATTGAGCACTTCAAGAACGACGTGTCCCGCCGAGATTGGCACCCAATCATAGTCATCTTGCTCCCATCCAATTAGGGCTGAAATTCCGTCCCATTCAACTGCATAGGTGTCGGTCGGAGTATCTTTCGACCCATGGATGACCGGCTGATTCTTTACGGGAACCCGGATGGTGGCTCTTATGGAGCTACCAATCGCATATGCGTTTAGCGCGTCTGACCCGTCGGTTAGCGAGGAACTGTTTGAATGCATCGGGTAAAAGACCACGGCCCCGGCGTTGTTCCGGGTTGAGGTGTTCTGTCCAGGTTGAGGACCGGACAG